>CAVQLC010000011.1:0-111301 GCA_963713255.1 uncultured Actinomycetota bacterium
CGCCGGACTCGCGTCGGCGGCAGCGTTGTCAGCGGGCGCCGCGCGGGCTTGGATGGGCTGACCAGGACGGTCCCCCGGGCCGCGCGCTACGAGTCCTGCCATCCCGGCGTCGATGAGGAGGCCGATGTCCGACCTTCCGTCGTTCGTCGTCACGGGCGGCGCCGCCGGCGTGGGGCGCGCGATCGTCGAGCGCCTCGCCCGCGACGGGCACGTCGTCGTGATCGACGTCGCCGAACGGCTCGACCCGGTGCCGGAGAGGGTCGCGCTCGTGGTCGGGGATGCCCGCGACCCCGACGTGACCGTCCGGGCCGCGGAGACCGCCGAACGCGCGGGCGCGCTGTCGGGGTGGGTGAACAACGCGGCGATCTTCCGGGACGCCACCATGGAGGCGGACGGTGCACGCGCGATCCTCGACGTGATCGCCGCGAACCTCGCGCTGGCCGTGACCGGGTGCCACACGGCCGTCAACCACTACCTGGCGCGCTCCCGCGCCGGAGCCATCGTCAACGTCTCGTCCCACCAGGCGCAGCGTCCGGTGCGCGGAGCCCTCCCGTACGCGACGGCCAAGGCCGCGGTCGAGGGACTCACGCGCGCGCTCGCCGTCGACCACGGACCGAGCGGGATCCGCACCAACGCCGTGGCGCTCGGCTCGATCGGGACCGCTCGCCTCGACGCCTACCGGGCCGAGCATCCCGGGGTGGACGCCGAGCTGGCGACCCTGCATCCCCTGGGACGGGCGGGGACCGGCGAGGAGGTCGCGGACGTGGTCGCGTTCCTGCTGTCGCCGGCCGCCGGCTTCGTCAACGGGGCGGTGCTGCCGGTGGACGGGGGACGCGCCGTGCGGGGCGCGGACCCGGAAGCCCTCTGAGCTCGCGCCCGCTCGAGGGCTCGACGTCGCGTGCGGCACCGGTGCCGGCGGACCGGAGCACCGCGCGTCAGAGGACCGACTCGTCGTCGCCCTGGGTCCAGAACCGTTCGGCATCCAGGGCGTCGTCCTCGTCGATGGCCTCGTCGTCCAGCCGCCAGGAGTCCTGGTCCGCACCGGAGCCGATCCCGGGTTCGTCCGCGTCGTGCTCGAAGGCTGAGGTGGTCATGGCCCGATGGTCCCGCGCGTGAGTGACTGCCCGGCGAACGCGACGCGTCGCGTCGGCGTCCGGCCGACGGACTCGACACCGGTCTCGCCCGTGTTACGCCGGTTCCGTCATCGGCGAGCAGCCTCGGTGCTGAGGATGACGACCCTCGACCCACCGTCGAGACCCAGTGCGTCCCGTCGCTCTGGCACGGCGAGGGCGGCCCGCACGCCGGCCAGGGTCGCGGCGCCGGAGGCTCCCGACGAGACTCCGAGGCGGCCCAGGTCCTCGACGGCGCGTAGTGCCTCGGCATCGCTGACCGTGACCGCGGCGTCGCAACCTGCCTGCAGCACCGGCCAGGCCGAGGTCGAGACGGTGCCGCAGTTCAGCCCTGCCATGACGGTCGTCCCCGTGGCGACCGTGACCGGGACGCCGGCGGCCAGGCTCGCCAGGACGCAGGCGGCCGAGTCCGGCTCCACCGACAGCAGCGCCGGGTGTGGTGAGCCGGAGCGGCGGTAGTGGCTGACGACCGCCTGGGCCAGCGATCCGACTCCCACGGGGACGGCGACGAGGTCCGGCGCTACGCCGAGCTGCTCGTCGACCTCCTCGAGCATCGTGTCGTAGCCCTCGACGATCCAGGCCGGGACCTGCTCGTAGCCGGGCCAGGCCGTGTCCTGCACCAGTCGCCGGTCCGGGTGCTCGGCGGCGTACCCGGCCGCGGCGACGACCGCGGCGTCGTAGTCGGCGTCGGTCCGGACCACGTCGGCGCCCTCCCCGGCGATGGCCTCCGCCGCCGCCGCGGTCATGACGTCCGGCACGAAGACGGTGGCCGGCAGCCCGAGCAGGGCTGCCATGTGGGCCACGGCGCGACCGTGGTTCCCGTCGGTGGCGGTCACCAGCCGCAGGCCCGACCCGGCTGCGGCCCGCCGTAGGGAGGGCAGGTCGGTGGTCGCCCCGGTGAGCCCGGCGACGAGCCGGGCCACCGCCCAGGAGGCGCCGAGGACCTTGAACGCCGGGAGCCCCAGCCGCGAGGACTCGTCCTTGACCAGGAGCTCAGCCACGCCGAGCGAGGCCGCCAGGTCGGGGAGGCTCACCAACGGGGTCGGCGCGTAGGCCGGCAGGCCCCGGTGGAAGGCCCGCGCCCCGACGGGACCGGAGGCACCGACCCAGGCACGGGCCGTCGGCCGGCTGAACCATCCCTGCGTCGCGTCGGCTGCCTGCACGCCAGCATCGTCGACCGCCGAGGCCCGCGCGGTCCAGCGGCTGTCTGCGGCCGGACTCAACGCGTGAAGGTGATCGAGTCGCGAACGAGCGCGATCCCGTCCAGCAGCTCGGTCGTGGCGCCCGCCTCGTGCCACACGTCGACCACGACCGGAGCACCGTCGACGTCGACGACCCAGAAGTCGATGACGACCTCCTTCGTGGCGAAGTTGTACGCTGATGCCGTGCTGTGCGCCCAGCTCCGATTCGGCGACGCGGTAGTAGCGGCTGGTCCCGCAGTCGTTGTCGATCCTCAGCCGCAGGTGGACGGCGTCGCGGCCGAACGCCTGCGCCGGTGCCGGTGGCTGCGCGACGGTGCTCTGTGGGAGTAGGGCCAGCTGTTCCGCGAGCGCCTGGGGCGAGTCGGCCACGTCCCGGTTCGGTTTCTCGTTGCTGCAGCCGTCGCCGGCGGCGAGCGCGGCGGGCTGGTAGACGGCCACCCCGCCATAGCGCCCCGCCTTGAGCAGCACCGGGAAGTCGTTGGCATTCCACGCCTCGTCGTCGAAGGTGAGGTCGGCGCCGATCGCGACGCCGCTCGCATCGGCGCCGACGGCCACGCGGTACGTGCCCGGCTCGAGCGGGTCTCCGTCAAGGTCCCGGAAGGTCTCCGGGGTCGTCGTCGTGGACGGCGGCTGGGCGGGCTCGACCGCGGTCCCGGAGTCGATCTGCATCACGCCGTACGCCCCCCCGCCGACGAGCACCGCCACCAGGGCCGCGGCGATGCCGGTCCGGGCCAGGGTGCGGCGGCGCCGGCGCGCCCTGCCGCCGCTGATCAGCCGGTCCATGTCGGGCGCCGGTGCGTTCAGCATGTCGGCCTCCTGGTTGAGCGCAGCTCTCAGCTGCCCGTCGAGACTCATGACTCGCCCACCGCCTCGCCGATGCCGGTGGCGGCCAGGGCCCGGCGCAGCGCCCGGACCGCCGCGGACGACTGCGACTTCACGGTGCCCGGCGCGCAGCCGAGGACGTCGGCGATCTGCGCCTCGCTCAGGTCCTCGTAGTAGCGCAGCACGATCACTGCCCGCTGCCGCGTCGGCAGCGCGCACACGAGGGGCCAGAGCAGGTGCCGGTCCAGGACCGGCAGCTCGTCGGAGTCGACGCCCGTCTCGGGCGGCTCGGACCACGGCAGCTCGCCGTGCCACTTCCTCCGTCTGCTCGACACCAGCGTGTTGGCGAGCATCCGGCGCACGTACGCCTCGGCGTACTCCATCCGGCCGATGCGCGACCAGTTCATGTAGGCCTTCTCCAGGGTGGTCTGCAACAGGTCCTCCGCGCTCGCGGGCGATGCCGTGAGCAGATAGGCAAGCCGGTAGAGCGACCCCCAGCGAGCATTGACGAACTCGGCGAAGTCCTCGTCGATGCTCATGGTCACCCCCCGCGCGTCGGTTCAACCCCTGTAACGCGATGGTGGACGGTCAGGTTCGTCCGCGCCGGTGATTCGCCGCGGCCGGCCACCCCGTACGCGTGAAGATCTACCACCAACGAGGCGTGACCGGGGGCCCGCTCCAGACCACTGACGAAAGCGCTTTAGTTGTCCTGTCAAGTAACCGGGTAGACTGGCGGTCATGGACACACGCTGGTTGGACGACGAGCAGCTCGCGGCCTGGATCAAGCTGGTCGCCGTCGTGGAGCTCCTCCCCGGGGTGCTGGACACCCAGCTGCGCCGGGACAGCGGACTGACCCACTTCGAGTACTTCGTCCTCGCCATGCTCTCGGAGGCCCCCGAGACCACCCTGCGGATGACCGCGCTCGCGCAGCGCACCAACGCCACGCTGCCGCGGCTCTCCCACGTCGTACGCCGGCTCGAGGACCGCGACCTGGTCCGCCGCTTCCCCTGCCCGGAGGACGGTCGGGCGACCAACGCGCAGCTCACGGCCCTGGGCTCGGCCGCGATCGTGGCCGCGGCCCCCGGCCACGTCGCGAACGTGCGCCGTCACGTCATCGATGCCTTGACCCCCGAGCAGGTGGGTCAGCTCGACGGCATCATGACGAAGCTCCTGGAGCAGCTCGACCCGAGCGGGCACATGTCCGGGCGCTGACGCGTCCGACGCCGGTCTCGGCGCTCGGGTCAGCCGAAGTCCATCCCGTCGAGCGAGGCCGACGGCTTCCGGTCGGGCAGCCGCAGCATCCGGAAGGAGTTGCCGAGTCCGAGCAGCCCGGCGAGCAGCGGCACCAGCAGGGCGATCTGCAGCGAGAGGTTGCGGGCGTCGTTGTTGATGGCCACGACCTCGGCCTCGACGGCCACGGGCTGCCCGGTGATCTGCTCGGCCAGCTGGGTGTTGCTCATGACCTCGGCGTCCTCCTCCAGGGCGGCCGCGATCTGCTGCTGCTCGGCGGGCGGGATGACCTGGCTGTTCTCGGTCATCTGGGTGAAGCTGATCGACAAGGCGGCCAGCATCAGGCCACCCGACATGGCCAGGCCGAACGAGAGCCCGAAGGAGCCCGCGGCCGAGTTCACCCCGGCGGCCTCGCTGATCCGCTCCTCCTCGACGGGGGCGAGGGTGTAGTTGTTCAGCTGCGACACCAGCAGGCCCAGCCCGCAGCCCGTGACGACGAGCGGGACCACGAGGTACCAACCGCTCTCCACACGGGGGACGAAGGGGATGATGATCGCGATCCCGATGCTGGTCAGCAGGAAGCCGGTGCGGATGATCGCGGCGGGTCGCCGGGCGCCGGCCCTCCTCCCGGCGACCATGGCGGCCGCGAACATGGTGAGCGACAGGGGAGCGAGCGACAGGCCGGCCTCCAGCGCGTTGTACTCGAGCGTCATCTGGAAGAACAGCGGGAGGGCGATCATGGCCCCGCCCAGGGTGATCTGCTGGAGCATCTGCCCCGAGACCCCGGCGGTGAAGTTCGGGTGCCGGAACAGGTCCGGGTCGAGCAGGGTCACCTTTCCCGCGCGCTTGCGCCGGATCAGCCACCGCGCCAGGACCACGAGGGCCACGGCACCGACGACCATGAGCAGACCGACGAGCTCCCCGCCCTCCTGCCACACGAGGATGCCGAGGACGACCCCGCCCATGCCGACGACCGACAGGATCGCGCCGACCACGTCGACCTGGCGGGAGCCGGTGTACGGCACGTCACGGACCAGGCCGATCTGGAGGAGGACGATCGCGATGATGACGACCTCCAGCGCGAATCCCACACGCCACGACAGGTACGTCGTCACGAACCCTCCCAGCAGGGGGCCGATCGCGGCGGCGATGGCCGCGGCCGCACCGACCAGCGCGTACGCCTGCTTCTGGGCGGCTCCCGCGAAGTTGCCGTGGATCAGCGACTGCATCGCCGGCAGCAGCAGCGAGGCCCCGAGCCCGCCGATGATCGCCCAGAAGAGGATGATCGCGGTGAGGCTCTGGGACAGCGTCATGGCCAACGCCCCGACGGCGTACGCGAGCAACCCCAGGACGTAGGCCCGCTTGCGGCCGATCAGGTCGCCGACCTTGCTGTTGATCAGGATGAAGGCGGCCGAGACCAGCGCCTCCAGCGCGATGGCGGACTGCACGCCGCTGGCGGTCGTGTCCAGGTCCTCGATGACCGCGGAGATCGACACGTTCATCAACGACGTGTCGACCACGAGCACGAACATGGCCGCGGCCAGCAGCACCATCAGCCGCCGGCTCCCGGAGCCCTGCGGATCCGCACCTTCGTCTGGGCCGCTGCTCATGTCGCCCTCTCGGGTCTGCTGCTCCGTGCCGGCGGTCGGACCCGCCGCGCCGTCGGAGTTTAGCGAGGCAGGCGGCGGGGCGTCGTCATCCGGCGCGCGCGAGGGCGGCGGTCACGAGGGTGCGGATCCCCCGACGGGTCTGCTCGGCGAAGAGCCGGCCCCCCGGGTCGTTGGCCGTCTGCTCCGCGGCCAGCCCGCTGATGAGGGCGCGGACCAGGGCCACGTCGCCGGGCTCGGTGACGCCGGCCGCGTCGAGGCGCACCATGAGCGCACCCAGCACGGTGAGGGCGACGCGGTGGCTCTCGTCGGTGGGCCGGAAGCCGGGGATGGTCCGCTGGAACATCAGGTGGTACCGGGCCGGGTTCGCCACGCAGTACTCGACGACCGCGACCGCGAGGTCGCCGACCGCCTCGACGCTGTCGTCGTTGACCGGCAGCCGCGCGAAGACCCGACCCAGGTCGGTGAAACCGTCCGCGAAGAGGGCGTCGAGCAACGCGTGCTTGGTGGGGAAGTAGTAGGTCAGCGACTGCTGACGCAGTCCGACCGAGCGCGCGACCTCCCGGACGCTCACCTCGGCGACACCCTCCCGCGCCATCAGCTCCCAGGCGGCGTCGAGGATCTCGCGCACCACGACGGTACGGCGAGCCGAGGTCCTCGACGACTGCGAATCTGTCATTGACAGATGAGTCTGTCAGTGACAGATTGTCGCCGTCAACCCATCACCAGGCTCGGGGCCCGAGGAGGAACCGCCATGAAGGACCGGAAGGCACACGACTCCGTCTCCGTCGACATCGCCGCCCCACCCGAGCACGTCTACGAGCTCGTCTCCGACATCACGCGGATGGGTGAGTGGAGTCCCGAGTGCGTCCGCTGCACGTGGGCCAAGGGGGCGACCGGCCCCGTGGTCGGCGCCCGGTTCAAGGCCAGGAACAAGGGCGGCCGGGGGCCCGCGTGGTCCAACACGCCCGTGGTGACCGTCGCCGATCCCGGACGCGAGTTCGCGTTCAACCGCAGCGGACCCGGCGTCGGCTCCTACACCTGGCGCTACGTCTTCGAGCCGACGCCGACCGGGACCCGGGTGACCGAGTCCTTCGACGCGGAACGCCCGCTGGGCAAGGCGATGACCTGGCTGACGATGAAGTGGACCGGGAGCCAGGACCGCGACGACGACCTGCGCGCCGGCATGACCACGACCCTGGCCAGGCTCAAGGCGGCGGCCGAGACGCGGCAGCGCGTCTGACCGGACGCCGGGCCCGACGACCCGGCCGCCGTCCGGACCTCGGGGCCTGCCAGGCTGCTCGGCACCGAACGTTCCCGGAGGTGTCGGATGGCCGTGTCGTACCAGCTGGTGATCGACTGCACCTCGCCCGAGCCGCTCGCGCACTTCTGGGCCGCGGCCTTGCACTACGTGGTCGCGCCTCCGCCGCCCGGCTTCGCCACGTGGGACGACTTCTACCGGTCGATCGGGGTGCCCGAGCACGAGCTGGGGATCGGCGCCGACGTCATCGAGGACCCGAACGGCGAGGGGCCGCGGATCTGGTTCCAGGTCGTCCCCGAGCAGAAGTCGATCAAGAACCGCCTCCACATCGACGTGAACGCGAGCGGCGGCCGGGGGTCATCGCTCGACGTGCGACGCGAGCGGGTCGAGGCCGAGGCGGCGCGGCTGGTCGCCCTGGGGGCGACCCGGCTGCGCACCATCCTCGAGGAGGGACTCGACCACTACGCCGTGGCGCTGACCGATCCCGAGGGCAACGAGTTCGACATCAACTAGCCCGACGTCGGGTCGCGTCGGCCTGTAGCGTCTCCGGGCAGGTGGGCGGTCCGCCGGGCCTCCGAGGTCCAACCGGTCGGAAGGGGATCAGCATGTGGTACATCGCCGTCTTCAGTGTCGTGGCGATCGTTCTCGTCGTCGCGGTGCTGGTCCAGCGCTCGCGCAAGGGGGAGGAGCGGGTCAAGTCTCCGGTGCACCATGGCACCGAGGGCGCGTCCCGCACGCACTCCGGCAGTGCCGAGCGGCGGGAGCGGAAGCGGCGGCGCGCCCAGTCGCAGCACGACCGCCGCAAGCGACACTGAGGCGCCTGCTGCCGACGTGCGCACGGCTCGTCGGATGACGACCAAAGAAGGGTGTCGATCCTCCGCGCGCGCACACAGAATCGATGCAGGGCCGCCTCGCTCGACCGGGGGAGGGAGTGAGGCGGCCAGGTTTCCTCTCGACCCGACCGCCCCGGGCGCACCCCCCGGTTCGGGGCGGTCTCCCAGACCTGGCCTCCCTCGGTCCGTCGTACCGAGCACGCTGAGCAGCGCTCGAGCCGGGAAGACCCTGCGGTCTAGACCGAGGGTTGACGTTCGCGCCGCAACGGGTCGAGATTGACCCAGAGCAGGCAGATCCGGACGGGGGAGTCATCGAGCCGTGAGCCTGCCGGAGGAGCCGCCGACGGACCCGAGACCGTGGGCGGCTTTTCTGCGTGCGGAATGCCGATCATTTGTCTAACCTTTGTTTAATGTTACGCATCGTGGCTGTCTCCGCGGAGGAGCAGCCGGTGACCGTATCCAGGGGGAGGCAAGGCCATGAGTGCGACGCCCGTCGAGAGCGTCATCAGGATCGGGATCGTCACGCCCCAGCCCGTGGTGGCGATCGGCATCCAGGGGCTGGTCGAGGGGAGGCGCGGGAGTCGGACCATCACGACCGATCCGCTGGCGGGCCCGCCGGACGTCGTCTTCTACGACGTGATCGGGTTGCACGAGTCCGACGGCTCCGACCTCGACACGCTGGTCGCGGGCGCCGCGTCGACGGTGGTCGCGGTGACGCGGTCGCTGCGTCCCGACCTGGGGGCGGCGGCGCTGGCCCGCGGCGCGCAGGCGGCCATCCCGATCGGCGCGTCCGGTGCGGACTTCCTCGAGCTCATCGACGCCGCCGTGGCAGGGAACCTGAGCGAGTGTGCCGTGTCCCGGGAGGCCACGGGTGAGACCCGACCGGGCTTCGAAGCCGGTCTCACCCGGCGCGAGGCGGAGATCGTCGCGATGATCGTCCGGGGACGCTCCAACCGGGAGATCGCCCAGGACTGCGCGCTCAGCATCAACTCGGTGAAGAGCTACATCCGCAGCGCCTACCGGAAGATGCCGGTGACCACGCGCAGCCAGGCCGTCGCGTGGGGTGTCCAGCACGGCTTCGCGCTCGACGCCGAAGCGACCCCGGCCGCTCAGCCGGCGGCGACGGTGAACGGCAGGGTGACCACCGGGTTGTCGAACTCCCCGATGCGCAGCGAGACCTGGACCTCCCAGGCGCCGGGAGCGGGCAGCACCAGGTCGGCGGTGTAGCGACCGGCTCCCGCCGACGTCACGGGGATGGTGCCGAGGTCGACCAGGTCCGACGACACCCGCACCTTGGGCGGCGCTTGGCCGTCGGCCGGTGCGCCGTCGTGGTCGACCAGCTCGAGGATGACGGTGTTGGCGCCCGTGCGACCCGGCGACATGGTCGCCCGCACCTCGATGTGCCCCAGCATCGCCGTCTGCGTGGTCGCCCCACCGGCGTCCGCCGTGCTGCCGAGGGCGTCGGTGGGCCCGGGACTCTTGTTGACCAGGAACCCGGTCACGAGGAGCACGACGACCAGGAGCGCGGCCTCGGCCGCGGTGGCGCGTGCGACGAGCCGGGCTCCGTGGCGACGGTCGGCGTACCCGGCGGCCTCGCGGAGTCGAGGGAGGAGCGCATACCGGTTCCAGGCCGCGAGGAGGACGGCGACCGCGGCGACCGCGACCTTGACCAGGAGCAGCTGTCCGTAGCCGGTGTCGACCAGGGCGCTCCACGAGCCGACGATCCGCCAGGCGAGCAACGAGCCGCTGGCCACCAGGGCGACCAGGATGGCGGCGGCCGCGCCGGAGAAGCGGGCCAGGACCTCTCCCGCCGCGGTGCCGCGGCGCGCGAGGTCGGGAAGGGTCAGAGCCAGGCCGACCAGCCCGCCCAACCACACGCAGCCGGCCACCAGGTGGAGCACGTCGGTCCCGATGACCAGGGCTTCCGGCGAGGCCGCCCGCGGGTGTCCGGTGAAGGCGGGGGCGCCGACCGCGACCAGGCCCGCGGCCAGCGAGGCGAGTCCGCGCCGCCGGTCGGGCCGACCGTCCCCGAGCAGCACGACGGCCAGGCAGGCGCCGACGGACACCGCCGCGGCCACGCCGTACTCGGCGCGCGACAGCGCGGTCCAGGGGTCGGCCTCAGCGAGCGAGGCCCAGCCGGTGCCGAGCTGGTAGAGCCCGGTGAGCGGGAGACCGACCAGCCAGGCCACCACCGTCACGGCCGCTGCGCACCTCGCCGTGCGGACCAGGCGACTCCGGGACCGCTCCGAGCGCTGGCCCGTCGGGAGGAACAGCACCGTGAACGCGACCAGGCCCACCGCCAGGAAGAGACCGGTGTAGCCGATCCAGCGGGCCAGGCTCAGGGCGCGAGGGACGTCGGTGGCGGCGGCCACTCCCTCCGCGGGTGGCGCGACGGTGGCGCTGGGCGCGCCGATCGCGAAGCTCAGCGAGCCGCTGATCGGGTGCCCGTCCTCGGAGACGACCCGCCACGCCACCACCAGCGTCCCGTCCGCGACCGGCTCGGTCAGCCGGACCCGGAGCTCGGGTCCGCTGACCGCCGACGACGACGCGACCGGGGCACCCCGGGCGTCGAAGACCTGTACCCCGTCCGGCACCCCCACGACCGACTCGTCGAAGGTGAACACGATCCGGTCCGGTGCCGCGTCGAGGACCGCGCCCTGGGCGGGATCGGTGCCGATCAGCGTGGCGTGCGCGTTCGCCGGCGCCGCGGTCCCGACCACCAGCACGGCCACGGCCGCGACGACCGCGAGCGTGGCCGCCCGACGCCATCGCGGTCGCGGCCGGCGCCAGGTCACGACCGTCGTCGGGACATGACCAGAGCCGCGCCGCCGAGGGCGACGCCCAGCAGGCCGGCTCCCAGCGCCCACAGGCTCACGGCGTCGGAGTCTTCGGAGTCCGCGGAGCTCCGTCGGAGGCGTCGGTCGTCGTCGTCCTCGCTCTCGACCGAGGCGTCCGTGGCGGTGCTGTCCTCGTCGTGACCGTCGCCCTCCGCGGCCGTGATCGTCACGGCGGGAGCGGGCAGCTCGAGGTCGTCCTCGCTCTGCCCGGCGGCCGGGACCTCGATCCAGGCCGACTCCCCTTCCTCGCACGTCTGCACGGTCGGGAACACGAGGGTGGTGCCTTCGGACTCGGGGAGCTGCAGCGACAGCTCGAAGGCGTCCCGATAGCCGTCCGGGAGCGGGTTGTCGGTCGTGTAGGTGACGGTGGCGACCCGCTCGGTGATCTCGTTGCCGTGACTGTCCGTGACGGGCGGGTCGAGCTCCACCATCTCCTTCTCCACCTCCCACAGGGCGTTGCGGGTCGGGGTCACGGCGTTGATCTCGTCGGGCATCGAGATGGTGACCCGGGTCGTCGGCGACCCCTCGCACCCGTGGGGAACGCTGACGGTGAGCACCGCGAACGCGCCGGCGGCCGTGGTGGACGGGGTGATGGTGACGTGGGCACTGGCCGGGGCGGCCACGCCGAGGACGGTGAGCGAGATGGCCGCGGGGACGGCGCACCAGCGCGCCAGGGTACGCAGGGACATGGTGATACTTCCTTCGGGCTGTCGTGGATCGGGCAGGGTCGCGCGCGGACCCGACCCGTCGGACGACAGGCTCAGGCCGCGGCGAGACCGCGCGGCGGTCCTCGACGAGGGCTGCCGACGAGCCAGAGACGCTGCGCGACCCGCAGCCGCGCCGGGTGGGCGGGGAGGACGAGCGTCGTCGGGGGGCACCACCGGACGCGGAGGGCCAGACACCTCGAGGGTCTCGACGGCGCGACGCCGTACCCCCCACACCGCCGCCGTCAGCAGCGCACTCGCCACGTGGGCGGCCAGCATCTGCCACGTGAGGCCGGCCGAGGCCAGGCCGACCGTGGAGGTGTGCGCGCCCATCTCGTGGACGTGGGACATCGAGGCAGGCGGTGTCGTGGCGGGCGGCATCCAGGTCAGGGCGAGGTGCAGTCCCACCTGGGAGGCGCCCAGCGCCGGCAGCACCACCCACGCCGACATCGACGCGCGGAGCACCAGGGCACTCGCCGCCACCACCAGGACGGCGACACCGGCCAGCCAGGGCAGGGACGGGAGCGCGCCACCCGCGATGGTGTGCGCGACGGCGGTGAGCGACCAGACCTCGACCGCGGCCCAGGTCGAGCGCGACAGCGTCCGACGCCCGCGCTCCGCCCCCCGCTTCACGCCGCTCAGTATGGAGGAACGCCGCCACGCTGACGAGGAAATTCGGCCGGCGCCGATCGAGGGCCGCGCATCAACCGCCGGCGCGGTCCACGTCGGCGGCGAAGTGCGAAGCCAGTGCCCCCTGGATCTCGAGGTGCCGGAGCAGGAACGACCGCTCGTCGAGGCGCTTGCGCCGCAGCCAGCCGGTCACCTCGTCGTTGCACTTGCTGGCGTTGCACGACGGGCAGGCCGGTGCGATGTTGTCGAGGGTGTACCGACCGCCGCGGGAGAGGGCGACCACACAGTCGCGCTGCAGCGGGGTCTCCGTCGTCCCGCAGTAGGCACAGCCGCCCCACGCGGCCTTGAGGGCGCTCCACTGGGCGTCGGTGAGGTCGTGCTCGACGAGTCCCATCCGGCGCCGGCGCTTGCGCGTGGCCCTGCCCCTCCGGCTGCGGTCGACCGCCATCGGCCCAGCGTAGGCGGCGGCGGGCCGGACGCCGTGCCGATCGAGCACCGTGTCGGCGTCTCGTGACGTCACGTCACACGAGCATCCGCAGCAGCCCGTCGATCACGAGCGCGACGCCGACCGTCAGGGAGAGCCACACGCGGATCACGGTGGCGTGCTCGGCCAACCAGGTCTGGGCGACGCCGAGGAGCTCGGCGGCGTGCTCGCCCGCGATGATCACGAGGACGACCGGAACGGAGACGAGCACGGTGGCCACGGCGATGTAGAGCGCGACCAGGGTGAGGTCCACGACGTTGCGCAGGCTCGCCTGGCTGACCGCCGTCATGGCGAGAAGCGTCAGCACCAGTCGCTTCGGCCCGCCGAAGCCGAGGAGCCCGGCCATGGAGAACGTGGCGGCGGGCCCGACGTTGCCGAGGGTGGCGAGGATCGCGGCTGCCCGACTGCTCCTCGCCTCTGGTTGCGGCGGAGCGTGCCGTGCCTGGAGCCCCACGGCGATCAGCACGAGACCGAGCCCGAGGGTCACGACCGACTTGAAGGTGTCGTGCGCGTCGAGGCGCTCGACGAAGGCATCGCCGAGCACCAGGCCGACGACGCAGGCGATGGCCGTCCCGATCACGAAGCCGCTCAGGAAGGCGATCCCGTTCCTGCGCGGACGCTCGCTCCGGAGGACGAGGAAGGTCGCCGCCAGGATCATGGGACTCAGGGCCGCGCAGAGCGCGTAGAAGAGGACCTGGGCGCCGGTGTAGATCACGGCTATGACTTCGCGACGGGCGTGCCCGACGCATCGGCGTCGGGCGCTGGCTGGGGCACTCTCGCGCGCGAGCGAGATGACGACCGCGCCGCCCAGGGCCAGCGCCAACCCGACCAGCGCCAGGAGGATGTGCCAGGTGGGCTCGCTGAGGCGTTCGTCGAACAGCAGGATGCCGATCAGGATGCCGACGATCGGGTTCGCGACGGAGACCGTCGCGACCGAGGGCGCCAGCCGACCGGTGCCGAGCGACACCTGCTGCAGCACGAAGCCGAGCACCGCGGCCACCGCGAGCGCGTAGCACTCCCAGTGGGAGAGCATCGTGCCCACGCTCTCGTGGAGGTAGTCGAGGGTGGGTTTGGTCAGCGAGGACGAGAGCCCGAACAGGATGCCTGCCACCGTGCCGTACAACGCCGCCTTCCTCGACAGGCCACCGCCGCTGCCCAGCGCGAGCATCGCTGCGCACAGCACCACCAGCAGGCAGATCGTGATCGCCCACTGGGTGTTGGAGGCGTTCGTGCTCCCACCCGCCGGGTCGCCGTAGAACACGAAGAGACCGAGGCCGAGCAGGATCACGGCCGCGCCGATCACCTCGCGACGACCGACGTGCTGGCCCGTCAGGAAGTAGCCGAGCGGCAGCACGAACACCACGGTCGTGACGAGCAGCGGCTGGATGACCGAGAGCCGGCCCCGGTCGAGCGCCGCGGCCTGGAACGCGTAGCCGGCGAACAGCACCAGGGTGCCGATCAGCCAGGTCCTCTGGCCGGCCAGCCGCACCAGGGACATCGGATGGGCCAGCGAGATGGTCGGGAGGTCCAGGGTCCCCTTCTGCTGGAAGGTGGCTGCCAGTGCGAAGAGGAACGCCGCGACGAGGGCGAATGTCGCAGCCATGCTGAGGAGAGTAGGGCCCGGCCCAGGTGGTGGCAACGAGCCTGCGCGGGCCGCGTTCGTGGCAGGCTCTCCTCGTGCCAGTGACCCGGGGCTTCGGCGGCGGCAGGCGGCGAGGGCGGCCGGACCGGCTGCCGCCCGGGCAGTACGACACCGGTCGCGACTGGCCGGTGCTGACCGCCGAGGCCCAGCCACGGATCGACCCCGAGGAGTGGGCGGTCACCGTCGACGGCGCCGTCGAGCGGCCGCGGGCCTGGACGTGGCGCGAGGCGCACGCGCTGCCCGGGTCGACGTACTTCGGCGACATCCACTGCGTGACCACGTGGTCGATGCTCGACACGACCTTCAGCGGGGTCAGCGTGGACACGCTGCTTGGACCTGGCCCGTCCCCGGCCCGACGCGACCCACGTGATGGCGCACTGCGAGACGGGCTACACCACCAACCTGCCGCTGGCCGACGTCACCGGTGGCAAGGCCTGGCTGGTCTGGGAGTACGACGGCCGGCCGCTGCCCGCGGAGCACGGCGGCCCGGTGCGGCTGCTGGTCCCGCACCTGTACTTCTGGAAGTCCGCGAAGTGGGTCGACCGGCTGGAGCTGCTCACCCAGGACCGGCCCGGGTTCTGGGAGCGCAACGGCTACCACGACCGCGGCGACCCGTGGCTGGAGCAGCGCTACCAGGGCGATCCGTGAGCGACCCGGGTTCACCGTGGACGACCGGCGAGGTCGTCGAGATCGAGCGGATCGGCGACCGGTGGGTCCGGCTCCGGCTCGCGGTCGCCGACCGCGTCGCCCACCTGCCCGGGCAGCACTACGTGGTGCGCCTGCGGGCACCGGACGGCTACACCGCGCAGCGGTCCTACTCGGTCGCCTCCGGACCGGACGACCCGCTGGTCGAGCTGATGGTCGAGTGCCTGCCGGGCGGCGAGGTGTCGGGCCACCTGCACGACGTGGCGGAGGCCGGCGACGTCTTCGAGCTGCGCGGACCGATCGGCGGCTGGTTCACCTGGTCCGGGGAGGTTCGCGCCGTGGGCCTGGCGGGCGGGTCCGGGGTCGTGCCCTTCGTCTCGATGCTGCGCCACGCGGCCGGTCACGGACTGACCGGGCTGCTCCGGCTCGTGGCGGTCGGCCGCACCTTCGCCGAGCTGCCGTACGCCGCGGAGCTGCTCGACGCCGGCGCGTTCGTGGCCCTCACCCGGGAGAACCTCGGCGACCGGGTGGCCGCACCGCCGTACCCGGACGAGCTCGCCGGGCTCGTCGAGGGCGTCGAACGGGCCTACGTCTGTGGCTCCGTCGGCTTCGCGAGCTACGCCACGCGCCTCCTCGGCGAGGCGGGCGTCCGCAGCGATGTCATCCGCATCGAGCAGTTCGGCGCGACCGGCTGAGGCGGGCTGACCCACCGACGGCCACAATCGTGGAATCCTCGGTCCGAGGCCGGAGCTGCCTCGTGCCGTCGTTCCCGGAGGGGGTGCCCCGTTGCTCGACCCTGCGGTGCTGCCCGAGCCGGAACCCGCCGACCCGACCGAGACGCCCACGCCCACGCCCGCCGCGCCGGGTCGCGTGGCGCGGGCGCGAGCCTGGTCGGAGGTGACCATCGCGCGCGGCGTGGACTGGACCAACCAGGCGCGGGCGACGCATCGCAGCGTGGACGTGGGGTTCCTGGCGGCCGATCGGGACAAGCGGGTGGCCGCCGCCGTCCTGGCCGGCGGCCTGGCGTACCGGATCTTCTTCTGGATCCTGGCGATGTCGCTGCTCGCGAACGGCGCACTGGGATTCATCGACGTGGACGCGCTCAAGCAGCGGCTCGAGGCGCAGGGAGTCGACCCGGCGGTGGCCGGCATGATGCAGCAGGCGACCGCAGTCGTCGGCCACCCTCAACTGGTGGCTGGTGGTCGTCGGGGCCTGGCTGGTCCTGTGGACCGGCTACCTGGGCGCGAAGACGCTCGTGCTCGTCCACGCCGCGGTCTGGGGGATCCCGCCACCCCGGGTCCGGAGCAGGCTGCGCATGTCTCTCGCCTTCACCGGTGGGGCGCTGGCTCTCGCCGTGGTCGATGGCGGCGGCCCGGTGGGTGCGCGACGCGCTCCCGCAGTTCGGCGTCCTCGCCACGTTGGGCGTGGTCGCGGTGCCGTTCTCGCTCTGGCTCCTGGCCTCGCGCCGGCTTCCGCACCAGGGCGAGGGCTGGGCGGGCCTGGTCCCGGGCGCGGCTGCTGATCGCGGTCGGAGTCGAGGCGATCCACGTGTTCACCGTCTACTTCCTCGGCCCCAAGCTGGTCCAACGCCACCGAGCTGTACGGCGTGGTGGGCGTCGTCTCCACGATCCTGTTCTGGTTCTACCTCACCGGACGGCTCGTCATCGGGGCGGCCACGCTCAACGCCTCGCTGTACGAGCAGGACCTGCACGCCCGTGCCGCGGCCGGGAGCGCACCCACCGACTGACAGACTGGCGCGATGGAGAACGACGTGACGCCTGCCGAGTCCGTGCCGACGGGGGACGTCCACCGGCGCTCGGCGGCGCACTTCTACGGGTTGATCATCAGCGGCGCCGTCCTGGCCACCGCACCCAACGAGTTCCGGCTGTCGCGGGTCGCCGTCATCCTGCTGGGCACCCTGCTCATCTACTACGCGGCCGAGACCTACGTGCACTGGCTGGCCGCACGCAGCGTCGTCCGCCGCGACCTCACACCCGCGGAGCGCCGACAGATCCTCAGCGACGGGTGGCCGCTGGTGACGGCCTGTGCGGTGCCGGTGCTCTTCTTGACCCTCGAAGCCGTCCTGGGGGTCGAGACCTCGCTCGCCCTCGACCTGGCGCTGGTCCTCAACGCCGCCCTGCTGTTCCTGGTCGGGTGGCGGATGGGCCGGGCCGAGGACCTGACGGGGGGCAAGCTGGCGCTCTCGGTGTCGGCCGCGGGCCTGCTCGGCGTGGCGCTGATCGCCCTCAAGACGCTGACCCACTGAGCCCGGTCCCGCCGGGTCGGCGATGCGCCGTCGGACCGGCGGCCCGGAGGCTCTACGGTCAGACCATGCTCATCCTTGGAATCATCCTGTTCGGCATGCTCGTGGGTGCCGCGGCGCAGCTCATCCTCGGCACCGGCGGCAACGGCATCAACTGGACCACCGCGATCGTGGCCGGCCTCGTCGGCTCCTTCGTCGGTGGCCTGCTCGTCAGCCTGCTCTCCGGTGACGGCCTCGACCTCCGCCCGAGCGGCATCATCGGCTCGATCGTGGGCGCCATCCTGGTCACCCTCGCCTGGAACTACTGGCAGGGCCGGCAGCACACCGCAGCCTGAGGCCCGCGCGCCCGCTCAGCGCACCGGCTCAACGACCGGGGCGCGGCCAGGCCCAGCGCTGCAGCAGGAACAGCGCGGGCAGCAGCACGGCCAGGAAGACGAACCCCCCGACGTGGTCGCCGACGTCCGAGCCGAACGCGAACAGCAGCGTGCCGAGCAGCACGAACGGCGAGCAGAGCACGGTCGCCACCCAGAAGACGACCTTGCGCACCGGGTGGCTCCGCACGGCCCGCGGCAGGCCGCCGAGCCCGTGCAGCACGTCGTCGAGCTCGCCGTAGGTCCGCGCCGACAGCGCGCGGCCGGTCCGCTGCTCCAGCTCGGTGGACGAGAGCCGGCCCTGGGAGAACGCCTCCGACAGCACCTCCACCACCGCGTCCCGGTCGGCGTCCGCGGCGAGCAGCTCGTCCCGGGCCGCCTCCTCGGCGGCGGCCCGCTCGGCATCGCGCGGCCACCTCGCCTCGAGGAACCGGGCCACGTCGGCCAGGTCCAGCGTGGGCTCCGGACCCGGCACCGGGCCGGACCCCGGGTACGTCCGCCGGGCGTGCTCCGCCGCCAGCCGGCCCGCCTCCGTCAGCGTCACCGAGTCGCCCGCGGACTCCACGAGGCCGTCGCGCACCAGACGGGAGACCGCCGCGCGGACCGCCTCGGCCGGCTGCCCGAGGTGCTCGGCCACGACCGTCGTCGCGGACCCCGACGGGTCCACCGTCGCCAGGATCCGGAGCTCGAGCTCCCCGCTGCCAGGCCCCTGCACCACGCCGCCCAGGCTATCCGCGGCCGCCGCGCCGGTCTGCGAATCCGCGCAACGCCGCGACTCCCACCACCCGTCAGGGACCGGCCGCTCCCTAGACTCCGGCGATGGACCTGAACGAGTACCTCACCTCCGACGCGACCACCCTGGCCGGCCTGGTCGCGAAGCAGGAGGTCAAGGCCGTCGAGCTGCTCGCCCTCGCGCGGGAGCGGACCGCGGCGGTCAACCCGGCGATCAACGCCGTGGTGGCCCAGCTGACCGAGCCCGCGGACGCCCGGGCGGCGGACCCGGACCTCGCCGGGCCGTTCGCCGGCGTCCCCTTCCTGGTGAAGGACCTCGGGCAGGAGTACGCCGGCTTCCCGACGTCCAACGGCTGCCGGGCCCTCGCCGCCGACGTCGCCACCGAGCACGCGCTGGTGACCCAGCGCTTCCTCGACGCGGGGCTGGTCGTGTTCGGCAAGACGAACACGCCGGAGTTCGGGGCGAAGGGCGTCACCGAGCCCGAGCTGTGGGGTGCCGCGCGGAACCCCTGGCACACCGGGCACACGCCCGGCGGTTCGTCGGGCGGCTCGGGCGCCGCCGTGGCGGCGGGCATCGTGCCGGCCGCCGGCGCCAACGACGGCGGCGGGTCGGTGCGGATCCCGGCGGCCTGCAACGGCCTGGTCGGTCTCAAGACCAGCCGCGGCGTCGGTCCCTACGGCCCGCAGACCGGCGAGGTGATGTTCGGGATGGTGACCCAGGGCGTGCTCTCCCGCACCGTGCGGGACAGCGCCGCCCTCCTGGACGCGATCATCGGTCCGGACCCGGGCGCCGGCTACCAGGGCGCGCTGCCGCCGGCGCCCTTCGCCGAGGTCATCGCGCGGGCACCCGGCACGCTCCGGATCGGCTACTCGTGCTCGTCGGCGATCAACGCCCACCCGGACCCCGAGGCGGTCGCCGCGGTCGACGCCGCCGCGACGCTGCTCAGCGAGCTGGGTCACCACGTCGAGGAGGTCGTGCCGCCGTACGACGACGGGGCGCTCGCCCGGGACTTCCTCACGATCTGGTTCGCCCAGCTCTACGCGCAGGTCACCGACGTGAAGCGGCGTCTGGGTTCGCCGGACCACCAGTTCGAGGCCGACACGCTGGCGGCCGCGGAGCTGGGTCGGGCGGCCGGGCTGCGCCCGCTGTTCCAGTCCCTGACGAACATCAACGGCTACATCCGGTCCCTGGCCGGGTTCCACGAGACCTACGACCTGTTCCTCACCCCGACGCTCGCCAGGCCGCCGCTCGCCGTGGGGACCCTGACGTCCCCCGCCGGGCTCCAGCGGGCTGCTCGCGTGGTCGCCAGGGCGCGGGCCGGGAAGCTGCTCGCCGTGTCGGGGATGCTCAACCAGATCATCGACGAGAACATCGGCTGGGTGCCCTACACCCAGCTCGCGAACCTGACCGGACGCCCCGCGATCAGCGTGCCGCTGCACTGGACCGGCGCGGGCCTCCCGCTCGGCGTCCAGCTCGTCGGTCGCCTCGGCGCGGACGGGCTGCTGCTGCAGCTGGCCGCCCAGCTCGAGGAGGCCCAGCCGTGGTTCCACCGCTACGCCCGGCTGGACCCCGCCCTGGTCTGACGGCGATGGCCTGGATCGGGGAGCGCGTCCGCGACGACGTCCTCCGCGAGGCGTACGCCGCGGTGGAGGACCTGGCCGAGTGGTCCGACTGGGCTCCGTTCGGGACCGCCCTGGAGGTCGGCGCCGCGGCAGCCCGGCGTCTACCTGTTCCGCGAGCCCGACACCCAGCTGATCAGGTACGTCGGGATGGCGGGGGAGCGCGCCGGGGGCGGCCGGGCGCAGGGGCTGCACGGGCGGCTGTCGGTCTACCGCACCGGCCAGGGAGCGGTCGGCGGCTACGGCGAGGCAGCCCTGGACCGGGCGCTGGCGGACCCGGACTGGGTGGAGGGGCAGCTGCGCCGGCTCCGGGCCGAGGGGCCACGCCGGGCGCGGCAGTGGGCGGCGGACGCCCTCGCGCACCTGGCGCCCGAGGTCAGCTGGGCGGCCTGTCACGAGCGCCCCGACGCCCTCCACCTCGAGAGCCAGGTCGACCTGCTGCTGCGACCGCACGGCGCGTCGAACCGCTGACCCGTCAGGTCTCCGCGCCGGTGGAGCCCGTGGCCCCCGCTGCGTCGAGCCCTGAGTCGAGCGCGACGTGCGGCCGGGACTGCCACAGGGCCCACTCGGCGCTCGCGTCCCCCGCGGCCCGCAGCAACAGCGGGAGGAACTCCTCCAGCAGCCGATCGGTCGAGGTCTCCGCGGCGTGCACGGTGATGTTCATGGCGGCCCGCACCACGCCCGCGCCGTCCCGGACGGGCACCGCGATCGAGCGCACCCCGGGCGCGAGCTCCTCGTCGGCGAGCGCCCAGCCCCGGGCCCTGACCTTGGTGAGCTCGGTGCGGAGCTGGTCCTCGGTCCGGCCGATGTAGTCCGGGAGCCCGGACCGGCTCGGCCGGGCCAGGGTGGCGACGAGCTCGTCGGGGGTGAGCGCGGCGAGCAGCACCTTGCCCTGCGAGGTCTGCGCGGCCGGGAAGCGGGTGCCGATGTCGACCCGCAGCGCGATGATCTTCGGCACCGAGACCCGCGCCACGTAGACGATGTCCGAGCCGTCGAGCTGGGCCATCGAGGACGACTCGCCGGTGCGCCGGACCAGCGTCTCCAGGTGCGGCCGGGCGATCTCCCACAACCCCAGCGAGCCGACGTACGCCATCCCGAGCGTCAGCACCTTCGGCGTCAGCTGGAAGCCGCCGGCCTCGGAGCGCACGAAGCCGAGCTCCTCCAGGGTGAGCAGCAGGCGTCGCGCGGTGGGCCGGGCGAGGCCGGCGGCCGCCGCCACCTCGGTGAGGCTCATCGTGCGGTGCTGCGGGTCGAAGCAGGCCAGCACGTCGAGCCCGCGCGCCAGCGCCTCGACGAAGTCGGGTCCCGAGCCGCGCCCTGCCATCGTCGTCTCCTCGCCCCGGCGACCCGTCAGCCCGCGGACCCCGGCTCGCCGAACATGGTCCCGCGCGCGCCGTGCGTGCTGTCGGACTTGTACTCGGTGTACTGGTACGGATTGTCCAGGACCTCGTCGTCGCCGGGCATGGCCGGGTTCATGCCGGCGGCCCACTTCTCCTCGCCGATCTCGGCCTTCAGGTAGTCGACGGTGGCCTCGACGGTCCGCCGCACCGCGGCCAGGTCCGCTCCGACCAGGCGGTGCTCGTGCTTGACCACCCGGCCGTCGACGATGACGGTGTGGACGTCCGCGCGCTGGGACTGGAAGGCCACCTGGCCGTAGGGGTTGAGCAGGGGGAAGGACACCGGCGAGGCGTCGTTCTTGAGGAGCACCACGTCGGCCTTGGCGCCGGGCTCGAGCCGGCCGAGGTCGTCGCGGCCGAGGGCCGCGGCACCGCCGCGGGTCGCCCAGTCGACGACCTGCTCGGCGCGCAGGTGGACCTGCGTCACGGTCTCACCGGCCGCGTGTGCCTCGAGGTGCTCGCGGGAGCGGTCCGCCCCGAGGGTGGTCCGCATCGCCGAGAAGAGGTCGCCGCTCCACCACACGCTGGTGTCCATGGACAGCGACACGGGGATGTCGTGGCGCCGCACCTGCCAGGTCGGAGGGTAGCCCTGGCCGGCGCTCTGCTCGGACTCCGTCGACACCGAGACCGAGCCGCCGGTCGCGGCGATCCGGTGGTAGGAGTCGGTGGTCAGCGTGGCGGCGTGCACGTAGATGCTCTGGGGGGTCATGAAGCCGTTCTCGTGCATGAGCCGGATGCCGTCGTCGTTCGTGGCCCCCCAGACCCCGGCGTGGGTCGTGACGGCCAGGCCGAGCTCACGGGCCACCTCGAAGGCGGCCTTCTCGGGGAACGCCGGGTCGCCGGTGACGTCGAAGGCCAGCTGCAGGCCGAGGAGGTCGTCGGCGGCCGCCCGGTGCCGCTCGAGGAACGCGCGCACCGCCGGGTCGGCCGTCCACTCCCAGGGGCCGGCCTGGATGTTGCCGTAGGCGAGCACGAACCGGCCGGGCACCGCGCCCAGCGCGGCGACGGCCGCCTCGGCGTGGTCGACGCTCTGCAGGCCGTGCGACCAGTCGACGGTGGTGGTGACGCCCGCCTCCAGCGACTCCCACGCGGACAGGAGGTTGCCCGCGTAGATGTCCTCGGGCCGGAAGGTCCGGCCGTGCTCGAGGTAGTACCAGACGAAGTACTGGGTCAGCGTCCAGTCGGCGCCGTAGCCCCGCATGGCCGTCTGCCACATGTGCCGGTGCGTGTCGATCATGCCCGGCATCACGATGCCGCCCGACGCGTCGACCTCCCACGTGCCCTCGGGCACGTCGAGGGCCTGGCCGACGGCGGCGACCCGGTCGTCCACGACCAGCACGTCCGCGCCGACGAGCACGGTGTGCTGGTCGTCCATGGTGAGCACGGTGCCGCCGCGCAGCACGACGGGTCGGCCGGCGGTCGGTGCGGGTGCGTCGGGGTTGCTCATCGTTCCTCCAGGTGCCCTCTCGGACGGATGTCCGTCTGACGGTCAGGTGACCGTGGTCTCACTGTCGAAGCCCCGCGCGGTCCCTGTCAAGAGCCTTGACAGGGTTCCGGGAGCCCGCACGAGGATCACGACGGACACCTGTCCGTTTTGACCGAGAGGACTCCGTGACCGACACCGCTCCGCGCACCGGCCCGCTGGCGGGGCTGCTGGTCGCGGACTTCTCACGCATCCTGGCGGGTCCCTACGCGACCATGCTGCTGGCCGACCTCGGTGCCGACGTGGTGAAGGTCGAGGCTCCCAGTGGCGACGACACCCGGACCTGGCAGCCGCCGGTGCGCGGCGACGTGTCGACGTACTACCTCGGCGTGAACCGGAACAAGCGCTCGATCGCCCTGGACCTCAAGGACGAGGCCGACCTGGCGGCGGCCCAGGAGCTCGCCAGGCGCGCCGACATCGTCGTGGAGAACTTCAAGCCCGGCGGCCTGGCTCGCTTCGGCCTCGACTACGACGCGGTGGCCGCCGGCAACCCGCGCGTCGTCTACGCCTCGATCAGCGGCTTCGGCAGCGGGCCCCGAGGGCCGGACGCTGCCCGGCTACGACCTCATCGTGCAGGCCATGTCGGGACTCATGAGCCTGACCGGCGACCCGGACGGCGGGCCGTACCGCGCCGGCATCTCGGTCTTCGACGTCATGGCCGGGATGCACGCGACCATCGGCGTGCTCGCCGCCGTCCATGCCCGCCACGAGACGGGCCGTGGTCAGCACGTCGAGGTCAACCTGATGTCGTCGGCGCTCTCGGGCCTGGTCAACCAGACCAGCGCGTACGTCGCCGGCGGGGTCGTGCCGTTCCGGATGGGCAACAGCCACCCGAGCCTGTTCCCCTACGAGCCGCTGCCGTGCGCCGACCGGGACCTCATCATCACGGCCGGCAACTCGGGACAGTTCCGCAAGCTCGTCGAGGTGCTCGGCGTGCCGGAGCTCGCCGACGACCCCCGCTTCGTCCGCAACGAGGACCGCACCGCCCACCGGGACCTGCTCCGACCGCTGCTGGTCGAGCGGCTGGTGACCCGCCCGGCGATGGACTGGTTCCGCGACCTGACCGCCGCCGGTGTGGCCTGCGGGCCGATCAACACCGTCGACGGCGGCGTCGCGTTCGCCGAGGAGGTCGGCCTCGACCCGGTGGTCTCCGTGGGCGAGGGAGCCGCGGCGGTCCCCTCGATCCGCAACCCCATCCGCTTCTCCGAGACCCCGGCGGACTACCGCCTGCCACCGCCCGGTCTCGACGAGCACGGTGCCGATCTGCGCCGCTGGCTGGCCGACCGTCCGGGTCTGCGCGGGGGAGGCCGACGGGAGGAGCAGCCATGACCGACGACGACCCGCGCGCGTACCCGACCTCGCTCGGCACCTCGACCGCCGACGAGATCCGGCTGCTGGGCCAGGACCTCACCGCCGACCTGATGGGCCGGGTGGGGTTCGGTGAGCTGGCCTTCTGGCTGGTGGCGCTGCGCCGGCCGACGCCGTCGGAGACCCGGGTCTTCGAGGCGGTGCTGGTGGCCCTGGCCGACCACGGCTTCACCCCGACGGCGATCGCCGCGCGGCTGACCTACCTCTCCGCCCCGGACTCCCTCCAGGGCGCCCTGGCCGCGGGGCTCCTCGGCGGCGGCTCCCGGTTCCTCGGGGTGACCGAGGACTGCGGCGGCTACCTGCACGACGTGCTGGCCCGGCACGAGGGCGACCTGCCCACCGACGACGCGGGGTGGGACGCGCTCGCCCTGGCGGCGGTGACCCGGACCCGCGAGGAACGCCGGTTCGTCCCCGGGCTGGGGCACCCGGTCCACAAGGTGCAGGACCCGCGGACCCCGGTGCTGATCGCGATCGCCGAGGAGGAGGGCCTGCGAGGACCCCATCTGCGGCTCTTCGAGGCGATCGGCCGCGTGCACGAGCAGGTCCTGGGCCGCCGACTGCCGCTCAACGGCGCGGGCGTCTGCGGCGCGGCGCTCGCGGACCTCGGCCTCCCGGTGGAGCTGCTGCGCGGCTTCGCGCTGCTGGCGCGGGCGGCCGGCCTCCTCGGCCAGATCGCCGAGGAGCGGCGCCGTCCGATCGCCATGGACGCCTACCTCAGCGTCGACCGACACGCGGTGTACGTCGACCCCGACCACCCGACCGACTGACCCCGCACCCAGAGGAGCACCCACCATGGCAGAAGTCGTCGCGGTCATCGCCTCCACCCACCACCCGTTCTACTACCGCGCGAGCCACGCGACCGGCGACGACCGGCCACCGTTCGCGGACGCGTGGGTCGCCAAGATCGAGACCTTCCGCGAGACCCTCACCCGCGCCCGGCCCGACGTGCTGGTGATGGTGGGCAGCGACCACTTCCACCAGCTGTGGCTGGACAACATGCCGCAGTTCCTCGTCGGCAAGGCGCCGTACTTCGACGCCAACTGGTTCAACGAGGAGCGCGAGTTCGGGCTGCCGCGGATGACGCTGGCCGGCGAGGAGGACCTGTCGGCGCACATCCTGCGCAACGGCCTGGACGCGGGCTTCGACCTGGCCTTCAGCAACGAGCTGCGCATCGACCACAGCATCACCTGCCCGATCATCACCCTGCGCCCCGAGGCCGACCTGCCGATCGTGCCGATCTACACCAACATCTTCGCGCCGCCGCTGCCGCAGCCGAAGCGCTTCGTGCAGCTCGGACGGGCGATCCGGGAGATGGTCGAGTCGTGGCCGTCGGACCAGCGCGTCGCGATCATCGGCACGGGCCACCTCTCCCTCGAGCTCGGCGGCCCACGGCAGTTCGGAGACCACGGACCGGACCCGGAGTTCGACCGCAAGGCCGTGGAGTGGATCGGCTCCGGCGACCTCGAGGGCTGCCTCGCCGAGGTGACCCTCGAGAGCCTGCACCTGCCCGGCAACGCCACGCACGGGTTCATGGACTTCATGCTGATGATGGGGGTGGCCGGTGACGGGGTGGCCGCCGACCACGTGGACTCCCTCGACCTCTTCCACACCATGGAGGCGTACTTCACCTGGTACCCGACAGGAGCAGCGAGATGAGCAAGTACCTCCTCGACAAGTTCCTCTACACCGTCGACCGCGACCCGGACCTGATCGAGCGCTACCGCACCGACCCGGTCGGGACCGTCACCTGGTGGGAGGCGGAGATGGCCAACCGGATCCTCAACTGCACGACCGAGGAGCGCTCGACCTGGCTGGCCTTCACCGACGACGAGCGGCGGGCGCTGCAGGAGCACGACCACGTCGCGCTGTTCGAGATGGGCGCGCACCCGTTCCTCACGCTGACGCTGTTCATCGCGATGTTCGAGCGCGACCACGGCCCGCTGGAGTACCAGCGGGCCTATGGGGCGGCGATGAAGCACCTGTCCCTGCCCTACCCCGACATCGCCACCTGACGCAGGAGGAGCCGTGCGCGCCGCTGTCCTGCACACCCCGGGCGAGCCACCCCGCCTCGCCGAGCATCCCGATCCCACGGCGGGGGCGGGCCGGACCCTGGTGCGGGTGACCGCCGCGCCGCTGGTGCCGCTGGACCTGCTGTGCGCGTCGGGCACGTCGTACTTCGGGCGACCGGCCGTGCCGTACGTCCCCGGGGTGCAGGGGGTCGGCGTGGTCGAGACGTCGACGGCCCTCGCGGCCGGGACCCGGGTGTGGTTCGCCACGTCGGCCGGCATGGCGCCCGGCGACGGCAGCCACGCCGAGCGCTGCGCGGTGCCGGACGACGACCTGGTGCCGCTCGACACCGCCGTGCCCGACCCGCTCGTCGCCGCCCTCGGGCTGTCCGCCGTCGCGGCGTGGATGTCCCTCACCTGGCGCGCCCGGCTGGCGCCGGGGGAGCGGGTGGTCGTCCTCGGGGGCGGCGGAGCCGTGGGACAGGTCGGGATCGGCGCCGCGCGGGCACTCGGTGCGGGCCGGGTGGTCGCCGTCGCCCGCTCGGCGGGCGCCCTCGATCGTGCACGCGCCGCCGGCGCCGACGCGGTCGTCCCGTTGGCGGCCGACGTCGACGACCTGGCCGCCGCGCTGCGCGACGCCCTGGGCGGCCCGGCGGACGTCGTGCTGGACCCCGTGTTCGGCGCGGCCGCGACGGCGGCGTCCCGGGTCCTCGCGGAGGGCGGGCGCCTGGTGAACCTCGGCGGCGCGTCCGGCGACGAGGCGGTCTTCTCCTCCGCCGTCCTGCGTGGCCGCTCGGCCAGCGTCCTGGGCTACACCAACAACGCGATCACGCCCGCCCAGCGCCGCGACGCCCTCACCGCAGTGCTGGAGCACGTCGCGGCCGGCCGGATCTCGCTGACCCACGAGACGCATCCGCTCGCGGCGGTGGCCGACCTGTGGGGGCCGGGGGTCACCGACCGGGGCTCACGCCTGGTCCTGCTCCCGTAGGCCGGCCGACCCGGAGCGGAAGCTGCCACGGCGGTCGAGCGCGCGTCGACGTCGGATCACGACCGTGGCGGCCAGCAGGCACACCACCAGGAGCAACGCGAAACCCCACGTGTCGGGCACCTCGATCTCCTCGTCGCGCGTCAGGGGGAAGCACCAGAACCGTGTCCGGACACGGTCCCAGGCGGTGGCTCAGGGTCTGGGAGCGGGTCCGCGACGAGCATCGCACGAATGGCGATGCAGGGGAACGCAAGGCCCGGGGAGGCATAGACCACCTCGGCGGGACGGCGCCCGTCTGCGGCTCCTGGCCGTCAGGGACGGTCGCCGATGCGGGCCAGCACGTCCCCGGCCACGTCGACCAGGCGGCGCCGCGAGGACCGCGCCGTCGTCCTCATCAGGTCGAACGCCTGGTCGGGCGTGAGGTGCTCCTGCTGCGCGAGCGCACCCTTGGCCTGCTCGACGAGGATGCGGCTGTTCAGCGCCCCCTGGAGCTGTTCGGTCAGGGCGTCGGCGCGCGCGATGCTGCGCTCCTGGAGGAGCGCGATGGTCGCGACGTCGGCCAGCGCCTGGACCACCCGGACCTCGTGATCGGCGAACCCGTCGTGGGCGCTCCCGAACAGGTTGAGGGCGCCGATGGTGTCGTCCCGGAGGCGCATCGGGAACGCGTGCACCGAGCCGAAGCCGGCCTGCTCGGCGGCCGGGGCGAAGAGCGGCCACCGCTCGCGGGCGCTCGTCAGGTCGGCGTTGACGACGGGCTGCCCGGAGAGGTAGCAGTCCAGGCACGGACCCTCGGAGTTCTGGAGCTGGAAGAGCTCGAGCATCTCGCCCTGCTCGTTGGAGGCGCCCATGAAGCGCAGCTTGCCGCGGTGGTCGGCGAGCATCAGGCCGACCGCGTCCGCACCGCTGATGTCGGCGGCATGGTCGGCGAGGTTGTGGAGGAACTCGACGAGATCGAAGTCGGCTACCAGGGTGTCGGCAACTTCCACGAAGAGATCCGTCAGGCGTTCGGTGGAGATCATCGCAGTGCTTCCTTAGCGTCGGTCGTGCTCAAGACCATCATGGCGCGGCTTCCTCGTCGGGGAGCACCAGGCGCCCCTCCAAAATGTCGACGGACACCTCCAGCAGGGTCCGCTCGGTGTGGAACGCGTGGGCGCGCATCCGCGCCAACGCGTCGGGCAGGTCGGTCCCGAGGGTGACCATGACCATGCCCTGGGCCTGGTAGATCTCGCTGCGGAAGTCGAGGGCGCTCTCGAGGTCGGGGTCCAGCCGACCGTCGGTCCGCGCGCCGGACCCGGCGAGCAGCGCCTCGGTGGCCAGGTCGGACAGGGCCAGGCACCGCGCGGTCCGCAGCCGGTCCAGGGGTTGCGGGGAGTCGCCGTACATCGTCAGCACGCCGAACCTCGCGCCCCCCAGGTGCAAGGGGAACGCGAACACCGATCCGACGCCCAGGTGCCTTCGCTGCCGAGGTGTAGCCCACCCAGGACCCCTCGCGCCCGTCGTCCAGGTCGCCCACCAGAACGGGTCGGCCCAGACGGAACGCGTCGCGCGAGGGCCCCTCGCCCAGGCTCAGCTCCAGCTCCGCGGCGCCCGTGCTGGCCGCGTCGGAGGCGGCCGCGACGGCCTCCGAGCCGCTGGCAGACGCGGAGGCTGACGACGGCGCCGGTCATGTCGAGACCGGCCACGGCTGCCACGCAGACCTGGTGGAGCCGGTCGCCGATCCGACCGCCGTCGATCGACGGCTGGGAGTCGACGAGGGCACGCGACCACTCGAGGATGCTCGTCTCGGAGTGCTCGACGTCGTCGCCGGTGATGTCACACCTCGGTCGGGTGCGGTGGGGCCCAGGACCATGGGCTCCTTCGCCGCACGCTACTCCGTCGACCCCCGCGACGGGCACGCCGTGCTGCGTCGAGGGAGCGGCGGCGATCCCGCTCGCGGGGCTGGAGCGGACCCGCCCGACGTTGCGGGGGAGGCTGTCGAGCGGGACCACTTCGGCACGAAGGTGCAGGGGTCTCACGGAGAGCCAGCATCCCTGGACACCTTCGCTGTCCCGCAACAGGGGGGTCACGGGAGCCGCATGGGTCGCTCGGGGTCCGGGAGCGTCTTCCATCTAGGAAAGCACCCGACCGGGGCGAGCGCAAGGGAGCGCGGACCCGGTCGCATCTGGGACGCTCGGGGACACACACCCAGGCCCAGGGAGCGCCCCATGAACGACGTCCGACCCGACCAGGCCGCGATCGAGGCGGAACGCGCCCGCATCCGTGCCGCCCACCTCCGGCCCGCCGGGGAGCGTCCGGGCTCGAGCGCCCGCGGGCTGCACCACACCGCGCTGATCAGCAGCGACGTCGAGCGCACCGTGCGGTTCTACCAGGACCTGCTCGGGTTCCCGCTGACCGAGCTGATCGACAACCGCGACTACCCGGGCTCGTCGCACTTCTTCTTCGACATCGGCAACGGCAACCTGCTCGCCTTCTTCGACTTCCCCGGGCTCGACGTGGGGCCGTACGCCGAGGTGCTCGGTGGCCTGCACCACCTGGCGATCTCGATGGAGCCCGAGCGTTGGACGGAGGTCGTGGGGCGCTTCGAGGAGGCCGGCGTCGACTACGTGATCCACAGCGGAGTGTCGGTGTACTTCCGCGACCCCGACGGGGCCCGGATCGAGCTGATCGCCGACCCGTTGGGCGAGATGTACGGCACCCAGGTGCTGTGAGGGTTCCCCCGACGTGAGCATGCGGTTCGTCCACGAGACGCTCGGGCAGCGGGTGCGGTTCGCCCCGGGCGCCGCTGCCGAGGCGGTCGCCGAGGAGGTCGCCTCGCTCGGGTCCGCGCGGGTGATGGTGATCGCCTCGACCCGGGCGACCGCGGTCGCCCGGAGCATCGCGGCCGACGTGCCGGTCGCCTGGTGGCACGACGAGGTCGTCGAGCACGTGCCGGTCGAGGTGGCGGAGCGGGCTCGGAGGGCAGCCGACGACCACGAGGTCGACGCGCTGCTGAGCATCGGCGGGGGTTCGGCGACCGGACTGGCGAAGGCCGTGGCCCTCACCTCCGGGCTGCCGGTCGTGGCCGTGCCCACGACGTACGCCGGGAGCGAGGGCACCGACGTGTGGGGCCTCACCGCGGGCCGCGCCAAGACGACCGGGGTGGACCGGCGGGTGCTCCCCCGGACCGTGGTCTACGACGCCACGCTGACCGCGTCCCTGCCCGTGGACCTGAGCGTCGCGTCGGGGCTCAACGCCCTGGCCCACTGCGTCGACTCGCTGTGGGGCCCGCGTGCCGACCCGCTCAACGAGGTGTGGGCGACCGAGGGGGCCCGGGCCCTGAGCGTCGGGCTGCCGCTGGTGGTGGCGGAGCCCGCGGCGCTGCCCGGCCGCGAGCAGACGCTCTACGGCGCCTACCTGTCCGCGGTGGCCTTCGCGTCGGCGGGCTCCGGGCTGCACCACAAGATCTGCCACGTCCTGGGTGGTCGGTTCGGGCTGCCGCACGCCCAGACCCACGCCGTGGTGCTGCCGTACGTGCTGGCCCTCAACGCCCCGGGCGCCCCGGCCGCCGAGCGGCGTCTGGCCGACGCGCTGGGCGCGACCACCGCCCTCGACGGGCTCCAGGACCTCCGGAAGCGGCTGCGCGCGCCCCGATCGCTGAGGGACCTCGGCCTCGCGGAGGAGCAGATCTCCGACGCGGTCGAGGCGATCCTGCCCCAGGTGCCGCCCGGCAACCCGGTCCCGGTGTCCCGCGCGGACCTGGACCACCTGCTGCGCCGCGCGTGGGCGGGGGTCGATCCCCGATGAGCGCCGAGGAGCAGCAGGCACGCGAGGACGAGCTCGTCGCGCGGGTGCTCGCGTCGTTCGCGGACACCCCCGACGCCCGCGTCCGGGAGCTCCTGACGTCCCTGGTCCGGCACCTGCACGCGTTCCTCCGGGAGGTGCGGCTCACCGAGGCCGAGTGGCAGCGGGGCATCGAGTTCCTCACGGCGGTCGGCCACCTCACCGACGACCGGCGCCAGGAGTTCATCCTGCTCTCGGACGTGCTCGGCGCGTCGATGCAGACGGTCACCATCAACAACGAGGCACACGCCGACGCGACCGAGGCGACCGTCCTCGGGCCGTTCTTCGTCGACGACGCGCCGCGCATCGAGCTGGGCGGCGACATCGCCGCGGGCGCGGCCGGGCAGCCGTGCTGGGTCGAGGGAACGGTCCGGGACACGACCGGGGCGCCGGTCGCGCGCGCCCGCCTCGACGTGTGGGAGGCGGACGAGGCCGGCTTCTACGACGTCCAGTACGACGACGACCGCACCGCCGCGCGCGGCCACCTGGTCTGCGCCGAGGACGGGTCCTTCCGCTTCTGGGCGGTGACGCCGACGGCGTACCCCATCCCGGACGACGGCCCGGTCGGGGCGATGCTCGGGGCCGCGGGCCGCTCGCCGCTGCGCGCCCCGCACCTGCACTTCCGGGTCGAGGCACCCGGCTTCCGCACGCTGGTGACGCACATCTTCGTGGCCGGCGACGGGTTGCTCGAGCGGGACAGTGTCTTCGGCGTCCGGGAGTCCCTGGTCAAGGAGTTCGCCGAGCAACCCGCCGGCACGCCGACCCCCGACGGTCGGGACGTCGGGGGCCGCACCTGGTCGCGCACCCGGTTCGACATCGTGCTGGCACCCGCCGACTGACGTCGGACCGCGCCGACTCGTCCTCAGCCCAGCCGGGTGTCGAAGAACCGGACCGTGCGGTCCATGGCGGCGACGAAGGCCGGTCCGAACGCGTGCCCGTCGTCGTACCACGCCAGCTGGGAGTCGACCCCCGCCCGGGTGAGGGCGCGTTGGGTCGCGGCCGCCCAGGGTGGGGGACAGGTGTCGTCGAAGCGGCCGTGCACCATCAGCACCGGCTCGGTGATCCGGTCGAAGTAGGGCCGCGAGGAGTTCTCCCGCCAGAAGCCGGGGTTCTGCGCCGGCGTTCCGTAGCGCCGCTCGAGGTCGTCGCGCACGCCGACGTCCTCGGGGTCCTGCATGAACTGCCGGTAGTTGTCCGCCTCCAGCGAGGACACCGACGCCCACGGCGCGGCGGCCTGCACCAGGCCGGGGGCGGCGACCAGCGCCTTGAGGATCACCCCACCGCCCATCGAGCGGCCGAACAGGGCGACCCGGTCGTCGTCGACCGGGACGTCGGGCGAGCGTCGCAGCGCCTTCACGGCGTTGATGACGTCGGCCGAGTAGCCCAGCCGCATCCGGGACTGGAAGAGCGGGTCGTCGTCGGACTCCGCGTGGTTGCGGTAGTCGACGTGCAGCGCGACGTAGCCCCGGGACGCGAGGAAGCCGCGCTCGCGCGTCATCCCCTGCCCGCGGACGTAGAACGCCGGGTCGATGTAGCCGTGCGCGAGCACGACGGCCGGGAACGGCCCACGCCCGGTCGGGACGTTGAGGACCCCGCTGATCCGGTAGGACTCCTCGCCGCGGTCGGTGGTGCTGCGGCTGCGGTACGTGACGTCGTACGACGTGTACGCCGCGGTCCGCTCGCGCACCGCCCCCAGCGTCAGCCGGTCCCCCCGGTGCCGTTGCTCGGCGAGCCCGAGCACCGAGACCGGGCGCGCGGGCGCCTGCGCCGCCTCCTCCGCCTCCTCGGGCTCCTCACCCTCGGTCTCGTCGTCGGGCTCGACCGCGTCCTCGGTCGCGGTCGACGGGGCCGTGCCGCCGGTCCCGGTCGACGACGGGGCGGGCCCGGCGGGGGCAGCGTCCGGCTCAGCGGCGCTGCACCCGGCCAGGAGGAGGGCGCCGGTCACCACGGGGGCGAGCAGTCGGGCCGGTGCGCGCATCGAGAGCTCCCGGGTCGTCGGGTCACGTGCTCGCCACGGTAGCCACCCGGCGGTCGGCGGCCCCTCGTCGCGGCCGGTCGCGGCAGAATCGGGCGGACGGCCCGCCGCCCACGAAGGAGACAGCACATGGAGTACACCCGCCTCGGCCCGTCGGGCCTGATGGTCAGCCGGATCGCCCTGGGCTGCATGAGCTTCGGCGACACCTCGAAGGGCTTCAACGGCTGGGCGCTCGACGACGCCGCGGCCGAGCCGATCTTCCGGCAGGCGGTCGACCTCGGGATCACCTTCTGGGACACCGCCAACATCTACGGGTTCGGCAGCTCCGAGGAGATCGTCGGGCGCGCCATCACCCGCTACAGCCGGCGCGAGGACGTGGTCCTCGCCACCAAGCTGCGGTTCCGGATGCACGACGGCCCCGGCGGGAGCGGGCTGTCCCGCAAGGCCGTGCTGGAGCAGATCGACGCCTCGCTGCGCCGGCTCGGCACCGACCACGTCGACCTCTACCAGATCCACCGCTTCGACCCGGACACGCCGGTCGAGGAGACGATGGAGGCACTCCACGACGTCGTCAAGGCCGGCAAGGTCCGCTACCTCGGGGCCTCCTCGATGTGGGCCTGGCAGTTCGCCACGATGCAGCACGCCGCCGACCTGAACGGCTGGACGAGGTTCGTCTCCATGCAGAACCAGTACAGCCTGCTCCAGCGCGAGGAGGAGCGCGAGATGTTCGGCCTGCTCGCCGACCAGGGTGTGGGCAGCGTCCCGTGGAGCCCCCTCGCGAAGGGGCGCCTGGCCCGGCCCTGGGGCGAGCAGACCGAGCGATCCGCGAACGACCCGCTCGCGCAGCGGTACGTCGACGACAGCAACCCGCCCATCGTGGCGGCCGTGCAGCAGGTGGCCGAGGCCCGCGGGATCCCGATGGCCCAGGTCGCGCTGGCGTGGGTGCTGCAGCACCCGGTCGTCACGGCTCCGATCGTGGGGCCGACCAAGCCGCACCACCTGGCCGACGCGGTGGCGGCGCTGGACGTCGCCCTGACCGACGAGGAGATCGGCACGCTGGAGGCGCCGTACACACCGCGGGAGCCGTCGGGCTTCTGACCCGGTCGGGGAGCCGGTCCCACCCCGCGGGGTGCAGACGGTCGGCGGGCCCGGTGCTGGGATGGGCCCGCGGGGACTACCGAAAGGCCTTCACCATGACTCTTCTGCTCTTCCTCATCGCAGCCGTGCTCGTCATCGCCGGGATCGTGACCATCTTCCGCGGCTCCGTGCTGTTCGGGATCGTGCTGATCGTCCTCGGCCTGCTCGTCGGGCCCGGTGGCGTCAGCATCTTCAGCTGACCGCCGTACCCATCTCCGTGGGCTGCCAGCCGGTCCTTTCCGGACCATCTCACTCCACGGACGGATACCTGCCTGGGGGTGTACCGGGCGATGGTTGTTCTCGGCGACCATTTCCCGGTGGCCCTCACCTCCGACATCGGCGTCCTGCCCCTCCACGTCTGGATCCAGGTGGTGACGCCCCAGTCGGTGGTCGCCACGGGCATCGAGGGACTGGTCGGGGGGCGCCACGGCGACCTGATGATCACCACGGAGGGTCGGTTCGGCGAGCAGCCGGACATCGTGTTCTACGACGTGATCGGCCTGCACGGCGGTGACGGCGCCGACCTCGACCGCTGGGTCTCGAACACCGACGCCGTCGTGATCGCGGTGACCCACGAGCTCCGGCCCGACCTCGGGCTGGCGGCCCTCGACCGCGGCGCGGACGCGGCGGTCTCGATGTCGGCGTCGGTCCACGACTTCCTCGAGGTCGTCGACGCGGCGCTGTCCGGCCGGCTCGACAGCAGCGCCGCGGTCCGGGCCGCCCACGAGGGCGCCAGGCTCGGCAGCGAGGTCGGGCTGACCCACCGCGAGGCGGACATCCTCGGGCGGATCGTCCGGGGCCGGAGCAACCGCGCCATCGCCGACGAGTGCGGGCTCAGCATCAACTCGGTGAAGAGCTACATCCGCAGCGCCTACCGCAAGATGGACGTCGTGAGCCGCACCCAGGCCGTCGTCTGGGGGGTCCAGCACGGTTTCCCGCTCGATCCCGAGCTCTGAGCCCGGAGCACCGACTGTCGGTCGATCGTTGCTTGACGCGTCCGCTCTCCGGCCCCACCATGGGGGCGGACATCGACGCGGACAGACCAGCAACTGACCGTCGCGAGGTCCGCCACAGCCGGTCTACGTGGGGTTCGCCGGGCTGAGGTCCCCCCACCGTTGGAGATGGAACCGCCTCCGGTCGTCCAGCACCGGGGGCGGTTCTTCTTCGTTGCGGCCCCCGACGGCCCGCCCGGCGCCGGCGTGCGGGGACGGCGACGGATCCTCGGCCTCGAGGGCGTCGGCGACCGAGACCACGAGGCCGCCGAGCATGAAGGTGCCGATGGCCGCGGCCAGCGCGACGCTGCCGGGCACCGGCCAGCGCCGGCCACCGGCCGGCCCGGTCGCACCGTGGTAGGCGTGGGTGAGCGCGTGCCCCTTCCCGCGGGCCAGCAGGTAGCGGTTGACCGGGAAGGCGACGGCGTACGCCACCAGCAGGCTGAGGCTCATCGCCAGCCAGAAGACCGGGTTGACCAGGCCCGCGTCCATCGCCCCCGGGATGGCCGCCATCACCGCGTTGTCGACCAGCTCCATGGTGGCGATCGACAAGGTGTCGGCCGCCACGACCACACCCAGGGCGGCGCCGAGCCCGAGGCCGGCGTTGAGGAGCGGCAGCGTCGACAGCGCGAAGCCGAACACGAAGGCCAGGCCCACCGCGAGGGCGATGGTGAGGCCGGTGGAGAGGCCGGCGGCCGTCCCGATGAGCAGCCCGAGGATCTCCCCGATGGCGCAGCCGGTGAGGCAGTGCAGGGTCGCACTGGCGGCCATGCCGTTGAGGCCGGCCTCCGGTGCCGTGGTGGTGCCCGGTCGTCGTCGGGGACGGGTCGTGCCCGTGGTGAGCCATGGATCGCTCCTTCGTTGATACCCTGGGGGGGTATCCTAGCAGGAGGGTGAGCGACGAGGCTAGGCTCGGGTTCCGGGGCCGCGGCGCCCGTCGGCACGAGGAATGAGGTTCCGGTGCGGGTGCTCTTCTCCTCGACGTTCGGTGTCGGGCACAACCTGCCGATGGTCCCCCTGGCGACGGCGCTCCGGGACGCCGGCCACGAGGTCCTCTGGGCGACGAGCGCGGACGCGTGCGCCCTGGTCGCGAGGGCCGGCTTCGACGTGGCGGCCGCCGGTCTGGCCGGCCCCGCGCTCAGCCAGGGGATCGCGCCGTTGCACCGGGCGGCCCGCGAGGTCGCGCCCCCGGAACGCGCGGCGTTCATGTTCCCCCGGATGTTCGGAGCCCTGCTCACGGAGCCGATGGCCACGGACCTGCTGGCACTCGCCCGTCACTGGCGTCCGGACCTGCTCGTCCACGAGCACGGTGAGCTCGCCTCACCGCTCGTCGGTGCGCTGCTCGGCACCCCGAGCGTCACGCACTCCTTCGGTGGCGCCGTTCCCGCACCGATCCTGGCCGCGGGCGCCGCGGAGGTCGCGCCGCTCTGGGCGGCGGCGGGACTGGAGCCGCCGCCGTACGCCGGGTGCTTCTCGTCGCTCTACCTCGACATCTGTCCGGCGTCCGTGCAGTCGGTGCCGACCGACCACATCACCCGGTCGCAGCCCCTCCGTCCGGTGGGGGAGGAGGCTGCCGCGCCGGCACCGGTCGACCAGGTCCGAGACGACGAGCGCCCCCTGGTCTACCTGACCCTCGGCACGGTCCAGAACCGCTCACCGGTGCTGCGCCCCGTCGTCGACGCGGTGGCCGGGCTGCCGGTGCGTCTCCTGGTCACGGTCGGACCGGACGGTGACCCGGGGGTGCTGGGGGAGCAGCCGGCCCACGTCGCCGTCGAGCGCTGGGTCGACCAGGCGACGGTGCTGCCCCGGTGTGCGGTGGTGGTCTCGCACGCGGGGTCGGGCACGTTCCTCGGGTCCCTGGCCGCGGGTCGCCCCCAGCTGTGCCTGCCCCAGGCCGCGGACCAGTTCCGCAATGCCGCGGGCGGCGTCCGCACCGGGGCCGCGCTGGCGCTGGCACCCGACGAGATCACCGCGGAGGCGGTACGCAGCGCGGTCACCCGGCTGCTCCGCGAGGAGGACTTCCGTCAGGGTGCCGCGGCGGTGGCGACCGAGATCGCGGCGATGCCGTCGCCCGTCGAGGTCGTCGACGTGCTGCGCGGCCTGACCGGCTGAGACCCGGCGTACGAGACGCCGTGACCGAGCAGCTCGGCGGCTCGTCCTCCCTCAGAAGACCCGCGGCAGCGCCGACGCGCGGCCGGTGAACGCGGGCGCCCGCTTCTCCAGGAACGCCGCCACTCCCTCCCGGCCGTCCCCGATCGAGGTCCAGAACATCGCGAGCGAGTCGGACAGGTGCGCCTCGAGCGGCTCGGCGGCGGCGCTGTTGCGGTAGAGCAGCTGCTTGGCCAGACCGAGGGCGACCGGCGACCGGCCGACGACGAAGGTGCGGGCCAGCGCGTGGGCCGCGGGCAGCAGGTCGGCGGGCTCGTGGACGGAGCGGACCAGGCGCCCGGCCAGCGCGGCCTCCGCGGTGAGGACCTCCGCCGAGTAGACCCACTCCAGGGCCTGCTGGATGCCCACGATGCGCGGCAGGAACCAGCTCGAGCAGGCCTCGGGCACGATGCCGAGGCGGCCGAACACGAAGCCGATCCGGGCCTGCGTGGAGGCCAGTCGCAGGTCCATCGCCAGCGTCATGGTCGCGCCGATGCCGACCGCGGCGCCGTTGATGGCCGCGATCACCGGCTTCGGCAGGGCGTGGATCGCGAGCGTCACGCGCCCTCCGGTGTCCCGCACGCCGTCGTGGTACGGCGCCTCCGTGAGGTGCGCACGCAGGTCCTCCGGAGTCGGGGTGACCGACTCGTCCAGCCCGAACACGTTGCCGTCGGCCGACAGGTCCATGCCCGCGCAGAAGGCTCGTCCCGCTCCGGTCACGACCACGGCCCGCACCGCGTCGTCGCGGGCGTCGGTCAGGAAGACGCGCTCCAGCTCGCGGGCCATGCTCAGGTCGAAGGCGTTGAGGCTCTCGGGCCGGTCGAGGGTGAGGGTGGCGATCCCGTCACCGTCGACCTCCCAGGTCAGGGTCTGGTAGGTCACGCGCGCCTCGCTCGGCTAGGGGTCCGGACCCCCGGCAGCGTGCCACAGACCGAGGGCCTACCGCCGCCTTGCCGGGTGCCGGAGCCCGTGAGAGCGTCGGGAGATGGAGCCGACCGTCTACGAGGCCGCGGGCGGCGCCCAGGCGTTCCTCGACCTGGCGCACGCGTGGCACGAGCGCTGCCTCGCCGACCCGGTGGTCAGCCACGCCTTCTCGCACGGCTTCCATCCCCAGCACACCGAGCGCCTCGCGGCGTACTGGGCCGAGGCCCTCGGCGGCCCCCCGGACTTCAGCGCCTCGATGGCCGACCAGACCTCGGTCGTGCGGATGCACTCCGGCAACGGTGAGCACCGGGAGATGGACGAGCGGGCGATCGCCTGCTTCGCGCGGGCGCTCGACGACGCGGGTCTGCCGGCCGACTCGCGGCTGCGACGGACGCTCCTGGAGTACTTCCGCTGGGCGACGGAGGAGATGTCGACCTACCACGAGTCCGCCGACGACGTGCCCGACGGACTCACCCTGCCGCACTGGACCTGGGACGGGCTGGTCAGCGGACCGCCGCGGTGAGGGCCCGCCCCTCGGCGAAGAACGCGGCCAGGTCAGCGAGGTCCGCCAGCGGGCGGGCGGCTCCGAAGGGCGCGTTCCAGAACGCACCGCTGACCTGTCCCGGCGACCACGGCCCGACGTACGCGTAGGGCACCTCGAGGAAGGTGTCGCCGGCCGAGACGCCGTAGTTCACCTCGTCGAGCGAGAGTCCGAGGTCGAAGTGCTCGGGCCAGAGCACCCGCTCGACGTCGGGGGCCAGGGCGGCGAGCGCCAGGTCCCCCGCGCGGAAGGCCTCGGCGATCTCGTCGGCGGCGGCGACGTCCACCTCGAGGACGTGGTCCGGGGTGAGGCCCGAGCCGTCGCTGTAGACGTCGCCGAGTGACCGGACCGTCAGCCCGGCCGCTGCGGCGACGTCCCGGACCGACCGCCCGGGCAGGGGCACCGCGCCGTCCGGGACCACGAGGTCGGTGCCGGCCACGCGCGCGTCAGGGGCGCGGACGGTGCCGAAGCCCGAGGGCGTGGGACGCAGCTTGATGGTGCCGCTGTCGGCGTACTGCGGGCCGGCCAGCAGCAGCTCGGCGACGGCGTGCAGCGACCGGCGGGTGGCGACGAGGTCGGCCATGGGTCAGGACGCGATGTCCGGTGTCTCGTCGGTGTCGGACCGGGCGGCGACCCGGGCGCGGTTGGCGGCGCGCCGCTCGACGAACTTGGCGGCCTGCGCGTCCAGTCCCTCGAGGAAGGTGGCCAGCTCGTCGCGCGCCTGCTCACCTTCAGGCCCGAAGCCGGTGCGCTCGAAGATGTTCCAGTGCCGCAGGATCGGCATGATCACCTCGTCGTGGTGCAGCCGCAGGTCGTAGATCCCGGCCTTCGCGATGATCATCGAGCTGCGCCGGAAGCCGGCCATGGTGGCGCCGGGCATCTCGAAGCCGACGACCTCGTCGGTGATGGCGCGCATGGTCTCGTCCGGCGCGATCTCGAGCGCCTTCGCGACGATGTTGCGGTAGAAGACCATGTGGAGGTTCTCGTCCTTGGAGATCCGGGCGAGCAGCTTGTCGGCGATCGGGTCACCGGTGACCTTGCCGGTGTTGCGGTGCGAGACCCGGGTGGCGAGCTCCTGGAACGACACGTACGCGACGGTCTCCAGCGGCGTCTTGTCGCCGGAGTCGTAGCCCGAGGTCATGTAGTCCATGCGGGCCCGCTCGAGCTCGACGGGGTCGACGCCGCGGGTGACCACGAGGTAGTCGCGCATCGCGATGCCGTGCCGGTTCTCCTCGGCCGTCCAGCGGCCGACCCAGGTGCCCCAGGCGCCGTCCCGGCCGAAGCGGGTTGCGATCTCCCGGTGGTAGGAGGGGAGGTTGTCCTCGGTGAGCAGGTTGGTGAACATCGCGGCCTTGGCCGTCTCGGACAGCTGCGACTGCTCGGGGGCGTAGTCCTCGCCGCCGAGGAAGGCGAAGTCGCGGCCCTGGCTCCACGGGATGTAGTCGTGCGGGTGCCACTCCTGGGCCAGCCCGAGGTGACGGTCGAGGTTCTCCGCGACGGTCGGCTCCAGCTCTTCCAACAGGTGCTTCGCGTCGCTCATGGTGCTCCTCGCTCGAGGGGTGGTTCGTCCCTTCCGGAGGGTACGCCGTCCGGCCCCGACGCGTCTCTAGCCGACGGCGGGCTCCGGGGGCCGTCACGCGCGAGAGGTGGCCTCAGCGGTGCCAGACCGGTGCCACGTCGCGCCGGTAGCCGCGGCCGAAGACCCCGCTGAGGATGGCGAGCACCGGGCCGGGGATCCCGCCGGTGATGGTGGCCATCTCCTCCGGGGTCGCCCCGTCGCTGACCCACGCGAAGAAGCGGCCGCCGCGGGCGGGGGACACCTTGGCGAAGGCCTTGCCCATCGCCTTCATCTCCGGTCCGTCCTCGTGCGCGAGGTAGACCGGCTCGATCTCCGCCTCCTCGTGGTCGAGGTGGGTGATGGTCACGGCCCGGAGCCGCTCGAACGCGACCCGCGCGGCCTCGGCGTCGGCCGCCGCGGCCGAGCCGCGCAGCCGCGTCATCGCCGCGCGCGCGCTCGCCGAGGGCGGCCGCCATCGCGTCGTGCTCGGCGTCCATCTGGGTGAGGAGCTCGGTGCTGACGCCGATCGACTGCAGGGCCGGCCAGGCGATCTCGTGCTCCCCGGTGTGGTGGTGGGTGAGCTGGTCGTCGAAGTTGTCCCACGCCCGGCCCAGGCCGGCCGCGTGCTCGGTGTCGCCGTCCTGGAAGGCGCCCAGGGCGGTGACGAAACGCTGGAGGTCGCGGCGGAACGCGCCGTGGATCGCCTTGTTCATGCTCATCGTGCTCATGGCGCGGACGCTACTCGCGCGCGTGACCGCGGGCATCCCCGAATCCGGTGTCCGCACGCTCCGCTCTCGACTAGGTTCTGGCGCCATGTCCACCGGGCTCCACGTCGTCGCGCTCGTCGTCGCGCTCCTGTCCGTGCCGACGGTCGGCGGGCTGACGGCCTGGGGGCTCGCCGGGGGGGACGGTGAGCAGCACGACCCGCTGCTCCTGACCGCGGCGGCGTTGGTCGGCTTCGGCTCGGTCTACAACGCCGTCACCTGCTGGACCGCCTTCTGGGGGCTCCCTGACTGGCGGTGGTGGTTGATGTTCGTCGCGCCGGCCGCGGGGCTCCTCGGGGTGGCGGTGGCCGGGGCCCACGAGCGCGGGACGACCCGGGACCGGCTGGTCGGCCTGGCCCTCCAGCTGGTGCTCGCCGTCCCGGCCCTGCTGCTCCTCGCGGCGGGGGTGGCGACCCCGTGACTCAGCGGTGGGGCGGCTCCCAGCGCAGCAGGTGGTCGCGGTCGTCCTGGCCGACGAGGGCGAACCCCAGTCGCTCGTAGAGCGCACGCGCGCGGGGGTTGTCCCGCTCGACGCCGAGCGTGACGGGCCGACCCTCCGCCTGGAGGGACCGGACCAGCGCGGAGCCCAGTCCGCGGCCCTGCGCGTCGGGCCGCAGCTGGATCCCGGCGAGCTCGGTCTCCTCCGCGGTGCGGACCAACCTGAGCCGGCCCACCCGCTCGTCGTCGCGGCGGAGCACGTACGTCGTCGAACCCGGCAGCTCCCCGGCCACCTGCTCGCGGGTCCATGCGGCGAAGCCGGCGCGGTAGTCGCCCTCGTCGGCGTCGGCGGGGAACCGTCCCTGGTCCCGGGTCACGTCGACGACCAGGTCGGTCAGGAAGTCCACGTCCTCCTCGGTGGCCGGCCGCAGCTCGAGGCCGGCCCGCACCTCGACGCCGCGGGCGGCCGGCGGCAGCCGCGCCGGGTCCGCGGCCGGTGCGGCGTACGGCTCCGTCGGCAGCGCCCGGACCTGGAGGACGCTCCAGGGGCTGACGTCGGCACGGCCGGCGAGCACGTCGTCCCGCCAGTCCGACCAGGGCTCCCAGCGGTGCGCGGCGACCTCGGCCGGGTCGGCCCGCACCGGACCGGCCGTCGAGGCCACGAAGACCGGGCAGAGCTCGTTCTCGACGAGTGCCGTCCGCCATCGCCACCCGGTAGCGGAACTCCGGCAGGAGCAGCCGCAGGTCGTCGAGCACGAGCCCGAGCTCCTGCTGGGTGCGACGCCTGACCGCCTCGACGAACGGCTCCCCGGGCGCCGGGTGGCCACAGCAGGTGTTGGTCCACACGCCCGGCCAGGTCACCTTGTGCCAGGCCCGCTGGGTCAGCAGCAGCCGCTGCTCGCTGTCGAACACGTAGCAGGAGAACGCGAGGTGCAGCGGGGTGTCCGGTCCGTGCACGTCGGCCTTGCGCGCGCGCCCGACGGCGCGGCCCAGGTCGTCGAGCAGCACGACGTGCTCGACGGCGGTGGTCGCGGGCCCGCTCACGCCGGCCTCGCCAGCTGGTTGACGGCGGCGTCGAACACGCGGGGAAGGGCGGCCGCCGACGCCACGATGTGGCGGCGCAGCCCGATCGGGCGGGTGGCGGCGAGCAACGTGTGGGTGAGCAGGTCGTGCCTCCAGGTGAGCCGTCGCCACTCCCACTCGTACGACGCCGGGTCGCCCGCGGCGAGCGCGGTCACGGCGGCCCTGGCCTGGGCGAGGCCGCCGGCGATCCCCTCGCCGGTCAGGGCGTCGACGTAGCCGGCCGCGTCGCCGGCGAGCAGCACCCGGCCCGCGACCCGACGCCGGGAGCGCTGGCGGAGCGGCCCGGCGCCGCGGGTGGGCAGCAGGGTCCGTCCGGCCAGCCGCCCGGCGAGGGACGGCAGCCCGGCGAGGTGGTCCTCGAGGCGGCCCCGCTCCCGGCTCAGCACCGCGATGCCGACCAGGTCGTCGGCGACCGGCGTGACGTAGGCCTCGGCGAAGCGCGACCAGTGCACCTCCACGCAGTCCGACCAGGGCGCGGTGGCGACGTGGGCCCGCAGGCCGAAGCGACGCGGTGCCCGGCTCCCCGCCTCGAGTCCGACCAGCCGGCGCACCGGCGAGTGCAGCCCGTCGGCGGCCAGCACGAAGCGGGCCGGCTCCCCGTCGACGAGGACGCGTGCGTCGTCCTGCTCGAGGGACCTGACGGCCCGCGCCTCGACCGGCACCCCGGCCGCGTCGACGGCGTCCCGCAGCGCCGCGTGCAGGGTGGTGCGGCGGACCCCGCGGCCCGGGCCGTGCCGGAAGTGCGCCTCGGCGACCCGCGCGCCGTCGGTGTAGCGGATCCCGGCCAGCCGGTGACCGGTCGGGTCCACCCCCACGTCGGCCAGCAGCGCGACCGCGCCCGGCATCAGTCCCTCGCCGCAGGCCTTGTCGATCACGCCGCCGCGCGGCTCGCGCACGACGACGTCGAGGCCGGCCCGGGCGGCGTACAGCGCCGCGGCCAGGCCCACCGGGCCGCCCCCGGCGACGATCAGGTCGCGCATCAGGCGGGGTCCGCCGTGAGGGTGCGCAGCGCGGTGTTCTCCACGCCGATGCGCACCGTGAGCAGCGCCGCGTTCAGCACCGTGAACACCAGCGCGGTGATCCAGGCCGCGTGCACCATCGGCAGCGCGATCCCCTCGACGACGACGGCGACGTAGTTGGGGTGCGACAGGAACCGGTAGGGACCGGCCTCCACGCGGGGCAGGCCGGGCACCACGATCACCCGGGTGTTCCAGCGCGGACCCAGGGTGGCGATGCACCACCAGCGCAGGCCCTGCGACAGGAGCACCAGGGCGAGCATCGACCAGGCCAGGGCGCCCGGCACGTCGGGGCGGACCACCCACGCCTCCACGAGCATCGCGACCAGGAAGCCGGAGTGCAGCACGACCATGAACGGGTAGTGGCCACGGCCGTACTCGACGCCGCCGCGCTCGAGGGACCACGCCGCGTTGCGGTTCGACACGACGAGCTCGGCCAGGCGCTCGAGGGCGACGAGGAGCACCAGCACCGTGAAGGCGGTCAGGCTGGTCACGCCGGGGCCTCCAGCAGCACCATCTCCAGGCAGAACCCGGGACCCATCGCCATCAGGATCCCCTTCGACCCGGGCGCCGGAGGTCGGTCCCGGAGGGTGTCCTCGAAGATCTGGAGCACCGAGACCGACGACAGGTTGCCGATCCTGGCGAGCGAGTCCCAGGTGAGCTGCACCGCCGAGCGGGGCAGCGCGAGGGCGGTCTCGATGGCCTCGATCACCTTGGGTCCGCCGGGGTGGCAGACCCACCAGCCGATGTCGGCGCGGGTGAGCCCGTGGTCGGTGAGGAAGCCGTCGACGTCGTCGCGGACGTACCGCTCGATCAGGTTCGGCACCTCCGCGTCGAGGACGATCCGCAGCCCGGTGCTGCGCACGTCCCAGCCCATCGTCCGCTCGGAGTCCGGGTAGAGACGGCTCCGGGTGGCGAGCACCCGCGGTCCGGCGGGCAGCGGCGTGTCCCGTCCGACCCCGCGGGCGACCACCGCCGCGGCGCCGTCGGCGAAGAGCCCGCTGGCGACCAGGTTGGCGACCGAGACGTCGTCGCGCTGCACGGTCAGCGAGCACAGCTCGACGGCGACCAGCACCGCGACCTCGCCCGGGTGCCCGGCCAGGTAGTCGTGCAGCCGGGCGATCCCGGCCGCGCCGGCGACGCAGCCCAGCCCCACCAGCGGGACCCGCTTGACGTCCGGCCGGAGGCCGAGCAGGGCGGCGATCCGGGCGTCGAGGGACGGCACCGCGAGGCCGGTCACGGTGGTCGAGATGATCAGGTCCACGTCGGTCGGGGACAGGTCGGCCGCCTTGAGCGCCGAGGTCAGGGCCTCCGCGCCGAGGCGGACGGCCTCCTCGATGAACAGGTCGTTGGTGGCGCCGAAGTCGTCCAGGGCGGCGTACCCGTCCAGCGGCAGCACCAGGTGGCGGGACCGGACGCCGGCGTTCGCGTGGAAGCGCCGCAGCATCAGCTCGTCGACCCGCTTGCCCGTGAGCACCGCGGCGAACGCGTCGGTGATCTCCTCCTGCGGGTAGCGGAACTCGGGCAGCACGCCCCTGACGCTGAGGATGTCCATGTGACTACTTTCGTACGGCGGGGGTCGGGTGGTTGCCTCGGACGAGCAGCCCGGCCGCCAGGCGGCCGGCGAGCCGGGGGGTGATGCGACCGTCACCGAGGCCGAGCTCGACGAGGGCGTCGAACGCGCGAGGGTCGCGGCCGGCGGCGTGGATGCCGGCGTCGATGACCCGCGGGGACGCACTCAGCCGCGCCGCGGTCCAGGTGTGGTGCAGGTGGGTGCCGAGCAGCCGCCGGACGGCGCGGTCGTAGGCCGGCCCGGCCGCCGCGGGGGCACCGGTCGCGAGGGCCTCGGCCGCCGCCCGGCCGGCGGCGACCCCGGTGGCGACGGCGTAGAAGATGCCCTCGCCGGTCATCGGGTTGACCAGGTGGGCGGCGTCGCCGGCGAGGAGCACCCGGGGCGCGGAGCGCTCCGGCCGCCACCCCGACAGCGGCAGCGCGTGCGCCTTCCACTCGGCGCCCGTGCGCGTGCTCCCGGGGATCAGCCGCTCGAGCTCGTCGAGCATCAGCCGCCGGGTCGGCCGGTCGTCCGGGGTCGGCGCGAACTCGCCGTAGCCCACGTTGGAGAGGCCGTCGCCCCGGTCGAAGGCCCAGGCGTACGACGGCGCGCGGCGGTCGCCGTACACGATGGTCTGGAGGCCGCGGCGGTCCGCGGGCGTGGGGGAGTAGCCACGGAGCGCGACCGCCCGGCGCCGGGAGGAGGACCGTCCCAGCGCGGTCCGCACCACCGAGGAGGCGCCGTCCGCGCCGACGACGAGGGCGGCGCGCAGGGCGTCGTCGAGCGTCACGCCGTCGGTCCCGACGGCGACCCGGCGCACCCGGTGGCGGCGCAGCACGGCACCGGCCTCGGTGGCCTTCCGCACCAGCCGGGCGTCGAAGACGGCCCGCGGGATGACCCACACCGGACGCCGCAGCCGGCCGGCCACGGTCCGGGAGCCGTGCGCGAGGTCGAGCCGGCGCAGGGGCTCCCAGCCCTCGACCACATCGGTGGCGCCGACCTCGCTCAGCACGTCCAGGACGTGGGGGGCGATCCCGTCGCCACAGGTCTTGTCCCGGGGGAAGTCGCTGCGGTCCAGCAGCAGCACCCGCAGCGCCGGGTCGGCGTGCAGCGCCCCCAGCGCGGCCGCCGCACCGGCCGGACCGGCGCCCACGACGACCAGGTCCCACTCGCTCATACCTGGATTGTTCGCTCGGTCGCTCGCTCGTGCCTCGCTCGTCTCGGTCGCTCACAGGCAACCGCCAGGGACCACGTCGACGAGCGCGATCGCCATCGCCGCCCGGAACGGCGTGCGCCCCGAGCTCACCAGGGCGAGGACGGCGAGGCCGACCACCAGCCCGGCCGTGACCCAGACGCCGGGTCCGCGCGGCACCGCGGCCAGCAGCAGCCCGCTGGCGGTCAGCAGCAGCACCACGGCCAGCGCGGCGACGCCGGTCGCGCCGACCCGGGCAGCCAGCCGGTGCGGAAGTCCGGCGACCCCGGTCGCCGCGTCGTCCTCGAGGTCGGGGAGCACGTTCAGCAGGTGCGCGCCCACGCCGAGCAGGGCGCCCACGACGGGCTGCCACCAGGGGACGTCGACGACGGGCAGGGCCAGCGAGGGCACCGCGGCCAACGCGCCGAACGCCACGGCGTACGGGAGCCACGACCAGATGGTCGCCTTGAGCCGGAGGTTGTAGGCCCAGCCGGCCGCGACGCTGACCAGCTGGGCGCCGCCGGGCAGCCAGCCGAGGGCCAGGGACAGGACGACGGTGGCGGCCAGCGCACTGCGGCAGGCGACGCGGACCGGGCCGGGCGCGATGGCACCGGTGGCGAGCGGCTTGTCGCTCCGGCCGGTGCGCCGGTCCCGGGCCAGGTCGATGAGGTCGTTGCTCCAGCCGATGCTGAGCTGGCCGGTGAGCACCGCGGCGACGACGAGCACCGCCGTGACCGGCTCCAGTCCGACGGCGAGCGCCAGGACCCCGACCATGACGGTCACGCCGAACGCGGGCCCGGGGTGGGCCGCCAGCAGCAGCGCGCGGAGCGTGCCGGCCCGGTCGGCGCGGGGTGTGCCGTCGAGAAGCACGGGGATCACTCCCTCGGCTGGAACGTGCGGACGCGGACGCGGTGCCCACCTGCGGGCACGGCCCGCCCAGTATTGCCCAGGGGTCGTGAGCGACCGTCAGGCGGCGCTGAGGGCGGGCGGCCGCACCAGCGCGGCGACCTGCTCGCGGGCGTTGCGCCAGGTGGTGTCGGCCAGCCAGCCGTTCGGCAGCGACAGCCGGAGCACCCGGTGCCAGGCCGACGCGACCTGGTGCGGCAGCGAGGCGGCCTGGTAGGTGAGGCCGTAGCGCTCGAAGAGCTCGCGCACCCGCGGGGCGATCTCGGCGTACCGGTTGCTGGGCAGGTCCGGGAACAGGTGGTGCTCGATCTGGTGGCTGAGGTTGCCGGTCAGCACGTGCAGCAACGGCGGCCCGGTGACGTCGGCGGAGCCCAGCATCTGCCGGAGGTACCACTGGCCGCGGGTCTCGTCGGGGGCGAGCTCGTCCTGCTCGAAGGTCTCGACGCCCTCGGGGAAGTGGCCGCACATGATCACCGAGTGGCTCCACACGTTCCGGAGCAGGTTCGCCGTCAGGTTCGCCGCGAACGTGTGCTTGAACGACGTCCCGGACAGGGCGGGGTAGACCAGGTAGTCCTTGGTCGCCTGCCGGCGCACCTTGTGCAGGGTGCGACGCAGTCGGGCCTTGAACTCCGGAGTGATCCGGCGCTTCTCGCGCAGCATCGCGCCGACCTCGAGGTCGTAGAGCGCGATGCCGTACTCGAACAGCAGGGCGTTGAGGCCGTTGAGCAACGGCTGCACGAGGTGGCGCGGCTCCCAGCGCTGGTCCTCGTCGACCCGCAGGATGCCGTAGCCGAGGTCGTTGTCCTTGCCGAGGATGTTCGTGTAGGTGTGGTGGACCTGGTTGTGCGAGACCTTCCAGAGCTCCGCCGGGGTCGCGTGGTCCCACTCCCAGGTCGTGGAGTGGATCTTCGGGTCGCGCATCCAGTCCCACTGGCCGTGCAGGACGTTGTGACCGATCTCCATGTTGTCCAGGATCTTGGCCACCGCGAGGCCGAGGGTGCCGAGCAGCCAGGCCGGGCGGTAGGCGCTGGCGAGCAGCACCGCCCGGCTGCCGAGCTCGAGGCCGCGCTGGACGGTGATGACCCGCCGGATGTACGCCGCGTCCCTGGCACCGCGGGAGTCGAGCACCGACTCGCGGATCCGGTCGAGGGAGCGCCCGAGCTCCTCGACGTCGTCAGGGGTCAGGTGGGCGACCTGGTTGTCGGGCTTGCGTTGGATGGCGGTCATCGTGACCGACGGTACCCACTGCGCGGTTGGTTCAGCGATACGTCGGACACCGGACACGGGTGTCCGACGAGTGCCCAGGTGCCTCGGGTCAGTGAGCGCCGGCGAGGTTGAGGCCGATGACACCGGCCACGATCAGGGTCAGGCTGGCCGCCTTGAGCGGGGTCATGGACTCGCCGAGGAAGAAGAAGGCGATCACCGCCACGATCGCGGTCCCGAGCCCGGACCACACGGCGTAGGCGATCGAGACCGGGAGCGTGCGCACCACGATGGCGAGCAGCCAGATCGACACGGCGTACCCGCCGAGGACCACCGAGCTCCAGGCGAGGTCGGTGAACCCCTGCGCCCGGGGGAGGAGTGCCGTCGACACCACCTCGATCACGATCGCCACCACCAGCAGCACTGCCGCGCCGTACATCTCGTCCACCTGCTTCTCGTCGTTACGTAGCACTCGCTACATCTCCCACTGTAGCACCTGCTACGTTGGCCGGGTGAACCGGCGCGACGAGCTGCTGGACGCGGCGACCGACCACGTCCTGGCCGAGGGCCTGATCGGGCTGACCCTGCGCCCGCTCGCGGCCGCGCTGGGCACCAGCGACCGGATGCTGCTCTACCACTTCGACAACCGCGACGCCCTCGTGTCGGCGGTGGTGGCCAGGACCACCGAGCGGGCGATCGCGGCCGTCGAGGCGCTGCCGTCCGCGCCCTCGGTCCGGGCGGCGGTGAACCGGCTGTGGGTCGCCTACAGCTGTCCGCCGCTCAAGGGCTGCCTCGACGTCTACGTCCAGGCCGCGGCGACCGGGCTGATCGGCCAGGAGCCGTACCTCAGCGACGCCCGGGCCAGCAACGAGCGGTGGGCGGCGGCGCTGCGCGACTACCTCGTGCGCAGCGGGGCCCCGCCGCGTCGGGTCGCCCGGATCGTCACCCTCGTCGACTCGGCGCTCTACGGCTTCCACCTGGACCTGGCCACCGACCGTCCTGACGAGCTCGGCCGCGGGGTCGACGACCTCGCCCGCGCCGCCCAGTCGCTCGCCTCCTAGGCCCCCCTGCGTTCGAGTTCGACGAGCAGGAGCGTCGACGCTGTCGACTGGGACGCGCCGACCGCCTCGTCGCCCAGTCCCGCCGGCTCGCCCTCCTGCCGCGGCCCGCCTGAGGGTCAGTCGAAGAACGCCCGCGGCATCGCGAACACCCAGCGGCGCCGGGGGTGCTCGCTCACCGACCAGAGCAGGTCGGTCGAGGGCCAGTAGGCGATGTCCTCGGGACCCATGGGCATCGCCCACCGGTGCCGACGCAGGCGTCCGGGCTCGCCGACGTACATCGAACCGGGCTGCCACGGACCGTGCGACACCGTCACGTGGTACCGCCCCCGGGCCACCGAGGCGCCCTGCATGCCCTGCACGCCGCCGGACTCCAGGCCGACCGGCCGGGACACCCCGTCCTGCCCGCTGCGCAGCAGGGCGGACTCCGGGTCGAGCGGGTAGCGCGCCAGCCGGTTGGCCTGCGTGCCCCGGGCGTACTCGCCGGCCACGATCACCGGCGGGTCCCCGGCCCGGTCGAGGGAGAGGAAGGAGTACTTCATCCGCTCGTGGCCCTCGTCGGTGTAGGCCTGGTAGGCGAACCGGGCGGGCAGCACGTAGCGGTAGCCGTACGACGCGACCTCGTCGCCGTCGATGCCCAGGCGCTCCAGGTCCCGGCCGCCGCGCTCGTCGGGGATCCGCATCAGGTCGTCGAGCCGGCAGGTCATGAAGCCCTTGGTGGTCGCGGCGACGTGCAGGTAGGGGCCGCGCCACACGATGCCGCCGGCGTGCACCTTGAGCGGCGCGAGCGTGACCTGGCCCTTGCGGAGCCGCGGACTGACGAGGAGCACGTGCCGGTAGCGCAGCGTCTCGAGGTCGACGAACGTGAGGCGGCTGCCCTGGTTGTTGCCGTGCTCGTCCTGGTAGTACCACGCGACCACGACCACCTGCCGGCCGGCGACCCGCTCGCTGTCGTCGGCGTCGGCCGAGGTGGTGATGCCCTGCGGGTACCACCGTGGCGTGGCCCGGTCCTCGCGGTCCCAGGTGAACGCGCGACGGACCGCCCGGCCCCACGGCAACGCCCGGCGCCCCTGCCGGTTGAGGTCGGCCAGCACCGCCTCGACGCCGGCCCGGCCGCCGAGCAGCGCGGCGAGGGCGTCGATCTCGGCGAGGTTCTCCTCGGTCCGGGTCAGCCGGACGCCCTCGACGTACTCGTCTTCCACGGTGGGCACGGTAACCGGCCCACCCACTAGCGTCACCGCCATGTCGCCCACCCCGGTCCAGGTCGTCGGGGCCGCGATCGTCCGGGACGGTCGGGTGCTGGCCGCGCGCCGGACCCGCCCGGCCGCCGCGGCCGGGCGCTGGGAGCTGCCCGGGGGCAAGGTCGAGCCGGGCGAGAGCGCCGGCGACGCCGTGGTGCGCGAGGTCGGCGAGGAGCTGGGCTGCCGGATCGCCGTGGACGGGTGGCTGGCCGGCAGCTCGCCGATCGGCGCCGGGCTGGTCCTCACCGTGGCCCGCGCCCGGCTCGTCGCCGGCGAGCCGGTGCCCCACGAGCACGACGCGGTGCGCTGGCTGGCGGCCGCGGAGCTCGACGACGTCGACTGGCTCGACTCGGACCGGCCGTTCCTGGCCGAGCTTCGCGGGATACTCGACGGGTGAGAGCGGTCTTCTTCGACGAGGACGTGGCCCGGCTGGTGGTCGCCCGGCTCGTGGCCGACGGGTTCGAGGCGACGGCGAGCCGCGACCCCTTCGCCGGCGAGGACGACGACGAGGACCACCCGTGGGCCGTCACGACCGACGCCCCGGCCCTGCTCCTCGAGCTGCTCGTCGACGCGCACGACGGCTGGCTGGACGACGACGCGCCGCCCGCGCCGCCCGTCGTACCGCTCGAGCTGCCGCGCGCCCCGCGCCGCCTGCACCGCGCTGACTAGGCTCGACTCATGACGTACCACCCACGACCAGCGGCTCCTGCTGGTCCACGCGCATCCCGACGACGAGTCGATCGGCAACGGCGCGACGATGGCGCGCTACGTCGCGGAGGGTCGCGGCGTCACGCTCGTCACCTGCACGGCCGGGGAGATGGGGGAGGTGCTCGTCCCCGAGCTCGCGCACCTCGCCGCGGAGCGCGACGGCGGCCTGGAGCACCAGCGCCGGCACGAGCTCGAGCAGGCGATGAAGGAGCTCGGCGTCACCGACCACCGGTTCCTCGGCGGCTTCGGCCACTTCCGCGACTCCGGGATGAAGTGGCACGAGGACGGTCACGCGATCGCCGCGGACGACACCGACGAGGACGCCTTCGCCAAGGCCGACCTCACCGAGGCGGCGACGCTGCTCGTCGAGGTGATCCGCGAGGTGCGGCCCCAGGTGCTGGTGACCTACGACGAGTTCGGCGGCTACGGCCACCCCGACCACATCCAGGCTCACCGGGTGGCCATGTACGCCGCCTCGCTGGCCGCCATCCCGTCCTTCCGCCGCGACCTCGGCGAGGCCTGGGAGATCGACAAGATCTACTGGGGTGCGATGTCGGAGAGCCGGATGCGGGCCGGACTGCGGCGGCTCCGCGACGCGGGCGACACCACCAGCTTCGAGGGCATGGACCCCGACGGCCCGCTGCCCCGCTTCGCGGTGAGCGACGCGGACCTCTCCGCCGCGGTCGACGGCGGCACCTACGTCGAGAACAAGATGGCCGCCCTGCGCGCGCACGCCACCCAGATCACCGTCGACGGACCGTTCTTCGCCCTGTCCAACAACGTGGGCGAGTCGGTGTGGGCGACCGAGTTCTACCGGCTCGCCAAGGGCAGGCCCGGCGAGGTCGGAGCGGACGGGCTCGAGGCGGACCTCTTCGCCGGCCTGTGAGAAGGCTCGGGCACGCGGGCCTGGGCCTCGTGTGCCTGCTGGTCGGCGCCGGGTCGGGCCTGGCGGCGGTGGCGGTGCACCGCGAGCCGTGGGGCTGGGCCCTCGGCGTGGGCGCCGCCGTCGCGGCCGTGGTCGCGCTGCCGCCGACCTGGTGGGGCCGCCTGGCGTTCTGCCTCGGGTGGGCCGCCGCCGTGGTCCGCCTGTCCCTCGCCCGACCCGAGGGCGACTACCTGGTCGGGGCGGACCTGCGCGGCTACGGCCTGCTCGGCGTGGCGTTCGTCCTGACCCTCGTCGGAGTCGTCGGACTGGCCCGTGGGCGCGCTCGCGCGGATACCCGGGAGGCGGGGTCCGGAACCGTAGGCTGAGCCCGTGACGGTCGACAGGGACACCGAGCTCTGGCGGGAGTCCGACCAGCGCGAGAAGGCGGGTGGCAAGGCCGTCCTGTTCCTGCTGTTCGTCCTCGCCGCCCTCGCCGGCGGCGCCTACGTCGCGGCGTACCTCACCGCCGGTGACAAGGTGCCCCGCGGCACCACCGTCGCGGGCGTCGCGGTGGGCGGCCACACGCAGGAGGAAGCGGTCGCCCTGCTGGAGCGCGAGCTCGCGACGACGGTCGCCACGCCGATCGACGTCACCGTCGGCGACCTCAGTCGCGGCGTGGTGCCCGAGACCGCCGGCCTGTCCGTCGACTACGAGGCCTCGATCGAGGCGGCGGGGCCGCAACGCAGCTGGTCACCCGAGTGGCTGTGGGACTACTTCACCGAGGGCGACGACCTCGACGCGGTGGTGACCGTCGACGGGCCCACCCGGGAGGCGTTCCTCACCGCGCTCGCCGCCGAGGTCGAGCGACCCGCCCGCGAGGGTGCGGTCGGTCTCGTCTCCGGCCGCGTCAAGGTCACCCAGCCCCGCGTGGGCACCGCCCTCGACCCCGACGCCGCCGGCGCGGCCCTCGACGCGGCGTTCCTGGTCGACGCGTCGGACCGGCCGCCGGTGTCCTTCCCGATGGTGCCGCTGCCGCCCGAGATCGACGACGCCGACGTCCGCTCCGCCGTCGACACCTTCGCCAACCCGGCCATGTCGGCGCCCGTGGTGCTGACCTTCGGCGGCGCGCGGGTGCGGCTCACGCCGACCGAGTACGCCGACGCCCTGTCGCTCGAGCCGCAGGACGGTGCGCTGGCGCCGGTCCTCGACACCGCCCGGCTCGACGCCCTGGTCGCCGGGGCGGTCTCCGGCAGCGGGGCCCCGGTCGACGCCACGGTCCGGCTCGTCGACGGGCAGCCCCAGGTCGTGCCGGCCCGGCCCGGGGTGACCTACGACCCGGAGGCCGTGCACGCCGCCTTCCTGGACCTGGTCACCCGGCCCCAGGACGAGCGCGAGCTCGAGGTCGCCTCGACGGTCGCCAAGCCGGCGTTCACCACCAAGGACGCCAAGGCGCTCGGGATCACCGAGCAGGTGTCCACCTTCACGACGTACTTCCCCTACGCGGCGTACCGCAACACCAACATCGGCCGCGCCGCCGCGCTGGTCGACGGCACCGTCGTGAAGCCCGGCGAGACGTTCTCGCTCAACGACACGGTGGGCGAGCGGACCGCGGAGAACGGCTTCACCGAGGGCTTCATCATCAGCGACGGGATCTTCAAGGAGGAGCTCGGCGGCGGGGTCTCGCAGATGGCGACGACCACGTTCAACGCGGCCTTCTTCGCCGGTCTCGAGGACGTCGAGCACAAGCCGCACTCGTTCTACATCGACCGCTACCCGGTCGGCCGCGAGGCCACCGTCGCCTGGCCGAGCGTCGACCTGCGCTTCCGCAACGACACGCCGTACGGCGTCCTGATCAGCGCCCGGCTGACCCCCAGCACCCCGTCGTCGTCGGGCGTGCTGACGGTGTCGATGTACTCCACGAAGTACTGGGACATCACCACGACCACCGGCGAGCGCTACAACTACACCCAGCCCGAGACCCGCACCCTGCGCACCGAGGACTGCTACCCCAACGAGGGCTACGGCGGCTTCGAGATCGACATCGTCCGCCACTTCCGCCGCGCCGGCGAGTCCACCCTCGACCACTCCGAGCAGATGCACACGACGTACACCCCCTCGGACACGGTCATCTGCCTACCCCCGCGCTGACCCCCCGTTGAGTTGCGGGAAATGGTCCCTCGAGTCGGGGCAAATGGTCGACGTAGCGCGACCATTTCCCCCGACTCACCGGGCCATTCCCCGGAACTCAACGGCTAGGGCGTCAGGCGGTGGAGGTCGCGGGGGAAGAGGGTGACCTCGCGGATGTTGGTGGCCTCGACCAGGCGGGCGACCCAGCGCTCGAGGCCGATGGCGAAGCCGCCGTGGGGCGGCATGCCGTGCCGGAAGGCCTGGAGGTACGCCGCGTACGCCGCCGGGTCCTCGCCGCCGGCCCGGAGCGCCTGCTCGTAGTCGGCCAGCCGGTGCAGCCGCTGCCCGCCGGTGACCAGCTCCAGGCCGCGGAACAGCAGGTCGAAGCTGTTGCTCCACCGCGGGTCCGAGGGCTGCGGGTGGGTGTAGAAGGGCCGCTTGACCATCGGGTAGCCCTCGACGGCGAGGAAGTCGCTGCCGTGGTTCTCCAGCGCCCACGCACCGAGCGCGCGCTCGTGCTCCGGCGCCAGGTCGGGCTCGTCCGCGGGGGCACCCACGATGGCCAGCGCCTCGGCGAAGTGCACCACCGGGACCTCGTCGGGCAGCGTCGGGAGGGTCGCGCCGGCGCGCTCCGCGACCGGCCGCAGCTCCTCGACCATGCCGGCCAGCACGTCGCGCAGCACGGCGAGGACGTCGCGATGGTCGTCGATGAAGCCGAGCTCGACATCGAGCGAGACGTACTCCGCCAGGTGCCGCACCGTGTCGTGCGGCTCGGCCCGGAACACCGGCCCGGCCTCGTAGACGCGCTCGAAGACCCCGACCATCTGCTGCTTGTAGAACTGCGGGCTCTGGGCGAGGTACGCCGGCCGGCCGAAGTAGTCGACCTGGAAGACGTTGGCGCCCGACTCGGTCGCGGACTCGACGAACTTCGGGGTCTGGATCTCGGTGAACCCCAGCCCGTCCAGGGTGCGCCGGAAGCCGCGGAGGCTCGCCGCCGCCAGCTCCCACTTCACCCGCTGGGCCGGGTGCCGCCAGGCCACCGGGGCGTGGTCGAGCAGCGTCGGGAGCGCGACGTTGAGCTCGGGCCGCCAGAGCTCGAACGGCGGCGTCTCGGCGTCGTCGGTCAGGCGCACGACGGTCGCCTCGGTCACCTCGACGCCGCCCGGGGCCTGGGGGTTGGCGGTCGCGGTGCCGGTCACCTCGACGGTGGTCTCCTCGGGCGGCACGTCGCTGCCCGCGGGCAGCACGACCTGGGCCAGGCCGGTGCGGTCGCGGACCACCAGGAAGGTGATCTTCGCCAGCGACCGGCGGCGGTGGACCCACCCCTGCAGCCGGACGGTCTCACCGGCCTCGGCGTGGGTCAGGTCCGCGCACAACGATCTTTTGGTTGTCGAGCTTGTCGAGATACTCATGATTCCTCCAGGGAGCGGAAGCCCTGGAGGTGTGGGCGGGGGCTAGATCGCGGTGCCACCACACCTTCGCCGACCCTGACACTGCTGGGCCGGCCTCTCGTCGGTACGCCGGACGCGCGGGCGGTGGCTCTCGTGAGGGTTGTCAGGCCTCGCCACCGCCGGGACCCATCCTACGGCTCGGCCAGGTAGCGGTAGGCGTGGTGGGTGCGGAAGCCGAGTCCGGCGTACAACCCCAGCGCCGGCGGGTTGTCGCTGAGCACCTGGAGGTACGCCGTGCTCGCACCGCGCTCCGCTCCCCAGCCCAGCAGCGCGGCGACCACCGCGAGACCGAGTCCCTGGCGCCGGTGCTCGGGCTCGACCTCGATCCCGCGCATCCCCACCCAGTCGCGGGAGTAGGCCGCGATGCCCGTGGCCCGGTCGCCCACGCGGGCCACGACCAGGTCGCCGGACTCCTCGAGGTCGACCTGCACGCCCGGCACCGCGCGGACGATCCGGCGCGTGTGCGCCACCGAGGCGACCTGGAAGAGGGTCGGCCCGTCGGGGCTCTCCGGGACCCAGCCCGCGCCGAGGAACAGCGCCTCCTCGTCGGTCTCCGGCAGCACCGCCGCGATGGGACGCCGGCCGAGGCCGCGGTAGTGCGCGACGACGGCCTCCAGCGCGTCCGGGACGCCCGGACGCCGTCATCGCCAGCACCGAGTTGGCCCGCCGGGCGGTGCTGGTGTCGGACGAGCGCAGCGTCCACGCGCCGAGCGGCGCGATGGCGAGGTCGGGCCACAACGCCAGGGCCCGGGTCTGCGCCTCGGCCGGCGGCACCCGGTCGCGCATCGACGGACGCGGGGGCACGGGCTTGCCCGACACGATGTCGGCGATCGCGATCTCGACCTCCGCGCCGGACTCGGGCCGCACGACCACGCGGCCGTCGCCCCACGCCGTGCACACCCCGAGGACGTCGGTCATCGCCGGCCCGCCGCTCGGCCCGGTCTCGCCGCGGAGCACCCGCCGGACGACCACGCGCTGCCCCACGACGTGGGGGCCGAGCAGGTGCCGGCCGGTGGCGCTCTCAGAACGGCGGGGGTCGGACGCAGAGGGCACTCCGGGATACTAGGCTGGCGGTGAGCGTTCCCCGCTCCGTGCTCTGCCACTTGTCGAGGAGGACCTGGTGACCTACGTCATCGCCCAGCCGTGCGTCGACCTGAAGGACCGTGCCTGCGTCGACGAGTGCCCGGTCGACTGCATCTACGAGGGCAACCGGATGCTCTACATCCACCCCGACGAGTGCGTCGACTGCGGTGCCTGCGAGCCGGTGTGCCCCGTGGAGGCGATCTTCTACGAGGACGACACCCCCGAGGAGTGGAAGCAGTACTACGACGCGAACGTGCACTTCTTCGACGAGCTCGGCTCGCCGGGCGGCGCCGCCAAGATGGGCGTGATCGAGAAGGACCACCCGCTCATCGAGGCCCTGCCGCCGCAAGAGCACGACGAGTAGGTCCGTGGTCGAGGAGGCGCGCGTCTCCGCCCGCCTGCCCGACTTCCCGTGGGACGCGCTGACGTCGTACGCCGCCACCGCGCGGGCCCATCCCGACGGCATCGTCGACCTGTCGATCGGCACCCCCGTCGACCCGACCCCGCAGGTGGTCCAGGACGCGCTGCGCGCGGCGGCCGACTCGCCCGGCTACCCCCTCACCATCGGGCTGGAGGAGACCCGGCAGGCCTGCCTGGACTGGCTGTCCCGCCGGGCCGGGGTCACCGGGCTGGGCCTCGACGCCGTGCTGCCGGTGATCGGCTCCAAGGAGCTGATCGCCTCGCTGCCGCTGCACCTCGGCATCGGCCCCGGCGACCTGGTGGTGCACCCGGAGCTGTCCTACCCGACCTACGAGGTCGGCACCCGGCTGGCCGGCGCGCGGTCGCTGGCCACGGACTCCCTCACCGCCGTCGGCCCCGAACGCCCGCGGCTGCTCTGGGTCAACTCGCCCTCGAACCCCAGCGGGCGCGTCCTGCCGGTCGCCCACCTGCGCAAGATGGTGGCCTGGGCCCGCGAGCGGGGCACGGTCCTGGTCTCCGACGAGTGCTACCTCGAGTGCGCCTGGGAGGCCGAGCCGGTCAGCCTGCTGCACCCCGACGTCTGCGACGGGGACCCGACGGGGCTGCTCGCCGTGCACTCGCTCTCCAAGCGCTCCAACCTGGCGGGCTACCGCTGCGCGTTCGTGGCCGGTGACCCCGCCCTGGTCGGCGAGCTGCTCGCGGTCCGCAAGAACCTCGGCCTCCAGATGCCCGGGCCGCAGCAGCGCGCGATGATCGCCGCGCTCGACGACGACGAGCACGTCGCCCGGCAGCACGCGACCTACGCCGCGCGGCGGGCGACGTTGCGCGAGGGACTGGTCGCGGCCGGCCTGCGGATCGACCACTCGGAGGGGTCGCTCTACCTCTGGGCGACCGGCGACGAGCCGTGCTGGGACACCGTCGGCCGCCTCGCCGAGCGCGGCATCCTGGTGGCTCCCGGGGCCTTCTACGGCCCGGCCGGAGCGCGGCACGTGCGGGTCGCGTTCACCGCGACGGACGAGCGGATCTCCGCCGCGCACGCCCGCCTCAGCGCCTGACGGGCCCCTGAGCGCCGACGGGGCCGCCGCGGCGGGGTTGACAGCGCGGTGTGACGTCCGCCATGGTCGTATGTAACCGGTTACAGAAACCGGTTACATCTCGGGAGACGCGAAGGAGGTAGCGATGCGTTCCACCATCCGCGACGTGGCCAGCAAGGCCGGCGTCTCCATCGCGACGGTGTCTCGTGCCCTCCGGGATCCCCGGGTCGTCAGCCCCGAGACGCAGGACAAGGTGGCCCGCGCCGCCGCCGAGCTGGAGTACGTCCCCAGCCACCTCGGCCGCCAGCTCGCGGAGCGCCGGCACGCCGCCAACGGCATCGTCTTCCCCGACCTGTCCGGCCCGTACTTCGCCGAGGTCGTCCTCGGCTACGAGGCGACGGCCGCCGAGCTCGGCCGCTCGGTGCTGATCCTGTCCACGCACGGACGGGAGGGCGCACCGGCGATGGTCCGCGACCTCGCCGGCCGCAGCGACGGCCTCGTCGTCCTGGGCCGCACCGTCTCCGACGAGGTGCTGCACAGCCTCTCGCGGCAGGGCACGCCGCTGGTGCTCCTGGCCCGCACCCCGCTCGCGGAGATCGACTCCCTCAACGCCGAGAACCGCGCCACCGCGTCGGCCCTCGCCGACCACCTCGTCGGCGCCGGCGCCGGCACCATCACCTTCGTCGGCGACCCGGCGTCGTCCCCGGACGTCGCCGAGCGGCTCGAGGGCCTGCAGGGGGTGCCGCGGCGCACGGCGTCGAGGTCCACGTCCAGCCCACGCCCGAGCTCGACGAGACACTCGGGTGCCGCGTGGGCACGTCGGTCGTGAAGTCCGGCACCCTGCCCGATGCCTTCGCCTGCGCCAACGACGAGCTCGCCCTCGGGCTGGTGACCAGCCTGCGCGCTGGGGGCATCTCGATCCCCGACGACGTCCTGGTCTCCGGCTGGGACGACGTGATGGCCGCGCGGTACGCCGGCCTCACCACCGTGCGCCAGCCGATGCGCGAGCTCGGCGCCACCGCCGCCCGGATGCTCGACGAGCTGATCCGCGGCCAGCGCGACACCCCGCGCCACGAGGTGCTCGCCACCGACCTGATCATCCGCACCAGCACCACCACACCGAAAGGTTCCATCTGATGATTCCGATCCGATCCACTGCCACGCGCACCCTTGCCGTGCTGGCCATCTCCAGCCTCGCGCTGACCGCCTGCGGGCGCGACGCCGACGGCGGGGCCGCCGAGGGTCAAGGGGAGGCCATCGACGAGGGCAAGGCCTCGGGCACCATCGAGGTCTGGGCCATGGGCACCGAGGGCGAGGTCCTCGGCGACTTCGCCGCGGCGTTCGAGGACGCGAACCCCGACGCGACCGTCGACGTCACCGCGATCCCGTGGGACGCCGCGCACGACAAGATCGCCAACGCCATCGCCGCGGGGGAGACCCCCGACGTGACGCTGGTCGGCACCACCTGGATGGGCGAGTTCGCCCAGGCCGGCGGCATCGAGCCGATCCCCGAGGGCCTCGTCGACGAGTCGGAGTTCTACGAGGGCGCGTGGGGCTCGACCGAGGTCGGCGGCACGTCGTACGGCGTCCCGTGGTACGTCGAGACCCGGGTCCTCTACTACCGCAAGGACCTGGCCGAGAAGGCCGGCTGGACCGAGGCGCCCAAGACCTGGGACGAGCTGAAGCAGTTCACCACCGACCTCCAGACCAAGGGCGGCGCCGAGTACGGCATCCAGCTGCCGGCCGGTGGCACCGGGTCCTGGCAGACGATGATGCCCTTCGCCTGGTCGAACGGCGCCAGCTTCACCAACGAGGACGGCACCGAGTACACCCTCGACAGCCCGGAGATGACCGAGGCGATGGAGTACTACAAGTCGTTCTTCGACGAGGGCCTCTCGCCGACCCGCACCCTGGACGCCGGTGAGCTCGAGAGCGGGTTCGCCGACGACACCTACGGCTCCTTCATCTCGGGCCCCTGGCACACCGGGCTGGTCGAGGACGCCGGCGTGAGCACCGACGACTACGCGGTCGCCGTGCTCCCCGGCCCCGACGGCCCGGGCACCTCCTTCGTCGGCGGTGGCGACCTCGCGGTCTTCAGCGACTCCGACAACAAGGACAACGCCTGGAAGTTCGTCCAGTGGCTCTCCGAGGCCGACGTGCAGCAGGACTTCTACGGCGAGGTCGGCGACCTCCCGTCGGTGCAGTCCGCGTGGGAGACCGGTGAGCTCTCCACCGACGAGCAGCTGGCCATCTTCGGCGAGCAGCTCGACAGCACCCAGGCCCCGCCCGCCGTCCCGACCTGGGAGCAGATCGCGGGCGTCGTCGACAGCGAGACCGAGAAGGCCACCCGCGGCGACAGCAGCGTCGAGGACGCGATCGCGTCCATGCAGGACCAGGCGTCGTCCATCGGCACCGGTCTCTGAGGTTCGCCATGACCACCCAGACGGCCGTGAGGCCCGTCCGGCACGTCGACCCCACGCGGCGGCAGCAGGCTGTCGCCGCGTGGGTGCTCGCCCTCCCGTTCGTCGTCCTCTTCCTCGCCTTCACGCTCGGGCCGGTGCTCGCCAGCCTCGGGATGAGCTTCACGGACATGAAGCGCACCGACATGCGCAACCCGTTCGCCGTGCAGTTCGTGGGCCTGGCCAACTACACCGACCTGATCGCTGACCCGCTGTTCCGCAAGGTCACCCTCAACACGCTGCTCTACCTCGTGCTCGGCGTCCCGCTCAGCATGGCGGTCGCCCTCGCGGTGGCGATCGGGGTGAACCGGATGCTGCACGCCAAGGGCTTCTTCCGGGTGGGCTACTACCTCCCGGTGGTCACCAGCATCGTCGCGGTCTCGGTCGTCTGGAAGTTCCTCTACCGCGACAACGGTGGGCTCTTCAACACCGTGCTCGGCTGGGTCGGCATCGACGGCCCCGGGTGGCTCGACAGCACCACGCTGGCGCTGCCGTCGCTGGTCGTGATGGCCGTGTGGCGCACCTTCGGCACCCTGATGGTGATCTTCCTGGCCGGTCTCCAGACCATCCCCAAGGAGATCAACGAGGCCTCCGAGGTCGACGGCGCCACCGGGTGGGGACGGTTCCGCTACGTCACCCTGCCGATGCTCAGGCCGACGCTGCTGTTCGGCGCGGTGATCACCGGCATCGGCTACCTCCAGTTCTTCGAGGAGGCCTTCGTGATGACCAAGGGCGGTCCGCTCGACTCGACCCGCTCGGTCACCTTCTTCACCTTCGACCAGTTCGGCTACGGCAACTTCGGGTACGCCGCCGCGGCGAGCTACCTGCTCTTCCTGGCGATCGTGGCCCTGACCTTCGTCCAGTTCCGGTTCCTCGGCGAGCGGGAGGAGAAGACGTCATGACCGACACCAAGATCCCCGCCGAGGTCACGCGGCCGAAGGCCACGGAGCCGCGAGCCCGGAAGAGGCCGGCGCCGCACCACGACCGGTCCGGCTCGACGCCCGGGTGGCTCTACGCCGTGATGGCGGGCGGCCTCTTCCTCGTCGTCATCCCGTTCGTGTGGATGCTCGTGTCGTCGTTCAAGCCCGAGCGGGAGGTCCGGGCGGTGCCGCCCACGTGGTGGCCCGAGAACCGTGACGCTGGACAACTACCGGATCCTGTTCTCCAAGCTCGACTTCCCGACGTACTTCATGAACTCCGCGATCGTCGCGATCGCCGTGACGGTCGGCAACCTGCTCTTCTGCTCGATGCTGGGCTACGCCCTGGCCAAGCTCGACTTCCCGGGCAAGCGGGCGCTGTTCGTCATCGTGCTCGGCACCTTGATGGTGCCCGGCGTGGTGACGTTCGTGCCGCTGTTCGTGCTGACCACGAAGATGGGCCTGTCCAACACGCTGATCGGGATGATCCTGCCGTTCCTGGCCGCGCCGTTCGGGGTGTTCCTGATGCGGCAGTACATCCTGGCGCTGCCCGACGAGCTGATCCAGGCGGCCCGCATCGACGGCGCCGGCGAGCTCCGGATCTTCGCCTCGGTGATCATGCCGCTGTGCGGCCCGGCCCTGGCGACGCTGGGCATCCTCACCTTCCTCGGCTCGTGGAACAACTTCCTGTGGCCGCTGGTGGTGGCCCAGACCGAGGACAAGTACACGCTGCCGGTCGCGCTCGCGCTGTCGGCGGTGGGACAGAACGCGACCAAGTACGGCCTGCTGCTCGCCGGGTCGGTGGTCGTGGTCATCCCCGTCCTCGCCATCTTCCTGCTGCTGCAGCGGCACATCATGCAAGGCATCGCGATGACCGGCATCAAGTGAGGGCCGACCGGCTCGACCGACGAGGCCACGGATTCACCAAGAAACTCGGAGGAGACACCATGCACAGACGACACGTCCGAAGCCTCACCACACTCGTCGCAGCCGGAGCCCTCGCGCTCGGGCTGAGCGTCGGCGGACCCGGGTCGGCGGCGCCCCCCATCTCGGGGAGGGACGCCGCCACCCAGGCTTCGCAGGACACGCGACGCGGGTCCGACGCCGTCCTGCAGGGCTACCTGCGGGACACCTGGAAGTCCTTCGTGGCCATGACCGACGAGGAGACCGGGCTGCCGGCCGACAACGTCGCCGGCGACCTGGCGGCGTCGAGCCGGAGCGGGTTCACCTCGCCCACCAACATCGGCGCCTACCTGTGGAGCACCGTGGTCGCCCGCGACACCGGCCTGATCGGGAAGTTCGAGGCGCGCAGCCGGCTCGCGCAGACGATCGACACCGTCGCCGGTCTCGAGAAGCACGAGCCGTCCGGCATGTTCTACAACTGGTACGACCCGGCCAGCGGCGACGAAGCTGGTGACCTGGCCGGAGACCGGCGCCCCGCTGAACCCGTTCCTCTCCAGCGTCGACAACGCCTGGCTGGCCACCGGCCTGCTGGTCGCGGCCCGGGCCGACGGCTCGGTGCGCGAGGCGGCGGACGCCGTCCGCTCCGCAGATGGACTTCGGCTACTACTACAACGAGGCCGAGGGCATCCGGCAGAACCCGGGTGACCCCGTCGGCGGCCAGATCCGTGGCGGGTTCTGGGTCGACCCGCCGCCGCCCCCGGCCCCGGGTGGCTGCACGTCGGTCCCGGGCAACTACCGGGGCGGCGCCGAGGTCTACTACACCTGCCACCACTACGGCGCGTTCAACACCGAGCCGCGGATGGCGTCCTACCTGGGCATCGCGGCCGGCCAGATCCCCCAGAAGCACTACTTCGGCACCATGCGGACCTTCCCGCCGACGTGCGACTGGTCGTGGACCGAGACCAAGCCGACCGGCGCGTGGGCCCAGCACCTCGGCATCAACGTGTTCGAGGGTGCGCTGCCCTACCGAGGCATGAAGGTCGTGCCCACCTGGGGCGGCAGCATGTTCGAGGCCCTGATGGTGCCGTTGTTCGTCCCGGAGGAGACCTGGGGCCCGAAGTCGTGGGGCGTCAACCACCCGCTCTACGTCAAGGCGCAGATCGAGCACGGCCTGGACGAGGCCGGCTACGGCTACTGGGGCTTCTCGCCCTCCAACAACCCCGCCGGCGGCTACCGCGAGTACGGCGTCGACATGCTCGGCATGGACGGTGCGGGCTACACCTCCGACCAGGAGCGCACCGACTGGGAGCAGCCCTACGAGGTCGACGGCTGCGCGACCAACCGGGTCGGCGAGGCCGCACCCACGGAGTACGGCGACGGCGTGGTCACCCCCCACGCGTCCTTCCTCGCGCTGCGCTACGCCAAGGGGGCCGCGCTCGGCAACCTCGCGAAGCTGCGGGAGAACTTCGACGCCTACGGGCCGGGCGGCTTCTACGACGCGGTCGCGGTCGGCAGCAGCACCGTCAGCAAGCGCTACCTCTCCCTCGACCAGGGCATGATCATGGCCGCCCTGGGCAACGAGCTGGCCGGTGACGACCTGCGCGAGTACGTCTCGCGCGGGCGCGCTGGCCGACAAGCTCCGACCGCTGATGCGGTCAGAGGTCTTCGCGTCGGCGGACCGCTAGCGGCGGCTGGCCACCGGGACCGGGTAGGGCGTCACCACGGTGACGTCCGGCACCGGTGCCGGGGCCGGCGGGGTCATCGGACCCAGGTCGGACGCGTCCGGTTTTGGGAAGCGGAACCCGTCGTACGGCGTCCGCTCCGGCCGCTCGGGCTCGGCGAGGGCATCGATCCGCACGGCGGTGATGCCGGAGATCCGGATCACCGTGGCGCCGCCGTCGGGCATCAGCATGCAGACGCCCTCGCCGTCGACCGCGGTGACCTGACCGCTCATCCACTGGTTGCCGAGCAGGACCTCCACGGTGACGCCCGCCTGCTGGGCGTGCCGGAGTGCGGTGCCGACCGTCAAGATGGTTGTGGTGATGTTCATGGTGTCTCGTCCCCCCCAGGATCTGCCCGAGCGTGATCCATTGCACCGCACCGACGGCCGCCAGGCAATCCTCTGGTTGGACAAGAATCTCGCCGGCCCCGAGGGGGCCGGCGAGATTCGACGACGCGGAGGTTCAGACGGGTTGGGGCTCGCGGCGGTACTCCGCGAGGTCCCGGGTGAGGAACTCCTCCGGGTCGTAGATCCGCTCACCGCTCAGGTCGGGGCCCTCGTCGCGCCACTCGGACGCGGGCTGCGGACGCCGCTTCTCGGCGCTGAGGTTCTCCACGCGCACGGCCGTGATGGCCTGCATGCGGATCACGGTGGTGTCGCCGTTCTCGGACTCGAGGACGGCGCCCTCGCCGTCGACGCCGATGACCGAGCCGGTCATCCACGTGCCGCCCAGCAGCACGTGCACCCGGGCGGACCCGTCTTGTGCGTGCCGTAGCGCCGTGCCGACGGTCAGGATGGTCGAAGAGTGGTTCATGGTCGGTCTCCCCCCCAGGAGTTCCGGATCCAGCCGGCCTCTCCGCACCCCCCGTGCGTCGTCGACCGCTGGTCCGGAAACTGTAGGTCGCCGAACCCGCAGATGACGGAGGTTTGAGCGACTCGCCGGGAAGTTTTGCTTCGGTTTCAGTCGGGGCGCTCAGTCCTCGACGTCCACATGGACGTGGTCGCGGTGCTCCAGCACCGCCCGGTCGCCGCCCGTGGACGGCGGGTCGTAGTCGCGCCAGCCCTGGTCCGACCGGGACCCGGAGGTCCAGATCCGGTCGTCGAAGATCACCGTCTTGATCGCCAGCCGGTCCGACTGCGCGACGAGGTACTGCGCCACGGCCCAGCCGAGGCGCTGGTTCGCCGCACTGACGGGTCGCACGAAGATGTCGACGGCGCGGCCGTCGTAGTGCGCGGAGCCCGCCATGTGGCCCTCGGTCGCGCCGCCCGGCTCGAAGCCGCCCATCGGCAGCTCACCGAACGCGTTGCGGACCTCCTCGCGCACCGTGGCCGCGCGGGCGGTGAGGCCCTCCTCGTCCAGCTCGTCGGACTCGCCGGCCACGTCCGGCCTGGTGACGCACGAGAAGCGGCCGCCCGTGGTCTCCCCGGTGAGCGCGGAGGCGAGGGCGCGGGCGTCGGCCTCGTGGTCGGCGTACGCGTCGGGGAACGCCGACCGCTGCACGGCCTGGGCCGCCTCGGTGATCGGCATCGACTCGTAGCCCTCGACCTCGGCCAGGGCGTCGTAGAACGCGTTGATCGCGTACACCGGGTCGAGGATCTGCTCGACCGTGCCCCATCCCTGGGACGGACGCTGCTGGAAGAGGCCGACGGAGTCCCGGTCGCCGTGCTCGATGTTGTAGATCTTCGACTCCTGGTACGCCGTGGCGAGCGCGATCGACGCGGCCCGCGCCGGCATGCCACGGCGCACGGAGAGCGCCACGATGAGCGCGGCGTTCTCGGACTGCTCGGTGGTCAGGGACACCTCGTGGCCCTGCACGACGACCGTGCAGCCGGGCGGGTCGGGGAGCGGGCCGGCGCCGGTCAGCAGCGCCGTGCCGGCCGCGACGGCGAGCACGAGCGCGCCCGTACCCACCAGCACCCAGGTGCCGAGGCGACCTGCCCTCGTTCGTGCCACGTCGGCGGTCAGACGTTGTGGTGGAGGGCGGTGTTGAGTGCGATGCCGTGACCCTTCCACGGCACCGCCTCGATGGCTCCCGAGACGGAGTTGCGGCGGAACAGCACGTTGTCGGCACCCGAGAGCGTGAGGGCCTTCACCACGACCGGGGACCCGTCGCTGCCCGACTCCCCGACCAGGGTCACCTTGGTGCCGGCGGTGACGTAGCAGCCGGCCTCGACGACGCAGTCGTCGCCGAGGGAGATGCCGATGCCGGCGTTGGCGCCCAGCAGGCAGCGCCGGCCGATCGAGACGACCTCCTTGCCGCCGCCCGACAGGGTGCCCATGATCGAGGCACCGCCGCCCACGTCGGAGCCCTCACCGACGACCACGCCGGCCGAGATCCGGCCCTCGACCATGCTCGCCCCGAGGGTGCCGGCGTTGTAGTTGACGAAGCCCTCGTGCATGACGGTGGTGCCCTCGGCCAGGTGGGCGCCGAGCCGGACCCGGTCCGCGTCGGCGATCCGCACTCCGGTGGGCACGACGTAGTCGGTCATCCGGGGGAACTTGTCGATGCCCCAGACCTGCACCGGGCCCGACGCGCGGAGCCGCGTGCGGGTCGCCTCGAAGTCGTCGACCGGGCACGGGCCCGCGTTGGTCCACACGACGTTGGCGAGCGCGCCGAACATGCCGTCGACGTTCAGCGCGTGCGGGCGCACGAGCCGGTGCGAGAGCAGGTGCAGCCGCAGGTACGCGTCGGTCGCGTCGGCCGGCGGTGCGCCGAGGTCGATCCCGACGGCGACCACCTCGGTGCGGACCCGGCGAGCGGGGTGCTCGGCAGCCAGGGCCACCAGGTCGGGCGGCGGCTCGGCACCGGCGGGTCGGTCGCCCAGCGACGGGGGACGGGTACCACGTGTCCAGCACGATGCCCTCGCTCGCGCCCGAGGTCACCACGGTGGACAGGCCGAAGCCGAAGGCGGTGGTCGGGGCGGCGTTCACCCGGGCAACTGTACGGAGCGGGGACCAATCCTCACTGACCGGTGCGGCCGTCGATGCACTCCCGGAGCAGGTCGGCGTGCCCGAGGTGGCGGGCGTACTCCTCGATCATGTGCACGAGCACCTCACGCAGCGCGATGGGGCCCTCCGCGAGCTCACCCGGGAGGTCCAGGGAGTCCGCGGCGTCGACCACCTCGCGGGCATGGGCGACCTCGCGTCGCCAGCTCTCCCACGCGTCCGCGACGACCGCGTCGTCGGCCACCGCGCCGTTGAAGTCGAGGTCCCGGTCCTCGGCGGACCAGTAGATCCGCCCGAGGTCGAGCCGGTGACCCATCACCCGGCGGAACCAGCTGTGCTCCACCTTGGCGAGGTGCCGGACCAGGCCGAGCAACGACAGCGTCGACGGCGGGACCGACCGCCGGGCCAGCTGCTCGGCGTCGAGGCCCTCGCACTTCATCTCCAGCGTCATCCGGTAGTGCTCGAGGTACTCCACGAGGGTCGCGCGCTCGCCGACCGGGTTCTCCGTGGTCTCGCGGGGGTCGTCGTCCGGGTCGACCCACATGTCCCGGTGGACGGTGCCGGCGCTCCAGCGTTCGGGGGTTTCGCTCATGGCCCCACCCTTGCTCATCCGTGCGCCGACCCGCCAACTGATTCGCGCGAGGCCGCGGGTGCGCCGTACGCTGGGGGCACAGGCGCTCGAGCCGTCATCAGCGGTGAGCCTCCGGAAGAACGGGACCGCCAGGTCCTCACTAGAACCGGACGGGTAGGCCCGTCACAGCCGTCACGAAGCGGTCGCGAAAGCGGCAAGCGAGGTGGTACCGCGGTCCCCGGATCGTCCTCGTGGTCTCGACAGGCTCGACCACCGAGAACACCAGGAGCGCACCGCATGACCTATCCGAAGGTCTCCCACCTCGACGCCACCACCGGCGTGCCCTCGAGCCCGCGCTTCCCCGCGATCGAGGAGGCGGTGCTCGCCTACTGGGAGAGCGACGGCACGTTCCAGGCCAGCGTGGACCAGCGCGACGCGGGCGCGGACGGCGCCAACGAGTTCGTCTTCTACGACGGCCCGCCGTTCGCCAACGGGCTGCCGCACTACGGCCACCTGCTCACGGGCTACGTCAAGGACCTCATCCCGCGCTACCAGACCATGCGCGGGCGGCGGGTCGAGCGCCGCTTCGGGTGGGACACCCACGGCCTGCCCGCCGAGCTCGAGGCGATGCGCCAGCTCGGCATCAAGACCACCGACGAGATCCTCGAGATGGGGATCGAGAAGTTCAACGCGGCCTGCCGGGCCTCGGTGATGCAGTACACCGGCGACTGGCGCGAGTACGTCACCCGCCAGGCGCGCTGGGTCGACTTCGAGAACGACTACCGCACCATGAACCCCGACTACATGGAGTCGGTGATCTGGGCCTTCAAGCAGCTCTACGACAAGGGCCTGGTCTACGAGGGCTTCCGGGTGCTGCCCTACTGCTGGAACGACGAGACGCCGCTGTCCAACCACGAGCTGCGGATGGACGACGACGTCTACCAGATGGTCCAGGACCCGGCCGTCACCGTCGGGGTGCGCCTCGAGACGGGCGAGCTGGCCCTGGTCTGGACGACGACCCCGTGGACGCTGCCGTCCAACCTCGCCGTGATGGTGGGCCGCGACATCGACTACGTGGTCGTCGAGTCGGACGTGACGGGCACCACCGAGCGGTACCTGATCGGCGCCGAGCGGCTCGCGGCGTACGCGCGCGAGCTCGGGGCTCGAGCCCACCGTGGTCCGGCGCGTGAAGGGCGCGGACCTCCTCGGGCTCACCTACACCCCGCCGTTCACCTACTACGCCGGCCACGCGAACGCCTTCCGCGTCGTCGAGTCCGACATCGTCACCACCACCGACGGCACCGGGCTGGTGCACAGCGCCGGCGCCTTCGGTGAGGACGACAAGGTGGTGACCGACCGCGAGGGCATCGAGCCCGTCATGCCGGTCGGCAAGGACGGCCGCTTCACGCACCCCGTCGACGAGTACGCCGGGATGCTGGTCTTCGACGCCAACCTGCACATCATCGACCACCTGAAGGCCGCGACCGCGGGCGCCGGCGACGCCGGCTCGGTGAGCCCGGGCACGGTGCTGCTGCGCCGGGAGAGCTACACCCACTCCTACCCGCACTGCTGGCGCTGCCGCGAGCCGCTGATCTACAAGGGCGTCTCGTCGTGGTTCGTCGAGGTCACCGCCATCAAGCAGCGGATGCTGGAGCTCAACGAGCAGATCCGCTGGGTGCCCGACCACATCAAGCACGGTCAGTTCGGCAGGTGGCTCGAGAACGCGCGCGACTGGTCGATCACCCGCAACCGGTTCTGGGGCTCGCCGGTGCCGGTGTGGCGGAGCGACGACGAGGCGTACCCGCGCCTGGACGTCTACGGCAGCTTCGAGGAGCTCGAGCGCGACTTCGGCGTCGCGGTCACCGACCTGCACCGCCCCTTCGTCGACGAGCTCACCCGGCCCAACCCCGACGACCCGACCGGCCGGTCCACGATGCGGCGCGTCCCCGACGTGCTCGACGTGTGGTTCGACTCCGGCTCGATGTCGTTCGCCCAGGTGCACTACCCGTTCGAGAACACCGACTGGTTCGAGCACCACTTCCCCGGCGACTTCATCGTCGAGTACATCGGCCAGACCCGCGGCTGGTTCTACACGCTGCACATCCTGGCGTCCGCGATCTTCGACCGACCGGCGTTCTCGACCTGCCTCTCGCACGGGATCGTGCTCGGCCACGACGGCAACAAGATGTCGAAGTCGCTGCGCAACTACCCCGACGTGCGCGAGGTCTTCGACCGCGACGGCGCCGATGCGATGCGGTGGTTCCTGATGTCGTCGCCGATCCTGCGCGGCGGCAACCTGATCGTCACCGAGCAGGGGATCCGCGACTCGGTGCGCCAGGTGCTGATCCCGCTGTGGAACAGCTGGTCGTTCTTCGCGCTCTACGCCAACGCCGCCGGGCACGAGGCCACCTGGCGCACGGACAGCAACGACCCCATGGACCGCTACATCCTCGCCAAGCTGCGCGGCTACGTCGACGCGATGACCGAGCACCTCGACAACTACGAGGTGGCCAGCGCCTGCGACGACACCCGCTGGTTCATCGACGTGCTGACCAACTGGTACATCCGGCGCTCGCGGGAGCGCTTCTGGGAGGAGGACGCGGACGCGTTCGACACCCTGTACACGGTCCTGGAGACGGTCTGCCGGGTGACGGCGCCGCTGCTGCCCCTGACCGCGGAGGAGATCTGGCGCGGCCTGACCGCCGAGCGGTCCGTGCACCTCACGGACTGGCCGTCGGCCGCGGACCTGCCCGCCGACGACGACCTCGTGACCTCGATGGACGCGGTCCGCGACGTCTGCTCGGTCGGGTCGGCGCTGCGCAAGGCGGCCAACCTGCGCACCCGCCAGCCCCTCGGCAAGCTCACGGTGGTGGCCACCGGGCTGGGCGGGTTCGCGTTGCTCATCTCCGAGGAGCTCAACGTCAAGGCGGTCACCATGATGCCGCCCGACGACCCCGACGCCGCGGCGTTCGGCGTCTCGGAGAAGCTCACCGTCAACGCCCGCGCGGCCGGCCCGCGGCTGGGCAAGGACGTGCAGCAGGCGATCAAGGGGTCCAAGACCGGGGACTGGTCCGTCGCGGAGGACGGCACGGTCACCGCCGGGGGACTCGCCCTCGTCGAGGGGGAGTACACCCTGGAGGTGGTCGCCGGCGCGGCCGGTGACGGGACCGCGGTGGGCATGCTGCCGCGGGGCGGCTTCGTCGTCCTGGACACGGCGGTGACGCCGGAGCTGGCCGCGGAGGGGCTCGCCCGCGACGTCGTCCGCGCCGTCCAGCAGGCCCGCAAGGACGCCGGCCTGGACGTCTCCGACCGGATCTCGCTGACCCTCGGCGGCTCCGCCGAGACCCGCGCCGCGGTCACCGCCCACCGCGACCTGATCGCCCGGGAGACGCTCGCGACCTCGCTCGAGGTCAGCGACGCGGCGACCGACGAGCCGGTCACCGTCGCGGTCAGCCGCGCCTGACGGGTCGAGTGCCGGGGCACGCGGGGACCACGACCACCTGAGCACTCGACCCGATGCGAGGATGACCGCCATGCAGCTGGACCTGAGCACCGACGTGGTGACCCTGACCGAGCGGCTGGTCGACATCGAGTCGGTCAGCCGCAACGAGCAGGCGATCGCCGACGCCGTCGAGGAGGCGCTGCGCGCCCTGCCCCACCTCGAGGTGAGCCGGCACGGCCACACGGTCGTGGCGCGCACCGACCTCGGCCGGGCGGAGCGGGTCGTGATCGCCGGCCACCTCGACACGGTGCCGATCAACGACAACCTGCCGTCGCGGCGCGACGGCGGCCTGCTGCACGGGCTCGGCACCTGCGACATGAAGGGTGGCGACGCGGTCATCCTCCGGCTCGCCGCCACCGTGCCCGAGCCCACGCTCGACGTGACCTACATCCTCTACGAGGCCGAGGAGATCGACTCGGCGTTCAACGGCCTCAACCTGCTGTCGCAGAGCCATCCCGAGCTGCTCGCCGCCGACTTCGCGATCCTGATGGAGCCGTCCGACGGCGTCGTCGAGGCCGGCTGCCAGGGCACCCTGAAGGCCGCGGTCAGCACGTCCGGCACCCGGTCCCACTCGGCGCGCAGCTGGCTGGGCGACAACGCGATCCACAAGGCCGTGGGCATCCTCGAGCGACTCGGCGCCTACCAGGCCCGCACCCCCGAGATCGACGGCCTGACCTACCACGAGGGCCTCAACGCGGTGACCGTGCGCGGTGGCGTCGCGGGCAACGTGATCCCCGACGCGTGCGTGGTCGAGGTCAACTTCCGCTACGCCCCCGACCGCTCCGAGGCGGAGGCCGAGGCCTTCGTGCGCGACTTCTTCGCCGGGTACGACGTGGACGTCACGGACAACGCGCCGGGAGCCCGCCCCGGCCTCGACGTGCCCGCGGCCCGCGCGTTCGTCGACACCGTCGGTGGCCGGGTCAACCCGAAGTTCGGCTGGACCGACGTCGCCCGCTTCACCGCGCTCGGCATCCCGGCGGTGAACTACGGGCCCGGCGACCCGTCGCTGGCCCACCGGCAGGACGAGCACGTGCCGATCGCCCAGATCGAGGCGTGCGAGCGGCACCTGCGCGCCTGGCTGGGCGGCGCGTGATGAGCCCGGACGGCGGGCCCGCCCGCTCCAAACGACGCGGCTCCGAGCTGATGCGCCGCGACCAGGTCGACGGGTCCACCACCGACCAGCGGCTGCTGGACACGCGCGGCCCGTCGGACTGGGTGCACACCGACCCGTGGCGCGTGCTCCGGATCCAGGCCGAGTTCGTCGAAGGCTTCGGTGCGCTGGCCGAGCTCGGACCGGCGATCGGGGTGTTCGGCTCCGCGCGGACCCCGACCGACGCCCCGGCGTACGCCCAGGCCGAGGAGCTCGGCCGCGCCCTGGTGCGGGCCGGCTTCGCGGTCATCACCGGCGGCGGTCCGGGCGCGATGGAGGCGGCCAACAAGGGGGCCAGCGAGGCCGGCGGGCTGAGCGTGGGGCTCGGCATCGAGCTGCCCTTCGAGACCGGGCTGAACCAGTGGGTCGACCACGGGGTCAACTTCCGCTACTTCTTCGCGCGCAAGACGATGTTCGTGAAGTACGCCCAGGGCTTCGTCGTGCTCCCGGGCGGCCTGGGCACGCTGGACGAGCTCTTCGAGGCGCTGACCCTGGCCCAGACGCGGAAGATCACGTCGTTCCCGGTCGTCCTGCTCGGCACGGCGTACTGGCGCGGGCTGCTCGACTGGTTGCACGGCACCGTGGTCGCGGAGGGCAAGATAGGGCTCGCCGACCTGGACCTGCTGACGCTCACCGACGACGTCGACGAGGCCGTGCGGCTGATGGTCGAGGCGAGTGCGAAGGACGGTGCCGACCGATGATGTGGCTGTTCGCGATCCTGATCGTGCTCGCCCTGGGCGGCGTCGCCGCGCTGGCGGCCGGCCGGGGAGCGCCGCTGGCGCCGGTGTACGACGACCGCCCCGACTCCCTGGTCCCCGCCGAGGGCCCGATCTCCGCCGACGAGCTGCGCCGGGTGCGCTTCTCCCTCGCGTTCCGGGGCTACCGGATGTCCGAGGTCGACGCCCTGCTCGATCGGCTCGCGTCCGAAAGGGAGCAGGCCCCGGTCGACGAGTCGAGTGGTGAGGGACACACCGACTGAGGCACACTTTCGGGCGTGTCCCTCGAGGTGGTCGTCTACGTCCTCACCGCCCTCGCGGGCGTGGTGGTGGTGCTGACCCGCCTCCGGCTCCGTGACGAGGAGGGGGCAGGCCGGCACAAGGTCGGCACCGGGCTGCTCAACGTGCACACGGTCGTGGGGGTCCTGGCGCTCGGGACCTGGGTGGTCTTCCTCGTCGCGCCGGACGACACCGTGGCCGGAGGCGCGCTCGTCGGCATCGTGGCGCTGGGCCTGTGGTGGGTGGTGGTCATCTGCGGGCTGCTGCTGCTGGTCCGGTGGATCCCCTCGCGCGGCCGCCACGCGTCGGGCGCGATCGAGGACACCTGGAGCGAAGGGCCCGGACTGTCGGTGCTGGCCCACGTGGGCCTGCTCGTGGGCGTCCTGATCTTCACGTGGGCCTACCTCACCTCGGCGGTGTGACCCTGCGCCGCGCGGGTCTCCTGGCCGGGCTGCTCGGGCTGCTCGGCACGATGCTCGCCGTGCCGGCGTCGGCCGAGCCGGCGTCGAACGTCCTCGAGCGCCGGGTGATCGGCACGTCCGTGCGCGGTCGGCCGCTGGTCGCCTGGCACCTCGGGGAGCCCGGCACCCGGACCTACGTGCTCATCTCGACGATGCACGGGAACGAAGGGGCGACCCGGCAGATCCTCCAGGCGCTGCGGGACGGCCCGAGGTTCGACGGCATCAACGTGTGGGTGCTGCCGACGTACAACCCCGACGGGCTCGCCGCCGGCACCCGCAGGAACGCCCACGGCGTCGACCTCAACCGCAACTTCCCCTACGGATGGGTGGACCTCGACGGCAACTACGAGTCGGGCCCCGGGCCCGCCTCCGAGCCGGAGACCCGTGCGGTGATGGCCTTCCTGCGCGACGTGCGGCCCGCGCGCGTGCTGAGCTTCCACCAGCCGCTGCTGGGCGTCGACACCGACACCAAGGACCCCGGGTTCGCCCGTCGGGTGGCCCGCACGCTCGGCCTGCCGACCCAGACACTGGACTGCGGCGGCGTCTGCCACGGCACCATGACCGGCTGGTTCAACCATGCGTTCCGCGGCTCGGCGCTCACCGTGGAGTACGGCGCCCGCCCGTCACGGCACCGGATGCGCGTCGAGGCGCCCCGGCAGGTCGTCGACCTCCTCGGCGGCGGCTGGCACGACTGGCTGTAGGTGGGCGACCAGGTCCCGACAGGCTCGACCCCCGAGTATCGAGACCCCTACCTGCCCTCGAAGACCGGCGTCTCCTTGGCGACGAAGGCGGCGACGGCGGCCTCGTGGTCCCGGGTCGCCCCGGTGCGGGTCATCATCCGGCCCTCGAACGCGAGCGCGTCGACGAGGGAGTTCTCCGCGGCGTAGGCGACCGACGCCCGGATCGACGCCAGGGCCACGGTCGGCCCGGCCGCCAGCCGGGTGGCGAGGTCCGCCACGGTGGCGGCCACCTGGTCGGCCGGCACCACGGACGAGGCGAGGCCGAGCGCGAGGGCCTCCTCGGCCCCGACGGTGCGCGGGAAGTAGAGCAGCTCCAGGGCCTTGGCCCGACCCACGAGCCGCTGGAGGGTCCAGCTGGACCCGGTGTCGCAGGACAGCGCCACGCCGGCGAAGGCCAGGTTGAAGCCGGCCGTGTCGGCCACCACGCGGAGGTCGCAGGCGAACGCGAGGCTCGCGCCGGCACCGGCGGCGACCCCGTTGACGCCGGCGATCACCGGCTTGGGCATCGAGGCGAGGGTCTGCACGATCGGGTTGTAGTGCTCCTCGACGGTGTTGAACAGCGCGCTGCGGTCGCCGCTCTGGAGGATCCCGATGTGCTCCTTGAGGTCCTGCCCGACGCAGAACGCCCGGCCGGTGCCGGTGAGCACCACGCACCGCACCGCGTCGTCCTCCGCGACCGACCGGACCGCGTCGAGCAGCGCCAGCTTGAGGCGCACGTCGAGGCTGTTCATCGCGTCGGGTCGGTTGAGCGTCAGGGTCGCGACACCGTCCGCGACATCGACGAGAACGGGATCGGTGAGGTCGGTCATGCGTGCAGGGTAGGCCGTCGCGAGGGGCGACGTACGAGGGGTTGTGGGCGCGATCACGCGCGGTAGGGGATAATGGGCCAGCGCGCGTCGTGCCGGTGGGGTCGGTCGCGCTACGACTGAATTCAAGAAGGAAGAGGTGCGCGAATGGCGGCGATGAAGCCCCGGACGGGCGATGGTCCGCTCGAGGTCACCAAGGAGGGCCGCGGGATCGTCATGCGTGTCCCCCTCGAAGGTGGTGGCCGCCTGGTCGTGGAGCTCAACGCCGACGAAGCCGGTGCCCTCGGCGATGCCCTCAAAGCCGTTGTCGGCTGAAGTCGGTGGGCAAGACTGACTCGGCAGGGCTTCCCGCTCAGGTCTCACCTCCGCAGTTCGCGCTGAGCGCACTGCTGCCCGACGCCGTGCGCGGCGTCGAGGTGCTGGCGTTCCCGGCGCTGCCCGGCCCGGACGGTACGACGCTGCTGGGTCTCGGCGCCGAGGAGGCCTCGGACGCCCTCGGCATCGATCTCCTCGAGGCCCTGGAGGTCCTGTCCGGTGCCCAGACGGACAGCCCGGCGAAGGCCGGGTGCGTCACCTCGGTCCCGGTCCTCGGTCACGCCGACGCGCGCCGCGTCCTCCTGGTCGGCGTCGGCGAGCAACGACCCGACGACTTCCGTCGGGCCGGGGCCGCGCTGGCCCGGGCCACCACGGACGCCGACGCGCTGGCCACCACGGTGGCCGCGATCGCCGACCCGGTGGGCTTCGAGGCCTTCGTCGTCGGGGTGATGCTGGGTTCGTTCGGCTTCCACTGGCGCTCGACCGGTCCGAAGCAGCAGCCGGTCGCCCGGGTCGTGCTGGCCGGCCTGGCCGACGCGCCGGAGCGGGACGGTGACCTGCGTCGGGCGATGGCGATCGGCGGCGCCGCCTGGCGCAGCCGGGTGCTCGCCACGGTGCCCGCCAACGTCAAGAACCCCGCCTGGCTCGCCGAGCAGGCGCGCGAGGTCGCCACCGACGCCGGCCTGGGTGTGACGGTGTGGGACGAGAAGGACCTGGCCAAGCAAGGAATGGGTGGGCTGCTCGGCGTCGGGGCCGCGTCGCCGACGCCGCCCCGGCTGATCCGGCTCGACTACACGCCGGCCAAGTCCGGCCGTCGGACCCCGCACGTCGTGCTCGTCGGCAAGGGCATCACCTTCGACACCGGCGGCCTGTCCATCAAGCCGGCCGAGGGCATGACGACCATGAAGCGCGACATGACCGGCGGCGGCGTCGTCATCGCCGTGCTCGGCGCGCTGGCGGCGATCGGCTGCAAGGTCCGGGTGACCGGCCTGGTCGCGGCCGCCGAGAACGCCATCGGCGGCAACGCGCTGCGCCCCGGGGACGTCGTCACCCACTTCGGCGGGCGCACCTCCGAGGTCTCCAACACCGACGCCGAGGGGCAGGTTGGTGCTCGCCGACGGGCTGGCCTACGCCGTGGCCGAGCTCAAGCCGGACGTGCTGATCGACGTCGCCACCCTCACCGGCGCCGTGCGGGTCGCCCTCGGCACCGGCCTGGGTGGGCTCTTCTCCAACAACGACGCGCTGGCCGAGTCACTGGAGGCCGCCGCGGCCGACGCCGGGGAGCCGCTGTGGCGGCTGCCCCTGGTCGCCGACTACGAGGAACGCCTCACCTCCAAGGTCGCCGACGCCGACAACGCCCCCGGCGGAGCGGGTGCGATCACCGCGGCCCTGTTCCTCCAGCACTTCGTGGGCGACGTGCCCTGGGCGCACCTCGACCTGGCCTCGGTCGGGGACGCGGCAGCCGAGAAGTTCGAGTGGAGCGCCGGGCCGACCGGCTTCGGCAGCCGGGCGCTGCTGACCTGGCTGGGCTCGGCCGACCCGCTGCGGGGGGTCTGAGGATGCGCGGGCTCACCGTGCGCTGGTCGCTGGTCGGCGCCCCCGAAGGGGTCGAGGACACGCTCGCGTCGTACGTCGCGGACACCTCGCACGCGCGCTTCACCGGGATGGACGGGCTCGCCTACAAGACCTGGCGGCTGCGCGCGGGGGAGTGGTTCGAGGGGTGCTACGTCTTCGACACCGAGGCGGCCCGCGAGGCGTTCCAGACGACGTTCACGGCCGGAGCGGCGGACGCGCCCGGCTCGCAGATCATCGGCAGCGCGCCGGTGCTCATCGAGCCGTGCGACATCGTCGCGATCGCCGAGGGAGCCGGCGGCTTCCGCGCCGCAGCCCGGGCCTGAGCACGCCTCAGGCGTCCCCCGCCCACTCCTTCTTGGCGAGCAGCAGCCCGTCGCCGACGGGCAGCAGCAGCGGCACCAGCGAGTCGTGCTCGGCCACGGTGCGCCCGAGCTCGCGGATCGCCGAGGTCTCCTCGTCACGTTGCGCGGGGTCGGCCACCCGGTCGTGCCACAGCGCGTTGTCGAAGGCCACCACGCCGCCGGGGCGGAGCAGCCGCAGCGCCGCGTCGAGGTAGGCGGCGTACTCGCGCTTGTCGCCGTCGCAGAAGACCAGGTCGTAGTGGCCGTCGGTGAGCCGGGGGAGCACGTCGAGGGCGGCGCCGGAGATGGTCCGCGCCCGCTGGGCCGGGATGCCGCCGTCGGCGAAGGTCTGCCGCGCCAGGCGTTGGTGCTCGGCCTCGATGTCGACCGTGGTCAGCACGCCGTCGGTCCGCATCCCGCGCAGCAGCCACAGCCCCGAGACACCCGTGCCGGTGCCGATCTCCACGACCGCACGGGCCTCCAGCACCGACGCGAGGAACCGCAGCGCGGCGCCGCCGCCGGGGCTGATCGGCACCACGCCGACCTCGTCGGCCCGGCTCCGGGCATCGGCGAGGACGTCGTCCTCGGCCACGAAGGACTCGGCGTAGTTCCAGCTCGCCGGCTTGATCGGACTGGTGATGATGGCCTCCCGGGTCGGTCGCGCCGGGTGCGCAACAGAACGCCTGGACTCTATCGCGCGGAACATCTCCGGGGTCCGGCTCGTTGACCCCATGGCGCGCCTTTCTCAGCACAGGCCGGGTGCGTTCCCAGGTTCCTCTCAGGTGGACTTGCAAGAGTTCGCCCAGAGGCTTCGTGACAACAGGGACGAGGTCAGGTTGTTCGGATCAGGTACGCGTCGACCTGGCGCGCGAGGCGGGGAGGCTGCAGTGGCGGACCCGATGCCCGAGCGTGCCCTCGCGGAGGTTCCCACGTGGGGCGAGATCGTCGAGCGGCACTCCGACCGGGTCTACCGGCTCGCGCACCGGCTCACCGGCAACCGCGCGGACGCCGAGGACCTGACCCAGGAGGTCTTCGTCCGGGTGTTCCGCAGCCTCGACACCTACACGCCCGGCACCTTCGAGGGCTGGCTGCACCGGATCACCACCAACCTCTTCCTGGACCAGGCCCGGCGCAAGCAACGGATCCGCTTCGACGCGCTCTCCGACGAGCGCGCGGCCCGGCTCGCCAGCCCGGCACCCGCCCCCGAGACGGCCTACGCCGAGCAGACCTTCGACGACGACGTCGAGCGCGCCCTCGCCTCCCTGCCGCCGGACTTCCGCGCCGCCGTCGTGCTGTGCGACGTCGAGGGGCTGAGCTACGAGGAGATCGCCACGATCCTCGACGCCAAGCTGGGCACCGTCCGCTCCCGCATCCACCGCGGCCGGTCGATGCTGCGCGCCGAGCTGGCCCACCGGGCGCCGACCTCGGGTCGGGTGCGCTACGCCGGGCCCGAGGGGGCGCTGACGTGATCGGCCACCTCGGCGACCGGGTGTCCGCCCTCCTCGACGGCCAGCTCAGCCCGGCGGAGGCCGAGAAGGCGTGGGCGCACGTGCACGCCTGCCACTTCTGCCGCGACCTCGTCGAGCGCGAGGGCTGGATCAAGACCAGGCTCGCGGGACTGTCGGCCGCACCGGACACCACGCCCGACTCGCTGAAGGGCGCCCTGGCGCACGGCGCGTTCGTCGGCACGCCGTCGGCTCCGCCGGTCCACGGTCGCTCGCGCAGCAATGTCGCGCTCCTCGGAGGCACCGCGCTCGGTGCCGCCGTGGCCGGCATGCTCGCGCTCGGCGTCGCGCAGGGCGGCGCGCCCGCCGAGCGCCGGCCGCCGGTCACCAGCCTGACCCGCCCGACCGCCTCGGTCACGCCGTTGGGAGACCTGCGGCTGTCCCCCCGGCGTGCCCAGGCGGGCGTGCCCGGGGTGAAGATAGTCCCGTGAACGACTCCACCGAGTCCCGACCCGAGCAGCCCGAGCGCCCCGAACCTTCCGAGACTCCCGAGATCCTCGAGCGGGACGGGTCGGCCGAGGCGCGCACCGAGCCGCTGCGCGGCCTGCCGCTGAACGCCCCCGACCCGCGCGGCGGCGCCTGGACGCCCCCGCAGGGCCCACCGCCGTACTCCGGCCCGCAGCCGACCCGCCCGCTCGGCCCCATGGACGGTGCCGGACCCCAGGGTCCGCAGGCCTACGCACCCTGGGGCGCGCCCCGTCCCTACGCCCCGCCGCCGACCGCGCCCCGTGGCCGGGTCTCCGGCTGGATCTGGCCCGCGGTCGCCGTCCTGGCCCTGCTCATCGGCCTGCTCGGGGGCGCGCTCGGCGGCGCGGCCTACGACCGCTGGGACTCCAACGGCTCCGGCCTCGACGACGACGGCCTCTCCGGTGGGACCACCCGCTCCGAGGCCCCGCTGCCGATCGACAACGGCTCGGTGGCCGCGGTGGCCCAGGAGCTGTTGCCCAGCACCGTCCAGATCGTGGCGGAGTTCGACGGCCAGGCGGGCGGCGCGACCGGCTCCGGCTTCGTGCTGGACAACGAGGGCCACATCGTCACCAACAACCACGTGGTGGAGAGCGCGGCCGAGGACGACGGACCCATCGAGGTCGTCGACACCGACGGCAACCGCTACTCCGCCGAGCTCGTCGGGCGCAGCCCGGTCTACGACCTCGCGGTCCTCTACGTCGAGGACGCCACGGACCTGCGGCCCGCCGCGCTGGGCGCCTCCGAGGCGCTCAACATCGGCGACGGCGTGGTCGCCATCGGCTCGCCGCTCGGGCTCAGCTCCACGGTGACGGCGGGCATCGTGAGCGCCCTCAACCGACCCGTGACCACCGGCGACTCCGCCGACGACGCGTCCTACATCAACGCGGTGCAGACCGACGCCGCGATCAACCCCGGCAACTCCGGGGGACCGCTGGTCAACCTCAAGGGCCAGGTGGTCGGCGTGAACTCCGCCATCGCGACCGCCGGCGGTGGCCTCGGCGGCGAGACCGGCGGCAACATCGGGGTCGGCTTCGCCATCCCGATCGAGCAGGTGCGCACCACCGCCGACCAGATCCTGCGGACCGGCGAGGCCCGCTACCCGATCATCGGCGCGACCGTGCAGACCGGCGGCCGGGACGAGGGCCGGGGCGCGGTGATCGAGGAGGTCCAGCCGGACACGCCGGCCGAGCGCGCCGGTCTCGCCAAGGACGACGTCGTGACGGCTCTGGAGGGCGACCGGGTGACCGACGGCATCGCCCTGATCGTGATGATCCGCACCCACCAGCCCGGCGAGACGCTGGAGTTCACGGTGGTCCGCGGGGACGAGGAGCGCACGGTCGAGGTCACGCTCGACTCGAAGGTCGGCTGACCGGTCAGGCCTCGGGGCGGGCGTCCGCCTCGAGCGGGTGCTCGTCGACGAAGGTCTTGGTCTCGGCGTACATCCGTTGGATGAAGTCCTCGAGGGCGCTGCCCTCCACCCGCCACTGCCCCCGGCCGCCGATCTTGATCGCGGGCAGCTCGCCGCGCCGGACCAGGGCGTAGACCTGCGCGCTGGAGGTGTTCAGCACCTCGGCCACGTCGGCAAGGGTGAGGAATCGGGGGGTCCCAACCGTGTCGTCCGCCATGCGTCCATGCTGCCAGCCCGGCCTGGGAATCCCGGGGAGGCACCGGGCAGCTGTGGACAACCAGGCGACGTGATCCGCGTCTCGGAGTCATGATGGGCCGGTGAGCTCTCTCGGGACCGGTGGTCCGCTCGCCGCCACGCGCACGCGCACGCCCGGGTGGCGGGACCCGCGGATGTGGATCGGCATCGCGATCGTCGCCGTCTCGGTGGTCGCCGGCATCCGTCTCGTGGGCGCCGCCGACGACTCCGTGTCGGTGTGGGCGGTCACCGAGGACCTCGGCGCCGGGGCGGTGGTGGAGCGCGAGCACCTCGAGGCCCGGTCGGTCAGGTTCGCGGACGCCGCCGACGCCGGGCGCTACCTGCGCACCGACGAGCCGCTGCCCGCGGTGCGCTACCTGACCCGCGGCATCGGGGCCGGCGAGCTGCTGCCGGCCGCGGCCCTCGGGGAGGCCGCGGCGAGCGGGCTTGTGCAAGTGCCGATCCGGGTGCCGGGCGACGGGGTGCCGCCGACCGTCGACGTGGGCAGCCGCGTCGACGTCTACGTCAGCGACGACGCCGAGGCGCGCCGGCCGGCGGTGCTCCTGCTCGGCGACGTCGTGGTCACCGCCGCGCCCCGGGCCGAGGACTCCCTCGGCTCCAGCGGCGACCGGCAGCTGGTGCTGGGCGTGCCCGAGGGGGAGGACGACGCCCTCACCCGCGTCATCGCCGCGGCGGCCGCCGGGACCCTGACCGTCGTCGGACGCAGCTGAGGACGCCGCCGTGATCTGCGTGCTCGTGGTGGCCTCCGGTGCCGCGTGGGAGTCCGCGGCCCTGCGGCTGCTCGGCGAGCGGTCCGGGGTGGTCGTCCTCAAGCGGTGCGTCGACGTCGACGACCTGCTGGCCGTCGCGACCGCCGGGCAGGCCCAGGTGGCGGTCGTCGCCCTCGATGCGCCGGGCCTCGACGCCGCGGCGGTCGAGCACCTGCGTCGGCACCGGGTCCGGCCGGTCGCGGTGGTCTCCGGTGGCATCGCCGAGCGCGACCAGGGCCGCCTGCGGGCCCACCGGATCGGCATCGCGGCGCTGGTGGCCGACTCCGAGCTCGACGGCCTCGGCGACGCGGTCACCGCCGAGGACGACGACGAGGTGCCCGGGCCGCTGGAGGAGACCCCGATCGGCGACCCGCCGGCGCCCGTCGAGCGCGGCCGGGTGGTCGTCGTCTGGGGACCGCAGGGTGCCCCGGGTCGGACCACGGTGGCCACCGGGCTGGCCGGCGCGCTGGCCGAGCGCGGGCTCGGGACCGTGCTGGTCGACGCCGACCCCTACGGCGGCGCGGTCGGCCAGCAGCTCGGGGTGCTGGACGAGGTGTCCGGCCTGCTGTCGGCGGCCAGGCTCGCGTCCTCCGGCCAGCTCGCCGAGCGGCTGTCGACGGTGCCCCGGGGTCTCGGCCCGCACCTCTCGGTGGTGACCGGGCTGCCCCGCCCGGACCGCTGGATCGAGGTCCGGCCCGGAGCCGTGGAGCACCTGGTCGAGGCCCTGCGCGCGACGTCCCACGTGGTCGTGGACACCGGCTTCTGCCTCGAGGAGGACCCCGGCACCGACTTCGGCAGCCGCCCGGGTCGCAACGCCATGACCCTCGGCGCGCTCACGCTCGCCGACGAGGTGGTCGTGGTGGGCACCGCCGACCCGGTGGGCCTCTCGCGGCTGGCCCGCGCGCTCGTGGACCTGCGCGACGTGCTCGGCGGCGCGCCGGTGCGCGTCGTGGTCAACCGGTCCCGGGCCGGGCTGGGCTGGTCCGAGCGGGAGGTCGCCGGGATGGTGGAGGGCTTCGCCCGGGTGTCGGGCGTGCACTTCCTGCCCGGAGGACCGGGCGGCCGCGGACCGGGCGCTGGTCGCCGGCCGGACCCTGGCCGAGAGCGGGGACTCGCCGCTGGCCCGGGAGGTGGCGGCGCTCGCGGCGGCCGTGGTGCCGGCGCCGCGGCCGTCGGCGACGGCCCGTCCCGGGCGGCTCAGGCGGCGAAGAGCAGGTAGAGACCACCGACGGTGAAGGCCACCATCGCCATCAGCAGCGGCAGCTGGCCGGTCACCTGGTGCCGGGCCGGCAGCAGCTTGATGGCGCGGTCGTGCGCGGCGATGACGCCCAGCACGTGACCCGCCACCACCGCGGCCACCTTGGTGGTCGCCAGGAACGTCGGGTGGTAGGACAGCCAGTAGTTCACCGCGAAGTCACCGGTGCCGAGCAGGTTGCTGCCGTTGGACATCGGGTCGCTCATCAAGATCACCGTCTGCTGGCCGACCTCGACGAGGTAGCTCAGGTAGTGGGCGATGATGTAGCCGACGATGATCGGCACGACCGAGTGCGCGAAGAGGTTGGGCAGCTGCCAGCGGCTCTGCTCGGGACCCACGCCGGTGGCCATGCACCCGACGGCGAAGATCACCCAGACGCCCGCGCAGAAGCCCAGCAGACCGACGTTGTTGAGCAGGTACGCCACGTCGAGGTGCCCCTGGGTGAAGCGCACCCACACCGACGAGTCCTTGAACGAGTCGAACGCGGTGCTCCCGAACAGCACCGCGACCACGCCGAGCAGACCGGGCCGGACCACCACGGTGTCCAGGTTCGCCAGCGGGCTGCGGACGACGAGGGCGCCGTCGCGCCGGCCCCACACCGAGAGCTTGGCCACCAGCGAGGAGTAGACCTCGAACGGGTCCGCGCGCTCGTAGAACCCGCTGCCGAAGAGCGCGCCGCCCAGCAGCATCGCCGCGAGGTACACCGCGAACCACAGCCGGACCGGGCCGAGCGCGGTCGACTGGTGGTAGACGAGCTCGAGCCACACGAAGGCGAACAGGCCGCCCGCGGCCGGCCAGTAGCCGAGCCGGGCGGGGTAGGGGAACAGGCCGCGGTCCGGGTCGCTGCCGGTGAGCCTGGCCAGGCCGAGGTTGATCGTGCGCACCGGGCTGCACGCCTTCAGGACCGGCCCGAGCAGCAGCGAGGCCGGCACCAGGCCGACCCACAGCAGCACGTAGACCATGCCGAAGAACGGGTTGATCAGCAGGTCCTCGCCGAGCACCGCCGCCCAGACGGCGTAGAGGAACACCGCCATGCCCAGGGCCCGCAGGGAGAGGGCGAACGCCCGCGAGTCGACCAGCGCCGCCAGCCTCGCCGGGGCCGGCCGGCCGCTCGTGGCGGCGTCGTACCGCGGGTCGCGCCAGGCGAGCACGAGCACGGTGAACGAGATCGTGAGGGCCGCCACCGCGCCCGCGATCGCCAGCGCGGGGGAGATGGGCAGGTCCTTGGCACCACCGATCCCGTGGGCGAGGATCTGGTGGTCCCCGGACATGACTGTGATCAGCGCACCTCGAGCTGGACGACGATGAGCTCGGGGTCGTGCAGCTCGACCTCGACGACGCCGGGCTGCGCGACGGTCACCTCGTGCTCGGAGGTGCCGGGCTCGAACTCGATCTCGGTGCCTTCGGCGGAGTGCACGTGCAGCTCGCCGGGGGCGTCGGCCGTGATCACGAACGTGATCGGCTCCCCGGCGGTCGCCTGGACGCGGTCCCCGGACGGCGTCACCTTCCCGTCCTTGAGCGTCACCTCGATCCGGGTGCCCTCGGGGGTGGCCTCCTCCGACGGCGACGCGCTCTCCTCGGGGGTGGTGGCCGTCTCGCTGGGCGACGCGGCCGAGGTCGTCTCGGTCGCCGTCGTGTCGTCGTCGCCGGCGTCGTCGCCGCAGCCGGCGCCGAGGGCCAGGACGCACGCGAGTGCGCCCGCGGTCAGGATGTGACGCATGGGTTACCTTCCCCTTCCAGGGCCCGTCGCTCGTCGCGGGCTCTGAAAGAATCCCAGACGGGCTGAAACACAAGGACGCAAGGGGTGTCGATGAGCGACCGGCTGCGGCCGCGCGACCTGGCCTTCCTGGCCGACGAGTCGCCGACGACCCCGATGCACAACGCGACCGTGGAGATCTTCGAGCCCGGCGACTCGGGCTTCGACTACGCGGCCCTGGTGCGGCTGATCGGTGACCGGATCGCCTTCGTGCCGCGCTACCGGCAGCGGCTCCGCCGGGTGCCCGGCCACCTCGCGAACCCGGTGTGGGTGGACGCGCCGGGCTTCGACCTCGCCTACCACGTCCGCCGGTCCGCGCTCCCGCGCCCGGGGACCCACGACCAGCTCCGCGAGCTGGTCGCCCGCATCGTGTCCCGACCGCTGGACCGCAGCCGGCCGCTGTGGGAGATGTACCTCGTCGAAGGGCTCGAGGGCGGCCGGGTCGCGGTGCTCTCCAAGTCCCACCAGATCCTGGTGGACGGCGTCGAGACCGTCGACCTGGGCCAGGTGCTGCTCGACGTGTCGCCGGAGCCCAAGCAGCTCGCCCACGACGAGTGGCGCCCGCGTCGGCGGCCGACGCCGGCGGCGCTCATGGCCGACGCCGTGACCGAGTCGCTCGCCCACCCCTCGCTCATCGTCAGCACGGTGCGCAGCAACGCGTCCGCGGTGCTCCGGCAGTCGGAGGCCGCGGCGAGACGGGTGGCCGGCGTCGGGGCGGCGCTCGCGAACCGGCGGCCCGTCAGCGACTCCCCGGTGACGGGGACGCTGTCGCAGCAGCGCCGCTTCGTCAGCGTCCGGACCGACCTCGCGGTCTACCGCAGGATCCGCCGGGCGCACGGGGGCACCGTCAACGACGTCGTGCTGGCCACCATCGCCGGCGCCCTGCGCGGCTGGCTCCTGGCCCGGTCCGAGTCGATGGCGGGCGTGCGCCAGCTCCGGGCGGTGGTGCCGATGTCGGTCATCGACGACGAGCTCGAGGCGACCTCCCTCGGCAGCCAGATCGCTCCCCACTACGTCGACCTCCCGATCGGGGAGGCCAGCCCGGTGGTCCGGCTCGCGCAGGTGTCCTACTCGTTCCAGGCGCACAAGGACACCGGCCGGGCCGTCGCCGCCAACCGGCTCGCCGGGATCGCCGGCTTCGCGCCCACCACGTTCCACGCGCTCGGGTCCCGGGTCGCGGCCGCGGAGGCCCGCAAGGGCTTCCACCTCAGCGTCACGAACGTGCCCGGCCCGCAGTTCCCGCTCTACGCCGCCGGCGCCCAGATGGTCGAGACCTACCCGGTCCACCCGCTGCTTCCCGGGCATGCGCTGGCGATCGGCGTGACGTCGTACGACGGCGGCGTCTTCTACGGCATCACCGCCGACCGGGACCTGCTGCCCGACGTGGACCTCCTCGGCCAGTGCATCACCGACGCGCTCGAGGAGCTCGACGAGACCGTCCGCGCCGCCCGCCGCCGTCCGGCCCGAGGTCGCAAGCCCGCCGCGAAGAAGCAGAAGGCCCCGTGACCGAGCGGATCTACGTCCCGACGACCCTGGCCGGGCTGCGCGAGCTGGCCGAGGCCGGGGAGCTGCCCGGCTCCGCTGACGCCGTGGTCGCGCCGGACGACGACGAGGAGACGGAGTACGCCGCGCTGCTGACCGCCGCGGACGGCTCGGCCGAGCTCCTGACCGGTCCCGGCCGCCGGGTGGTGGTCGTCGCCGAGGTGCCCGACGCCGACGGCCCGGTGCGCCTGCGCGACGTGGTCGCGGTGCACGTCGACCTGATCGAGGGCGCCGGTCCCGACGACGACCTCGGGTGGTTCGCCCCCTCGGAGATCCAGGTCCTGCTCGACCAGGCCTGACGACTACAGTGCCCGGCATGGACGCGATCACCTTCCCGCCCGCACCGGTCAACGAGCCCACCCTCGGCTACGGCCCCGGGAGTCCGGAGCGGGACGCGCTCCAGGTGGAGCTCCAGCGCCTCGAGCGCCGGCAGCACACCTTCCGCGCGCACATCAACGGGCGCAAGCGCAACGGCGGCGGCCGGGAGATCAAGGTCGTGCAGCCCCACGACCACCAGCACGTGCTGGGGGTGCTGAAGAACTCCACGACCAAGGACGCCGAGGCGGCGATCAAGGCCGCCAAGGACGCCGCGCTGCCCTGGCAGCGGATGCCGTTCGACGAGCGTTGCGCGATCCTGCTCAAGGCCGCCGACCTGCTCGCCGGCCCGTGGCGGCAGCGGCTCAACGCCGCGACCATGCTCGGCCAGTCCAAGACCGCGCAGCAGGCCGAGATCGACGCGGCCTGCGAGCTCATCGACTTCTGGCGCTTCAACGTCCACTACGCCAAGCAGATCCTCACCGAGCAGCCGATCGCCAACAGCCCGGGCATCTGGAACCGCACCGACCACCGACCGCTCGAGGGCTTCGTCTACGCCATCACCCCGTTCAACTTCACCGCGATCGCCGGCAACCTGCCGACCGCCCCCGCCCTGATGGGCAACACCGTGGTCTGGAAGCCGTCGCCCACGCAGCAGCTCGCCGCCTCGCTGACCATGGAGCTGCTCGAGGAGGCCGGGATGCCTCCGGGCGTCATCAACATGCTGCCCGGCGACGGTCTCGACGTCTCCAAGGTCGCGCTCACGCACCCGGACCTGGCGGGCATCCACTTCACCGGCTCCACACCGACGTTCCAGCACCTCTGGCAGACCATCGGCACGAACATCGCGTCGTACCGCGCCTACCCCAGGATCGTCGGCGAGACGGGCGGCAAGGACTTCATCGTCGCCCACCCCAGCGCCGACCCCGACGTGCTGCGCGTCGCGATGCTGCGCGGCGCGTTCGAGTTCCAGGGCCAGAAGTGCTCCGCGGCGTCGCGGGCGTACGTCGCCCGGTCGGTCTGGGACAAGGTGCAGGACCAGTTCCTGCACGACGTGGACGGCCTGACCATGGGCGACGTCACCGACCTCTCGAACTTCATGGGAGCGGTGATCGACGACCGCGCGTTCGCCAAGCACAAGGCCGCGCTGGCCCGGGTGTCGCGGAACAAGCACCTCACCACGCTCGCCGGCGGGCAGACCGACGACTCGGTCGGCTACTTCGTCCGGCCCACGGTGGTGCGCTCCACCGACCCGACCGACCAGATGTTCTCCACGGAGTACTTCGGCCCGATCCTGGCCGTCCACGTCTACGAGGACCGCAACTACGACCGGATGCTCACCCAGATGGAGTCGTTCGCGCCGTACGCGCTGACCGGCTCGATCATCGCCCAGGACCGCCGCGCGGTCGCCGACGCGCGTCGGGACCTGCGCTTCGCGGCCGGCAACTTCTACATCAACGACAAGCCGACCGGCGCGGTCGTCGGGCAGCAGCCGTTCGGCGGAGCCCGGGCCTCCGGCACCAACGACAAGGCCGGTGCCCCGCAGAACCTGATGCGCTGGACGTCCCCGCGCTCGATCAAGGAGACGTTCGTGCCGCCGAAGGACCACCGCTACCCGCACATGGGATGACCCCGCTGCACTTCGGGGCCCTGCACCCGATCGAGCAGACGCTGACGTTCGTGCTCGCGTTCGGCCCGTTCGTCGTGCTCGCCGTCGTGGTGTGGTGGCGCAAGCGGGAGGATCAGCGGGAGAGGTAGTCCCGACCCACCTGGTTCTCGATGTCGAGCGCCGCCCGGAGCATGTCGGCGACCAGCGACTCGACCTTGCCACCGACGAACGGGATGCCCACCCGGATGTCCATGACGACGGTCTCCGTCGTCGTGCCGCCGGCCTCCGCGAGGTCGATGGAGCCGTCGATCTCGCCCGGCTTGCCCGGGATCGAGACGGTGAGGGAGGCGTGGTCGACCCTGCTCCACTCCTCGACCTGGACGTAGCTGATCTCGTCGCCGACGAACTTCTTGGCGAACGACGGCACCCCGGAGGCCGACTGCGCCTGGTCGATGCTGACGTGCATCCCGGCACCGGAGCCCTCGATCGAGACGTCGTGGCGGATGGTGTGGGTCCGGCGGCAGACCTCTTCGCGGAAGGCCGGATCGGCGAGCATCGCGGCGACGTCCGCGAGGGGCGCGTCGTAGGTCAGGACGTGGTCGAGACGGGTCGTCATGGCGCCATCCTGCCCGGTGTTCCTCAGCCCCGCGACACGAGGCTAATGTCGGAGTGTGGCTTCGACGCTGGAGGACAACAAGGCCGATCTGCTCGCCAAGGCGGGGGGCCTCGCGGCCCGTGCGAAGGGTCCCGGCGGCCCTCCGGCCGATGCCGCGGCGGGGCTGCTGACGGCCTACTACCGGCACGTCGCGCCGGAGGACGTGGTGGACCGCGGCGAGGTCGACGTGTACGGCGCGCTCGCCTCCCAGCTCAAGCTCGCGCAGACCCGGCCGCAGGGCACCGCCCGGGTCCGGGTCTTCACCCCCACCGTCCCCGAGCACGGCTGGTCCGCCGGCGGCCACACCGTGGTCGAGGTGGTCACCGACGACATGCCGTTCCTCGTCGACTCGATGACGATGGCGCTGACCGACCGCGAGTCCGGGCTCGACCACACCGTGCACGTGGTCATCCACCCCCTCTTCGAGGCGGTCCGCGACGTGGCCGGCGAGCTGCGGGACGTCCGCGTCGCCGACGAGTCGCAGGGGCTCGGCGACGACAACGAGAGCACCGGCGCGGTCGACGACGGCGGACTGGAGACCGTCCAGGAGTCCTGGATGCACATCGAGATCGACCGGGTGACCGACGAGGACGAGCTGGCCGAGATCGAGGCCCGGCTCCAGCGGGTGCTCCGGGACATCCGCGACGCGGTCGAGGACTGGCCGCGGATGCAGGCCCGGCTCCTCGACATCGTCGCCGAGATCGAGGCGCGCCCGCCGACGCTGCCCGACTCCGACGAGGTGGCGCAGAGCGTGGCGTTCCTGCGCTGGCTGGCCGACGACCACTTCGCCTTCCTCGGCTATCGCGAGTACACCCTCGAGGAGCTCGGGGACGAGCTCGCGCTGAGTGCCGACCCGGCGACCGGGCTGGGCATCCTGCGCGGTGACCAGCTCCAGTCGGCGGCCTTCCAGAAGCTCCCCGAGGCGGTGCGCGAACGCGCCCGCGAGCCGCACGTGCTGGTGCTCGCGAAGGCCAACTCCAAGTCCACCGTGCACCGGGCCGCCTACCTCGACTACGTCGGGGTGAAGCGCTTCGACGAGAACGACCAGGTCACCGGGGAGCGCCGCTTCCTCGGGCTCTTCTCGTCGGCGACGTACACCGAGTCCGTGCTGCGCATCCCGGTGCTCCGCGAGAAGGTGGACGAGGTCCTCGAGACCGTCGGCATCGACCCTCGCAGCCACACGGGCAAGCAGCTGCTCAACGTGCTGGAGAACTACCCGCGCGACGAGCTCTTCCTCACCCCGATCGAGGAGCTGATCCCGATCGCGGAGGCGGTGATGCTCACCCGCGAGCGTCGCCAGCTCCGGCTGTTCGTCCGCACCGACACCTACCGGCGCTACGTGTCCTGCCTGGTCTACCTGCCCCGCGACCGCTACAACACCGCGGTCCGCGAGCGGATGGCGGGCATCCTCCAGGACGCGTTGGGGGGCGAGAACGTCGAGTTCTCGGTGCGGCTCAACGAGGCCTACATGGCCCAGGTGCACTTCGTGGTCCGCTCGCCCGCCGGCGAGCTGATCCAGGACATCGACATGCACGACCTCGAGCGCCGACTCACCGACGCCGCGCGGTCCTGGCGCGACGACCTGGCCACGGCGCTCACCGCGGACTTCGGCGAGGAGCACGGTGCGCGGCTGGCGCGGACCTTCCTGAACGCCTTCCCCGAGGCCTACAAGGAGGACTTCAGCGCGCGCACCGGGTCGGTCGACGTCGGTCGGCTCGAGGCGATCGAGCCCGGCCCCGACGGCAACGGCATCGACCTGTCCCTCTACGAGCGGGTCGACGCCGGACGTGGCGAGGCCCGGCTCAAGGTCTACCGGGTCGGGTCCCCGCTGTCCCTGTCGCAGATCCTGCCGATGCTGACCTCGATGGGCGTCGAGGTCATCGACGAGCGGCCCTACGAGCTCGCCCTCGAACGGTCGTCGTACCTCTACGAGTTCGGGCTGCGGTACGCCGGCCGGGGCATGCCCGCGCACGGCCGCGAGCTGTTCCAGGACGCGCTGCGCGCGGTCTGGGACGGCCACAACGAGATCGACGGCTTCAACGCCCTGGTCCTGGGAGCCGGGCTCACCTGGCGCCAGGCCACCGTGCTGCGCGCCTACGCGAAGTACATGAAGCAGGGCAACACGCCCTTCGCCCTCGACTACATCGAGGAGGCGCTGCGCTCCAACGTCGACATCACCCGGCTGCTCGTCCAGCTCTTCGAGGCGCGCTTCGACCCCGGCTCCAACGGGCTCGCCGCCGACGCGGAGGCGCGGACCGCCCGGGTCCAGGAGGTCGTGGACCGGATCGGCCGGGCCCTGGACGACGTGGCCAGCCTCGACCACGACCGGATCCTGCGGTCGTACCTGACCCTGATCCGGGCCACCCTGCGCACCAACTACTTCCAGGCCGCCGAGGGCGGGGGAGTGCGGTCGTACATCTCCTTCAAGCTCGAGCCGTCCGCCATCCCCGAGCTGCCCGAGCCCCGACCGCGGTACGAGATCTTCGTGTACTCGCCGCGGGTCGAGGGCGTGCACCTGCGCTTCGGCGCGGTGGCCCGCGGGGGCCTGCGCTGGTCGGACCGGCGCGACGACTTCCGCACCGAGGTCCTCGGCCTGGTCAAGGCGCAGATGGTCAAGAACACCGTCATCGTGCCGGTCGGCGCGAAGGGCGGCTTCTTCTGCAAGCAGCTGCCCGACTCCTCCGACCGGGAGGCGTGGATGGCGGAGGGGATCGACTGCTACAAGACCTTCATCTGCGGGCTGCTGGACATCACCGACAACCGGGTCGACGGCGAGAACGTGCCGCCGCGCGGCGTGGTCCGCCACGACGGCGACGACTCCTACCTCGTCGTCGCCGCCGACAAGGGGACCGCCACCTTCTCCGACATCGCCAACGGCGTGTCCAAGGACTACGGCTTCTGGCTCGGCGACGCGTTCGCCTCCGGCGGGTCGGTGGGCTACGACCACAAGGCGATGGGCATCACCGCGCGCGGCGCCTGGGTCTCGGTCCAGCGGCACTTCCGCGAGCGCGGGATCGACTGCCAGACCGAGGACTTCACGGCGGTGGGCATCGGCGACATGTCCGGCGACGTGTTCGGCAACGGGATGCTGTGCTCGGAGCACACCCTGCTGGTGGCGGCCTTCGACCACCGCGACATCTTCTTGGACCCGACCCCGGACCCCGCGTCGTCGTACGCCGAGCGCAAGCGCCTCTTCGGGCTGCCGCGGTCCTCGTGGCAGGACTACGACAAGAGCCTCATCTCGGAGGGCGGCGGCGTCTTCCCGCGGTCGGCCAAGTCGATCCCGCTGACCCCGGGGATCCGCGAGGCCCTCGGCATCGCCGGCTCGGCGCACGCGATGACCCCCGCCGAGCTGATGCGGGCGATCCTGCTGGCGCCGGTCGACCTGCTCTGGAACGGCGGCATCGGCACCTACGTCAAGGGGAGCACCGAGACCCACGCGGAGGCCGGGGACAAGGCCAACGACGCCATCCGCGTGGACGGTGAGGACCTGCGGGCGCACTGCGTCGGCGAGGGCGGCAACCTCGGGCTCACCCAGCTCGGCCGGATCGAGTACGCCCGCCGGGGCCGCGGCGGCGAGGGGGGCCGGATCAACACCGACTTCATCGACAACTCCGCCGGCGTGGACACCTCCGACCACGAGGTGAACATCAAGATCCTCCTCGACCGGGTGGTCGCCGCGGGGGACCTCACCGGCAAGCAGCGCAACGCCCTCCTGGCCGAGATGACCGACGAGGTCGCCGAGCTGGTGCTCCGCGACAACTACGAGCAGAACCTCGCGCTCGCCAACGCCGCGGCCAACGCCACCGGGCTCCTGCACGTCCACGAGTCCTGGATGAAGCGGCTCGAGAAGGACGGCTTCCTCAACCGTGAGCTCGAGGGTCTCCCGTCGACCCGTGAGGTGCGCCGCCGCCTGGACCGCGGCCAGGGCCTGAGCGTGCCGGAGCTGTCGGTGCTGCTGGCCTGGACCAAGATCGTGCTCGCCGACGAGCTGCTGGCCTCCGACCTGCCCGACGACCCGTACCTCCACCTCGACCTGATGGCCTACTTCCCGCGCCCCGTCCGGGAGGGCTTCGAGACCCAGATCCGGGACCACCCGCTGCGCCGGGAGATCATCGTGACCCAGGTGGTCAACGACCTGGTCAACGGCGCCGGCATGACCTTCTGGCCGCGGCTGGCCGGGGAGACCGGGGCCAGTGCCGCCGAGCTCACCAACGCCAACTTCGTGTCCCGGGAGATCTTCGGCTCGCTCGGCCTGCGCGAGGAGCTGACGACCTACGACAACGTGCTCGACGCGTCCGTGCAGACCCGGATGCGGACCGAGATGCGCACCCTGGTCGAGCGCTCCTCCCGGTGGCTGGTCACCAACCGGCGACCGCCCCTGGACTCGGACGCGACGGTCGAGTTCTTCACCGCCCGCGTGCAGGCCGTGATGGCACAGCTGCCGGACCTGATGTCCGGCCGCGAGCTGGAGTCGTTCGTGACGCGCCGCGAGTCGCTGATGCGGGCGGACGTGCCGGAGGAGCTGGCGACCCGGGTGGCGGTCCTGCACCCGGCGTACGTCCTGCTCGGGGTCGTCGAGGTCGCCGACCGCGAGGGCGGGGACCCTGCGGAGGTAGCCAGGCTGCACTTCGCGCTCGGCGAGCGGCTCGGGCTGCCCGCGCTGGTCGCACGGATCTTCGCGCTGCCGCGGGAGGACCGCTGGCAGACGATGGCCCGCGCGGCGCTGCGGGACGACCTGTACGCCGTGCACGCCCAGCTGACCGCCCAGGTGCTGGACGCCACCGACGCCGAGGCGCCGGCGGAGGCCCGGATCAAGGCCTGGGAGGACGCGGACGGCGTGGTGGTCTCGCGGGCCGTGAGCACCCTCGAGGAGATCTGCGCCGACGACGCCGCCGACCTGGCGCGGATGTCGGTCGGCCTCCGCGTGGTCCGCGGTCTGCTCTCGAGCGGCTGATCCGGTACCTCCGATCCGGTCCGAGAGGGCCGGGACTCCCTCGCTAGCGTGGGGCCACATGGGAGCGATCGAGGTCGTCGACCTGGCGTTGGCGTACGGGGAGACACGAGCGGTCGACGGCGTCACGTTCGAGGTCGCCGAGGGCGAGTTCTTCGGCATCCTCGGCCCCAACGGGGCCGGCAAGACGACCACGCTGGAGATGATCGAGGGCCTGCGTCGCCCGGACGCCGGGACGGTGCGCGTGCTGGGCGCGTCGCCCTGGCCGCGCAACCCGGCCCTGCTGCCCCGCATCGGCGTCCAGCTCCAGGCGTCGTCGTTCTTCGAGCGGCTGACCGCGCGCGAGCAGATCGCGACCTTCGCGGCGTTGTACGGCGTGCCCTCCGCCCGCGCCGACGCCTGGCTGGAGCAGGTGGGCATCGTCGACAAGGCGGACACCCGGGTCGAGAACCTCTCCGGCGGCCAGATGCAGCGACTCTCGATCGCGTGCGCCCTCGTCCACGACCCCGACGTGGTGTTCCTCGACGAGCCGACCGCGGCGCTGGATCCGCAGGCGCGGCGGAATCTCTGGGACCTGCTGGGCGGGCTCAACGACTCGGGCCGCACGGTGGTGCTGACGACCCACTACATGGATGAGGCCGAGGCCTTGTGCGACCGGGTCGCGATCATGGACCGGGGCCGGATCCTCGAGCTCGACTCGCCGGGCAACCTGGTGCGCGGCCTCGACGCACCGACCCGGATCACCGTGGCGGCCGAGCAGCTGCCCCGGGCGGACGCCGAGCGGCTCGCCGGCGTCGAGTCCGTCGCGGAGACCCCCGACGGGCTGGTGCTGGTCACCCGCAGCCCGGCCGGCGTGCTGACCGCCCTCGCCGAGCGGCAGGCCCTGGCCGGGATCAAGGTCCAGTCCGGCACCCTCGAGGACGTCTTCCTCGCCACCACCGGTCGCGAGTACCGCGCGTGAGGAACCCGCAGGGCCGCGCGTTCGCGAGCCTGTCGCTGTCGATCATGCGCGGCTTCATCCGCGACCGGGCCGCGGTGTTCTTCGCGATCGTGTTCCCGCTGATGTTCCTGGTGCTCTTCGGTGGCATCTTCAACGACCAGGACCAGTCGCCGATCGACATGATCCAGGTCGGGGACGTCGCGCTCGTGGACCAGATGCCGAAGGGCGCCCGCGCGGCGTTCGACGAGTCGTTCGACGTGACCCGCAGCGACGACCTGGCCGACGCGCTGGACCAGGTGCGCAAGGGCGACGCGGACGTGGCCATCGAGGAGCGCGGCGACGAGATCATCGCGCACTACACGCAGACCGAGCAGGTGAAGGCCGCGATCGTCCAGGGCACGCTGCGCGCGTTCGTCGACGGCACCAACGTCGCGCTGAGCGGCGCGCCCCCGACGTACTCCCTGCGCACCGAGCGCGTCGAGGACGACTCGCTCGAGACGATCCAGTTCGTGACGCCCGGCCTGCTCGGCTGGGCGGTGGCGATGAGCGCGTCCTTCGGAGCGGCCGCCACCCTCAACGGGTGGCGCAACTCCAAGCTGCTGCGCCGGCTCCAGCTCGCGCCGGTCTCGACGGGGACGGTGGTGGGCGCGCGGGTCGCCGTCACCGTCGGCGTCGCACTGACCCAGATGGCGATCTTCCTCGGCATCGGGGCCGCGGCGTTCGGGCTGCAGCTGACCGGGGCCTGGCCGGCCGCGATCCCGCTCCTGGTCGTCGGGACGCTGTGCTTCATGTCGATCGGGCTGCTGGCCGGCGCCGTCGCGAAGACCACGGAGGGTGCGGTCAACATGGCCAACTTCATCGTGCTGCCGATGGCGTTCCTGAGCGGTTCGTTCTTCCCCCTGGACGGGGCGCCGCAGTGGCTCCAGGTGGTCTCGAAGCTGCTGCCGTTGTGGTGGCTCAACGAGGGGATGCTCGACGTGATGGTGCGCGGAGAGCCGGCCTCGGCGGTGCTGCTGCCGATGGCCGTCCTGGGCTTCTTCGCGGCGCTGGTCACCGCGATCGCGGCCAAGCTCTTCCGGTGGGAGACCACCTAGGACAGGCACCGCCCGCGCTCGTCGGCGAACCGGTCGTCGCAGGCCGCGAGCCGCCCGTCGCCGCGGGCCGCCTCGACGACCTCGGTGATCGCCGCGAGCTCCAGGTCCTCCGCGTCCTCGTGGATGGCGTGGCCGGAGCGCACGGCTCGGAGATGGATCGCGTTGGACGACGAGCCCGCCAGCCGCTGCTGGTACCCCAGCCACGGCTTCGCGAGCCCCGGCGGCAGCTCGTCCTGGGTCAGCACGACGACGGGGATGGCGCCGAGGTCGACCTGGGACAGCTCGGCGACGGTCTGCTCCTCGTCGACCTCGCGACCGCCGTCCAGCCAGGGGTCGGTGCCCCAGAGCGGGTCCTCGAACTGCTCCGGCGCGGCCGAGTCCTCGAGCACCAGCCCCGCGGTCAGGTCCGGGTGCCGGGTCGCGAACGCCTGGGCCACCATCCCGCCGTACGACCAACCCACCAGGACGTACGGCGGCTCCTCGCCCGCAGCCGCCAGGGTCTCGACGAGCGCGTCGGCAGCACTGCCGGGCCAGGGGTCCGGGTCGTCGGCCGCGAGCGGTGGACTGGAGCCGACGCCGGCGCGCTCGTAGGTGCACAACCTGGCCCGGTCCTCGAGCCGCCGGGCCAGCAGGGCGAACGCGTCGCCGCCGGTGTCGAGGCCCGACGAGAACACCACCGTCGGTCCACCGTCACCACGGCAGTCCATCGCCAGCGCGTCCGACGCCTGCTCGGTGGGCGTCCGGACGGTCTCCGTCGGCGCCGCCGTCTCGGGGTCCTCGTCGCTGCCACCGCTGCACCCGACGAGCAGGAGGACCCCCGCGGCCAGGCCCGCGGTGAGGCGTCGCCGCGACTCCATGGCAGCAGTGTGGACGGGCCAGGTCACGAATGCGTGTCGGCCGACCAACCGCGGCGCGGCTAGCTGGCCTTCTTCTTGGCCGCCTTCTTCGCGGTGGACTTCTTGGCCGCCTTCTTGGCGGGCTTCTTCTCCTCGGTGTCCTCGCCGCGGGACGTCTTCGCGGCCTCGACGGAGCGCTGGAGGGCCGCGAGCAGGTCGACGACCTCGCCGGAGGACTTGGTGGAGGTGGGGGTCTTCTTGACCTCGCCGCCCTCGATCTTGGTCTTCACCAGGGTCTCGACGGCGCCGGCGTAGTCGTCCTCGAACTCCCCGGGCTCGAAGTCGCCGGCCAGCGTCTCGACGAGCATGTTGGCCATCTTGACCTCGGCGTCCTTGACCTCGCCGGTCTCGATGGTGAAGTCCGGCTCGCGGATCTCGTCGGGCCACATCATCGTCTGGAGCACGATCACGTCGTTCTTGACGCGCAGCACCGCGACGGACGTCCGCTGGCGCAGCGCCACGGTGACGACGGCCATCCGGTCGGCGTCCTTCAGCGCCTGCCGGAGCAGGGCGTAGGGCTTGGCCCCGGTCTTCTCCGGCTCGAGGTAGTAGGACTTCTCGAAGAGCATCGGGTCGATCTGGTCGCTGGGCACGAACTTCTCCACCGCGATCTCGCGCGAGGAGGTCGACGGCAGCTCCGCGAGGTCCTCCTCGCTGAGGATGACCATCTCGCCGTCCTCGGTCTCGTAGCCCTTGGCGATGTCGGAGTAGGCGACCTCCTCACCGTCGATGGAGCAGACGCGTTGGTACTTGATCCGCCCGCCGTCCTTGGCGTGGACCTGCCGGAACGACACGTCGTGGGACTCGGTCGCGGAGTACAGCTTCACGGGCACGCTGACCAGCCCGAACGACACCGCACCCTTCCAGATGGCTCGCATGCGCTCCAGTATTCACGGGCGGGACGTCGGACGCATCCGCCAGGCCGATGATGACGGGCATGATGTCGGCATGCGCCCCATGCTCGCCACCAAGGGCACCCACGTGCCCACGGGCGCGGAGTGGGTCCACGAGGTCAAGTGGGACGGCGTGCGGATCCTGGGCGAGGCGCGGGACGGACGCTTCCGGATGTTCAGCCGCAACGGGAACGACGTGACCGTCGCGTGGCCCGAGATCAGCGACCCGCCGCTCGGTGAGCGGGACCTGCTCGTCGACGGGGAGGTGATCGCCCTGAACGACCGCGGGCTGCCGGACTTCCGGGTGCTCCAGGACCGCATGCACGTGCGCAACGCGACGTCGGCACGCCGTCTCTCGGCCACCGTCCCGGCGACCTTCATGGTGTTCGACCTGCTGCGCCTCGACGGCCGGGACCTGACCGCGGAGCCCCTGACCGACCGCCGCGCGCTCCTCGAGGGGCTGGGGCTGTCGGGCACCTGGCAGGTGCCGGCGTCGTACGACGACGGCGCGATGCTCTTCGACGCGACCTTCCAGCAGGGGCTCGAGGGGATCGTCAGCAAGCGTCGGACGTCGCGCTACACCTTCGACCAGCGCACGCCGCACTGGCTCAAGTTCGCGCACCGGCACAGCAAGTCCTACGTCGTCGGAGGCTGGCGGCCGCAGGAGGGCACCTCCGACCGGCTGGCCGCGGTGCTGGTCGGCGAGGTCACCCCGGACGGGCTGCTCTACCGCGGCCGGGTCGGCAGCGGCATCGGCGGCAAGGCCAGCGCCGTGCTGACCAGGCTGCTGGCGCCCCTGACCCGGACCGACAGCCCCTTCGACGACGAGGTGCCCCGCATCGACTCCGCCGGCACCTTCTGGGTCGACCCGGTGGTGGTCATCGACGTCGACAGCCACCAGACGGCACGCAACCAGCGGCTCCGGCAGCCGTCGTACCGCGGCGTGCGCGACGACCTGGCGCCCGAGGACCTCGCATGAGACGGCTGCTCGTCGCCGCCGTGCTGGCCTCCGGCCTGGCCCTGGCGCCCTCGCCGGCGGACGCCGCGGAGCAGGTGACCCTGGGCGGGGTGCGCGTCGACCTCCGGCCGGCGACCCGCCAGGTGGTGACCGTCGACCACACCCGCGGCTACCGGGCCCGGGTGGCGCTCTGGACCCTGACCGACGGGGCGTGGGTGCGCCGCGCCCGCACGCGCGACGGCCGGATCGGGTACGGCGGCCTCGTGCGACCGGAGGTGCGGCGTCAGGGGAGCGGCACCACGCCGCTGGGCACCTACCGGCTGCTGTCGGCGTTCGGCACCCACGGCCGCGACCCGACCTGGGACCTGGACTACCGGCGGGTCCGGCCCGGTGACTACTGGGTGCAGGACAACGCCTCGCCCTTCTACAACCGCTACCGGAACCGGGCCCAGGGCGGCTTCCGGTGGTGGCTGCCGGGCGGCGACCCCAACGCGTCGGAGCGGCTGACGGACTACCCGCGCCAGTACGAGTACGCGATCGTCACGTCGTTCAACCGGTCCCAGGTCCGGCACCGCGGCTCGGGGATCTTCCTGCACGTCAACGGGCGCGCGGCCACGGCGGGCTGCGTCAGCGCGCCCCGCGGGCTCCTCCGGGTCCTCCTGAAGCGGCTCGACCCCGAGCGTGCGCCGCTGATCGCGGTCGGCCGATGACCGCGGCGTCCGGCGTCCTCGACCATCCCGACCCGACGGAGGGGCTGTGAACGACGTCCATGTCGAGGTCGAGGGGCGCACGCTCAAGCTGAGCAACCTCGACAAGGTGCTGTACCCGCAGACCGGCACCACCAAGGGAGAGGTGCTCAACTACTACGCCCGGGTCTCGCCGGTGCTGCTCCCGCACCTCGCGGACCGTGCGGTCACCCGGGTGCGCTGGCCGCACGGGGTGCAACAGGCCAGCTTCTTCGAGAAGAACGCGCCGGCCGGAACGCCGTCCTGGGTGCACACCGTGAAGGTGCCGACGACGGGGAGCCGCGGAACGTCCCGCAACGGCGACACCCTCGTCTTCCCGATCGTCGACGACCTCGCGACCCTGACCTGGCTGGTCAACCTGGCCGCCCTCGAGCTGCACGTCCACCAGTGGACGGTGGGCAGGAACGGCCGCCCCAAGAACCCGAACCGCCTCGTGGTCGACCTCGACCCCGGGGAACCCGCCGGCCTCCACGAGTGCGCCCAGGTGGCGCTGCTGGTGCGGGACAAGCTCACGGAGCGGGACCTGGTCTCCAGCGCGGTGACCAGCGGCAGCAAGGGCATCCACCTGTACGCCGCGCTGCCGGGGAAGCTGAACCCCGAGGAGACCACGGCGCTGGCCAAGGAGATCGCCGAGGAGCTCCAGCGCGAGCACCCGGCGCTGGTCACCGCGACCATGACCAAGGCCAAGAGGTCCGGCAAGGTCTTCCTCGACTGGTCGCAGAACGCCGGCTCCAAGACCACGCTCTCGCCGTACTCCCTGCGCGGCCGGGAGCGGCCCACGGTCGCCACCCCGTTGGCCTGGGACGAGGTCGAGGCGGGCGCCGAGGACCCGCTCGACCTCGAGCAGTTCCGCTTCGAGGCCGTGCTGGAGCGGGTGGACGACCTCGGGGACCTGTTCCAGCCGCGCTGACGCCCGGGCAGATCGTCGACTTCGGTCTTGCGTGGAGCCTGCCGTTGCGTGTGCGCCTCGCGTGGGGTGGTGCGGGCACGCAAGGGAAGGGACGCGGCATTCCCGGGCCTCGCACGCGTTGGCCAACGGCGGTGTTACCGGGTTGCGCCCATGCGGCACGTTCGGCCACGCCCTGGTAGGTCTGGCCGTAGCCTGGTGACCCTTCGGCCAGCGGAGAGGCAGCAGATCGTGACGTGGGACGCAGTGGTGATCGGGGCTGGTCCCAACGGCCTGGTAGCGGCCAACGTCCTCGTCGACGCCGGTTGGTCGGTGCTCGTCCTGGAGGCGCAGCCGGACGTGGGTGGCGCGGTCCGCAGCGACCGTGAGCGTGCACCCGGACTTCGTGCACGACACCTTCAGCGCCTTCTATCCGCTGGCGGCGGTCTCCCCGACGATCCGCTCGTTCGGCTTGGAGCGGTTCGGGCTGACGTGGCGACACGCCCCCGCGGTGTTGGGGCACCCCCTTCCGGACGGAACATGGGCGATGCTGCATCGCAAGCGAGAGGACACGGCTGCGGGTTTCGACGAGTGTCACGCCGGCGACGGAGATGCCTGGATGCGGCTGTGCTCGGAGTGGGACCAGATCGGTGAGCACATCATCGGCGCTCTGCTCTCACCGTTTCCACCGGTCCGTCACGGTCTCGGGACCGTGGCCGCGCTGCGCAAGGTGGGCGGCCTCGGCTTCGTCAAGAAGCTGCTGTCGCCGGCAGTCGAGCTCGGGCGCCAGCAGTTCGCCGGGCCGGGTCCGCGGGTCCTGCTGGGCGGCAACGCCGCCCACGCTGACATCCCGCTCGACGCCCCCGGCTCCGGCCTGATGGGGATCCTCTTGTGCATGATGGGCCAGACCGTTGGCTTCCCGGTCCCCGAGGGCGGCGCCGGCCGGCTGGCTGAGGCACTGGCCGCGCGGGTCCGCGCTCAGGGTGGGGAGATCCGCACGAGGGCAGAAGTCGTCCGCATCGAGGTGCAGGGAGGCCGGGCGGTCGCGGTCCGCACCGCCGACGGTGAGCGATACGCGGCCGGACGCGCCGTCGTCGCCAATGTGCTCGCCCCCGCCCTCTACGAACGCCTCCTCGCCCCGCGAGACGTGTCCGACCGCATGCGGGCGGCGCTGCGCCACTTCGCGCTCGACCCGGGGACGGTCAAGGTGGACTGGGCGCTCGACGGGCCGATTCCCTGGACCGGTGCCCCGGACCGGGCGCCCGGCACCGTTCACATTGCAGACTCCGTGGAGGAGATGAACGTCGCGATGAGCCAGGTGCAGGCCGGGGCAGTTCCGGCGCGGCCCTTTCTGCTCACCGGGCAGATGACCACGGCCGACCCGGCCCGGTCGCCCCTCGGCACCGAGTCGTTCTGGGCCTACACCCACGTGCCCCAACAGACGCTCTCCGACGCGGGGGACGGCTCTGTACGCGGTATTTGGGACCACGACGATCTGGAGCGCTTCGCGGACCGGATGCAGGGACGGATCGAGCAGCTGGCGCCCGGGTTCAAGGACCGGGTACACGCTCGCCGGGTGCTGGGGCCGCGCGAGCTGGAGGAGCGCGACGCGAACCTCGTGGGCGGTGCGCTCAACGGCGGCACCGCGCAGCTGCACCAGCAGCTGGTGTTCCGGCCGGTGCCGGGGCTCGGCCGCGCGGAAACGCCGATCCGCGGCCTCTACCTCGGCTCCGCGTCCGCGCACCCTGGCGGCGGGGTGCACGGTGCCTGTGGCAGCAACGCGGCTCGCGCCGCGCTCGCGCACGAGCGGCTGCGACCCTGGCGCCGCTGACGTCTCGTGGGGAGAATCGCCTCGTGCACGACGACTTCGACGGTGCCGAGCTCGACACGACGCGCTGGCTGCCGCACTACCTGCCGGTGTGGAGCTCGCGGGCCGCGACGGCCGCCTCCTTCCACCTCGCGGACTCGTGCCTGGTCCTCGACCTGCCCGTCGACCAGCCGCTCTGGTGTCCCGACGAGCACCCGACCCCGCTGCGGGTGTCGGGGATGCAGAGTGGGAGCTTCTCCGGACCGGTCGGCAGCACGGTGGGTCAGCAGGCGATCTTCGACGGCCAGCTGGTGCGGGAGGAGCAGCCGCGCTTCGAGGGCTTCCTGGCGGACGGGGGACACCTCGAGATCCGCTGCCGCATGGACCTGTCCCCGCGCTCGATGGCCGCCATGTGGCTGGTCGGCTTCGAGGACGAGCCCGAGCGCTGCGGCGAGGTCTGCGTGGTCGAGGTCTTCGGCAACTCCCTGGAGGACGGGTCGGCCGAGGTCGGCATGGGGCTGAAGAAGCTCCGCGACCCGGTCCTGGTGCACGACTTCGAGGCGCCCCGGCTGGCCCTCGACGTGGCCGACTCCCACACCTACGCGGTCGACTGGGACGCCACGCAGGCGGTCTTCAGCGTCAACGGCAGGGAGGTACGCCGCTGCCCGCGCCCGCCGACGTACCCGCTCCAGATCATGCTGGGGGTCTTCGACTTCCCCGAGTGGTCCACCGGGGACGACGGCCACCTGGTGCCGTCGATGACGATCGACTGGATCAGCACCCGACGCGCCGACTGAGGAATGGCCGCACCCGGCCGGCTGTTGTGACCAGTCGTGTCCGCCGACTCCCGCCGCATCCCGTTCCTGCTCGGGGCGTTGTTCGGACTCGCGGGCATGGGCTCCTCGTCCGCGGCGATCGTGCTGCCGGCGATGGCGCAGGACCTCGGGGTCGGCGTCGGGGTCGCGGCGTGGACGATCAGCCTCTACGTGCTGATGCTGGCGGTGACCACCGCCGTCTACGGCCGGGTCTCCGACCTCGTCGGCATCCGGCTGCCGCTGCTGGTCGGTCTGGCGCTGATGACCGGCGGCGCGCTGGTGGCCGCGCTCGCCCCGACGTACGGCGTGCTGCTCACCGCGCGGCTCTTCCAGGGCGCCGGGGCGGCCGCGATCCCGACGCTCGGGGTGGCGATCCTGAGCAACCGGTTCCACGGTGAGCTGCGCGGCGTGGCGCTCGGCCGGCTGGCCGGGGTGGCCGCCGCGATCACCTGCCTCGGCCCCCTCATCGGCGGGCTGGTGGCCGACACCCTGGGCTGGCGGGCGGTGATGGCGCTGCCGATCCTCGGGATCGCGGTGCTGCCCTTCCTGTGGCGCGACCTGACCAGGGGCGGCTCCGGCGACCGTCTCGACATCCTGGGCGCCGTGCTCGTCGCCACCACGGCCGCGGGCCTCGTGCTGCTCGTGCAGTCGCCCACCACCGGCGTCGTCGTCGCCGTGGCCGGGGGCCTGCTGGTGCTCGTCGGGTTCCCCGTCGTCGCGCTGTGGGTGCGCCGTCGGCCCGACGGGTTCCTGCCGATCTCGGTCGTCCGCAACCCCACGGTCGTGCGGGGTGCGATCGCCGCCGCCGCCATCCCCGCCGGCTGGTTCGCCCAGCTCGTCGGGATCCCGGTGGTCCTCGTGCACGCCGGGTGGGAGACCTGGCAGGTCGGGGCGCTGCTGCTGCCGAGCGTGGTCGTCGCCCTCGTGGTGCCCCGCTTCGTCGGGCCGCTGCACGTGCGGATCGGGCCGCCCCTCAGCCTGGTGATCGCCGCGGTGATCTCGGCGGGGTCGCTGCTGATCGCGTCGCTCGGCACCGCCCTGGTGTCAGGACCGCTGCTGATGCTGGCGATCATGCTCACGACCATCGCCTTCGGGCTCGGCCAGCCGACGCTCGGCGCCATGGTCGGCGACGCCGTGGAGAGCGATGTCCGGGGCGTCGCGCTCGGCATCGCGACCCTGCTGTTCCTGGTCGGCGGCAGCGTGGGCTCGGCCGAGGTCGCCGGTCTCGGTGACGTGGTCGGGGTGCCTGCCAGCCTCGGGCTGCTGGCCCTCCTGCCGCTGCTCGGCATCGTCGTGCTGGTGCCCGTCGTCCGGCGTTCCGTCGCCGAGCGGGAGCGGGCCGCGGCGGCTGTCTAGCCCCCTCGTCCCTGGCTCTTGCCGGGCCCGTGGCGGAGGAGGAAAGTCACCCTGGCTACACAACCAAGGAGGGGACACAAGATGCCTGAGTTCATGGATGTCCACACGAGCATGAAGGGCGTGACGCCCGAGGCGCTCCTGGAGGCCCACAACGCCGACCTGGCCATCCAGGGCGAGGAGCAGGTCAACTTCAAGCACGCGTGGGCCGACCCGGAGAGCGGCATGGTCTGGTGCCTGTCGGAGGCGCCGAACGCCGAGGCGGTCCAGCGGATCCACACCCGCGCCGGCCACCCCTACGACGAGGTCTACCCGGTCCCCGTCCAGGCTTGAGGAGCGCCCGTTCTCTGACTATGGTCAGAGAATGGACGACGGCTCGACCCTGCGACGGTTCAACCGCACCTGGACCCAGCGGGTCGGTGCGCTGGACGAGTCGTTCCTCGGCCTGGGGCTGCCGCTCGGCGCGGCCCGCCTGGTGTTCGAGATCGGCGCGACGGGCGCGAGCGCGCGCGACCTCCGCGAGCGGCTCGACCTGGACTCCGGCTACCTCAGCCGCCTGCTCCGCACGCTGGAGCAGCGCGGCCTGGTCGACGTCCGGCCGGACCCCGCGGACGCCCGGCGCCGTACGGCGACCCTGACCCGGGCCGGTCGGACCACGCTGGCCCGGCTCGAGGAGCGGTCCGACGCGCTGGCCCGGGACCTGCTCGACCCGCTCACCGCGCGGCAGCGGGCCCGGCTCACCGAGGCGCTGGCCACGGCCGACCTGCTGGTGCGGGCGGCCACGGTGCACCTGCGCGAGGTCGACCCGCGCGCCCCGGCGGCCGTGACGGCCGTCGACCAGTACTTCGCCGAGCTGGACCGGCGCTTCCCCCGCGGCTTCGACGCCGAGAGCGCCCGGGCCGCCGACGCCGCCGCGATGGCGCCGGGCGTCGGCACGTTCGTGGTCGCCACCAGCGACGGACGACCCGTCGCGTGCGGCGGCGTCCAGACGATCGCGCCCGCCGTGGCGGAGATCAAGCGGATGTGGGTGGACGACGAGTGGCGGGGCGCCGGGCTCGGCTCCCGCCTGCTGCGGCACCTGGAGGCGCTCGCGCGGTCGCGCGGCCACGACGTGGTCCGGCTGGACACCAACGGCACGCTGGCCGAGGCGATCGCGATGTACGACCGCGCGGGCTACCGGCGCATCGAGCGCTACAACGACAACCCGTACGCCGAGGCGTGGTTCGAGAAGGCCTCACCGGTCCCGCGGGATGAGGGTGGCCGGAGAGTGTGGCCGGATGTGGCCGGAGAGTGTGGAAGGACGTCCCGGCCCCCCGAACGGGACGTCCTCCACCCTTGCTCGTGTAACCCCCCTGGTGACCACCACTGTCCCCCCGAACGGTGGGTGTCACGACCAAGAGACGGTTCGATTCGCGGCCCATGACGCGGAATGACGACGATTTCCCGGGTTTTTTCCGGAGTCGGCTTCGGATCGGTGGGTGATCGTCCCGTCGGACCGCCGGAGTGCCCGCGTCGCCGTCGGGCCCTCGTCGGCCTTCCTCGGGCCCGGCGCGGGTGGTAGACACGGGCTGTGGCCCGCCGCGGGCCACCCGGACGCCGTGGATCCCGGGTGCTGGCGCCTGTGCCCTGCGCGACCAACCGAGAGGTGGCGTCGATGAGCGACGCAGCCAGTCCGTCAGCGGCCTCGGCCGAGAGCTTCGACTTCGTCGTCGTCGGCGGAGGGTCGGCGGGCGCGGTCGTCGCCGCCCGGCTCAGCGAGGACCCGGCGGTGCGGGTGGCGCTCGTCGAGGCGGGTGGCACCCCGCCGCCGCACGAGGCGATGCCCGCGGCCGTCGCCTCCCTGCAGCTGGACCCCGAGGTGGACTGGATGTACACCGGCGACCCGGGCGGCGCCGGCCGCGGCCTCACCGACGGTCGGATGATGGTGCCGCGGGGCAAGATGCTCGGGGGCTCCTCCGGCCTGAACTACATGGCCTACGTGCGCGGGCACCCGGGCGACTTCGACGCCTGGGCGGCCGGGGGCGCCAAGGGCTGGGCGTACGACGACGTGCTGCCGTACTTCGTGAAGAGCGAGGACCTGTCCCCGCCGGACCCGCCCGAGGGCGTCGAGATCGACGACGACGCGCACGGCACCGGCGGCCCGCTGGGGGTGTCGGTGCGGGCGCCGCGGACGGTTGCCGCCGAGCAGTTCGTCGAGGCGGCCGCCGCCGCCGGGATCCCCAGCGGTGACTACAACGGCCGGGACCGCGGCGGTGCGGCCGGGCTCGCGTCGCTCTTCCAGACCACCACGCGCGAGGGCAAGCGGTCCTCGACGTACCACGCGTTCCTGGAGCCGGTGCTGGACCGGCCGAACCTCACCGTCCTCACCCACACCCAGGTCGAGAAGGTGCTGCTGGCGACGGACGGACCGGGGCCCCGCGCCACCGGCGTCCGGTACCGCACCGCGGACGGCACCACCGGGACCCTGCTCGCCGAGCGCGAGGTGGTGCTGAGCGCCGGCGCGATCGGTTCGCCGCAGGTGCTGCTCCTGTCGGGGATCGGCCCGGGCGACGAGCTGGCGGCCGTCGGCGTGGAGACCGTCGTGGACAACCCGCACGTGGGCAAGCACCTCAAGGACCACCTGCACGTCCCGCTCGCCTTCCCGGCGCCCGGGGTCGGGCTGTCGATGACCGAGATCGCGATCTCGCTGGGGCCGGACATCCTGCGCGCCCCCAACGGGCCGCTCCCGGCCGACCCGGCCGACGACGCGGCCCTGCCTCCGGAGCTCGCCGGGCTCAAGGCGGAGGCCGAGCGGCGGCTCATGGAGTGGGCGACCACCGGCAAGGGCCTGGCGTCGTCGTCGTTGTACGACGCCGTGGCGTTCTTCTCCACCGGCCTGGGCGACGAGCACACCCACGACGCCCAGATCGGGCTGCTGGCCTGCGGCTACACCCCGGAGATCTGGCAGGGCCTGTTCCGGATCAACCCCGCCGACTTCTTCGGTGACCCGACCACGGCGCTGTCGCCCGACGCCGAGACGGTGGTGGTGCTGCCCAACCCGGTGCAGCCGCACTCCGAGGGCGAGGTGTGCCTCGTCAGCGCCGACGTCGCGGACCCGCCGCGGATCGACCTCAACTACTTCGACGATCCGCACGACGTCGCGGTGATGCTGGCGGTCATGCGCCGGGCGCTGGACATCGTCGCGCACTGGCCGGGCGCGGGCATCGGCTCGCTGCTGGTGCCGCCGGCGCTGGCCGCCGCGCACGGGCACCAGCCCGGCGACGAGCCCAGTGACGCGCTGCTGGAGGACCTCGCCCGGCACTACGCGCTGACGGTCTACCACGAGACGTCGACCTGCCGGATGGGCAGCGTCGTCGACGCCGAGCTGCGGGTGCTCGGGGTGGCCGGACTGAGGGTGGCGGACGCCAGCGTGATGCCGACGGTCATCAGCGGCAACACCAACGCGCCCACGATCATGATCGGCGAGCGCGCCGCCGAGCTGATCGCCGCGGACCACGGGGTGACGCTGGCGTCGACGGTCGGCTAGCCCAGGCGCTGCGATGAGATTCCCCTTGTGGAGAAGGGGTTCTGAGCGTCCGGGAGTGTCGGTGGCGGGTGCTTGACTGGGGTCATGTCCGAAGGCGTGCTGGGTCCCGATCCGCGGCACCGGGTCGCGCGGTTCGTGGCCTCCACGCGTGCCGGATCTGGACGACCTGGCCGAGGTGTCGTTGTGGTCGATGGGCCGGGACGAGGCGGCGGCGACGCTGCTGGAGCTGACCCGGCTCCGGGCCCAGGTCACCGAGCTCGAGCTCCGGGTCGCCCGGCACGCGACCTCGGTCGAGGTCGGCCTCGACCAGGGCGCCACCTCGACGGCGAACTGGTGGTCCCACCACGCCAAGGTGACCCGCGCCGAGGCCCACCGGCTGACCCGGCTCGCGTCCCGGTTGGCCGACGGCGCACGAGCCGGTCCGGGCCGCCCTCGCCGCCGGGGCGGTGCTGGTGGACCAGGCGGCGGTGATCGTGGACGCCGATCGACGCCCTCCCCACCGACCTGGCCGACCCGCGCTGGTCGCCGAGGCCGAGGCGGTGCTGCTCGGGCACGCGGCGCGACCACGACGCGAAGGCGTTGCGGGTGCTGGGCCGGCGGATCCTGGACGTGGTCGCCCCCGAGATCGGCGAGGCCCACGAGGCCCGGGTGCTGGAGGCCGAGGAACACGCCGCCCGCGCGGCGGCGTCGTTCACGATGGTCGAGGACGGCCACGGCCGCTGCCACGGCCGGTTCACGATCCCGGCCCTGCACGGCCAGATGCTCCGCAAGCACCTCCTCGCCCACGCCCCCAAGACCGAGGCCGGTCGGGAGCAGCAGACCAAGCACCGGCTGGGGGAGGCGTTCTGCGAGTACGTCGAGACCCGGCCCGCCGGCTCGGTCGGCAAGGCCGGCGGGGTGTGCGCCACCGTGGTGGTCACCATGACCCTCGACACCCTCCTGGGTGGCCTGGCGGCGGCGTCCCTGGACACCGGCGGCCACCTCTCACCCGGCGAGGCCCGCCGGCTCGCCTGCCGGGCCGGGATCATCCCCGCCGTCCTCGGCGGCGCCTCCCAGGTCCTCGACCTCGGCAGGAAGCGCCGCTTCCACACCGAACCCCAACGGATCGCCCTCGCCCACCGCGACCGCGGCTGCACCGCCGAGGGCTGCGACGCCCCACCCGGGCTGTGCCACGCCCACCACGACCAGCCCTGGTCCCGCGGCGGCCCCACCGACACCAACACCGGCCGGCTGCTCTGCCCCCGCCACCACACCCTCGCCCACGACCCCCGCTACACCGACCAACCCGACCGCCCACGGCAAGCTCAGGTTCGTCCGACGGACGTAGGCCGTCAGTCGTCGTACACGTCGTACACGTCGTGCGCGTAGTGCTCCGCCGCCGCCACCGCCGGGGGTGCCCCGGCCACCGAGGCGAGGAACGACGCGCGCCCCATCGCCCACAGGGCCGTCGGCTCCGTGGCCGTGACGGTCGCCGTCCGCGGGACGTCGCGGAGCAGCGCGATCTCGCCGAACCAGTCGCCGGCACCGAGCTCGCGCACCGAGTGCCCGGCCATGGTGACCTCGACGCGCCCGGACGCGATGACGAAGAACCGGTCTCCCGGATCACCCTCCGCGACGATCACGTCGGCGGGGCCGGCCAGCACCGGCACCGAGTCACGGGCGAGGCGCTCGATGATCCGCGGCTTGAGCACCGCGATGATCGGCACCCCGAGCAGGAGGGCCAGCACGTCGGCCGGCACCTGTGCCTCGGCATCGAAGGCCCGGAGCCGCCGGAACGCGGCGAGGGCGACGACGGGGAGGAACAGCCCGGCGGCCACGAAGGACATCTCCGCCCCGACCCAGGCCACCAGGACCGGCGCGACCAGCGCACCCACCGCGATGCCGGCCATCATCACCGACTCCTGGAGACCGAACACCGCCGTCAGCAGGTGGTCGGGCAGCAGGCGCTGCACGAACGTCCGCGACGCCACGTCGAAGAACATCTTGCCGGCACCGGACACCGCGATCAGGACCACGGCGATGGGCACGCTCCCCGCGATGCCCGCGAAGGCGAACGCGACCCCGGCGGTGACCGCGCCGGCGGTCAGGGCGAGCGCGAGGCGGTGGCGGCCCACGAGCAGGAAGGTGACGGCCGCGCCGGCCAGCCCGCCGAAGCCGATCGCGGAGTTCAGGATGCCCGGCCCGGCGTCCGACATCGACAGGATCTCGAGTGCGAGGACGACGAGCAGGATGTCCATCATCCCGACCAGGACGTTCTCCGCCGCGATGAGTGCGCAGAACAGCCGGGCCGCGGGGTCGCGGGCCACCGCGCGGAGGGAACCGCGGGGCTCGGTCGGGGCGGCCGATCGGGGTCCGCCGGAGGGCGCGGAGTGCAACCGGCCGGTGAGCGCGACCGAGACGAGCGACAGGACGCCGACCACGAGCGGGACCCCGCCGGCGGACCAGGTGGCGAGCACGAGGCCGCTGAAGAGCGGGCCGACGAAGGTGCCGATGGCCTCCACCGACCCGGTGGCCGCGTTGCCGGTCGTCAGGTCACCGGTCGTCCGGGAGATGAGGGGGAGCAGGGCGCTGTGCGCCGGTCGGGTGATGGTGATCGCGACGGCGGCGATGGCCGCGAGGACCGCGACGACGGGCACCGGACCGTCGACGAGCATGGCCACGCCGAGGGCGATGGAGGTCAGGGCCTGTGCGGCGTACCCCGCCCGGAGGGCCGAGGCGCCGGGCAGCCGGCTGATCCAGGCGGCGGCCGGAGCCGCGAAGAACGCCGAGGGGACGAGCTGGACCAGGGCGATCGCGCTCGCGCCGCCGACGCCGCCGCGGTCGTAGGCCCACACGAGCAGGGCGATCCAGGTCGCCCACTCGCCCACGGTGAAGATGAAGAACGCGACCAGCACCTTGCGCAGGTCGCGGTTGGCCATCGCCTGGCGGATGACGCCCGCTTGCGGGAGTCGCACCGGGAGCCACCTTCCGCGGGCCCGAGCACCTGATCGACGTAGCAGTTCCCGGAGTCTAGGGGTGGGCCTGGGG
>CAVQLC010000012.1:0-109119 GCA_963713255.1 uncultured Actinomycetota bacterium
ACCCTGGTGCTGGAGCAGGGCAAGGTCGCCGGAGGATGCAGCCAGGTGTTCCGCAGGCGGGGGCGCTATGGAGTTCGACGTCGGAGTGCACTACGTCGGGCGAGTGCCAGCCCGGAGGCACCATGTGGAGCCTGCTGCGGGGCCTCGGGCTCGAAGAGTCAGTCGAGTTCGCCGAGCTCGACCCCGACGGGTACAGCACCCTGGTGTTCCCCGACCTCACGTTGAGAGTCTCCTCGGGGTTGGGACGCCTACCTAGCGCGGCTGCTCGAGACGTTCCCGAGCGAGGAGCGCGGCATCCGCCGCTGTGTCTCGGTGCTGCGCAGAGTGGCTGAGGAGGTCGACGGTGACTTCCCCATCGGTGCGCGGCAGGTGGCGGCATTTTCCGGCGCGCTCCGTTGACGGCGGCCATCGGCTCGTCCCCGATGGCCGAGCTTTACCGCCAGTGCGGGCTCAGCGAACCGGTGCGCGCGGTGCTGTCCGGTGAGTCCGGGGCCTACGCCGCCCCTCCATCCAGGGTTCCGATAGCCCTCCACGCCCCCTTTCTCCACCACTACCTGCGGGCCGGGGCCTACTACCCACGGGGGGCGGCCAGGTCCTGGCGGCGCGGCTGGTCGAAGTCGTCGAGGCGTACGGCGGCCAGGTCAGGACCGGCGCAGCGGTGCGACGCATCCTGGTCGAGGGCGGCCGTGCCACCGGCGTCCGGATGACCGACGGGTCGAAGGATGACGCGACCGTCGTGGTCTCCAACGCCGACCCCAAGCGGACCCTGCTCGACCTGGTGGGGCCCCAGCACCTGACCGCGCGGACGGTACGCCGGACGCGGCAGGCGAGGATGGCGCTGCCGCTCTTCACCGCCTACCTGGGCCTCGACGTGGACATCTCCGGGCGGCTGCCGAACAGCAACCTCTGGTGCTATCCGAACACCGACATCGAGGCGGTCTACCAAGACTGCTACGCCGGCCGGCTCCCCGCAGAGCTGCCTGTCCTGGTGACATCCTCGTCGGTCAAGGACCCCGGGAACCTCCCAACGCGCCACCCGGTCACTCCACGGTGGAGCTGATGACCGTGGTACCACCCGATCTCGACTTCTGGGGCGTCGCCCCTGTGCCTGGCCGGCTCGACTACCGGTCCGGGACCGCCTACCGGGCGCGTAAGGACGAGGTGATGGAGGCGCTGATCTCGCGCGCGGCCGACGTGCTGCCGGGGCTAGCGGACCACATCGTCCTGCGCGAGGCCTCGACGCCGATCACCCACGAACGCTTCACCGGTGCTACCGGCGGGACCGGCTACGGCCTTGAGCTCTCGGCCGACCAGGTGGGGCTGCGGCGGCCGGGGCCGGCCACCCAGATCGGCGGCCTGTTCCTGGTCGGCGCGAGCACCCGCTGGTGCCACGGCGTGATGGGGGTGATGAACGGAGGGGTCGGGACCGCTGGGGCCGTGCTTGGGCGCGACCTTCGGCGGGAGGTCCTCGGCGGCCGGGTGTTCGGCGACACTGCTCGGCTGCCGGCGGACGGTTCCGTGTGGGACCCGCTGGTCGCCTCGCGCGGCGATAGCAGGGTCACGCCCCGAACGACGCCTCGATCCGCCGACGCTCCCCGTCGACGGTTACCCGACCTCCGTAGGGCAGCAGCCACTGGGGATCGTGTGGCCGACGTCGACGTCCATGGCCACCACCATCTCCGGCTGGTACTCCCGCACCGCACGCAGCACGGCCTCGCGGTTCTCCGCGCGGAGCGCCGCCGCCTGCTCGGTGCTGGGTGGTGGTCGTGGTCACTCACGGGCGGGCGGCCCCAGATCAACGCGGGGAAGACGCCGAGCAATCCGCGCTCACCCATGTTCCGCATCATGCGGTAGACCTCTTCCGGAGGCGGGCGCTCCTCCGAGGTCTCGAGGAGCAGGACTGAGCCGGCGTACTCCTCGTTGGGCCTGACCCACCGACCTGCCGCCAGCGTCCAGGTCAGGACCTCGAGGTTTCCGCCCCAGACCGGGCCCGTAACACTGAGCGCCGGCCCGGACCAGGTCCACGGCTCGGCCGGAAGGCTTGGCGCCCATTGCGTGAGGGCGCGCGGATCGGCCCAGTCGATGCCGGTGTCCGGCTCTCGGCCAGGGGGCGCAGTTCGACGTCGCCGCCAAACAACGCCGCGCGCAGGGACTGCAAGTGGACGGCGTCGACGGCCGGACCCGGCCCGACGTGCACCTGGGTCGCGCCCCCGTGCAGGGCGGCGATCCCTTGATACCAGAGCCAATTGAGGATGTTGGTGTTGTCGGAGTAGCCGACGAACCACGTCGGGTCGCGGAGGACGGCCTCAGAGTCGAGGTACCGCAGCACGGTGATCTGGTCGTCACCACCGATCGTCGCCAGGACGGCGCGGATCGATGGGTCAGCGAACGCCGTGTTGAGGTCGTCGGCCCGCTCCCGCGGACTGCTCGCCCTACGGGTGCTGGGAAACTCCACCGGCTCGACCCCCACGACCGTGCGCAGCCGCCGGAGCGCCTGCTCGTGGATCGCCGGGAACACCGCGGGCACCGCCCACGACGGTGACAAGACAGCGACCCGGTCGCCCGGTCGCAGTGACCTCGGCCGGACCAAGCGCAGCATGCGCCAGTCAAGCATGGCGTGACTGGCTCACCGGCGCAGGTCCCTCCGGTAACTGTCAGGCCGCCACACGATTGTGGGGGTCCCGACGGCGATCTGAGGCGAACATGAGGTCCGCGCTCGGAGTACACAAGACGCGAAAATCGGACGGGGTGCGTTCCGCGCAAAGCGTCGCATGCCAACGCGCATTGTCGTGACTGCGGCTACGTGGCGGCCTGCGACATGGACGCGGTCACCGCGGAGGTGCGCGTGGTCCGGGCACGCCTGAGCCGGGCCGGGCCACGAGGGAGCGGCCCGCCTGGCCCGGGATGTTTCGGCCCAGCGTCTCGCCTCCGCCGTTGGTGTTGCGGGTGAGGCCAGGAGTGTGGTGGGTCAGCCGCGTCGCAGGACGCCTGCCGCGAAGTCTGAACACGGGTCTGCTTAGTCACCAACCTGAGGGATGACGCCCGCGCGCAGCACGACCATCCTCACCAAGAGGACGACCGCGAGTCGGCGGACGTCCGCAGCCCGAGAGGGCAGGCGGGGGAGTTCGTCATGAGTTGGTTTTCCACGGTGTCGGACGGTTCGGGACGTTGGTTCGCGGTCGGGCGTTCACGGCGGTACCGCAGGGGCCGCAACAGGCTGGTCCTGGCGTCGGGGCTCTCCCTGGTGGCCGGAGGACTGGCCCTGGTGTCGGTGACCTCCGAGGCGCAGGGGGCGACCACTCCGACCGGCTTCTCGGAGACCGTCGTGTTCAGCGGCCTGACGAACCCGACAGCCCTTCGGTTCTCGCCCGACGGCCGGGTCTTCGTGGCCGAGAAGCGCGGCGTGATCAAGGTCTTCGACTCTCTCACCGATACGACGCCCGACGTCTTCGCCGACCTCAATGCCAACGTCCACAACTTCTGGGACCGCGGGCTGCTGGGCATGACGTTGGACCCCGAGTTCCCCGCGAACCCGTACGTCTACGTCCTCTACACCTATGACCACGAGCTCGGCTCGTCCGCGCCCGCCCCTCGATGGGGCACGCCGGGCGTCTACTCCGACCCCTGTCCGACCCCGCCCGGCCCCACGGCTGACGGCTGCGTGGTCAGTGGGCGGCTGTCCCGGCTGACGGCGAGCGGGAACACGATGACGGGCAGCGAGCAGGTGCTGGTCGAGGACTGGTGCCAGCAGTACCCCAGCCACTCCGTCGGGTCCGTCGAGTTCGGGCGTTCGGGAGCCCTCTACGCCAGCGCCGGCGACGGCGCGAGCTTCAACTTCGTCGACTGGGGCCAGGACGGAACCCCGGTCAACCCCTGCGGCGACCCGCCGGGTGGCGTCGGCGCCATCCTCACCCCGCCGGCCGCGGAGGGCGGGGCGCTGCGCAGCCAGGACCTCCGCACCACCGGGGACCCCGTGAGCCTGGACGGCTCGGTGATCCGGGTCGACCCTGCGACCGGTGCCGGCCTGGCCACCAACCCGCTGGCCTCGTCCACCGACCCCAACACCCGTCGCATCGTCGCCTACGGGCTGCGCAACCCGTTCCGGATCACCGAACGGCCCGGCACCGACGAGCTCTGGATCGGTGACGTCGGGTGGAACGACTGGGAGGAGATCAACCGTCTCGTGGCCCCGACCTCGCAGGTCCAGAACTTCGGCTGGCCGTGCTACGAGGGCAACGGACGACAGGCCGGCTACGACGGCGCGAACCTCTCCGTCTGCGAGAACCTCTACGCGTCCTCCGGAGCGGTCACGTCGCCGTACTTCGCCTACCACCACAGCGCGAGAGTGGTGCCCAACGAGACGTGTCCGACCGGAAGCTCGTCGATGGCCGGGGTCCAGTTCGCCTTCGGTTCCGGGCAGAGTCCCTACCCGGCGGAGTACGACAACGCGCTGTTCTTCGCGGACTACTCCCGTGACTGCATCTGGGTGATGCCCAAGGGCGTGGACGGCAACCCCGCCCCCGGCCAGGTGCGCACCTTCGTCGCGGCTGCTGCGAATCCGGTCAACCTGCAGATCGGCCCGACCGGAGAGCTCTTCTACGTCGACTTCGACGGCGGCACCGTGCGGCGCATCAGCTACGCCAGCAGCAACCAACCGCCGGTTGCGGTGGCCACCGCCGCGCCCACGACGGGGTCTGCCCCGCTCACCGTGGCCTTCGACGGCTCGACGTCGAGCGACCCGGACGTCGGCGACACCCTGAGCTTCGCGTGGGACCTCGACGGTGACCGGTGCCTTCGACGACTCGGACGCGTCGCAGCCGTCGTACACCTACACCAGCGCCGGCGACCTACACCGCGACCCTGCGAGTCACCGACGCCGATGGAGCGACGGCCACGGACTCGGTGGTGATCACGGTCGGCAACACGGCGCCGTCGGCCGTCATCGACGCGCCGGCGGCCGGCGCGCTGTGGAAGGTCGGGGACGTCATCACGTTCTCCGGCCATGCGAGCGACACGCAGGACGGCGCCCTCCCGCCGTCGGCCCTCACCTGGGACCTGGTCCTCCAGCACTGCCCGAGCAACTGTCACTCACACCCCGTGCAGAGCTACGTCGGCGTCGCCGGCGGTTCGTTCTCCGCTCCCGACCACGAGGCGCCGGCCTACCTGGAGCTGCGGTTGACGGCCACGGACTCCGGAGGGCTGACCAGCACGGTGACCCGCAGGCTCGACCCCCGGATGGTGGCGCTGACGTTCCAGACCGTGCCCGGGGGACTCAAGCGTGATCGTGGGCGGCACCGCGACGAAGTCCGCCTTCACCCGCAACGTCATCGTGGGGTCCAGCAACACGGTGAGCGCCGTCTCGCCGCAGAACAAGGGGAACAAGCAGTACAACTTCGCGTCCTGGTCCGACGGCGGCGCCCAGTCCCACACGATCGTCGCCCCGGCCGCGCCGACCACCTACACGGCCCGGTTCAAGTGAGGTGGGCCGTCGCTGAGCCTCGCCTCACCGCCCTCAGTGCGGCGTCGGCTCGAAGAGCGCCTCCGAGGCGAACAGGTTCAGGCCGAGGCGCTCGGACAGGTACTTCGTGGCCAGCTGGCCGCGCACGCTGTTGCCGGCCGCGTCCAGCGGTGGCGAGTACGTCGCGAGGCCACCCTTGCCGGGTGCCACGGTCACGATGCCGCCGCTGACCCCGCTCTTGCCGGGCAGCCCGATCTCGTAGAGCCAGTCGCCCGAGAGCTCGTAGAGCCCGGCGGTCGCCATCACCGCGAGCACCCGCCGGCACACCCCGGGGACGATCACCCGCACCCCGGTCACCGGGTTCACGCCGCCGTCGGCGAGGGTCGCCGCCATCACCGCGAGGTCGTGGGCGGTGACGTCCAGCGAGCACTGGCGGGTGTAGACGTCGGTGGCCTCGTCGGGGTCGAACGAGACCCGGCCGTAGCTCTCCAACAGGTGCGCGATGCCGCGGTTGCGCAGGTTGGAGGCCGCTTCGGACGCGTAGACGTCGTGGTCGAGCGACAGCTCCCGGCCCGCGAACCGCGACAGCCCGTCGCGCACCCGCTCCCACTTCGCCTCCGCGGTGTCGCCGGGGATCAGGCTCGTGGCCGCGATGGCCCCCGCATTGACCATCGGGTTCATGGTGCGCTCGTCGTTCAGCTCGACGGCCATCACCGAGTCGAACGGGAACCCGGTGCCGTTCACCCCGAGCTGGTGGCGGGCGGCCTCGTAGCCGATGCTCTCGCACACCAGCGCGAACACGAACGGCTTGGACACGCTCTGGATCGAGAACGCCGTGTCGGTGTCGCCGACGTCGAAGGTCCGGCCGCGCACGCCGGCCAGGCTGATGCCGAACAGGTCGGGGGAGGCGTGGGCGAGCGCGGGGATGTAGTCCGCGACCTCGCCGTCGGTGACCGGGCGGTAGCGCTCGTAGGCCTCCACGGCCGCGTCCCTGACCTGGTCGAGCCCCGGCAGCTCGCCGGTCGACACCATCGCCTGCGCGGTCGCCTCGTCGAAGGGCACACGCTCGTGCATCGTGAGCTTGGCCAAGGGTCCCTCCTCGGGGTCGCGGGCCGGCATCACGAGCAGACTGCCACTGCGGACCCCGCCTGTCGCGCACCGTCCGAACCGGGGGCCTCCCCGCTGCCGACGTGGCAGCATGCGGGCATGAGTTGGCCGCGCTGGGTGTACGACGAGGGGACCGACCCCGACCCGAGGTTCACCCTCGCCAACGAACGCACGTTCCTCGCCTGGATCCGCACGTCGATCGCCTTCATGGCGGCCGGCGTGGCGATCGACGCGCTGCCCGTCCCGTACTCGGACGTCGGTGAAGAGCGGCCTTGGCGGCGGTGCTCGTGGCGACCGGGATCCTGGCCAGCGTGCACGGCCTGGGTGCGCTGGGCCCTGACGGAGCGGGCGATGCGCCGCGGGCGAACCGCTGCCCTCGGTCGGGGTGCCCCTGCTGCTCGTCATCGCCGTGACGGCGTGCGCGGTGGTGCTGCTCATCGCGAGCCTGTGATGGCGTCGCCCGTGGACCCGGCGGCGGCGCGGACCGCGCTGGCGTGGCAGCGGACCGCGCTGTCGATCCTGGCGGGGGCGCTGCTGCTCGTCAGGCTGAGCGAGGGCTGGTCGCGGCTGGTCGGCGCTGGGGACGGTGCTCGTCATCGCGCCGGCGACCGCGTGGGTCGTGTGGGGCTCGCGGTTCGACGTGCGCGACCGGCGCCCGCGTCCCGGCCGCTACGCCGCGGTGGCCGCGGCGTCGGCCGCTCCTCGGGCTGGCGGTGCTGGCATGGTCACGACGGGGTCGTTCCGCTGACGACGAGCGCGCCTGCGGTCCCGCTCGCCCGGCACCTGCTGCGGGTGCGGGACCTGATCGACCGGGCCTTCGCCTCGCCGTTGGACGTCCCGGCCCTGGCCCGGAGTGCGCACGTGTCGGAGGCGCACTTCAGCCGGTCGTTCAAGGCGGCGTTCGGCGAGACACCGCACCAGTACCTCCTGAGCCGGCGGATGGAGCGCGCCAAGGCCCTGCTCCGCGCGGGCGACCTGTCGGTGACCGACGTGTGCCTGGCGGTGGGCTTCACCAGCCTGGGGTCGTTCAGCACCCAGTTCCGCCGGTTCGTCGGCCTGAGCCCGACCGCGTACCGCGCCCGGGGGACCGACCGCCGGCTCGAGGAGCTGCCCGGTTGCTTCGTGAAGCGCTACACCCGGCCCCGCGCCTGAGCGGGTCAGCAGTTTTGGAGAAGCGGACGGGTGGGCGGACCCCTAGCGTCGTCCTCATGGAGACAGTCACCTCGGCAGACGGCACCGTGATCGCGTTCGACCAGCTCGGTTCGGGCCCGCCGCTGATCGTGGTCGCGGGTGCATCGTGCGACCGGGCCGTGGACACGGCGATCGCGGCGGCCCTCGCCGACCGGTTCACGGTCCTCAACTACGACCGGCGCGGCCGCGGGGACAGCACCGACACGCCGCCCTACGAGGTCGACCGGGAGATCGAGGACCTCGACGTGCTCGTCAGTGCCGCCGGTGGTGCCGCGACGGTGGTCGGGCTGTCCTCCGGCGCCGTGCTGGCCGCGCACGCCGCGGCGAGCGGCCTGCCGGTGCGGCACCTGGTGATGTGGGAGCCACCGTTCCGGCTCGACGCCGAGGGCCAGCGGCAGACCGCGACGTACAACGAGCGGCTGGCCGCGCTGCTCGCCGACGATGACCGCGGCGGCGCGCTCGAGCTGTTCATGCGGATGGTCGGCGTGCCGGAGCCGGCCATCGCCGGGATGCGGCAGTCGCCGTACTGGGCGCTGGGGGAGGGGCTCGCGCCCACGCTGGCGTACGACGCCGCCGTGATGGGGGTGGGCGAGCCACCGCCCTCGCTCGGCAAGATCGCCGCGCCGACCCTGGTGCTGGCCGGGGGCGCGAGCCCGGACTGGATGCGCGACTCCGCGCGTGCGGCGGCGCGGGAGATCCCCGGGGCCCGCTTCGAGGTCCTCGAGGGCCAGACCCACGACGTGGCCGCCGAGGTGCTGGCCGCGGCCGTCGGGGGGCTCGCGTGATCACCGGCTTCAGCCTCGTCTGCCTCAACGTCCTCGACCTCGACCAGGCCAAGGACTTCTACGTCGGCACGCTCGGCTTCGAGCTCGGCATCGACCAGGAGCTGGACGGCTTCCGCTGGCTGACCGTGCACCCGCCGGGCGCCGCGGACCTGCCGCTGATGCTGGTCGTCCCCGAGCCGCCGGCGGTCGAGGAGGGCATCGCGGCCGAGATGCGCAGCCTCGTCTCGCGTGGCTACCTGGGGCTCGGGGCGCTGCGCACCGACGACTGCCACGCGACGTACCGCGAGCTGACCGCCCGGGGCGTGGAGTTCACCGAGGAGCCGGAGGAGCGGTTCTACGGGATCGACGCCGGCTTCCGCGATCCCTTCGGCAACCCCTGGCGGCTGACCCAGCCCAAGACCCTGGGCGAGATCCAGGAGACCGTGCGGCCCGGGTGACGGACAGGCGCTCCGTGCGGGCGATCGTCACCTCGGTGGCGCGAAGCTCTCGGAGGAGACCCAGGCCCGGAACCGCGCGGGTCCGACCGCGGCGACCAGCCCACCGGTCTGGGAGACCTGCCGCAACAGCGCTTCGACCTTCCGGTCGAGGGTGGCCCCGGTGACGGCCAGCCGGAGGACCGCTTCGTCCCCCTCGCACTCGCGGGGACGGCCGAGCGCGAAGACACCGAAGTCCTCGTCCAGCGCCGGGTCGACCTGCTCGGCCGGAGCGACCGCGTGCAGCAGCCGCGGTGAGACGCGCGAGCCCCGCAACGCCCGGTCGACCCACGCGCTGACGGTGCGGTGGTCGGGGTGGCCGGTGAAGCCGTCGGGGCCGAACGTGATGACGGTGTCGGGGCGGACGTCGTCGAGCAGCGCGACGAGCCGGCCGACGGGACCGGTCGGGTCGACGTCGGCACAGCCGCCGTCGGGCTGGTCGAGCCAGTGGTGCTCGGTGACGCCGAGGATCGCCAGCGCGGCCTCGAGCTCTTCCGTGCGCAGCGCGGCCAGGGCGGCCCGCTCGGCGGGGAGGGCGTCCGGGTCGGCGGCCTCGCCGCGGGTGGCCGTGACGCACACGGCCCGCTGGCCGGCGTCGGTCAGCAGCGCGAGGAGGCCACCGACGAGGTACGCCTCGTCGTCGGGGTGCGCCCACACGGTGAGGACCGTGCCCAGCGCGGGCAGGTAGGGGACGCGGGCGCTCTCGACGTCGCGGGTCATGGTGGTCCTACGGTGCAGCCTGCGAGGGGTCGCTGTCACGGTGCGCGCCGATCCACCCTGCCCGGGTGCGAGCATGACGCGCATGGATCTCGACGAGGTGCGCGCATCGTTCCCGGCGCTGGCGGGCGGGCTCGCCCGGTTCGACGGCCCCGGGGGATCCCTGGTGCCGCGGCAGGTCGCGCACGCGGTGGCCGCCGCGATGGGCTCCGGGATGTGCCAGCGCGGAGACGTGGCGGCACCGGACCGGCTGACCGAGGCCACCACGGTCGGCGCGCGGGCGGCGATGGGCCGGCTGCTCGGCGCCGACCCCGGCGGGGTCGTCTTCGGACGGTCGATGACCTCGCTGACCTTCGAGATGGCCCGCACCCTGTCCGCGGACTGGGGTCCGGGCGACGAGGTCGTGGTGACCCGGCTCGACCACGACGCCAACATCCGGCCCTGGGTCCGGGCCGCCGAGCGGTCCGGCGCCACGGTGCGCTGGCTGGGCTTCGACCCCGTCACCGCCGAGCTGGACGACGTGAGCGTCGTGCTCAACGAGCGGACCCGGCTGGTGGCGGTCACCGCCGCGTCCAACCTGTTCGGCACCCGCCCGGACGTCGTCCGGATCGCCGACGCCGCGCACCAGGTGGGCGCGCTCGTGTACGTCGACGCCGTGCACCTGGTCCCGCACGCCCCCGTCGACCTGCGCGTCCTCGGCGCGGACCTGCTGGCCTGCTCGCCGTACAAGTTCTTCGGGCCGCACCTCGGCGTGCTCGCCGCCGCGCCGGCGCTGCTGGAGACGCTGCACCCCGACAAGCTGCTGCCCTCGAGCGAGGCGGTGCCCGAGCGGTTCGAGCTCGGCACGCTGCCCTACGAGCTGCTGGCCGGGGTCACCGCGGCGGTGGAGTTCATCGAGTCGCTCGACGGCGCGATGGCGGGCGTGGAGGCGCACGAGGCGGCGCTCCTGGCCGACCTGCTCGCGGGACTCGCCGAGATCGACGGGGTGACCGTGCACGGCCGCGCGGCCCGACGCACCCCGACCGTGCTGCTCACCGTGGCGGGGGTGCCGGCGGCCGAGGTCACCCGCCGGCTCGCCGCCGAGGACGTCATCGCCCCCGCCGGCAGCTTCTACGCGGTCGAGGCGGCGCGGCACGCAGGCCTCGGCGACGAGGGCGGGGTCCGGGTCGGGCTGTCGGCGTACACGAGCCAACACGACGTTGGTCGGCTGCTGGCGGCCCTGCGCTCCGTCAGACTGGCCCCATGACCTCGACCCGGCCCGTCACCACGTGGCTCACCGACATGGACGGCGTGCTGGTGCACGAGGAGACGCCGATCCCCGGCGCCACCGAGTTCATCGAGGCCCTGCAGGAGTCGGGACTGCAGTTCCTGGTGCTCACGAACAACTCGATCTTCACCCCGCGCGACCTGCGGGCGCGGCTGCTGCGCAGCGGCATCGACGTCCCCGAGACGGCGATCTGGACCTCGGCGCTGGCGACCGCGCAGTTCCTCGACGACCAGCGACCGGGCGGCTCGGCGTACGTCGTCGGCGAGGCCGGGCTGACCACGGCGCTGCACGACGTGGGCTACGTGATGACCGACCGGGACCCCGACTACGTGGTGCTCGGCGAGACCCGCACCTACTCCTTCGAGGCGATCACCCGGGCCATCCGGCTGATCGACGACGGCGCCCGCTTCATCGCCACCAACCCCGACACCAGCGGCCCGAGCCACCAGGGCAAGCTGCCCGCGACCGGCTCGGTCGCCGCGTTGATCAGCACCGCCACGGGGCGGCAGCCGTACTTCATCGGCAAGCCCAACCCGTTGATGATGCGCAGCGCCCTCAACCAGCTCGAGGCGCACTCCGAGACCACCGTGATGGTCGGCGACCGGATGGACACCGACATCGTCAGCGGGCTGGAGGCGGGGCTGCGGACCATCTTGGTGTCGACGGGCTCGACGCGGCCGGACCAGGTCGGGGTGTTCCCGTACCGACCGACCCGGGTCGTCGACTCGATCGCCGACCTCGTCGACCTGGTGCGCGAGTGGCGGTGACTCCGTGAGCGCCCCCCGGATCGGGGCGGTGGACGCGTTCCAGCGGCGGCACACGGCCCTGGGGCTGCCGATCGCCGTCGTCTACAAGTACTTCGACGACCAGGCGACGTACCTCGCGGTGATCATCACCTACTACGCGCTCTTCGCGGTCTTCCCGCTGCTGCTGCTGGCCAGCTCGATCCTCGGCTTCGTGCTCCAGGGGAACCCCGAGCTGTCCGAGCAGGTGCTCGACTCCGCGCTCAGCCAGTTCCCGATCATCGGCGACCAGTTCCGGCGGCCCGAGGGGCTCACCGGCTCGACCACCACCATCATCATCGGCTCGCTCGCCGCGCTGTACGGCGCGATCGGGCTCGGCTCGGCGATCCAGAACGCGCTCAACATCGCCTGGTCGGTCCCCCGCAACAGCCGGCCCAACCCGTTCTTCCTGCGGCTGCGCAGCCTGGTCCTGGTGATCGTCGCCGGCCTGGCCATCCTGGGGCTCACCACGCTGTCGGTGCTGGTCAGCAACACCACGGTCATCGAGTTCCTCACCGCGTCTGCGCTGCGGTGGTCGGTGCGGGTGCTCAGCATCCTGGTCCTCGCCCTCCTGCTGGGGCTGCTCCTGCGGCTCGGCCCGGCCGACGGACCGCGCACCCGCAGCGCCCTCCCCGGCGCGCTGCTGATCGCGCTGCTGTGGCACCTGCTCCAGCAGCTGGGCACGATCTACGTCACCCAGGTGCTGGCCAAGGCGTCCACCCTCAACCAGACCTTCGGCGTGGTGCTCGGTCTGATGGCGCTGCTGTTCCTCGCCGCGATCACGGGGATGCTCGGCGTCCAGCTCAACGTCGTGCTGGAGCGGAGGCTCTGGCCGCGCGCGCTGCTGACGCCGTTCACCGACGCGGTGGTGCTCACCGACGCGGACCGCCGCGCCTACATCGGCTACGCCAGGGCCCAGCGCCACAAGGGGTTCGAGACCGTCACCGTGGACTTCGGCGACAAGCCCGACCCCTAGCCCGCGGCGGGGCCGAGCTCCTCGAACAACGTCAGCTGGAGGTCGCCGGGGCCGTCCAGGCGGGCGTTGAGGGAGTCCCACGGCGTGCGCGTCGGCGGCGCGATCGCGGTCGCGCCCGCGTCGACGAGCCGGTCGGTGGCGGCGGCCACGTCGTCCACCTCGAAGGCCACCCGGAGGTGCGGGCTGACCCGCCGGCCGACCTCGACGGAGTCGATCAGGTCCACCTGCGCGGGGTTGGAGATCTCCAGCGTCGCCCGACCCGCGTCGAGGATGACCACGTGCGCGCCGCCCTCGCTCTCGAGGTCGAGCTCGACCTCGAGACCGAGCGCGTCGCGGTAGAACGCCACCGCCTCCTCGAAGTCGGTCGCCTCCACGACCAGGCGCAGCTGCCGGACCCCCATCGCCCTACCTCCTCACGGCCCTCCTCACGGCCCTCCTCGCGGCGGAGCGTACTCACGACTCGGACGCCAGCGGGAGGGTGCGGGCCGCGAAGCCTAGGCTGGTCCCACGTTTCCCCGCGGCAGGAGCTGAGTCGGTGTTCTCCAAGGTGCTGGTCGCCAATCGCGGCGAGATCGCGATCCGGGCGTTCCGCGCGGCCTTCGAGCTCGGGGCGCGCACGGTGGCGGTGTTCCCCCACGAGGACCGCTGGTCCGAGCACCGGCTCAAGGCCGACGAGGCCTACGAGATCGGCGAGCGCGGGCACCCGGTGCGGGCCTACCTGGACGCCGACGCGATCGTCGCGGTCGCGGTGCGGGCCGGCGCCGACGCGGTCTACCCCGGCTACGGCTTCCTCAGCGAGAACCCGCGCCTGGCCGAGGCCTGTGCCGAGGCCGGCATCACCTTCATCGGCCCCGGCGCCGACGTGCTGACCCTGACCGGCAACAAGGCCCGCGCGATCGCGGCCGCGAAGGCCGCCGGCGTGCCGACCCTGGCCGGGGTCGAGCCGTCGACCGACGCCGACGCGCTCGTGGCGTCGGCCGCCGACATGCCGTACCCGCTCTTCGTCAAGGCCGTCGCCGGCGGTGGTGGTCGCGGGATGCGCCGGGTCGAGCGGGTCGAGGACCTCAAGGAGGCCGTCGAGACCTGCATGCGCGAGGGGGAGGCGGCCTTCGGCGACCCCACGGTCTTCATCGAGCAGGCGGTGGTCGACCCGCGGCACATCGAGGTGCAGATCCTCGCCGACGGCGCCGGCGAGGTGATCCACCTCTTCGAGCGCGACTGCTCGGTGCAGCGGCGGCACCAGAAGGTCGTCGAGATCGCGCCCGCGCCCAACCTGGACCCCGCGCTGCGGGACCGGATGTGCGCGGACGCCGTGCGCTTCGCCCGCGAGATCGGCTACAAGAACGCCGGCACCGTCGAGTTCCTCCTCGATCCCGCCGGCAACTACGTCTTCATCGAGATGAACCCGCGGATCCAGGTCGAGCACACGGTCACCGAGGAGGTCACCGACGTCGACCTGGTCCAGTCGCAGCTGCGGATCGCCTCGGGCGAGACCCTCGCGGACCTGGGGCTGAGCCAGGACACCGTGGTGCTGCGCGGCGCGGCGCTCCAGTGCCGGATCACCACCGAGGACCCCGCCAACGGCTTCCGCCCGGACACCGGGAAGATCACCACCTACCGCTCGCCGGGCGGGGCGGGCGTCCGCCTCGACGGGGGTACGACGTACACCGGCGCCGAGGTCAGCGCGCACTTCGACTCGATGCTGGCCAAGCTCACGTGTCGCGGCCGCACCTTCCCGATCGCGGTGGCCCGGGCCCGCCGGGCGGTGGCGGAGTTCCGGATCCGCGGCGTCTCCACCAACATCGCCTTCCTGCAGGCCGTGCTCGAGGACCCGGACTTCGCGGCCGGCAAGGTCACCACGTCCTTCATCGAGACGCACCCGCAGCTGCTGATCGCCCGCGCGTCCGGGGACCGCGGCACCAAGCTGCTCTCCTACCTCGCCGACGTCACCGTCAACCAGCCGCACGGCCCGGCGCCGGTCAGCCTCGACCCGACCAGCAAGCTCCCGGCGCTGGACACCCGGGTGCCCGCCCCCGACGGCTCGCGCCAGCGGTTGCTGGCGGTCGGACCCGACGCGTTCGCTGCGGAGCTCCGCGCCCAGGGCCGGGTGGCGGTCACCGACACCACCTTCCGCGACGCGCACCAGTCGCTGCTGGCCACCCGGGTGCGCACCCGCGACCTGCTGGCCGTCGCCGGGCACGTCGCGCGGACCACCCCGCAGCTGTGGTCGCTCGAGGCGTGGGGCGGGGCGACGTACGACGTCGCGCTGCGCTTCCTGTCCGAGGACCCGTGGGAGCGGCTGGCCTCGCTCCGCCAGGCGGTGCCGAACGTCTGCCTGCAGATGCTGCTCCGGGGCCGCAACACGGTCGGCTACACGCCGTACCCCATCGAGGTGACCGACGCGTTCGTCGCCGAGGCCGCGGCGACCGGCATCGACGTGTTCCGGATCTTCGACGCGCTCAACGACGTCGAGCAGATGCGGCCGGCGATCGAGGCGGTGCGGGCGACCGGGACGACCGTCGCCGAGGTCGCGCTCTGCTACACCGGGGACCTGTCCGACCCCGGCGAGCGGCTGTACACGCTCGACTACTACCTCGGGCTGGCCGAGCGGATCGTCGACGCCGGCGCGCACGTGCTCGCCATCAAGGACATGGCCGGGCTGCTCCGCGCCCCGGCGGCGCGCACCCTGGTGACCGCGCTGCGCGATCGCTTCGACCTGCCCGTCCACCTGCACACCCACGACACCCCCGGCGGCCAGCTCGCGACCCTGCTCGCCGCGATCGACGCGGGCGTGGACGCCGTGGACGCCGCCACCGCCTCGATGGCCGGCACCACGTCGCAGCCGGCGCTCTCCGCGCTGGTCGCCGCCACCGACCACTCGGCCCGGGAGACCGGGCTCGACCTCGACGCCGTGTGCGCGCTGGAGCCCTACTGGGAGGCCACCCGCCGGGTCTACGCGCCCTTCGAGTCGGGCCTCGCCTCGCCGACGGGCCGCGTCTACACCCACGAGATCCCGGGCGGCCAGCTCTCCAACCTGCGCCAGCAGGCGATCGCCTTGGGTCTGGGCGAGAAGTTCGAGCAGATCGAGGACATGTACGCCGCGGCCAACGACATCCTCGGCAACGTCGTCAAGGTGACGCCGTCCTCCAAGGTGGTCGGCGACCTGGCGCTGCACCTGGTCGCGGTCGGCGCCGACCCGGAGGAGTTCGCCGACAACCCCGGCAAGTTCGACATCCCCGACTCGGTCATCGGCTTCCTCAACGGCGAGCTGGGCGACCCGCCGGGCGGCTGGCCGGAGCCGTTCCGGACCAAGGCGCTCGAGGGCCGGTCGTGGAAGCCGCCGGCCGAGCACCTCACCGCCGAGCAGGCGGCCGGGCTCGACCAGGACCGACGCACGACCCTCAACGAGCTGCTCTTCCCCGGGCCCACCAAGGACTTCCGCGAGTCGCGGCAGACCTACGGCGACGTGTCGGTGCTCTCCACCCTCGACTACCTCTACGGCCTGCGGCACGGTGCCGAGCACACCGTCCGGCTGGCCGAGGGGCACACCCTGCTCCTCGGCCTCGATGCGGTGAGCGAGCCCGACGAGCGCGGCTTCCGCACGGTGATGTGCACCATCAACGGCCAGATGCGCCCGGTCAGCGTCCGCGACCGGACCGTGTCGGCCGCGGTCGCGGCGGCGGAGAAGGCCGACCCGGGCGACCCCGGTCAGGTCGCCGCGCCGTTCCAGGGCACCGTGACCGTGATCGTCGAGAAGGGCCAGGAGGTCGCCGCCGGGGACACGGTGGCCACCATCGAGGCGATGAAGATGGAGGCCTCCATCACCACCCCCGTGGCCGGCACCGTCGAGCGGCTCGCGCTCACCTCCGTGCAGCCGGTCGACGGCGGCGACCTGGTGGTCGTCATCCGCTGACCTCGTCGAGGCGTCAGCGGGCGAGCTCGGCCTTGATGTCGGTCTTGAGGACCTTGCCGACCTTGGAGCGGGGGAGGTCGGGCCAGACGTGGATCTCCTTGGGGGTCTTCACCGAGCCGATCCGTTCCTTGACGAAGGCCATCAGGTCGGCGGGGTCGGGGGCGGTGCCGGGGTGGGGCTGGACGACGGCGACGACGCGCTCGCCCCACTTGTCGTCGGGGCGGCCGACCACCGCGCAGTCCTGGACGTCGGGGTGGGCGCTCAGGGCCTGCTCGACCTCGGTGGAGTACACGTTGAAGCCGCCGGTGATGATCATGTCCTTGGCCCGGTCGACGATGTAGAGGAACCGGTCCTCGTCGAGGTAGCCGATGTCGCCGGTGTGGTGCCAGCCGTGCCGGCCCACGTCGGCCGTGGCCTGCGGGTCCTTGTAGTAGCCCGCCATGACGAGCGAGGAGCGGACCACGATCTCGCCGCGCTGGCCGGTCGGCAGCAGCGCCCCGTCGGGGTCCATGATCGCCACGGTCACCAGCGGCGAGGGACGTCCCGCCGAGGAGAGGCGCCGGGTGGCCACCGAGCCGTCGGCCTCGAAGTGGTCGGCGGGCGCCATGGTCGAGACCATCATCGGCGCCTCGGTCTGCCCGAACAGCTGGGCCATCACCGGCCCGATCCGGACCAGCGCCTCCTCGAGCCGGGTCGCCGACATCGGCGCGGCGCCGTACCAGAAGCACTGGAGCGACGACAGGTCGGTCGTGTCCAGGGCGGGGGCCGCCAGGACCATGTAGATCAGCGTCGGGGGCAGGAAGGTGTGGGTGACCCGGTGCCGCTCGACGAGGGCCAGGAAGCCGCCGACGTCGGGCGCGCGCATGATCACCACCTCGCCCCCGCTGGCCAGGATCGGGAAGCAGAGCACGCCGGCCGCGTGGGTGAGCGGCGCCAGCGCGAGGTAGACCGGGCGGCCCTCGAACGGGTAGCCGATCAGCGTCAGCGCGGTCATCGTCTCGAGGTTGGCGTTGGTCAGCATCACGCCCTTGGGCCGGCCGGTGGTGCCGCCGGTGCCGACGATCATCGCCAGGTCGTCGACGGACGGCAGGTCGACCGGCTCCGTCCCGCGAGCGAGGAAGGCGTCCCAGGTCAGTGCGTCGGCGACCTCGCCGTCGAGGCAGACCCAGGTGCGGACGCCGGGGAGGTCGGCGCGGATGGCGGCGACGAGCGGCGCGAACGACGCCTGGAAGATCAGCGCCTCGCAGTCGAACAGCGCGAGGAGCTCGCGGTTCTCGGCGGCCTCGTTGCGGGGGTTGATCGGGCACCAGACGGCGCCGGCCCGGGAGATGCCGAAGACGCTCGCGAACGCCACCGGGTCGTTGGCCGACAGCACCGCCACGGTGGCGCCGGGGCGGTGGCCGCTGGCCGCCAGCGCCCCGGCGACGCGTCCGGAGAGGCCGAGCACCTCGGCGTAGGACAGGGACACGCCGTCCGTCGTCAGGCAGGGCCGGTCCGGTCCCAGCGACGCGCCCTTGTCGAGGTAGTCGGCCAGCCGCACCCCTACGCCTCCACGGTCAGCACCGGCTCGGAGACCAGCCCGAAGCCGCGGAGCACGCCGAGCAGCTCGCGGTGCCCGAACGCCTGACAGCCGGACGCGAAGCCGACCCGGTGGGGCGGCTGCTGGAGCAGGGAGTACGCCGCGTACGCCTGCATCAGCCCGGTCTGCTTGTAGTTCTGGTTGCCGTGGATCACGCAGTGCGCGCGGCCGAGCGGACCCGACGCGTGCACCGAGTCGAGGGACTTGTTGAGGCGGGGGTTCTCGCGCGGCGGCATCGTGCTCATCACCTGGGCGGCGGTCGCGTCGAGGGCGGCGTACCGGTCCTCGTCGTTCATGTCCTTGGTCGCCTCGATGGCGGCCGCGACGATCTGGGGCACACCCTGCATGAGCGCCTTGTTGAAGACCCCGCCGAGCGCCTTCACGTTGGCGACCCGCGGGTCCTTGCGGAACCACACCGGGTGCGAGGTCCCGCCCCAGGGCAGCGCCAGCGCGAGCTCGTGCTGGCCCGGGATCGAGAGCGAGTAGAGGCCGGCCTCGGGGTCCCAGGGCTGGTAGGTGTTCTGCTCGAGGTAGTGCGCCCCCGCGAGCGCGGCGTTGACCAGGATCGTCTGGGTGGACGCGATGGTCGGGCTGCCGCCCCAGAAGACCGCGATGTCGAGGGTGTCGAGACCGGGCTTCTCCAGGCACAGCTGGGCGGCGATCTCGCCGGTGGTGTACATCTGCGCGACGCCCGGGGCGAGCAGCAGCCCGGCCGAGGCGAAGTCGGCGCCGTACTGCTCGTCGCAGGTGATCAGCCAGTCCTGCTCGCCGGTGGTGTCGAGGTAGTGCACCCCGGCGGCCAGGCAGGCCTCGACCACCTCGGGGCCGTACCGCCGGAACGGGCCGACGGTGTTGCACACGACCGAGGCGCCCTTGAACAGCTCGGTCAGGGAGGCCACGTCGTGGGCGGTCTCGACGACGTCGTACTGCGCGGTCTCGATGCCGGCGACGTTGGTGCTCATGGACGACGTCACCTTGCCGGCGTCCCGGCCGGCGGCGACGAAGGGGACGTTGTACTCGCGGAGGTACTCGCAGATCAGCCGCCCGGTGTAGCCGGAGGCGCCGTAGACGATGACGGGCTTGTCGCTCATGTCAGTCCCCTTCACATGCCCATGCCACCGTCGACCGGCAGGCCGGCGCCGGTGACGAAGCGGGAGGCGTCCGAGGCGAGGAAGACGACGGCGTCGGCCATGTCCTCCACCGCCCCCAGGCGGCCGGCGGGGGTGAGCTCGATGACCGCGCCCACGGCCTCTTCGGGGGAGGCGAAGAGGCCGAGGGCGGCCACGTCGTTGGCCAGACCGGCGCCCATCGCGGTGGGCACCAGGCCGGGGTAGATGCAGTTGACGCGGACGCCGTAGCCGAGCTTGCCGGACTCCATCGCCGCGACCCGGGTGAGCCGGTCGACCGCGGACTTGGTGGCGGAGTACACCGCGATCCCCGGGAAGGCGATCGTCGCCGCGACCGAGGAGATGTTGATGATCGACCCGCCCTGGCCGGCCGGGCCGTCGGGGCGCATCGCGCGCAGCCCGTGCTTGATGCCGAGGGTGGTGCCGAGGATGTTGACGTCGAGCATCCGGCGGATCTCGTCGGCGGTGACCTCGGTGATCAGGCTGGTGATCTCGATGCCGGCGTTGTTGACCAGGATGTCGAGGCCGCCGAGCTCCGCGACGGTCGCGCTGACCGCGGCCTCCCAGCTCGCGTCGTCGGTGACGTCGAGCCGCACGAAGCCGTGTCCGTCGCCGAGCTCCTTGGCCGTGGTGGCCCCGGACTCCTGCACGTCGGCGATCATCACCCGCGCGCCCGCGGCCGCCAGCGCCTTCGCCATCCCCTCCCCGAGACCCTGGGCTCCGCCGGTCACCAGGGCCTTGCGATCGGTCAGGTCGAACACAGTCATCTCGGGTCTCCTCGGGGGTCACGTGGTGGTGTGCGTCACACCCTCGACCCCGTCTTGACACCTGTCAAGACTTTTCCGGTCATGTGTCAAGAAAATGCCCGACCTGCTCTACGCTGTCCGCATGTCCGTGGCGACGACCCCTACCGTGTCCGGTCGGGTCGACAAGCACAGCGCCCGGCGTGACCAGCTCGCCGAGTCGGCGCTGGCCACGCTCGGGGAGCTCGGCTACGCCCGCACGAGCCTGCGCGAGATCGCCCAGAACTCCGAGTTCAGCCACGGCGTCGTGCACTACTACTTCGACAACAAGGTCGAGCTGATCGTCTACTGCGTGCGCTACTACAAGGCGCAGTGCGTGACCCGCTACGACCGGATCGTCGAGGAGTCCACGTCGGCCCGGGGGCTGGCGGAGGCGTTCGCCGACAAGCTCGTCGAGACGCTGCGCGACGAGGCCGCGATGCACCGGCTCTGGTACGACCTGCGCACCCAGTCGATGTTCGAGACCGAGCTGCGCACCGCGGTGCTGGAGATCGACGCGACGCTGGAGCAGATGATCTGGCGGGTGGTCGGCAGGTACGCCGAGCTCGCCGGGCGGCCGCCCACCTTCGACGCCGGCACGACGTACTCCCTGCTCGACGGGATCTTCGAGAAGGCGCTCCTGGCCCACATCACCGGCGCCGACGACGCGCTCGCGTCGCTGCGCCGCCGCGCGCTCGACGTGCTGCCCACGCTGCTCGCGCGCTGACCGGCACCCGCCGACGTCGAGGGCGCCTGTCGGCTCCGCGGCTTAGGGTGACCGCGATGGCTCTCCATGTGCACCGCGCCGAGCGCACCGACCTGCTCGCGGACGGGCTCGGGGCGCTGCTCGCCGCGCCGCTGGACGACCCGTTCGAGCAGGAGGTCGTGGTGGTGCCGGCCCGCGGTGTCGAGCGCTGGCTCACCCAGCGCCTCTCCCACCGACTCGGCACCGGCGCGCGCGGCGGTGACGGCGTGTGCGCGGGGGTGCGCTTCCTCAGCCCGCACTCCCTGGTCAGCATGCTGCTCGGCCGCGAGCTCGACGACCCGTGGGAGCCCGACCGTCTCGCCTGGCCGCTGCTCGAGGTGATCGACGACTCGCTCGGTGCGCCGTGGTGCGCCACGCTGGCCGCTCACCTCGGGCACGGCATCGCCGGCGAGGAGGGCGAGCTGCGCTCCAGCCGTCGCTACGCCGTCGCCCACCGGCTGGCCGGGCTGTACTCCTCGTACGCCCGCCAGCGCGTGGACCTGGTGCGGGCCTGGCGTCTCGGCGACGACACCGACGGCCTCGAACCGCTGCCCGAGGACCTCGCGTGGCAGGCCGAGCTGTGGCGGCGGCTGGTGTCGCGGGTCGGCGAGCCGCCGCCCGACGTGCGCCACGAGCAGACGCTGGCCGCGCTCGCGGCCGGTGGGACGGGGCTGGACCTGCCGGGTCGGCTCTCCCTGTTCGGCCACACCCGGCTGCCGGCGACCGAGGTCGAGCTGCTCGGCGCACTCGGCGAGCACCGTGACGTCCACCTCTGGCTGCCGCAGGCCTCGGCCGCGCTCTGGGCCGACCTGGCCGGGCCGAGCACGGAGGGTCCGGTGCCGCGCGACGACGACCGCTCCTCGACGTACGCCGGACACCCCCTGCTCGCCTCGCTCGGCCGTGACGCCCGCGAGCTGCAGCGCTCGTTGGCGGTCCTGCCCGGGGCCGTCGACGCGCCCTCGCTGGGTGCCGTGCCGGCGGGCGACGACCTGCTCGGGCACCTGCAGGCCGACATCCGGGCCAACCACGCGCCCACACCCGTCGAGCTCTCGGGCCGGGCGCTGGCCGAGGACGACCGCAGTGTGCAGGTGCACGCCTGCCACGGCCCGGCACGCCAGGTCGAGGTGCTGCGCGAGGTGCTGGTCGGGCTGCTCCAGGACGACCCCACCCTCGAGCCGCGCGACATCGTGGTGATGTGCCCCGACGTCGAGACCTACGCCCCGTTGATCGAGGCCGGCTTCGGTCTCGCCGACGTGGTCCCCGCCGCTGCCGGGGCCGGCGGTCACCCCGCTCACCACCTCCGGGTGCGGCTGGCCGACCGCGCGCTGAGCAGCACCAACCCCCTGTTCGCGGTCGCCCTGTCGCTGGTGAGCCTCGCGGCCGGGCGGGCGCGGGCCAGCGAGGTGCTCGACCTGATCGGGCTCGACGTCTGCCGCCGACGGTTCGGGCTGGACGACGACGACCTCACCCGGGTCGCCGGTTGGGTGTCCGAGTCCGGCGTGCGGTGGGGTCTCGACGGCTGGCAGCGCGCCCGCTTCAAGATGGAGGCGTTCCGCCAGAACACCTGGCGGGCCGGCCTCGACCGGGTGCTGACCGGCGTCGCACTGTCCGGTGACGAGCACGTGCACCTCGGCGTGGCACTGCCGCTCGACGACGTCGGCAGCAGCGACGTCGAGCTGGCCGGCCGGCTGGCCGAGTTCGTCGACCGCCTCGAGAGCTGTCTGCAGCGCCTGGACGCCGCTGCGACCGTGCCCGACTGGCTGGGCGCCCTCGGCGACGGGGTCCGGGGGCTGGCCCGGGTGCCGGAGGCCGACATGTGGCAGCAGGCGCAGTTCGACCGGGAGCTGAGCCGGACGCTGCACGCCTCGGGCCAGGGCGCCGGCTCGACCCGACTGCGGCTGGCCGACGTCCGGGCGCTGCTCACCGCGCGACTCGCCGGACGGCCCACGCGCAGCAACTTCCGCACCGGCACCCTCACGGTCTGCACGATGGTCCCGATGCGCTCGGTGCCCCACCGGGTCGTGTGCCTCGTCGGCCTCGACGACGGCGTCTTCCCCCGCTCGCAGTGGATCGACGGCGACGACGTGCTGGCCCGGCGCCCGCTCACCGGCGAGCGCGACCGCAGGTCGGAGGACCGCCAGCTGCTGCTCGACGCGATCATGTCGGCCACCGAGCGGCTGGTGGTCTGCTACACCGGCGCCAACGAGCACACCGGTGCCGTCCGCCCGCCCGCCGTGCCGCTGGGCGAGCTGCTCGACACCCTCGACCGCACGGCGCCGGGCGACGTGCGCGAGCGGGTGCTGACCCGCCACCCGTTGCAGGCCTACGACACCGCCAACCTCACGGACCGAGGGCGTGGGTCGCGGCCGTCCGTTCAGCTTCGATCCCGCTGCGCTGGCCGGTGCGCGGTCGGCCGTGGGGGAGCGCACACCCCGTGCGCCGTTCCTTCCCGGCCCGCTGCCGCCCCGCGAGCCGGAGGACCTCAGCCTCGACGACCTGCACCGCTTCCTGGCCCACCCGGTGCGGCACTTCTGCCGCGAGCGGCTGGGCATCGGCACCCCGCTCGAGGCACCGGAGGACAAGGACGCCATGCCGGTCGAGCTCGACAGCCTGGAAGCCTGGGCCATCGGCGACCGGCTGCTGGCCGACCTGGTGGCCGGCGTCGACATGGAGCAGGCGTTCCTGGCCGAGCAGCTGCGCGGCTCCCTGCCACCGCAGAGCCTCGGTGTCGGGGCCCTGACGGGAGCCGTCACCCAGGTTCAGCAGCTGTGGAACAGCTCGGCATCCCTCCGCGAGGGCGAGCCGCGCGCCGTCGACGTCATCGTCGACCTCGGCGACGGCCGTCGGCTCACGGGCACCGTGTCGGGCGTCCACGGCCACCGGGCCGTGCGGATGGGCTACTCCCGCGTCGGCGCCAAGCAGCGGCTCGCGTCCTGGCTGGACCTGCTCGCCCTGAGCGCCGCCCACCCCGACCAGCACTGGGCCGCCGTCACCATCGGCCGGGCGCGGGGCAAGGCCGTGTGCGCCGTCTCCGGGCCCCTCGACCACCGCGCGGCCGCCTGGCTGCGCGAGCTCGTGACGCTGCGCGACGAAGGGCTCACCCGCCCCCTCCCGCTGCCGGTGAAGACGTCGCTCGCCTACCAGGACGCCGTGAGCTCCGGTCGCGACGAGCCGCGCGAGGCGGCCGCCAAGGAGTGGGAGACCGACCCGAACAACTCGTTCGGCATCGAGGGCGAGGACGCCGATCCGTGGCACACCCTGGTCCATGGCGGGCGGGCGCCGCTCGAGGACCTGATCGACGCCGGGCTGCCGGCCTACGCCGAGCGGCTGTGGGCCCCGCTGCTGGCCGTGGCGCCGAAGGTGAGGCCCCTGTGAGCATCGACCCGGCCCCCTTCCGGATCCACGATCCGCTGCCCACCGGCACGACCCTGCTCGAGGCCAGCGCCGGCACGGGCAAGACATGGACCATCGGGGCCCTGGTCGCCCGCTACGTCGGCGAGGGCGTCGCGAGGCTGGAGGAGATGCTGGTCGTCACCTTCGGCCGAGCGGCCAGCCAGGAGCTGCGCGAGCGGGTGCGCGCCCAGCTGGTCGAGGCCGAGGCGGCGCTGGCCGACCCGGCGGCGTACGACGGTGACAACGCGGTGGTCCGCCTGCTCCTGGACGTCGGGGAGCTGGGCGACGCCGAGCTCGACGTGCGACACGGGCGGCTGGTCGAGGCGTTGGCGGGCTTCGACGGCGCCACCATCGCCACCACCCACCAGTTCTGCTCGATGGTGCTCGACTCCCTCGGCGTCGCCGGCGACACCGACGCCGGCGCCCGACTGGTCGAGGATCTCGACGACCTCGTGGACGAGGTGGTCGACGACCTCTACCTGCGCAAGTTCGCACCCGGCGCCGGCCCGCCGGCCTTCACCCGCAAGGTGGCGGTCGGCATCGCCCGTGCGGTGGTGGGAGACCCGCGGGCCCGACTGCTGCCGGAGGGGGAGGATCCCGCGAGCGGCCCGGGCGTCCGCTTCGCCTTCGCCCAGGCGGTGCGCGAGGAGATGGAACGCCGCAAGCGGCGGCTGGGCATCCTCAGCTACGACGACCTGCTCTCCCGGCTCGCCGACGCGCTCGAGCGCGACGACTCCCCGGCCCGCTCCCGGATGCGGCAGCGGTGGCGGATCGTGCTGGTCGACGAGTTCCAGGACACCGACCCCGTGCAGTGGGAGGTGCTCGACCGGGCCTTCAGCGGCCACGCCACGATGGTGCTGATCGGCGACCCGAAGCAGGCCATCTACGCCTTCCGCGGCGGCGACGTCTTCGCCTATCTCGACGCAGCCCGCACGGCCGTCTCCCGTCGCACGCTCGACACCAACTGGCGCAGCGACGCGCCGCTGGTCGAGGCGCTCGACCGGCTCCTCGGGGGTGCGGCCCTCGGCGACGCCGACATCGTCGTCCGTCCGGTGGCCGCGCGGACGCCGCACGGCAGGCTGGCCGGGGCCCCCTCGTCCGCGCCCGTGCGGCTGCGGGTGCTGCCGCGCTCGCAGCTGAGGGCGACGGGGTCGAGCCCGCTGACGGTGAAGCGCGTCCGGCCGCGCATCGCGGACGACCTGGCCCACGACGTGCGCGCCTTGCTCGATGCGGGTCCCACGTGGGACGGGCAGGAGCTGAAGGCCAGTGACGTCGCGGTGATCGCCTACCGGCACGCCGACCTCGCCGAGGCCAAGGAGGCGCTCTCGCGGGTGGGGGTGCGCGCGGTGATCGCGGGCGGTGGCAGCGTCTTCGCCACGCCGGCCGCCGTCGACTGGTTGGCCCTGCTCGAGGGCCTGGAGCAGCCGCAGCGCGCCCCCCGGGTGCGGGCCGCCGCGCTCACGGCGTTCCTGGGCCTCAGCGCGACAGAGCTGGACGCCGGCGGTGACGACCTCACCGACGAGCTGGCCGACCGGCTGCGCAGCTGGGGCGAGCTGGTCGCGCGGCACGGGGTGGCCGCGGTCTACGAGGCGGCCGGCGCCGCCGGGCTGCCCGGGAGGGTGCTCTCGCGCGTGGACGGCGAGCGACAGCTCACCGACCTGCGGCACCTGGCCGAGACCCTGCACGAGGTGGCGCTGACCGAGCGGCTCGGGCTGGTCGCGCTGCTGGCCTGGCTGCGGCGCGAGGTGGCCGACGCGCGCGCGGGAGGCCGGGTGGGCGAGCGCACCCGGCGGCTCGACAGCGACGAGTCCGCCGTCCAGCTGGTCACCATCCACGCCAGCAAGGGCCTGGAGTACCCCGTCGTGTACCTGCCGGCCCTGGCCGACCGGTGGGTGCCGAAGCAGACCGAGATCCCGCGCTTCCACGATGCCCAGGGCCGCCGCAGTCGCCACGTCGGCAGCGGCGGGGCCGGCTGGACCGAGGCGGGCGACCGGGAGCGTGAGGAGGAGGCCGGCGAGTGGCTGCGCCTGCTGTACGTCGCCATGACCCGGGCCAAGTCGCAGGTCGTGGCCTGGTGGTCGCCCAACTCCAACGCGCCGGCGTCGCCGCTGCACCGGATCCTGCTCGGCCGCGGACCCGGCGAGGCCGCGGTGCCCCCGACGTACGCGGTCCCCACTGACGAGCAGGCCGCGCAGCTGATCCGTCGCTGGGCCGAGGTCGGTGCGCTGGTCATCGAGCCGATCGGTGCTCCCGCACCGACGGCACCGCCGAGGTCCGAGCCCGAGCCCGCGCTCGCCAGGCGCACGTTCACGCGAACCGTGGACGTCGAGTGGCGACGGACGTCGTACTCCTCGCTCTCGTCGGCCGAGCGCAGCGCCGCCGGCGTCACGAGCGAGCCCGAGGAGGAGCCCACCCAGGACGAGACGCTCCTCCCGGCCGACTCGTCGTCGCCGCACGCGCCCGGGAGCCGGGATCCGGTGCCCAGTCCGGTGCCCAGTCCGGTCCTCAGCCCGATGGCCGGTCTGCCGGTCGGCGCCACCTTCGGCTCGCTGGTGCACGCGGTGCTCGAGCACACCGACCCGGCCGCCCCCGACCGTGGCGGCGACCTGCGCGCCGAGCTGCGCCACCACGTGGTCGAGGAGCTGGTGCGCTGGCCGGTGGCGCTCGACGTCGACGAGCTGACCGACGCGCTGGTGCAGGTGTGCGGCTCGCCGCTCGGCCCCCTGGCCGACGACATCACCCTGCGCGACCTGCCGCGGTCGGACAGGTTGGTCGAGATGGACTTCGAGCTGCCCCTGGACGGCGGCGACGAGGCCGACCGCGTCGGCGGCGCGCCGCTCCTGCTCGGCCGCATCGCCGGCCTGCTGCGCGAGCACCTGCCCGAGGACGACCCGGTGCGGGCGTACGCCACCCGGCTCGACTCCGACGCCCTCGGCGGTCAGGTGCTGCGTGGCTACCTCACCGGCTCGATCGACGTCGCGCTGCGGGTGGGTGGGCGGTACCTCGTGGTCGACTACAAGACCAACTGGCTGGGTCGCCCGCCCACGCCCGAGGAGCAGGCCGCCGGCACCCGCCCGCCACTGGCGGCCCACGACTACCGCCCCGACGCCCTGGTCGAGGCGATGGGCCACTCCGACTACCCGCTGCAGGCGCTGCTCTACGCGATGGTGCTGCACCGCTTCCTGCGCTGGCGGCAGCCCGCCTACGACCCCGACACCCACCTCGGCGGCGTGCTCTACCTCTACCTGCGCGGCATGTGCGGTCCCGACACCCCGCGCTACGACGGACACCCCACCGGCGTCTTCTCCTGGCGACCGCCGTCGGCCCTCGTGGTCGCGCTCAGCGACCTGATGGACGGGGCCGTGCCATGACCGAGCTCTGGGAACCGCTCGACGAGCGCGACGCCCGGCTGGCGCTGGGCGCCTCCGGCCTGCTGGCGGACTTCAACCGGGCCGGCGTCCTGACCGCGGCGGCGGTGCACGTCGCGCGGCGGGCCGCGGCGCTGGCGGGGGACGTCGACGATCGGGTCCTGCTCGCCGCCGCCCTCGCGGTGCGGTCGGTCACCCACGGCTCGGTGGGCGCCGACCTGGCCCGGGTGGGCGAGATCGACCCGGACCTGCCCTGGCCCTCGCACGACGACTGGGTGGCAGCGGTGCAGGGCTCGGCCCTGCTGGCCCAGGGGGTGCTGCGGCACGAGCACGGCCTGGTCTACCTCGACCGCTACCACCGGCTGGAGGTCGCCGTGTGCGCCGACCTGCTCGCCCGCGCCGCTCACCCGCCCCCGACCGTCGACGAAGGCCGCGTCGAGGAGGTGCTGACCCGGATCTTCCCCTCGACGCAGGCACCGCAGGACGCCGACTACACCGAGCAGCGGGCGGCCGCGCGCGCGGCCGTGCAGCAGTGGACGACGGTGATCACCGGGGGCCCCGGAACCGGCAAGACCACCACGGTGGCCGGGCTCCTGGCCATCCTCCACGACCAGGCCAGAGCTCGTGGCGAGTCGCTCTCGGTCGCGGTGACTGCTCCCACCGGCAAGGCCGCGGCCCGGCTGCAGGAGTCGATCCTGGCCGAGCTGGCCGGCGACGACGGCGCCCGGTTCGGCCCCGACGACCGTGCCGCGCTGGGTACCACGCAGTCCATGACCCTCCACCGGCTCCTGGGCTGGGTCCGCGACAACAACACCCGCTTCCGCCACGACCGCGGCAACCGGCTCGGTCACGACGTGGTGATCGTCGACGAGTCGTCGATGGTCGACCTGATGCTGATGGCCCGGCTCCTGGAGGCGCTCCGACCCGACTCTCGCCTGGTCCTGGTCGGCGACCCCTACCAGCTCACCTCCGTGGGGGCGGGCGCGGTGCTCGCCGACCTCGTGCACGGATTTGCAGGGCGCCCCGACTCACCCGTGCGCTCGCTGCGCACCAACCACCGCTACGGACCCGAGATCGCCGCCCTGGCCGAGGCGCTGCGCGACGGCGACGGAGACCGCGTCGTCGAGGTGCTGCGCGGCGGCGGCGAATCGGTCGCCTTCGTCGAGGTCGACGGCCCGGACGCGGCGGCCGACGCGCTGCGCGCCGACCTGCTCGCCACCGGCCACGCCCTGCGCGCCGCCGGCCTGGCGGGCGACGCGCAGGCAGCCCTGGACGCGCTCGACGACCATCGGCTGATCTGCGCGCACCGGGACGGCCCGCACGGCGTCGCCCACTGGAACCACCAGGTGGAGCGCTGGCTGGCCGAGGAGGCCGGTGTCGACCACTGGCCCGTCTGGTACGCCGGTCGACCGCTGCTGGTCACCTCCAACGACTACGGTCTCGGCATCTACAACGGCGAGTCCGGCGCCGTGATCCAGCGTCCCGACGGCTCCCTGCGGGGGGTCATCAACGGCTCGCAGGGTGCGCTCGACTTCGCCCCCTCCCGCCTCGCCGACGTCGAGACGATGCACGCGCTGACCGTGCACAAGAGCCAGGGCAGCCAGGCGCTTCGCGTCACGGTGCTGATGCCGCCCGAGGACTCCCGGTTGCTGACCCGCGAGCTGTTCTACACCGCGATCACCCGGGCCAAGGACAAGGTGCGCGTCGTGGGCACCGAGGCCGAGATCCGGGCGGCGGTCGACCGTCGGGCGATCCGGGCCACCGGGCTCCGCGCCAGACTGGCCATCGACTGAGACCTACGTCACGTCGTACTGTCCCTCCTGCCCGGCAGAGTCGCCGGAGCAGGAGAGGGAGACCGATGCTGTCCGACGGAGAGATCGCCAACGCCGCCGAGCTCGACCCGATCGTCGACGTCGCGCGCGAGGCGCTCGGCATCGACGACCCGTCGGTGCTGGTGCCCTACGGCCACGACAAGGCCAAGATCGACCTGGGGTACATCGCGTCGCTGGCCGACCGGCCCGACGGCAAGCTGGTCCTGGTCACGGCGATCTCGCCGACCCCGGCCGGGGAGGGGAAGACCACCACCACCGTCGGGCTGACCGACGCCCTGCGCCGGGTCGGTCAGCGCTCGTGCGCGGCGCTGCGCGAGCCGTCCATGGGCCCGGTCTTCGGGATGAAGGGCGGCGCGGCCGGCGGCGGCTACGCCCAGGTGGTCCCGATGACCGACATCAACCTGCACTTCACCGGCGACTTCGCCGCGATCGCCGCCGCCAACAACCTGCTCGCCGCGCTCATCGACAACCACGTCCACCACGGCAACGCCCTCGACATCGACGTCCGCTCGATCACCTGGAAGCGGGTGGTCGACCTCAACGACCGGGCGCTGCGCCAGACCGTCGTCGGGCTCGGCGGCACCGCCAACGGCTACCCGCGCGAGGACGGCTTCGACATCGTGGTGGCCTCCGAGCTGATGGCGATCTTCTGCCTGGCCGAGTCGCTCGTGGATCTCAAGGAGCGGATCGGTCGCATCGTGGTCGCCCACGACCGGTCCAAGAAGCCGGTCCTCGCCTCGGACCTCGGCGCCGAGGGCGCGCTCGCGGTGCTGCTCAAGAACGCGCTGGCCCCCAACCTCGTGCAGACCCTCGAGCACGCGCCGGCCTTCGTGCACGGCGGACCGTTCGCCAACATCGCGCACGGCTGCAACTCGGTGATCGCCACCCGCACGGCGCTCAAGCTCGCCGACATCGTGGTCACCGAGGCCGGCTTCGGGTCGGACCTCGGCGCCGAGAAGTTCATCGACATCAAGTGCCGGATGTCCGGCCTGCGCCCCGACGCGGTCGTGGTGGTGGCCACCGTCCGGGCCCTGAAGTACCACGGCGGGGTCGCGGTGCCCGACCTGCAGAAGGAGGACGTGGAGGCGGTACGACGGGGGTTCCCCAACATCGAGCGGCACCTGACGAACCTGCGCGACGTGTTCGGGCTGCCGGCGGTGGTGGCGATCAACCGGTTCCCGTCCGACACGGACGCGGAGATCCAGGCGATGCGCGACCTGACCCAGGGCCTCGGCTTCGCGGCGTACCCCGCCACCCACTTCGCCGACGGCGGCGCCGGCGCGGAGGCGCTCGCGTGGGGCGTCCTCGACGAGCTCAAGCTGGGCACGCCGAACTTCCGGTTCGCCTACCCCGACGAGGGCTCGGTCGAGGACAAGGCCGAGGCGATCGCGACCAAGCTGTACGGCGCCGCCGGGGTCACCTTCGCCGCCCGGGCCCGCAAGCAGCTCGCGCAGATCGTCGCCGACGGCTTCGCCGACCTGCCCGTGTGCGTGGCGAAGACGCAGTACTCCTTCTCCACCAACCCCAAGTCGCTCGGGGCCCCGAAGGGGCACACCATCGACGTCCGCGAGGTCCGCCTCTCCGCCGGCGCCGGCTTCATCGTGCTGGTCACCGGCGACATCATGACCATGCCCGGCCTTCCCAAGGTCCCCGCCTCCGCCCACATCGACATCGACGAGCACGGGGTGGTGACCGGCCTGTCGTAGGGCCCCGTCCGCTCGGTAACGCCTCTCCACTGGCGCTCCTGCGCCCACCTGAGGGCGCGGAAGCGCCACCAGGGAGGCGTTACCCGAGGAGCGCCCCGATTTCGAGGCGCGGACGGCAGAAACACCCGCGACACAGGCGGCGGATAGCGTGGAGCCGTGCCCTTCCTGCTGCGCGTCGCGCTGCCCGACATCCCCGGTTCGCTGGGACGGTTGGCGAGCGCCATCGGCGAGGCGGGTGGCGACATCGAGGCGATCGAGATCGTCGAGAAGCGGCACGACGGCACGGCCGTCGACGACGTGCTCCTCGAGATGGCGCCCGGCCGGATGCCCGACTCGGTCGTGTCGGCCTGCACCTCGCTCGAGGGGGTCGAGGTCGTGTGGATCAGCCGCTACCACGCCGGCGGCAACCTGTTCCTCGACCTCGAGGTGGTCGAGGAGCTCACCAACAACCCGACGAACGCGCTGGACACGCTGGTCGGGCTGCTGCCGGTGACCTTCCGGGTCGACTGGGCCGCCCGTCTCCAGCGCACCCGCGACGGCAGCGCGGTCACGATGGCGACCGGCGCCGCCCCCCGCGAGGTCGCCTGGGCCGACGTGGTCAAGGCCGCCCGACTGCCCAGCACCGACGACGTGACCCTGCACTGCGCGGCGCCCCTCGGCGACGACGGCCTGGTCGTGCTCGGCCGCGACGGCGGTCCGGAGTTCCTCGACAGCGAGCTCGCCCGGCTCGGGCACCTGGTTGCGCTGGCCGCCTCCATCTCGCGATCCTGACCGCGGTGCCGGACGCCTTCGACGACGCGCGCGAGGCGGCCCGCTGGATCGCCGAGCGCGGCCGACCGTCGTACGACGCCCTCGTGGTGCTCGGCTCCGGCTGGGCGCCGGCCGTCGCCGACTGGCCCGACCCGCACCTGCGCGCCGAGGTCGCCGACGTCCCGCACTTCCGGAGGCCGGTCGCCGAGGGCCACCGCGGCGAGCTGCTCGGCTACGACCTCGACGGCGTCGCGGTGCTCGTCCTGTCGGGCCGCACCCACCTCTACGAGGGTCACGGCCCGCGGCCGGTCGTGCACGGCGTCCGCACCGCCGCCGCCCTCGGGGCCCGGGTCGCGGTGCTCACCAACGCCAACGGCTCCCTCCGTCCCGAGTGGGAGGTCGGTCGACCCGTCCTGATCGCCGACCACCTCAACGCGACCGGGGTGTCGCCGATCGAGGGCGCGCACTTCGTCGACCTCACCGACGCCTGGTCGCCGCGCCTCCGTGCCATCGCGCAGGCGCTCGACCCCGGGCTGGCCGAGGGCGTCTACGCCCAGCTGGTCGGCCCGCACTACAACACCGCCGCGGAGGCCGAGTGGCTGCGCCGCGTGGGCGCCGACCTCGTCGGCATGTCGACGGTGCCGGAGGCGATCGCGGCGCGAGAGTGTGGGATGGAGGTGGCCGGCTTCTCCACCGTGACGGCCATCGAGGGCAGCGGCGACGCGACCGACCCGGTCGAGGTCGTCGCCGCCGCCGAGAGAACGGCCGGACGGCTGGGCCCCGTGCTCGCCGCCCTGCTCACGAGAGGAGTGCGTGGATGACCGACACCCAGCGGGAGCCGACCACGGCCGTCGGCCGCATCGAGACCAACGGCATCAACGTCATCGACGAGGCCGAGCGCAAGGGCCGCCCCTTCGACCTGGCCTGGCCCTGGGCCGCGTCCAACATCTCCATCCTCGGCATGAGCTGGGGCGCCTTCGTGCTCAGCATGGGCGTCAACATCTGGCAGGGCCTGGTCGCCGCGCTGCTCGGGGTCACCGCGTCGTTCCTGCTGGTCGGCCTCGCCTCGATCGCGGGCAAGCGCGGCTCGGCCCCCACCCTGACCCTCTCGCGCGCGGCGTTCGGCATCCGCGGCAACCTGCTGCCCGGCCTGGTGTCCTACCTGCTGCTCGTCGGCTGGGAGATCGCGCTCGTCGCGATCGGCACCCTCGCGTCCTCGACGGTGTTCCAGGAGCTCGGCTTCGGCGGCGGCAACGTCACCAAGGTCATCACGTTCGTCGGCATCGTCGCGGTGATCGTGGCCGCCGGGATCCTCGGCTTCGACACCATCATGCGGCTGCAGAAGTGGCTGACGATCGCCACCATCGTGGCCACCCTCGGCTTCATGGCGCTGACCCTCGACGACATCTCGCTGGGCACGGCGACCGACGCACCCGCAGGCGGCACCACCGCGTTCATCGGGGCCACCCTGCTGGTCTTCACCGGCTTCGGCATCGGCTGGACCAACTGCGCGGCCGACTACTCCCGCTACCTCCCGCGGAGCGCGTCGTCGCGCGGCATCGTCGGCTGGACGACGGGCGGTGCGTCCGTCCCGGTCGTCCTCCTCGTCACCTGGGGCCTGCTGCTCTGCGCGTCCGACGAGGAGCTCACCAACGCGATGTTCACCGACCCGGTCGGCGCGCTGATCACGCTGGTCCCGGACTGGTACCTCATCCCGTTCTTCCTCGTCGCCCTCGCCGGCCTGATCGCCGGCGCGGTGCTGGACCTGTACTCCTCGGGCCTCACCCTGCTGGCGATCGGCATCAAGGTGCCGCGCTGGCAGGCCGCCTCCCTCGACGCGGTGCTGATGGTGCTCGGCTCGATCTACGTCGTCTGGTTCGCCACCGACTTCCTCGGCCCGTTCCAGGGCTTCCTGATCACCCTCGGCGTGCCGCTCGCCGCGTGGTGCGGCATCTTCCTGGCCGACCTCGCGCTCCGGCGCCGGGAGTACGACCCGGTCAAGCTCTTCGACGCGGGCGCCCCGAACGGCTACGGCACCGTCGACCCGGTGTCGGTCGGCCTGATGGTCGTCGCCACCCTGGTCGGCTGGGGCCTGGTCACCAACACGTACGCCGGGTGGCTGGAGTGGCAGGGCTACCTGCTCGGCCCGCTCGGTCTCGGCGGCAAGGACGGCCAGTGGGCCTACGCCAACATCGGCGTCCTGGTCGCCCTGGTCCTCGGCTTCGCCGTCTCGTACGCCGCCCGCCGCGGCACCGTCGCCCGCCAGGAGGCCTGACCCACCACCCGCGCCGACTCGGCGGGTGGGTCAGCGGACGGAACGGATCCGGGTGACCAGGATCGAGCCGAGCACGCTGGCGGCGGCCGCGACGAGGTAGAGGGCGCCGTACCCCAGCGACCACGACTCGCCCTGGGTGTCCACCGAGCCGCCGGACTCGCGCACGACGAGCAGCAGCACCCCGGCGAGTGCGGGGGCGAAGACCTGCGGCAGCGCGTTGGCGATGTTGATGACGCCGAGGTCCTTGGCGCGGTCCTCGGCGTCGGGGAGCACCTGGGTGATGAGCGCGAAGTCGACGGCGGTGTAGATGCCGTAGGAGCAGCCGAGCACCACGGCGGCGAGCACGGCGGACGGCCAGGTCTGCGGGATCGCCAGGATCAGCGAGGCCACGCCCGCGACCAGGCCCGACCAGATCACGAACACCTTCCGTCGTCCGATCCGGTCGCTCCAGTAGCCGAAGCCCGCGGTGGTCACGACCGTCGCCGCGGCGTACAGCCCGGTCAGCACGAACACCCGACCGTCCGCGTCGTCGTCGCTGAAGCCCAGGCCGTCGGTGACGTAGTAGAGCAGGTAGAGCGTGCCGATCGCGTTGCCGAGGTTGACCAGGAAGCGGGTGATCCACGCCCACGCGAAGTCGGGATGCGCCCGCGGGGAGATCCAGAAGGACCGGACGAACGTCCCGAGGTGCAGCGCCGGCGGTCGGTAGTCGGGCGGCAGGGCCGGGTCGCGGGAGCCCAGGGCGTAGGGGATCGTCAGCAGCACCAGGATCCCGGCGGTGGTGAGGTAGCCGGCCGCGATGCTGCCGGTGGCGCCGGCGATGCCGACCCCGGCCACCACGCCGATGGTCTGGGCGATGGCGAGCAGCCCGCCCACCAGCCCGCGCCGGTGCACGGGCACCTGGTCGGGGACCGCGGCGGTCACGGCGGCGTACATCGCGTTGAGCGTCGCCTGCACCCCGACCCAGCCGAGCACCATCACCGGCACCGAGTCCGCGACCGACAGCACCAGCAGCGAGGCCACGCCGCCGGCCGCGCCGCCGACGATCCACGGGACCCGCCGCCCGACCCGCAGCGTGGTCCGGTCCGACAGCGCGCCGAACAGCGGGTTGGACACCGTGGAGACCAGGGCGCCGACCCCGAGCACCAGGGAGAGCACCGCCTCCTTGTGGGTCGGCGAGATCTCGCGCGCCTGCTCGGCGAGGAGCACCTGGATCGGCCCGAACCAGCCCGACATGATCGCCAGGTTCACCAGGGTCAGCGCCAGCACCCAGCGGGCCGGCGGGGTGGTGGTGGGCTCGCTGAGCGCGGTGGTCACGCGCTCAGTGTGGGGCCGCTCAGATCCGCTCGAGCAGGAAGACCGGGATCTCGCGGTCGGTCCTGCGCTGGTAGTCCGCGTACGGCGCGTACGCCGCGACCGCGCGCTCCCACCACTCCGCCCGCTCGGCGCCCTCCGCGATCCGGGCGCGGTAGAGGTGCGGCTCGGGCCCGTCCTGGAGCGCGACCTCGGGGTCGGCGACGAAGTTGTGGAACCACGCCGGGTGCTCCGGCGCCCCGCCCTGGGACGCGACCGCGGCGTACACGCCGTCGTGCTCGACCCGCATCACCGGGTTCTTGCGCAGCTTGCCCGAGGTGGCGCCGCGCGAGGTGATCACCACGATCGGCCAGTCGGGACGGCCGCGCAGCGTGTTGGCCTCACGTCCGTCGGACGCCTCGTAGGCCGTCACCTGGTCGCGGACCCACTTCGAGGGACTGGGCTCGTACTCGCCGTCGAGAGTCATGTCCGGTCCAACACCGTGCGTGGGACGAGGATTCCGACCCCGATAGCCTGCCCGGCAGTGAGCGCTATCGACGGGGTGTCGGAGATCTTCGACGCCGACGCCTGGGACCCGGTCCCCGGGTTCGACGACCTGACCGACCTGACCTACCACCGGGCGCGCGCCCACGGGACGGTCCGGGTGGCCTTCGACCGGCCCGACGTGCTCAACGCGTTCCGCCCGCACACCGTCGACGAGCTGCTGCGCGTCCTCGAGCACGCCCGGGCCAGCAGCGACGTCGGCTGCGTGCTGCTCACCGGCAATGGTCCGAGCGACAAGAACGGCAAGTGGGCGTTCTGCACCGGCGGCGACCAGCGGATCCGCGGCAGGGCGGGCTACCAGTACGCCGAGGGTGAGACCGCCGACACCGTCGACAAGGCCAAGCTCGGGCGGCTGCACATCCTGGAGTGCCAGCGGCTGATCCGCTTCATGCCCAAGGTCGTGATCTGCCTGGTCAACGGCTGGGCGGCCGGCGGCGGCCACTCGCTGCACGTGGTCAGCGACCTCACGCTGGCCAGCGCCGAGCACGGCCGGTTCAAGCAGACCGACGCCGACGTCGGGTCCTTCGACGGCGGCTTCGGGTCGGCGTACCTCGCCCGCCAGGTCGGCCAGAAGTTCGCCCGCGAGATCTTCTTCCTCGGCGAGGAGTACGACGCCGAGGCGGCGCACCGGATGGGCATGGTCAACCGGGTGGTCCCGCACGCCGAGCTCGAGGCGGTCGCCCTCGACTGGGGCGCCAGGATCAACGGCAAGAGCCCGACCGCGCAGCGGATGCTGAAGTACTCCTTCAACCTCATCGACGACGGCCTGGTCGGTCAGCAGCTGTTCGCCGGGGAGACCACCAGGCTGGCCTACATGACCGACGAGGCGCAGGAGGGGCGCGACCAGTTCCTCGAGAAGCGGGAGCCCGACTGGTCGCCGTACCCCTGGTACTACTGACCCCGCACCTTCCTCACGCCAGCGTCAATGGGCCGCCCAAGGGAGATCTGATGCCACGCCGCAATCTCGCCCGTGCACCAGTGCTCGCGATCGTCTCACTTCTGCTCGTGGCGCTGCCCGCACATGGATCGCCGAGCCACTCGGAGCCCATGCCAGTCGACGTTGCCGGCGCCTCACTACCTGTCGCACGCCCGCGCCGCGAACGCCGCGTTGGAACACCTGGAAACGAAGCTGCACATCGAGGCTTATCCGTGGCACTGTGGATGCGAGCAGAGTCAAGGGCCACTTCCCCATGTACCGGCATCAGGCCCGACGCCTCAGCGTGGCCGTCCGGGCCCTTGAGATGAGGAGTGTCCACGCCCCCCGCGGCATGGCCTGGGAGCGTGTGGGCCGACACCGCATTCTTGGCCTATGGAGCGGACCAGCGCGCCAAGTACCTGTGGTGGGCGGGGAAGGCGTCGAGCGTTCATCAGTACATCAAGTGGTACAGGACGGGTATGCGTTGGTTCCCCAGCGAAGCGGTCGCCATTCGCGACAACTTGGGGCTGCCTCTCCCGCGCCCGGCTCGCTACTAGCGGCCTGCGCGCACGGCGTGCGACTCGGGCGTGATGGTGGGCGCGCGGGCTGTTCCCCGCTGGTACTACTGACCCCGCACGCCTGCCGTCAGTCGCCGTTCAGGTCGTCGACGGTGGCGAACAGGTCGCCGGTGCCGTAGAAGTCGACGGCGACGAGGTTGACCGGTTGCCCGCGATCCTCTGCGCATCGCTCGGCGCGGGAGAGGAGCACGTCCTCGTCGTTGGCCTCGGCGGCGAGCTCGGACGACGGCGGCGTGACCCAGTGGTTGAGCAGGAGCAGGGGGGCGTCGTCGTGGCCGCGGTGCGGACGACACGAGCCGTCGTCCTCGAGCTCGGCCACCGAGCGGTAGTCGTAGGGAACCTCCTGCATCAGCCCGGAGTCGTACACGTTGGGGATGGCCGGACCGAGGTCACCGTTCTCGAGACCGATCACCAGCCGACGTCCCGACTCCACCATCGAGCCGAGATCCGGCAGCGGGACGCTCGGGTCGAGGGTGGCGAGGTACGGGTCGAGACCGCCTGCCTCGAGCACCGGCAGCAGCTCCTCGGCCGGCAGCTCGTCCTGGATGACGACGACCACCACCTCGCCAGGGTGCTCGTCGAGGAAGCGGTGCAGCACCTCGACCACCTCGCTGAAGAGCACCGCGCCGAGCTCGCAGAACTGGTGGCAGAGGTACACCTCGCGGGGCGCGTCCTCCGGGGGCGGACCGGCCTGCTCGCGCAGGCGCAGGGCCTCCCCGGCCGGCTCGTCGCCCGCCGCCTTCACCATCTGCGCGAGCCGTCGGTCGTCCAGCTCGGTGTACACGATCTGCTCGCTCCCCGCCTCGCTCACCGAGCCGAGGTACGCGTCGACCAGGAAGCCGCGCACGCCGTCCTCGAGCTGCGCCTCGATGCCGCGTTCCTGGTTCGGGAACCGGAACGCCTCCGCGGCGCTGTTCATCGCGTTGTGCGTCGTCGCGAGGCCGACCTCATCCAGTCGGAGGTCGCAGAGCGCTGCGGCCCCGTTGCACGTGCGCGCGCTGGTGGCCGTCCCGGGTTCGCGGAGGAGGAGGAAGGCGACGCCGATCGCGACGACCAGGACGACCGCCCCGACGGCCAGGAGCACGGATCTCCGCGGCGATGGTCGCGCGTCCTCCATGGGCATCACTCTGCCAGCCGGACGGGCCGCGTGAGACGATCCGGCCATGTCGACCGACGCCGGTTGGGTGACCGAGCGGCTGCGGGTCGACGGGCGGACCGTCCACTGCCGGCGCAGCACGGACGGGGACGGCGTGCCCGTGGTCCACATCCACGGCTTCGCGATCTCCGGGGCCTATCTGATGCCCACGGCGCGGGTGCTCGCCGGCCGTCGGGTCAACGTGGTCCCGGACCTGCCTGGCTACGGACGCAGCGAGAGGCGCGACCGCGTCCTGGACATCCCCGCCCTGGCCGAGGCCCTGGTGGCGGTCCTCGACGCGCTGGACCTCGACCAGGCCGTCCTGGTCGGGAACTCGATGGGCTGTCCGATCGGTCTCGAGGTGGCGTACGCGGCACCCGAGCGGGTGCACAGCCTGGTCCTGGTCTCCCCCGCGGGAGGCGTGCACAACCAGCCCCTGCACCGCGCAATCGGCCAGCTGGCGCTGGACGTGCTGCGCGAGACCCCGAGGATGGTCCCGGTCGCGCTGCCGGACTACGTGCGGTTCGGGCCCGTGAACGGCCTGCGCCTCTTCCGCGACCTGACCCTCTACCCCTCGCTGGAGCGCCTGGTCCACACCCCGGTCCCGACGCTCGCCGTGCTCGGGGGCCGCGACCCCCTCATGCCGTCCCCTGCGCGCGTCCGGGACGTCGCCCGGCTGGCGCCCGAGCACCTGTCGGTCGCGGTCATCGACAAGGCCGCCCACGCGATGAACTTCAGCCACCCCGAGGAGCTGGGCGGCACGATCGAGGCCTGGCTCGACGAGGCGCCGGACATGGGCGCCCGCCTGCCGACGGGGGTTCGCCTGGTCACGCTGCGCTCCCGACGCCGATTGACCCATCGCCACGGTGGTCGCCGTCGGCCGCGCGTGCCAGACTCGGCCTACCGAGTGCGAGAAGGCCACCATGGGACGTTTTGAGCGGTTGCGTCCGCCGAACCTGCGGGTCCACGAGTCGGCGACCCCGCCGGAGGCCGAGGCGAGGTCGAGGTCGACCACGATCCCGACGACGCACCACCGTCCCGATCGCCCCGGCGCACCCCGCCATGGTGCGACCGGTGCACCTGCTCTTCGCGATCGGCATCGACGGTCAGGGCCCGCTGAGCTCGGCGGTCGAGCTCGCCGACGCGGCCCGGTCCAGCAGCCCGAGCACCGAGGAGGCGGTGGCCCGGGTGGCGCGGACCGCGGTCGTCCGAGGAGCCGCCGGTGGATTCGTCACCGGGCTCGTGGGGTACCCGGCCCTGCGCGTCGCCGTACCGCTCAACGTGGTCGAGTTCTACGTCCAGGCCGCCCGCGTGGTGAGCGCGATCGCGATCCTGCGTGGTCACGACATCGACGACGCCGCGGTGCGCAAGGCCGTCCTCCAGACCCTCGTCGGACACCAGCAGGACTCGGTGCTGGCCAAGGCGATCTCCGCGACGCCCGGCAGCTCGGTGATCTGGCGGCTGCTGCACCTCCTGCCCGCCGGTCTCCTGCTGGTCGCCGGCAAGGCGCTCGCCTTCCGGTTGCTGCGCGGCATGGCCGAGCGCCTGTTCGGGCGCTTCGGCCGCGGCCTCCCGTTCATCGGTGGCCTCGTGGTGGCGACCACCGACGGGGCGATGATGCGGCGGATCGCCGCGCGGGCGATGGTCGACTTCCCGGCGGTGCCCGATGGTCCTCAGGAAGATCTAGGGTCGTCGGTGTAGGTTCGGCGCCGATATGACGCACCGAACCCGCACGTACGCCGCGTTGGCGGCCGCCGTGGTCACGCTCGGCCTGACCACTTCCTGCGCCGCCAAGGACGACGCCCCGACCGGCACCCCGATGACCCAGGCCGACCTGGAGAAGCAGATCTCCGGCATGTACGAACCCGACGACCCCGACGCGAAGCTCACCGTCGCGTGCGAGGGCGACCTCACGGCCGAGCAGGACGCCACCCAGGACTGCACCGTCACCACCGACGACGACGAGGTCGGCGTCCGGGCGCAGGTGACCGACACCGAGGCGGACGACCTGGGCGTCGAGACGATGGCCTTCCTGCCGCCCGAGACGGTGGCCGACGCCATCGCCCAGTCGCTGGAGATCCAGGGTTACACCGGCGTCGAGTCCAGCTGCGACGGCAACCTCTACGGCGAGGTCGGCCGCGAGGTGACCTGCGAGGTGACCACTCCCGACGGCGACACCACGGTCGAGGTCGACGTCACGTCCGTCGACGGGCTGATGATCAACTTCGACTTCAAGAGCGCCTAGCCGCGTGCGGGTCGTCGTCCTCACCGGTGCCGGCATCTCCGCCGAGAGCGGACTGCGCACCTTCCGCGACACCGACGGCCTCTGGGAGGACCACCACGTCGAGGACGTCGCGACACCGGAGGCGTACGCCGTGCAGCCCGAGGTCGTCCAGGCGTTCTACGACGCCCGCCGCGCGGCCCTCGCCCGCGTCGCGCCCAACCCTGCGCACGAGGCCCTGGCCGTGCTCGAGCGGAACCTCGGTGACGACCTGCTGGTGGTGACCCAGAACGTCGACGACCTCCACGAGCGGGCCGGGCTGCGCCAGGTCGTGCACATGCACGGCGAGCTGCGCTCGGCCTGGTGCACCACGTGCGGCGACCGGTTCCGCTGGGACGCCGACCTCGCGGACCAGCCTCCGTGCCCGGGCTGCGGCGCGGACTCCCTGAGGCCGGACATCGTGTGGTTCGGGGAGATGCCCTACGAGATGCCGCGGATCGAGTCCGCTCTGGTGCGGGCGGACCTGTTCGTCTCGATCGGGACGTCGGGCGCGGTCTATCCCGCGGCCGGGTTCGTGCAGATCGCCAAGGCGTTCGGTGCCCGCACCCTCGAGCTCAACCTCGAACGCAGCGACGGGACGCACCTGTTCGACGAGGCCCGGCACGGGCCCGCCGGCGTGCTGGTGCCGGCGTGGGTCGAGGACGTGCTGCGCTAGCCACCGGGCGTCACCGTACGCTACCGTATGGAAGTCCTCCGTACGGAGGCGTACGGAGGAGCAGCCATGGTCACGATCATCCGCACCCGGCCGGGTCGCGGCTCGAGGGCGGCCGAGGTCGCCGTACCGCGGGACGGCCTCCTCCTCGACGCCCTGCCGCGCGTGGACTGGGCCGACGCCTACGCGGTCGGGGACGTGGACGGGCTGCCCGACGACCCCCAGGCCTGGGCGGACGCGGTCTTCCGCGGCCCGCCGACCTGGGTGGGCGCGCTGCTGGCGCTCCGTGAGGCCCTGGTCGGTGTCGTGGGCATCGAGCGCGCGGGTTCCCACGCGTTCGACACCGTTGCCCGCACGGAGACCGAGGTGCTGCTCGGGATCGACCAGGGACATCTGGACTTCCGGGCCTCGGTGCGCCGCGAGCCGGACCGCGTGGTGGTCACCACCGTCGTCCAGGTCCACAACCGTCGGGGTCGGGCCTACTCGTCCCTCGTCCGGCGCCTCCACCCGACCGTGGTCCGCACCATGCTGACCCGGGCCCGCGCCCGGCTGGCCGACGAAGCCCGCAGCCGCCCCTGACGACGAGCGGCGCCGGCGGCGCCGGCACCGTCATCAGCTCGCGACGACGGCGCCGGCGTGGGGAGGCAGGCTCAGCTGGGTGCCGTCCACCACCGCGGCGGTCGGGGTCGTGAAGAGCAGCGTGTGCGCGCCCGGTCCCAGGTCGTGGGTCACCGGGTCGGCGCCGAAGTTCACCGCCACGAGGACCCCGCCGCGACGCATCGTGAACAGCCGCCGGTCCTCGTCGACGGTGCAGGCGACGGTGCGCAGGTCGGGGTCGGTGAGCTCGGGCCGCGTCCTGCGCAGGGACGCGAGCCGTCGGTAGGCGTCCAGGACCACCGCGTGCCGGCCGCCGGCCAGCTCGCTCCAGTCGAGGTTCGAGCGCTGGTACGTCGCCGGGTCCTGCGGGTCGGGCACGTCGGCGGGATCCCAGCCCATCGCCTCGAACTCCGCGAGCCGGCCCTCGGCCACGGCACTGCCCAGCTCGGGCTCGGGGTGCGAGGTGAAGAACTGGAACGGTGTCGAGGCCGCCCACTCCTCGCCCTGGAAGAGCATCGGCGTGAAGGGCGAGGTGAGCGTCAGCAGGGCCGCGCACACCAGCTGGTCGTCGTCGAGCGCCTCGGTGAGCCGGTCGCCGCGGGCGCGGTTCCCGATCTGGTCGTGGTTCTGGCTGCACACCACGAGCCGCCAGCCGGGCATCCGCTCGACGTCGATCGGCGCGCCGTGCGGCCGGCCGCGGAAGGACGACCACGTCCCGTCGTGGAAGAAGCCCTGCTCCACCACCTTGGCCAGGGCCGTGAGCGGCTCGAAGTCGGCGTAGTAGCCGTCGGTCTCCCCGGTGAGCGCGACGTGCACCGCATGGTGGAAGTCGTCGCTCCACTGGGCGTCGAGCCCGTAGCCGCCGGCCTCTCGCGGGGTCACCAGCCGGGCTTCGTTGAGGTCGGACTCGGCGATCAGGGTCATCGGCCGACGGTGGTGGGCGGACAGCGCGGCGACCTCGACGGCCATCTCCTCCAGCAGGTGGACCGGGGAGGAGTCGTCGAGCGCGTGCACGGCGTCGAGCCGGAGCCCGTCGACGTGGTAGTCCTCGAACCACATCCGGACGTTGTCGAGGATGTAGCGGCGCACCTCGACGCTGCCCTCGCCGTCGAGGTTCAGCAGGTCGCCCCAGGTGTTGGTGCCGCTCTTGAGGTACGGCGCGAACAGCGGCAGGTAGTTGCCCGACGGGCCGAGGTGGTTGTGCACGACGTCCTGGATCACGCCGATGCCGGCCGCGTGGCAGCCGTCGACGAAGCGCTGGTAGCCCGCGGGCCCGCCGTACGGCTCGTGGACCGCGGACCACAGCACCCCGTCGTAGCCCCAGTTGTGCTCGCCGTTGACCGCGTTGACCGGGAGCAGCTCGACGAAGTCCACGCCGATCTGCTTCAGGTGGTCCGAGACGGCCGAGGGCCGCGTCGAAGGTGCCCTCGGGGGTGAAGGTGCCGACGTGCAGCTCGTAGATCGTCGCCCCGGCGAGCTGCCGCCCGGTCCAGGCGCCGTCCGACCAGGCGTACGACGCCGCGTCGAACGTGCGCGACAGCCCGTGGACCCCGTCGGGCTGCCGTCGTGACCGCGGGTCGGGCTTGGGCTCGGGGTCGCCGTCGACGAGGTAGCCGTAGTCGACTCCCTCCGCCGGCATCTCGGGGACCGGCTCCGACGGACGCCACCAGTCGTCGGCGCCGCGCTCCATGGGGACGTCGGTGCCCGCGACGCGCAGCGTCACGCGCTCCGGCAGCGGCGCCCACACGTCGAAGCGACCGTGCGTCGCCGAGGCGGGCGTGTGCTCGGCGGGGGCCTGCTGGACCAGCAGGGCGACCGGGTGGTGGGTGAGCAGGTCGGCGAGCAGCACCGGGCCGGGCGGGACGGGTCGGCCGCTCACCGCGTCCACCCACTGGCCCGGCGGCAGCGCGAGCGACGTGTCGCCCCAGCCGCCCCGGGCCGCCAGCCCGTGCGGCAGCCGGGTGACGACCGTGACCGCGCCGCCGCGGTCGAAGGCGAGCACGTGCTCGGCGGCCGTGCCCTCGGCGGTGAGCGGGGCGTAGGTGCCGAAGAGCTCGGGCCGGTCGCGGCGCAGCCCGAGCGCGGCCCGGGTGACCAGCAGCTTGGCCGCGCCGGGGTCGTCGACCCCGCCGGTGAGGGCGGGCCGGGCGCCACCGTCGAGGTCGGCGAGCAGCGCCGCGCGCAGGTCGAAGTCCACGGGTCGGCGGTTGTCGGGGTCGACCAGGCTCTGCTCCCACAGCTCGCTGCCCTGGTAGACGTCGGGCACGCCGGGGACGGTGAGGGCCAGCAGCTTGAGGGCCAGGGCGTTGGACCAGCCGGGGTCGGCGACGACGTCGAGCAGGTCGTCCAGCCGGCGGCGGACGGCCGGGACGTCGAAGCACGCGTCGACGGCCGCGTGGACCGCGTCCTCGTAGATGGTGTCCGGCTCGGTCCAGGTGGTCCGGTCGCCGGCCTCGCGCATCGCCTTCTCGGCGTACCCGTGCAGGCGCTCGCGCAGGTCGCGGCGGCGGCGGAGCCCGGCCAGGCGCCGAGGATCGCCTGCCACAGCAGGTTGGCGAAGCCCCGGTCGGGCAACGGGACCAGGCTGTGCAGGTCCGCCAGCGCGGCGTCCCAGACCTCGGGAACCTCGGCGAGCACGGTGATGCGGGCCCGCACGTCCTCACCGCGCTTGGTGTCGTGCGTGGACGTCGTGGTCATCGCCGCGGGCCAGTCACGCTGCCGGGCCGCCATCGACTCGTGGAAAGCGGGCGTGCCCACCGCGAAGACCGACGGGTCGGCGCCGACCTCGTTGAGCGAGGTGAGCCGGGACCACTGGTAGAACGAGCGGTCCTCGACGCCCTTGGCCATCACCATCCCGCTGGTCTGCTGGAACCGCAGCGCGGGGGCGGCCTCCGGGTCACCGAGCACCGGCGCGAGGACGTCGAGGGTCGCCGCCAGGTCGGGGCGGTGGGCCCGGGCGTCGGCGAGCGCCCGCTCGAGGTGCTCACGACCCTCGGGCAGGTAGGAGCGGTAGACGGGGAAGCAGGCGATCAGCTCGGCGACGGCGTCCTCGGTGTCGGCGGGCGCATCGGTCAGCACGACCCGCAGCTCGCGGCCGATGCGGAGCACCTCCGACCGCAGCAGGTGGTCGGCGACGTCGCGCTTGTTGTCGTGCACCAGCGCGTGCCAGTCGACGGGTTCCCCACGCAGCCGGTCCTCGAGCGCGGTCAGCGGCTCCTCGCCGGCGGGGTCGGTGAGCACCCGGTCCAGCAGCGCGAGCACGTCGTAGCCCGTGGTGCCGGCGGTGGCCCAGTGCGTGGGGAGCTCCTCGCCCGGCTCGAGGATCTTCTCGACGAGCACGTAGGCGTGGTCGGTCAGCGCCGCGAGGTCCTCGAGGTAGCCGACCGGGTCGCGCAGCCCGTCGGGGTGGTCGACGCGGAGCCCGTCGACCTGGCCCTCGGCGAACCACTCGGCGATGACGGAGTGCGACTTGGTGAACCACTCCGGCTCCTCGACGCGCACCGCGGCGAGCGAGTTGACCGCGAAGAAGCGCCGGTAGTTCAGGCCGGCGTCGGCCATCCGCCAGCTGACCAGCTCGTAGTGCTGGCGGCCGTGCACGACGTCGGCGTCGACACCGGGGTCGCCCCAGTCGTCGGCGCTTCCGGGCGCGAGCGGGTAGGCGTTGTCGTGGTAGTGCAGCTGGCCGGCCTCGACCCGCAGGTGCGCGATCGGACCACCCGGGACGTCCTGGTCGTCGTCCCCGACGACCGGCAGCCGCAGCCTGCCTCCGCCGGCGGCCCAGTCGATGTCGAAGGCGTCGGCCGCGGGCGATGCCGGTCCGTGGGTCAGCACGCTCCACCACCAGGCGTTGCCCGCCGGCTGGGCCACGCCCACGTGGTTGGGGACGATGTCGACCAGCACGCCCATCCCGAGCCGGCGCGCCTCCTGCGAGACCGCGGCCAGCCCGGCGACGCCGCCGCGGGCGGGGTCGATCCGCGAGTGGTCGGCGACGTCGTAGCCGTGGTCGCTGTCGGCCTCGGACGCCAGGATCGGGGACAGGTAGACCCAGTCGGCGCCGAGGTCGTGCAGGTAGGGCAGCACCCGGGCGGCCGCGAGGAGGTCGAAGTCCTCGGTGATCTGCAGTCGGTAGGTGCTGGTGGGCGTCCGCATGGTCAGTCGCGCTGCGTGCGGGGGTCCGTCTTGGACGGGCGGGCCATCGCCGCGACCGAGGCCGCGACGGAGTGGTCCACCTCGGCGACCGGCTCGGACTGCTCACGCAGCACCACCATGCTGCGCGACTCCAGCTTCAGCGAGCCACCGGCCGGACGCGGCTCGGTGTCGGTGGTGGCGCCCGCGGTGTCGATGAGCACGTCCCAGCCGGCGGAGTACTCCTCCGGAGGCAGGGTCAGCTCGGCGGCATCGCCGCCGGCGTTGAAGTACAGCAGGAAGTGCGCGTCGGTGATCGGGTTGCCGACGCTGTCGCTGCCGGCGATGCCGTGCCCGTTGAGGTACATGCCGATGACCTGGGCGCCCTCGGCGGTCCAGTCGTCGCCGTCCATCGGTCGGCCGTCGGGGTGCAGCCAGACGATGTCGTTGAGCCGGTCGCCCTCGGCGCCGCCGCCGGCGCGCACCGTCGTACCGGTGAAGAAGCGCTTGCGCCGGAACGTCGGGTGCTGGTGCCGCAGCCGGGCCACCGCCGCCGTGAACTCCACCAGCGGCCGGTCGGCCGCGTCCCAGTGCACCCAGCTGATCTCGGAGTCCTGGGCGTAGGTGTTGTTGTTGCCGTCCTGCGTGCGGCCCATCTCGTCCCCGTGCAGCAGCATCGGCACGCCCTGGCTCAGCAGCAGGGTCGCGATGAAGTTGCGCTGCGCCCGCGACCTGAGCGCGAGCACGTCCGGGTCGTCGGTGGGCCCCTCGACGCCGTGGTTCCACGACCGGTTGTGGCTCTCGCCGTCGTTCCCGTCCTCGCCGTTGGCGTCGTTGCGCTTCTCGTTGTACGACACCAGGTCGCGCAGCGTGAAGCCGTCGTGTGCGGTGACGAAGTTGATGCTCGCCACCGGCCGCCGACCGGAGTGCTCGTAGAAGTCGGCGGAGCCGGCCAGCCGGGAGGCGAACTCGCCCAGCGACGGCTCGCCGCGCCAGAAGTCGCGCACGGTGTCGCGGTAGGCGCCGTTCCACTCGGTCCACTGCGGCGGGAAGTTGCCGACCTGGTAGCCGCCGGGCCCGATGTCCCACGGCTCGGCGATCAGCTTCACCTGGCTGACCACCGGGTCCTGCTGCACGAGCTCGAAGAACGTGGAGAGCCGGTCGACGTCGTAGAACTCCCGGGCCAGGGTCGAGGCGAGGTCGAAGCGGAAGCCGTCGACGTGCATCTCGGTGACCCAGTAGCGCAGCGAGTCCATGATCAGCTGGAGGGAGTGCGGCTGCCGGACGTTGAGGGAGTTCCCGGTCCCCGTGTAGTCCATGTAGTAGCGCTGGTCGTCCTCCATGAGGCGGTAGTACGCCGGGTTGTCGATGCCCTTGAAGCTCAGCGTCGGACCGAGGTGGTTGCCCTCGGCGGTGTGGTTGTAGACCACGTCGAGGATCACCTCGATGCCGGCGGCGTGCATCGTCTTCACCATCGACTTGAACTCCTGCACCTGCTGGCCGAGCTCGCGGCTCGCGGCGTAGCCCGCGTGCGGCGCGAGGAAGGACAACGTGTTGTAGCCCCAGTAGTTGCGCAGCCCCTTCTCGAGCAGGGTGTTGTCGTGCACGAACTCGTGCACCGGCATCAGCTCGATCGCGGTGACGCCGAGCTGGGTCAGGTGCTCGGTGATCGCGGGGTGGGCGAGGCCGGCGTAGGTGCCGCGCAGGTCCTCCGGGATGTCCGGGTGCAGCTCGGTGAGCCCCTTGACGTGGGCCTCGTAGATGACGCTCTGGTTGTAGGGGATGGCCAGCCGACGATCGCCCTCCCAGTCGAAGAAGGGGTTGATGACCACGCCGAGCACCATGTGCGGCGCGGAGTCCTCGTCGTTGCGCGAGTCGGGGTCGCCGAAGTCGTAGCCGAAGAGCGCCGGGTTCCAGTCGATCTCGCCCGCGGTCGCCTTGGCGTAGGGGTCGAGCAGCAGCTTGTTCGGGTTGCAGCGCAGGCCGCGGTCGGGCGAGTAGGGCCCGTGCACGCGGTAGCCGTAGCGCTGGCCGGGCTGGACGTGCGGCAGGTAGCAGTGCCAGACGTAGCCGTCGACCTCGGTGAGCTCGATCCGGGTCTCGGTGGGGGGCTCGTCGCCCACCCCGTTGTCGAAGAGGCACAGCTCGACCTGCTCGGCGACCTCGCTGAAGATCGCGAAGTTCGTGCCGCTGCCGTCGAACGTCGCGCCGAGCGGGTATGCCGCTCCGGGCCAGATCTGCACGGGTTGATCCCCTCGTTTGGAACGATCAAACTACCACGGCGAGAGGGCGTCCGGTGCATCGACCGTGGCACCGTCGGCCGCCGACGGGTGACGACGGCGGCGAGCGAACTTACCGCCCAGTAGGATCGGCCCATGAAGCGCGAGATCTACGACGAGGACCACGAGGCCTTCCGCTCCTCCGTCAGGGAGTTCCTGGACCGCGAGGTGCGCCCGCACGTCGAGGAGCACGCCGCGGCCAAGGCGATCCCCCGGGAGTTCTGGCTGGCCGCCGGCAAGCAGGGCTTCCTGGGCCTGGAGATCCCCGAGGAGTACGGCGGGATGGCCGCCGGCGACTACCGGTTCAACGCGGTGCTCACCGAGGAGCTCGCCAAGGTCAACATGTCGCTGCCGTCGTGCGTCGGCATCCACGCCGACATCGTGGCGCCGTACCTCGTGCACCTGACCAACGACGAGCAGAAGCAGCGCTGGCTGCCCGGCTTCTGCACCGGCGAGCTGCTCACCGCGATCGGGATGACCGAGCCGTCCGGCGGCTCCGACCTCGCGGCGCTCAAGACCACGGCGGTCGCGGACGGCGACGACTGGGTGCTCAACGGCTCCAAGACCTTCATCACCAACGGCTACTCCGCCGACCTCGTGGTCGTCGCCGCCCGCACCAGCCCGGACAAGAAGGCCCGCGGCATCACCCTCTTCGGCGTCGACACCACGGCCGAGGGGTTCGCGCGCGGGCGCAAGCTGGACAAGGTCGGCCAGGACGAGTCCGACACGGCCGAGCTCGGCTTCACCGACCTCCGCGTCTCGGGCGCCGACGTCATCGGCGAGGTCGACTCCGGCTTCATCCACATGATGACGTTCCTGCCGCAGGAGCGGCTCGGCTCGGCGATCACCAACCTCGCGCACGCCGCGCAGATCCTCGACGAGACGCTCGCCTACACCAAGGACCGCAAGGCCTTCGGCCAGTCGATCGGCGCCTTCCAGCACAACAAGTTCCTGCTCGCCGACCTCTTCACCCGGGTCGAGGTCACCCAGGCCTACGTCGACCAGTGCGTCCTCGCGCACACCAAGGGCGAGCTCACCCCGATCGACGCGGCCAAGGCCAAGTGGTGGACCGCCGAGGTGCAGAACGCCGTCCTCGACCACTGCGTCCAGCTGCACGGCGGCTACGGCTTCATGAACGAGTACCGGGTCGCCCGCGCCTGGCGCGACGCCCGCGTCACGAAGATCTGGGCCGGCTCCAACGAGATCATGAAGGAGCTCATCGGCCGCGACCTCGGCCTCTGAGGACCCCGACGCAGGCGCCGCTTTGGCGAGCCTTGCCTTGCTTGCGGGCGATCTGCCGAGAGCGAACGATGGACGCATGAGCGCGGATCCCGACACCCTCGATCCGCCGGTCGGGCCGCACGACGACGAGCCCCACGCCGAGGGCCTGAACAACCGGCTCAACTGGCTGCGCGCGGGCGTGCTCGGGGCCAACGACGGCATCGTCTCGACCGCGGGTCTGGTGATGGGGGTCGCCGGCGCGACCAGCGACCGGACGACCATCCTGGTGGCCGGCGTCGCGGGCCTGGTGGCGGGCGCGCTGAGCATGGCCGCGGGTGAGTACGTCTCGGTCAGCACCCAGAGCGACTCCGAGCGCGCGCTGCTGGACAAGGAACGACGCGAGCTGGTCGACGAGCCCGCCGAGGAGCTCGCCGAGCTGGCGGGCCTCTACGTGGCCAAGGGCCTCAGCGAGGACCTGGCCCGCGAGGTCGCCGAGGCGCTCACCGCCCACGACGCGCTGGGCGCGCACGCCGAGGCCGAGCTGGGCATCGACCCCGACGACCTCACGAACCCGTGGACGGCCGCCTGGGCGTCGATGGTCTCCTTCACGGTCGGTGCGCTGCTCCCGCTGCTGACCATCGTGCTGACGCCTCCGGGCGGCCGGGTCGTCGTCACCGTGGTGGCCGTCCTGGTCGCGTTGGCCCTCACCGGCTGGGCCAGTGCCCGGCTGGGCTTCGGTGCGCCGCGCAAGGCCGTGCTCCGCAACGTCGCGGGCGGGCTGCTCGCCATGGCGGTCACCTACGGCATCGGCACGGTCGTGGGGTCGGCCGTCTAGCGCATGCGGATGTTCGTGGCCCTGGTGCCACCGGAGACGGCGGTCGAGGACCTCGACGCGTTCCTCGCGGTCCGCCGGGACGCGGCACCCTTCCGCTGGACGCTGCCCGAGCACCTGCACGTGACCCTGGCCTTCCTGGCCGACGTCGCCGACCGGCACCTCGACGAGGTGGTCGAGCGGCTCGGTCGGGCGGCGGCCCGCCGCTCGCCGTTCTCGACCCGGATCGCCGGTGGCGGGGCCTTCCCCGACGCCGCGCGGGCCCGGATCCTGTGGGCCGGGCTCGACCTCGACGAGCACGGCGGCACCGAGCTGTCCCGGGCCGCCACCGGGGCCCGGGCCGCGGCGACCCGCACCGGTGTGGCGGTGGCCGGCCAGCGGTTCCGGCCGCACGTCACCGTGGCCCGCCTGGGGCGACCGGCCGGCGTCTCGGACTGGGTGCGGTTGCTCGACGGCTACGCCGGACCGACCTGGCGCGGCGACCGAGCTCACCCTCGTCGCGTCGTACCTCGGGGAGGGCCCCTCGCGGCGCCCGCGCTACGAGGCCGTCGACACATTCCCGCTCGGAAAGACCTAGGGATGTTCGACCCCGGGGGTCGCGTGGCCTAGGTTCGCACCCGTGAGGATCGCAGTGGCCAAGGAGACGCGCGACGGGGAGGCCCGCGTCGCGCTCGTGCCCGAGCTCGTCGGCAAGCTGACCGGGTTGGGCTACGAGGTGGTCGTCGAGCCGGACGCGGGACGATCCGCGCTCCACGACGACGACGAGTACGTCCGAGGCCGGGGCGGTGATCGCGGACGACGCCCTGGCGACCTCCGACGTGGTGGTGTCGGTCCAGCCGCTCGACCCCGGACAGGTGCGGCGGCTGAAGGCCGGCGCGGCGACGCTCTCGTTCCTCCCGGTCAACCAGGAGCACGCGCTCGTCGCGGACCTGCGCGACACCGGGGTCACGGCCTTCGCCCTGGAGCTGGTGCCGCGGATCAGCCGGGCGCAGTCGATGGACGCGCTGTCGTCCCAGGCGCTGGTGTCGGGCTACCGCTGCGCGGTCGTCGCCGCCGGGCTGCTGCGCCGCTTCTTCCCGCAGAACATGACCGCCGCGGGCACCATCCAGCCCGCCAAGGTGGTGGTGCTGGGCGCGGGCGTCGCCGGGCTCCAGGCGATCGCGACCGCCAAGCGGCTCGGCGCCGTGGTGTCGGCGTACGACGTCCGCGCGGCCGCCGCCGAGGAGATCCGGTCGATGGGCGCCAAGGCGATCGAGCTCGACCTCGAGACGCTCGAGGGCGCCGGGGGCTACGCCCGCGAGATGACCGAGGACCGTGCGGCCCGCCAGCGCGACCTGCTCGCGCCGCACATCGCGGCGGCGGACGCGTTGATCACCACCGCGGCCGTTCCCGGTCGGCAGGCGCCGCTGCTGGTCACCGCGGCCATGGTGGAGCAGATGCCGCCCGGCTCCGTCGTCGTCGACCTGGCCGCCGAGTCCGGCGGCAACGTCGAGGGATCGGTGGCCGGCGAGGTGGTGCGGATCGGCGTCGCGCAGGTGTGGGGCGGCCGCAACGTGCCCTCGCAGATGCCCGGGCCGGCGTCGCGGCTCTACGCCCAGAACATCGTCAACCTGCTGACCCTGATGACCGTCACCGACGAGGACGGCACCGGCCGCTTCGCGCCGGACTTCGCCGACGAGATCGTCGCCGGCGCCTGCGTCACCCACGCGGGCGAGATCCGGCACCTGCCCACCCGCGAGGCCCTCGAGGGACCCGTCCCGGCGGTCGAGGAGGCCCCGCAGTGAACGAGATCGCCTGGCTGACCGTCTTCGTGCTCAGTGTCTTCGTCGGCATCGAGGTCATCTCGAAGGTGTCGTCGACGCTGCACACCCCGCTGATGTCCGGCGCCAACGCCATCCACGGCGTCATCCTGCTCGGCGCGATCATCGTCACCGCGCACGCCGACGGCGTCGCGCTGGTGGTCGGCCTGATCGCGATCGTGCTGGCCACCGTCAACATGGTGGGCGGCTTCGTGGTGACCGACCGGATGCTCCAGATGTTCACGCGCCGCTCGACACGCTCGACCACCAAGAGCAGTGGTGCCAAGAAGGACGAGGCTGCCGCGTGATCCCCACCTGGGCGCAGCTGGTCTACCTGATCTGCGCGATCTGCTTCATCCTCGCGCTCAAGGGGCTGTCCGGCCCCAAGACCGCGCGGGCCGGCAACCTGATCGGCGCCGCGGCCGCGGTGGTCGCCTGTGCGCTGCCGTTCTTCTACCTCGAGGGCCTCCAGAACGTCGCCCCGATGCTGGCCGCGATCGCGGTCGGCACGGTCGCCGGCGTCTACGGCGCGCGGCGCGTGCAGATGACCCAGATGCCGCAGATGGTGGCGCTGTTCAACGGCGTCGGTGGCGGCGCGGCGTCCCTGGTCGCGCTCCTCGAGCTCAACGAGATCGGCGCGGACGCCCCGACGTTCAACCTGGTCGCCACGGCGTTCACGGTCGCCGTCGGCGCCATCTCCTTCGCCGGCTCCGGGGTCACCTTCGCCAAGCTCCAGGACCTGATGACCTCGCGGCCGGTCACCTTCCCGGGCTTCCCGGTCGTCTTCGGCGGCTCGCTGATCGCCGAGGTCGTGCTCAGCGTCCTGGTGGTCCGCGACCCCACGATCGGCCTCGGGATCGCGATCGGCCTGGTCGGCCTGCTGATCGGCGTGCTGCTCGTGCTGCCGGTCGGCGGCGCCGACGTCCCGATCGTGATCTCGCTGCTCAACGCCTTCACCGGCCTCACCGTGGCCGCCAGCGGCTACGTGCTCAGCAACACGCTGCTGCTGGTCGCCGGCACCCTGGTCGGCGCCTCCGGAACGTTCCTGACGCTGCTGATGGCCAAGGCGATGGGCCGCTCGGTCACCAACATCCTGTTCGGGGCGCTCAAGGGCGGCTCGACCCTCGGCGGCGGCGAGGCCTCCGACCGGCCGGTGCGCTCGGTGACGCCCGAGGACGCCGCGATCATGCTGGCCTACGCCGACCGGGTCATCATCATCCCCGGCTACGGACTCGCGGTCGCCCAGGCCCAGCACACGCTGCGCGAGCTGGTCGACCTGCTCAACCAGCGCGGCGGCGAGGTCGACTACGCCATCCACCCGGTCGCCGGCCGGATGCCCGGCCACATGAACGTGCTGCTCGCCGAGGCCCAGGTGCCCTACGAGGAGCTCAAGGAGATGGACGAGATCAACGGCGACTTCAAGTCCGCCGACGTGGTCCTCGTCGTCGGCGCCAACGACGTCGTCAACCCCGCCGCCAAGACCACGCCGGGCGCCCCGATCTACGGCATGCCGATCCTCAACGCCGACGAGGCCCGGCAGGTCATCTTCATGAAGCGCTCGATGCGCCCCGGCTTCGCCGGCATCGAGAACGAGCTGCTCTTCGACGAGCGCACCGCCCTGCTCTTCGGCGACGCCAAGGACTCGATGGGCAAGCTGCTCAACGCGGTGAAGGCGCTCTAGGCACGGGGTTCCTGGCAGTACCGCGACTTCCCGTCACCGGGTGACGGCAACTCGCGGTACAACCGGTCGGACCGACGGACCGGACGGGGAGCCCCGCTAGACGACGCCGTACAGCCGGTCGCCCGCGTCGCCGAGGCCGGGCACGATGTAGCCCTTGTCGTTGAGCTTCTCGTCCATCGCCGCGGTGACCACGGTGACCGGGACCGAGACGCCCTCGAGGTCGGACTCCAGGCGCGCACAGCCCTCGGGGGCGGCGAGCAGGCAGATCGCGGTGATGTCGTCGGCGCCCCGGTCGGTGAGGAACTTGATCGCCGCGGCGAGGGTGCCGCCGGTCGCCAGCATCGGGTCGAGCACGTAGCACTGACGTCCGGACAGGTCCTCGGGCAGCCGCTCGGCGTACGTCGAGGCCTTGAGCGTCTCGTGGTCGCGGACCATCCCGAGGAAGCCGACCTCGGCGGTGGGCAGCAGCCGCATCATCCCGTCGAGCATGCCGAGGCCGGCCCGCAGGATCGGGACGACGAGCGGACGCGGCGAGGTGAGCTTCACCCCGGTCGTCGGACCCACCGGCGTGGTGATCTCCACCGGGCCGACCCGCACGTCCCGGGTGGCCTCGTAGGCGAGCAGCGTCACGAGCTGGTCGGCCAGCCGGCGGAAGCTGGGGGAGTCGGTGTTCTCGTCCCGCAGGGCGGTGAGCTTGTGGGCCACGAGCGGGTGGTCGACGACGAGCGTGCGCATGGCCCGAACCCTAGTGCAGGCAGGGATTCCGCCCGGTCGTTCGCCCAGCGCAACAAGGGTTGGCCCAGGCGGGCGCGTCTGTCACGCTGAAGACGTCGGACCCGGTCACGAGCGGACGAGGAGGCTGTCGTGTCGAGCACCACCGAGACCCTCGAGGGCATCGACTTCGCCCTCGCCGCCTACCGCGAGGAAGGCGTGTGGCAGGTCCAGGAGATCGCCCACGCGTTGCTCGCGGACGTCGAGTCGCTGGCCACCGCGCTGCGTCGGTTCCCCGGCGACGGCGGTGCGCTCGGGCTGGTGGCGATCGACGAGGACTTCTTCCTGATCGTGCGGGTGGCCGGTGCGCACGTCCGGCTGCTGCTCTCCGACGTCACGGCCGCGGACGAGTGGGAGATCGCCCGCTCGGCCGTCGAGCGACTCGGGCTGCCCTACCCCGAGGAGGAGGACGACCCGCTGCCGGCGGGCGACCTCGACATCGTCGGCGACCTGGGCATGCAGGCGATGGACATGGGGGTGCTGCTCGACGACGAGGAGCTCTACCCCGACGAGATGCTGTCCGACGTCGCGAAGCGGCTCGGCTTCGGCGCCCTCTTCGACGAGGCCGTCGGCCTGACCTCTGCATGAGTGCCTGGGAGGCGCCGATGCGCGCCGCCCTCGACGAGGCCCGCGCCGCGCTGGCGACCGACGACGTCCCGATCGGTGCCGTGGTCGTCGACGAGACGGGCCTGGTCGTCGGCCGCGGCCGCAACGTGCGCGAGGCCGAGGCCGACCCCACCGGGCACGCGGAGGTGGTCGCCCTGCGCGGGGCGGCCGCGGCCCGGGGTGCGTGGCGTCTCGAGGGCTGCACGCTCGTGGTGACGCTGGAGCCGTGCACGATGTGCGCCGGAGCGGCGGTGCTGGCGCGGGTGGACCGCGTCGTCTTCGGTGCGTACGACGTGAAGGCCGGCGCGGTCGGCAGCCTCTGGGACGTGGTCCGCGACCGCCGGCTCAACCACCGTCCCGAAGTGCTCGCGGGCGTGCTCGCCGAGGACGCCACGGCCCTGTTGGACGATTTCTTCCGCCCCCACCGCCTCGGGTAGCCTCTCCCGCGGTGGCGTGTCCGAGCGGCCTAAGGAGAACGCCTCGAAAGCGTTTGTGGGTGCAAGCCCACCGAGGGTTCAAATCCCTCCGCCACCGCCACAGTGGAATCGGCCTCTGACCTGCGCAAACGCGCAGCGAGGGGGTCGATTCCGCGTTGATCGTGCCAGATACGTGCAGATCAAGTCGCGGGACACTGGTTGGGCTCCTCCATCGGCCGCCCTCGAGGTAGCTCCGGCTGCGCTCCAGACCAGCGCGCGGCCAGCCATCCAAGCGTGTCGCTGACCTCGTCCCATCCGCTCCTGAGCGGCACTTTGGCCCCGAACACGGTCACCGGATCTCGGTCGACGTCATCGCAAGCCGCAGCCCGGGGTCCCCATTCACCAGCGCTCGCTCTGCTGCGTCCTGGCGGTCGAGGGTCGGGATGAGGAAGTGATCGAGTTCGCTCATGTTGGGCGCTCACCAGCAAGAAACGGCGAGCGCTAAATCGGTCGTCCACTCGGTGACACGACGGCCGAGTCGTACGACGCAGGCACGATGCGCGCCACGCCCGCGCCAACGATCAGCACCTGGACAGCGTCCGCACGCACTACTTCGTCACCTGATCTGCCGGGCGGGGGGCGGGCTCCTCCGTGCCGCCAGCTCCGACAGGCTTCGTGGTGATGTGGCGGGCGATGTGCCGCGCATCCCTGCCGACGCCGCCGATCAAGGACGAGGTTCCCGCGGACTGGAAGAACAGTCCCATGAAGTACAGCCCGGGTTCCGATCGGACGACGCCACGCTGGTGCCTGGGTAGGCCGTCCCGATCGAGGACGGGGAGGTCGATCCAGCTGAAGTCGGACGCGAATCCGGTGCACCAGATCACGTTGGCGACTTCGAGGACGGCGCCGTCCTTGAGCAGCGGGAGACCGTCGCGCACGCCGGTCACGCGTGCTACCCGCTCGACCCTCGCCCGCACGAGATCCTGCCGTCTGATCCGGGCGAGTGGGAGCCCCTGGTTGGACAGTTGGTCTCGAACGTTCCGGCCGATCGGATTGCGCGTCGTCAACACGTGAGACAGCAGGAACCAGAAGGGCGGCGTGAAGAGTCGATCCGACAGGCTCCCGGCGCGGACCGGCTCTTGGCCCGTGTCCCTACCCGACAGGCACGTCTGGTGGCCGGATGACGATTCGACGGCGATCTCGGCGCCAGAGTTGCCGGCGCCGACCACCAGGACACCGCCGTCGCGGAGCTGCGACGGGTTCCGATACTGGCTCGAATGGAACTGCACGATGCTCGGGTCGAGCGCCCTGGCGAACACCGGGATCCGTGGGGACTGGTAGCCGCCGGTGGCCACCACCACGTTGTCCGCCTGGTACCGGATCGGTCCGCACGAGACCACGTATCCTTCGTCCTCCCGTGAGAGCGCGTCTACCCGGATCCCACTGCGCACCGGGAGCCCGAATCGCGTTGCATACGACTCGAGATAGTCGGCCACCTCGTCCTTGGTCGGGTACGACCATCCAGGTGCCGGGAAGGACCAACCGGGCAACGCGTCGTAGCGCGCGGGCGTGAACACCCGGAGCGAGTCCCATCGCTCGCGCCAGGAGTCGCCGATCCGCTCGTTGGCGTCCAAGATCACCACCGACCGCTCCCGCCTCGCCAGGTGATAGGCAACCGCCAGGCCAGCCTGGCCGCCGCCGATGATCACGGTCTCGAAGCGCCCGGAGCCACCGCTGCTCGCCATCTCGATCCCTCCACTCCCGAACTGGGCCAGGTGGGCCCTGAGAGGCCCCTACCGAGGCAACCTAGGCGTGACGCGGCTCCCCACGCATCGAACGGACCACCCAACGCCTGTAGGTTCTCGATGGGCATTCCTGCCTACGTCGAGCCGCCTCCCTGGTCCCCGTCACGCGTGTGGCGGAGCCCTTCTTAGGACCGGCAGGAGTGGAAGTCTCTGCCCAATTGCGCCCGTCGGTCTGCGCCGACCCGGCGCTTCCCCAGCAAGGCTCGAGCGTGACTCGGCAGCGAGTTCGAGTCGAAGCGCTCGTGGCGCTCCGGCTAGCGGGCCAGCAGCGCGCTGACCTGCTTGCGGATGTCTTCCATGATCTCCTCGACGCTCCAGGCAACGTTCAGGCTCGCCGCCATGCTGAGGAACATCACGCTTGACACGACGCGCGCCAGGGTCGCGGCTTCACCTTCTCCGACCCGCTTGTTGCGGCGCAGCACAGCCGTGATGGCCTCCTCGGTCTGCGCGGCGATGGCGAGCGCTTCGCCGTGGTGGGGCTCCTCGGGGTCGCCGAAAACCATCTCGCGTAGGTAGGTTCGACCGTTCTCGATTTGGGCGCGATTGCACTGCACGATCGGCTGCACGATGGACAGGACTGCGTCCAGCACGTCGGGGATGGTCTCGGCGGATGCCCGCCCGGTCTCGAGCGCCGCGGCGTACTGGGCGTTCTGCACCAGTAGGAGCAGCTCGCCCTTGGTCTTGGCGTAGAGGAACAGTGTCCCGGTGCCGATGTCAGCCTTGTCGGCGATCTGCTGGGTGGTGACCTCGTCGACGCCGTGTTCGGCGAACAGCTCGCTGGCCGCGGTCATGATGCGTTCGAGCTTGGCCTGCTTGTTGCGCTCGCGCCGTCCGACCGGCTGGGAGGCGAAACTCATGGCGGTCCTCCGGAGCTAGGGCTCTGACGTGACTCAGTGATGAGCGTAGTCAATACTGCGTTGGCGCCCGGTTACTCCTGGTAGTGCGGGAGGATCTCGCCGTCCTTGACGTAGGTCAGTGCCGCGAAGACGTCGTAGGCGTGGATCGCCGAGGCGACGCGGACGAGCGGCTGCGACCACTGCTTGATGTCCGTGCCATCGAAGAACGCGGTCCGCGCGACCGGGTCGGCGAACCCGAGGACGAGCGAGGCGTGGAAGCGCTGGTCGGCCGGGTTGTCGTGGGCGACGTCGGGGGTGTCCCACGTCTTCTCGTTCCAGGGCAGGAACGTCTGCGTGCGCAGTTCCTTCAGGACGCCGGTGCCGATGAGCGCGGGAACCAGGTCTTCTTGATGACCCTGCGGAACTCGCGGCCACCGACCCCGTCCCGGCGGCGCAGGTAGACGACGGCTCGGGCGCCGACGAGCTCACCCGGGCCTGCGACCTCGTACCAGCGGGACGAGCCCGGCGCACCGGCGTACAGAAGGGTGCGCCTGAAAACATTGACCTCGTCCGTAAAGGCCAGCCGCGTTTGCTGCCGTCCTCTCAGCGGCGAAAGGGCCGACCGGAAGGTGACTTCCGCGACCCCGTCGACCTTCCGGTCGGCGGGAATCCGGGTCTCGACCCCCGTGGTACTGGGCCAGCACCCGGGGTTGGCCTCGGCGAGGTGAATCTGCCGGTACTCCTCCAGGCCCGGGGACACGGCGATGATCCCGGAGTGTGGACCCTTCCAGTGGTCCATCCCCTTCTGACGGGGCTGGTCGGTGCGCATCCACAGCAAGATGGAGGAGGTGAAGTGCTTCCTCACGCCCACCTGCGGGTTCGACGATGACGTGCTCATGTCTCTCCTCTCTTGGCTGTCGGCAGGGGTGTGGTCAGGCGGCGAGGAACTCGGCGGCGACGGGGGCGAACTTCTCGTGGAACTGGAAGATCCCGCCGTGGCCGGAGTCGGGATAGATGATCAGCTCACTGCCCTTGATGCGGCGGTGCAGGTCCTCGGACAGGACCGAGGGCACCATGCGGTCGTTGTCGCCGTTAGCGATCAGGGTCGGCTGGGTGAACGTCGACAGGTCCGACGGGGCGGAACGGCCGAACTTCTGGATCGCCTTCAGCTGGGTCCGGAACGCCGTGATGCTGATGTCCTGGTCACGGTCGACGGTGCGTTCCTGGAGCCGCTTGACGAACGCCTTCGCGGCGGGCTTGCCGGCGGCGTTGCGGTTGAAGAACAGGAACTCCTTGGGGTCCGACCGGGTCAGGGTCGCGCGGAGGATGTCCCAGTACGTCACGCCGACGACCTTGTCCATGTCATTGCCGCCACGCGGCCCGGTCCCGGTCAGCACGAGCTTGCGGACCAGGTCGGGGTGCTTGACGATCAGGTCCTGGGCGATCATGCCGCCCATCGAGAAGGAGAAGATGTCGATCTTCTCGAACCCGAGCGCCGTGATGAACTCGTAGGCGTGATCGGCCGCTTCCTCGAGGGTGGCGGGCACCTCCCCGGTCGAGGCTCCGACGCCGCGCTGGTCGAAGGTGATCACGTGCCGTGTCTGCGCGATGGGGTCGACGATGCGGGGGTCCCAGTTGTCCAAGGTGGCGGCGAGGTGCACGAAGAAGACGACGGGGATGCCGCCCTTCGGGCCGAGTTCCCGGTAGGCGTAGCTGGTGCCGCCGACGGTGACGGCGCGCGCCGGCGCCTGCGCGTAGGAGGTGATGACGGGTGCGTTGCGGCTGGTGCTCATGATGATTCTCCTTGCGATGTGGGGGTCGACATTCACAAATCTGAGTTCACTCAATAATGAGGATACTCAGTACTCTTGTCAAGGAGGCACCTGAGAACGGGGATCCATGTGCACCCGCCCGGCGCCCCGCCGGTCGTGGTCTTGCCCTCCGCTTTGGTGGCCGGCCGACCTCTCAGAGTCCTTCAAGGGCTCACCGGATGACCCCGATCTGGAGGGCCGCTCGCCGGCAGGCACGCGGCAATGTCGTGGAGGTGGCGACGTAGCACCGCGGTTCGATGCAGCTGCCCCCCTCTCGTGGTGAGCAGCAGATCGGCGGGCTCTCGTCGACGCTCAACCGCTGAATGATGGGCCAGACCCGGTCTGCAATCGCCACGCGACGCGACCGCCGACCCTAGGGGACTTCGTACCGACGCCCTCCGTCGCCGAGCGCCGCAGCAACGGTCCAGTGGTCGGCAGCCGCATCACGTCGTCGACGCGCCGCACCTGCGCGTCTGCCTCGGTCGCGGTGAACTCGGGTCGCTATGCGGTCCGAGTCCAAGATCGTGGTGGCGTTGCCCGTTGGCACTGATCGGGCGCGGTTCCAGACAGCGACTGCGGTTCCCTTCATGGGAGACGACAGCCCGATTGAGTTCCTGTCGCGAAGGGCCCCTGGCGACAGCGGTATCGGGCGGCCTGGTCGCGGCCAATGACGAGGCCGGATCAGGCTCGCGTGCTGCTTCTTCATGGCCGCCGTCACCGAACGGCTGGACCCTGGGGATCCCCTGGAGCAACACCATCTGCGCATCTGGCCCGAGGACGACCTCCCGCGGGCAGCGCCGTGGTGGGTGGGATCGCAGGAGGAGCCGGCGACCCGAGGAGCCTCGTGGCCTCCTGCGCGGCAGCGAAACTCAGAGCCCACGCTGGATCTGGGAGTGAGCCTGCGGGTGGCGCCTGTCGTACCCGCGCGATGCTGTTCGTGGTGGGGGTAGGAGGCGGTCGTCGGGACCGCCCGGAACTGAGGAGGACTGGGATGACGCACTACCTGTTGAGCGTGCACGGTCCCGCCGAGATGGACGAGTTCGGCAACTACGGCTCCCAGGAGGAGATGGAGGAGTCGATGGCCGCGACGGGCGTCTTCAACGAGAAGCTGCGCACGGATGGCTACTGGGTCTTCGCCGGCGGGCTTGCGCCGGCGTCGACGGCAACCGTCGTGGACGGCCAGGGGGAGACGCCCCTGATGACCGACGGCCCCTACCTCGAGAGCAAGGAGGTGATCGGGGGCTTCTGGGTCATCGACGCTCCCGACCTGGACGTGGCGCTGCGGCTCGCGGCCGAGGGGTCCAAGGCGTGCCGGGGCAAGGTCGAGGTGCGTCCGTTCGACGGCCTCGCCTGAGCCCACCGCCCACGAGGATCCAGCCCCCGACCCGCGCACCTGGCGGTCGGGGGCTGTTTCTGTTTGCCTGTCCTGTGTGACCAGGTTCGTCATCGGCCCCGACGTCGCCCTCCGACTGGCGCAGGACCGGACGGTGGTCCCCGACCAGCACCAGCTGGTGGCGCCCGCGCTGAGACTCAGCTCCAGGCCGATGCCTTGGTGACGCTCGACCGCGACCTGGCCGAGGCGGTGCGGGACCTGGTGACCGTGGCCCCCTTCGAGGCGCTCTCGGAGGTGTCGGGGCCGGAAGTGCTGGAATAGCCCCATGGCCACCATCGAGCTGGGCGCAGCGAACTTCGAGGGCACCGTCACCGACCACGACATCGTCCTCGTCGACTTCTGGGCGGAGTGGTGCGGACCGTGCCGTCAGTTCGGCCCGATCTTCGAGCGCGCGTCCGACGCCCACCCCGACGTGGTGTTCGGCAAGGTCGACACCGAGGCCGAGCGGGAGCTGGCCGGTGCGGCGCAACATCAGCTCGATCCCGACCCTGATGGCCTTCAAGGAGGGCACGCTCGTCTTCGCCCAGGCCGGGGCGCTCCCCGCGGCCGCCCTCGACCAGGTCATCGCCGCCGTCAAGGCGCTGGACATGGAGAAGGCCCGCGCCGAGCGGGAGCAGGCCGGGTCCTGATGGCGTACGTCGCGGCCGGACTCGTCGTCGCCTTCCTGGCGCTGCTCGTGGTGGGCGGGCTGACCGGCCGCGTCCGCACCCGGTCCTGCTGCGCGCCGGCCGATGCGCGGCGCGACCTGCGGATGCGCGGTGCCTTCGAGGACTGACCGTCCGGGGCCGTCGTTCGGCCCTACCCTGGCCTGATGGCGGGGACGGGGGTCGCACGACGCCGGTTCGTGCCGGTCTGGGTCGACGACTACGAGCGCGGCTGGCTCCGCGGCGACGTGCTCGCCGGCATCACCGTCACGGCGTACCTCATCCCGCAGGTGATGGCCTACGCCGAGCTTGCGGGGCTTCCGCCGGTCACCGGGCTGTGGGGCGCCATCGGCGGTCTGATCGCCTACGCGCTGGTCGGGTCCTCCCGCACCCTCTCGGTCGGCCCGGAGTCGACCACCGCGCTGATGACGGCGGTGACGGTCAGCGCCGTGGCCACCACGCCGTCGGAGTACGCGTCGTTCGCCATCGCGCTCTGCTTCGTGGTCGCGGCGTTCTGCGTGCTCGCCGCCCTCGGCGGGCTGGCCCGGCTCAGCGACCTGCTGTCGCGGCCGGTCCTCGTGGGCTACATGGCCGGCGTCGCGGGCGTCATGATCGCGTCGCAGCTCGGGAAGCTGACGCGCATCGACGTCGCGGCGGAGGGCTTCGGCCCGGAGATCCGGTACGTCGTCACGCACGCCTCCGACGTGCACCTGCCCACGCTGGTGCTGGGCGTGACGACGGCGGTGCTGATGATCCTCGGCAGCCACTGGTTCCCCCGCGCTCCGATCGCCCTGATCGGGATGCTCGGCGCCACCGCGGTCGTCGCCCTCTTCGGGCTGCAGGACCGGGGCATCGAGGTGATCGGGGAGATCCCGGCCGGCCTGCCGCGGCCGGTCGTCCCGGACGTGTCGCTCGCCGGTGTCGTGAGCCTGCTGGTGCCCGCCCTGGGCGTCACCTTCGTCGCGTTCTCCGACAACATCCTCACCGCCCGGGCGTTCGCGGCCGAGGGCGAGCGGATCGACGCCAAGCGCGAGCTGTACGCCGTGGGCGCGGCCAACATCGGCGCGGGGCTCCTGCAGGGCTTCCCCGTCAGCAGCAGCGGCAGCCGGACCGCGATCGCCTCGGCGGTCGGCGCGCGCAGCCAGCTCGCGGGCGTCTTCACCGTCGTCGGCACGGTCCTGGCGCTCCTGTTCGCCCGGCCGCTGCTCGAGCTCTTCCCGAGCGCCGCCCTCGGCGCGGTGGTCGTCTACGCAGCGACCCGACTGGTGGACGTCTCGGAGTTCCGCAGGTTCGCGCGCTTCCGCCACAGCGAGCTGGTGCTCGCCCTCGGCACCACCGCCGCGGTGCTCGTCATCGGCGTGCTGGAGGGGATCCTGGTGGCGATCGCCCTGTCGGTCGCCGACCTGCTCCGGCGGGTGTCGCGGCCGCACGACGCGGTGCTCGGCTTCGTGCCGCGGTTGGCCGGGATGCACGACATCGACGACTACCCGGAGGCGACGACCATCCCCGGGCTGATGGTCTACCGCTACGACTCGCCGCTGTTCTTCGCCAACGCCGAGGACTTCAAGCAGCGCGCGCTGGAGTCGGTCGCGGACGCCACCGATCCGGTGCGCTGGTTCGTGCTCAACGCCGAGGCCAACATCGAGGTGGACATCACCGCGACGGACGCGCTCGAGGACCTCCGAGCGACCCTGACCGCGCGCGGCATCGTGTTCGCGATGGCCCGGGTCAAGCAGGACCTGCACGACGAGCTGGAGGCGGCCGGGATCCTGGACCGGGTCGGCGCGGACCGCGTGTTCCCCACCCTGCCCACCGCGGTCACGGCGTACACGCGAGCCACGGGGATCTCCGGGCCGGACTGAGGTCCCGAGGGCGCCTATGCTCGCGCGGTGAGCTCCTGGTTCTCCTCCCCGGCCGACGCGACGCACCGGCTGCGGGACGCGGGCTACCTCGCCGACGCGGCCACCGCCACCACGGCGTACCTCGCCGGAGCACTCGAGAAGCCGCTCCTGGTCGAGGGCCCCGCGGGCGTCGGCAAGACCGAGCTCGCCAAGGCGGTGGCGCGCGCCACGGGCGCCGAGCTCGTCCGGCTCCAGTGCTACGAGGGGCTCGACGAGGCGCGGGCGCTCTACGAGTGGAACTACAAGAAGCAGCTGCTGCGCATCCAGGCCGAGGCGGTCGACGGCTCCGGCGCGTCCTGGGCGGAGGCGCACGACGAGATCTTCTCCGAGGAGTTCCTGCTCACCCGGCCGCTGCTCACCGCGATCCGGCGCGAGGAGCCCACGGTGCTGCTGGTCGACGAGGTCGACAAGACCGACGTCGAGGTGGAGGCCCTGCTCCTGGAGGTGCTCTCGGACTACCAGGTGACCATCCCCGAGCTCGGCACCGTCGTGGCGGTGCGCCGGCCGTTCGTGGTGCTGACCTCGAACGCCACGCGTGAGCTGTCCGAGGCGCTCAAGCGCCGGTGCCTCTACCTGCACCTGGACTACCCCGACGCCGACCGCGAGCGGGCGATCGTCACCGCCCAGGTGCCGGACCTCGATGCGGCGCTCGCCGGACAGCTCATCGCCATGGTCGCCCGACTGCGCGAGCTGGAGCTCAAGAAGGCGCCGTCGATCGCCGAGTCGGTCGACTGGGCGCGCACCCTCATCGCGCTCCAGACCGGGACCCTCGACGAGGCCCGGGTGCGGGAGACCCTCGGGGTGGTGCTCAAGCACGCCTCCGACCAGGAGCGCGCGATCCGCGAGCTCGGGCTAGGGACGCCGGGCGCGTGAGCGGCCTGCTGGACCGGCACCTGGGCTTCGTCGAGGCGCTGCGCGTCGCGGGACTGCCGGTGTCGCTCGCGGAGGGCCTCGACGCCGTCGACGCGCTGGGTCGGGTCGGCTGGGGGGACCGGCGGGTCGTGCGCGACGTGTACGCCGCGACCCTGGTGAAGCGGCAGGTCCAGCGCCCCACCTTCGACGCGGTCTTCGACCTCTACTTCCCGCGCCTTCTCGGGGCCGGGGTCGCCGGCGACGCCGACGCGCGGGAGGCGTCCCAGCAGGCGCCGGACGGCGCGGAGGCCCTGGCCGACCTCCGCGACCGGCTCCAGGAGGCGCTGGAGACCGGCGCCGAGGACACGCTCCGGGACCTCGCGGTCGAGGCGGTCGGTCGGTTCGGCGCGATGCCCGGGCGCGGGCCGGGTCTCTCGTCGTGGTCGGCCTACACCGCTCTGCGGCGGGTCGCTCCCGCCGAGCTCGTGGACCGGATCGTCGCCGCGCTGCGGGCCGAGGGCCGGGCGGAGCAGGAGGCGGCCCGGGCCGCGGGCCAGCGGGTGGGTCGCTTCACGGCCCTCGTCGAGGCCGACGCGCGCCGACGGATCGCCGAGGAGAAGGGACCCGACCACGTCGCGGACGTGGCGCTGCGCCCGACCATCGACCGGATCGACTTCACCTCGGCCAGGGCGGCCGACCTGGAGGAGATGCGCCGCGCGCTCTACCCCCTGTCGCGCCGGCTGGCCACCCGGCTGGCCCGGGAGCGGCACGCTCGCCGGCGCGGGCCGCTCGACTTCCGGCGTACCGTCCGGGCCTCGCTGTCCACGGGCGGGGTCCCGCTCACGACGCACCACCGCCCCAAGCGACCCCACCGCACCGAGCTCGTGGTGCTGTGCGACGTGTCGGGCTCGGTGGCCAGCTTCGCCCGCTTCACCCTGCTGCTCGTCTTCGCCCTGCAGGACCAGTTCTCGCGGGTCCGGGCGTTCACGTTCGTCGACGAGGTCACCGAGGTGACCCGGGCCTTCCGGCCCGGTGCCGACGTCGCGGACGTGATGGCCGCCCTCACCGCGAGTGCCGCGCACGCCGCCCGCTGGGGGCGCACCAACTACGGCCGGGCCTTCCACCTGTTCGAGGAGAGGTGGGCCGACGCGGTGGGCCCGGACACCTCGCTGCTGATCCTGGGCGATGCCCGCTCCAACTACAGCGACCTCGCGACCGACGACCTCGACGGACCTCGCCGGGCGGGCCCGGCACGCCTGGTGGCTCAACCCCGAGCACCCGCGGCACTGGGGCACCGGCGACTCCGCCGCGCCGGAGTACGCCGCGATCGTGCCGATGGTGGAGTGCCGCAACCTGACCCAGCTCGGCCAGTTCGTGCACGACCTCGTGTGAGGCTCAGCCCGCGAGGTAGCCCAGGTCGTGGATGCGGGCGATCTCGGCCTGCAGGTCCGGGTGCGCGGCGTTGTCCGCGGCCCGACCGCCGGCCACGTAGGCACCCTCACCGCGGTCGTCGCCACCGTCGAAGACCACCGTCATCCGGTTGGAGACCCGCGCGTTGATGAGCGAGCCGAGCAGCGCGACCGGGTCGGCGCGATCCTCCAGCGACAGCACGCGGGTGCCCTCGGGGATCAGGTGCACCTGCGATCCGGGAGCGCCCGCGGTGACCACCTGGTCGACGACGAAGGCATCGGACCGGACGGTGGCGGCCACCTCCGCGGCGGTCACCCCGCCCTGGGCGGACCCGACCAGCATCACCCGCGCGACGGCGCCGGACTCCTGTGCGACCGCGCGCTCGAGCGCGGCCACCACCTGGGCGGTGTAGGTCGAGTGGTCGCCGCTGACCAGCCGCAGCCGGCCCTGGCCGACGCCGTCGGGTCCGGGCAGGAAGGCGATGTAGCGGCCCGGGGCGACCTTGCGGACGGAGATGCTCTGGCGGCTCCGGGCCAGCGCCGCCATCAGCTCCTCGACGTTGCGGGGAGCCGGCTCGGGGTCGCCGACGGGGACCGCCGCACCCGCGTCGACGGCCGGCGCCGTGGTGAAGCCACCGGCGATGTCGCGCAGCGCGGCACCCGCGTCGGGGGCGAGGTGCGCCACGCCCGCCGCCCGCAGCCCGCCCCGGCCGGCCTCCGCGCCGGCGGCACCGGAGAGCACGCCGGCGGTGAGGATCGAGCGCATCTGCAGGCTGTCGAGCAGGCCGCCGCCGCCGTTGGAGACGTGGTCGAGCAGCTCGGGGTTGTTCTCGGCGAGCTCGTTGATGTACGCCGCGACCCCGTCACGGTCCAGGGCGTCGGTCTCGATGAGGCCGGCGGAGACGATCGCCCCGCCGAGCGCCACCTCGGGCGCGAGGTAGCCGATCGCGCGCCCGGCGATCGAGCCGAGCGTCTTGTACGCCGCCTCCTGGAGGTCGTCGATCCACCGGTAGGTCAGCACCGTCGCCCGGACCACGAGGGCGTCGGCGTCCAGCTCGATCGAGCGGGCCATCAGGCCGCGCTTGCCCGAGGTGGCGTGCCGGACGTCCTCCTCGACCTGCGCGTAGGTCTTGGGCGACAGCTCCTCCGACGCCGCGACCTCCTCGTCCCGGAGCACGGCGTCCCCGAGCTTGGCGCGGGTGCGCATCTCCTCGCCGGAGGCGTCGAAGAGGTCGGCCAGCCGCATCAGCCGGTCGTACTTGTCGTGCGTGTCGTTCATGACGGGCGCCTGCTCCCCGGGGGTCGGCTCGGTCATCGCGCGACCTCCGCCAGGACGGGGGCCAGCTCGGCGGCGAGATCGCCCGCGTCGACGCGGCGGAGCTCGACCCGCGGCTCGTCGTCGCGGTGGTAGGGGCGGAAGGCCCGCCACCCGTCGGCGACCAGCACCCACGAGACGACGCCCACGACGGCCGCCTCGCCCGACGCGACGTCGGTGACGAGGGCGCGCAGCCGGCCGCGGGTCTCGTCGTGCACGGCTGCCAGCGCCGTCTGCACGTCGCGGTCGGGCACGGGCCCGCCCCGGGCGTCGAGGCTGTGGCCGGCGTGCTGGGTGACGAGCACCGTCAGCAGGTCGGCGCGTCCGGTGCGCATCGCCTCGGCGGCGGCGCTGGCCAGGTCGAACGGCAGGTCGAGGTGGTCGGGCACCGCCGAGAGGCCGAGCGGCACGTCCTCGGGCACCACGCCGGCCCGGGCCAGCTCCTGGGGCCACTGCGGGCTGTCGAACCACGCCAGCTCGAAGACGATCCCGTCGACGGTGGCGAGGGTCGCCACGGCTCCCGCGGCCTCGCGGTGCCAGGCCTTCGCCTGCACGTCGCCGACGCGGACGTCGAGGTCGAGGGCCACCGACGGGGTGGCCAGCAGCCCGACGGCCCCGGCCAGACCGGAGTCGACGGCACCGTCGGACACCAGACCGCGGCGGGACAGGGAGTCGAGGGGCTCGTGCAGGCTGGCGAGGGCCGCGAGGTAGGCGGAGTCCTCGGCCGACCCACGGCTCTGGCCCATCCGGTCCTCGAGGGCCCCGGGCCGGGGCTCGGTGACGTCGAACGGCAGCGGCGCGTTGCCGGCCCGCTCCGCCACGAGCCGCAGCTCGGGGAGGGTGAGCGCCACCCGTCGCGGCAGCCCGTCGAGCAGGTTCTCCGGGGCTGCGTGCGGCGTGGTGAGGTCGACGGTGGTCATCAGGCTCCGCTGCAGTCCGGGGAGGTCCACGGCCAGCCAGTCCTTGTGGCCGGGCGGGGGAGGCACGAACGCGAGGAGCGTCCGATCGGCCTCGGTCGGAGTGCGGCGCACCCCGTCCGGGTCCTGGTGGGCCTCCATCTGGGCCACCCGGGTCTGGGCGTCCTGCACCAGCGAGCTCGCGCGGTGCTCGGCGGCGGAGATGGCGTCCTTGAGACGGTCGACCTCGGCGACGTGCCGCCCCATCGAGTCGGCGGCGCTCTCGTGGGAGCTCGCGGCCTCCCGCAGGTGGCGCGCCCGGTCGTGGATCCGGGCCCGCATGGTCGCCGCGGCCCGTCCGGTCCAGTCGATGCCGTCGGCCTGGGCCACCAGCTGGTCCGCGGTCTGGGCGATGTCGACGCCCTGCTCGCGCAGCTGGTCGGCACGCTTGCGCATCACCGTCGTGTCGCCGTACATGGATCACTTCCTCAGGGGGTCCCGAGTCCCCTTCCCGCCACCGCCCCTTCCTAAACCGGCGCGAGCCCGAAGTTCGCTCACCCCGGCTCCCGGGTGACCTGGAAGATCCGGCTCGTGGTGTCCTCGTCGCCGGCACCGAGGAAGCCGAGCGTGCGCAGCCGGGCCAGCTCGGCCACCAGGGACGGGTGCTCCGACGCGTCCACCGCGCCGGCCCCCGTGACGTAGTGGGCGAGGTCGTGGCTGTCCACGAGGTCGGCGCCACGGTCGTCGAAGGTCACCGTCACGTGGTTGCCGGCGTCGCGGTTGGCCTCGCCGTCGGTCAGGGGGACCAGGTCGCCGCGGTTCTCGAGGGAGAGGACATGGGTCCCGGCCGGGTAGTCGCCCATCCCCCCGATCGGCGAGCCCGCCGTCACCACCGCGCCGATCTCGAACGCGTGCGGGTGCGTGGCCAGCCACGCGGCCATGATCCCGCCCTGCGAGTGGCCGACGAGGGCGACCGGCTCGCCCGGCCCGATGCCTGCCTCCGTCATCGCCGTCAGGATGCCCTCGGCGTACGTCGTGCTGGCCCCGCCGAGCGCGACGAGGTTCGTCGGCAGGTCGCGGACGTCCGCGTCGCGGCTCGCCGGCGTGGTCAGCATGTCGTCGGTGCCGGGCAGGTAGACCACGTGCCGCGGCCCGCCCGGCCCGTGCACGGTCTGCACCTCGATCGTGCCGTTCTCGGGAGAGTCCGGGTCGGCTGAGAGCAACGAGACCTCGCGGAGGTGGGTGAGCAGCCCCGCGAGGGTGGCGGGCACGCCGGCGCGGTCGTGGGGATCGAGGTCGTCGCGGGGCACGACCGCCGCGCGCCCGTCGGACGGGTAGAGCCCAGCCACGAGGGCCGCGGCGTCCTCGGTCGTGGCGTGGAAGGGCGGCCCCCCGTCCGGTCCGACGACCAGCTGGTGGGTGGTGCCGGCCCAGAAGCCGTCGACGAGCCCGCCGCCCCCGTTGGCGAGGTGCTCGACGAACGCGGGGTGCTCGGCGACCCAGTCCTGCAGGACGTCGGCTCCCGACGCGGCAGCCGAGCGTGCCTCACGGCGCAGGGCCTCCGGCAGCGAGGCGTAGGCGACCGCCGCGACCGCGCTCGCGCCGACGGCGAGCGGCAGCCCCGCCGCGAGCGTGGACCCGACCGCGCGGCCCAGGGCGTAGTCGACGACCTCGAAGGTCGCGGCGACCAGCGCGTCGACCTGCTCGAAGGCGCTCACGGCCCCTCGGATCAGCAGGGCGTCGGTCTCCCAGCCGACCGACTCGACGAGGATGCCGTCGCGGCCGGTGGTGGCGTCGAGCACCGCCAGCTCGGCCTCGGCGAAGGACCACGGCGCCAGCAGCGCCGACTCCACCAGGTCGCCGTTGCGCAGCACCCGACCGCCGGCGCGGGCCCAGTCGCGCATCCGGTTGCCGGCGCCGTCGAACGAGGAGGCCAACGCCCGGGCGTGCTCGTACGACGCCGCCAGGCCGTGGCTCCCGCCGCGCACGCCGGTGAGCGGCACCCGGTCGCTCACGCGCCGGGCCGCCGCGACCAGCAGCGCGACCCGGCTGCCCAGGTCGGTGGGGGCCACGCGGTCGACCGCCACCACCGGCTCCGCGCCGCCCCCGGCCGGCACCAGCTCGCGCCAGCCGTCGGGGAGGAGGACCCAGCTGAGCAGGCCGAGGGTCCGGCGGCCGTCGCGCCGAACCCCGGTGACGGTGACCAGCAGCCGGCCCCGTGCGGCGCCGTGGAGGAGCCGCACCTGGTCGGCGACCCCGGCGGCGTCGTGGCGGGTGACCAGCTCGGCCAGGAGCTCCGGCCGACCCAGGCGCAGCGCCGCCCCGCACCCGAGCAGCAGCTCGGCGGGGACCCTGAGCCGCGCCACCGAGTCCCCGGCGTCGCCCGACGACGCGGGCGGGGCGACCAGCCGAGCCAGCTCCCCGGCCCAGCGCCGGTCGTCCCACCAGCCCAGCTCGGCGCGCTCACCGCACCGAGCCAGCGCAACCACCCGGGTGCCCAGCAGCCGGTGCCAGGCCCGGAACACCCCGCCCGGCCGTCCCAGCACCAGGTCGACGAAGACCTCGGGAGCGGCGAAGCACCCCAGCGCCTCGAGAGGACCGGCATCGGGCCGCCCCTCCGCCGAGAGCAGGCCCCGGGACCGCAGCTCGGCGGCCGGGTCGCTGGCCGGGTGCGTGTCCGGGGCGGTCGAGCCGCCGAGGCCACGGGCCGCCGCCGAGGGGGAGGGGGGCACCCCGTGCCACGGCAGCGGGACGCCGCACCGGCGAGCCAGCTCGTCCGCGGCGGCGACCGACAGCGGGTGGCGCACAGGCCTGGGGACGGCCGCCTCCGGTGCGGCGGTGCCGTCGAGGGCGAGCGCGACCGTGCTCACGCGGTCAGGCCCGGCAGCTCGACCGCGAGCCAGTCCCGGTGCCCGCTCGGCGGCGGCACGAAGTCGTCGAGCAGGGCGTCGGCCCGGTCCGGCAGCACGTCCCGGATGCCGGCCAGGAGGTCGCGGCCGAGGTCGGCGATCCGGTCCCGCGCCGCCGCGACCAGGCCCGCGACCCGGCGCTCGATCGCCTCGATGAGGTCCTTGAGGCGGTCCACCTCGTCGGCGTGGTGGCCCAGCGCCTCGGCGGCATCGCGGTGCCGACGGGCGGTCCGCCGCAGCGTCGCGGCCCGCTCCCGGCTGCGGCGCCGCATCGCCTCGGCCGCCCAGCCCGACCACGGGCACGCCTCGGCCCGGGCGAGCAGGTCGTCGGCCTCGACCTCGATGTCATCGGCCTGCTCGCGGAGCGCGGCCGCGAGGGCGCGGATGACCCGGGTGTCGCCGTACATGGGGTCTCCGTTCCGTGCGGTTCTGGCACTCCCTCGACGTGTCCCCGAGGGCCGCGGCGACAAACGTCCGCCTCCGTCGGCTGTGGACAGGGACGGCGTTCGGCGCCGATAGGATCAGGGGCCAGCCCACCGAGCAGAGGCGAGCCGAGCCGTGTCCTTCGACGTCCATCAGCTCGACACGTTCGTGCTGATCGGTGCCGCGGTCACCCTGCTCGCGATCCTGGCCGTCCGGGTGTCCTCGCGCGCGGGCCTGCCGAGCCTGTTGATCTACCTCCTGATGGGCGTCGCCCTCGGCGAGGCCGGCTTCGGGATCCACTTCGAGGACGCCGAGCTCGCGCACGCGCTCGGCTTCGCGGCGCTCGCGGTGATCCTCGCCGAGGGCGGTCTCACCACCTCCTGGTCGGAGGTCCGCCCGTCGATGCGGCTCGGGGTCTCCCTGGCGACCCTCGGCGTGGCCGTGTCGGTGAGCGTGGTCGCCGTGGGCTCGCACTACCTGCTCGGACTGTCCTGGGAGCTGGCGATCCTGCTCGGTGCGGTCACCTCGCCCACGGACGCGGCCGCGGTGTTCTCGGTGCTGCGCGTCGTGCCGTTGCCCAAACGGCTCGTCGGCACCCTCGAGGCGGAGTCCGGGCTGAACGACGCCCCCACCGTCGTCCTGGTGACGCTGGTCTCGACCGGCGCGCTGCAGGAGAGCGGCGCGCTGGCGATCCTCGGCACCGTGGCGTTCGAGCTGGCCGTCGGGGTGGCGTCGGGCCTGGTGTTCGGCTTCGGTGGCGGCTGGCTGTTGCGGCGTACCGCGCTGCCGGCGTCGGGCCTGTACCCGATCGCGGTGCTCTGCCTGGCCTTCGTCGGGTACGGCGTCGCCGCGGCCCTGCACGGCAGCGGCTTCGCCGCGGTCTACGTGGCCGCGCTGATCCTCGGCAACAGCGAGCTCCCGCACCGCGGTGCCACCCGGTCCTTCGCCGAGGGGATCGCGTGGCTGGCCCAGATCGGGCTGTTCGTGATGCTCGGGCTGCTGCTCTCGCCCGGGCGGATCACGCTCTCCACGGTGGGGTCTGGCGGTGGTGGCCGGGCTGATCCTCACCTTCGTCGCGCGACCGCTGTCGGTGGTCGTCAGCGCGGTCGTGCAGCCGCTGCCGTGGCGCGAGCTGGCGTTCCTCTCCTGGGCCGGCCTGCGTGGTGCGGTGCCGATCGTGCTCACCACGATCGCGCTGTCCAACCAGGTGGACGGGGCCGAGCAGCTGTTCGACCTGGTGTTCGTGATGGTCATCATCTACACGCTGCTGACCGGGCCCACCCTGCCGTGGGTGGCCCGGGTGCTGCGGGTGGCCCGGCGCTCGGAGCCGCGGGGGCTCGAGGTGGAGGCCGCGCCGCTGGACAAGATCGCGGCCGACCTGCTCCAGGTCACGATCAGTCCGCGCTCGCAGATGCACGGCGTCGAGGTGGGTGAGCTGCGGCTCCCGCGCGGGGCCTCGGTGTCCCTGCTGATCCGCGAGGGCGAGATCATGGTGCCCGAGGCGCGCACGTCGTTGCGCACCGGCGACGACCTGCTGGTGGTCACCCCGCGCAAGCTGCGCGAGGCCACGGAGCGCCGGCTCCGCGAGGTCTCCGGCGGGGGCCGGCTGGCGCACTGGCTCGGCGACGCCTGACGGCGACGGTCAGTCCGCGGTGCCCTGCGGGCTGCAGATGAACCCCGCCTGGACCGCCTTCGCGGACTTGCGGCCCTTGGCCAGCTCGCCGAACTCCTCGCCCACGACCACCACGACCCCGAGGCCGAGCGGCTCTCCCTCGACCACCGTCGCCTGCGCGCCGAGGTAGCTCTTGACGAGCCGGACGGCGGGGCTCTCGGGGTCCGAGGTCCAGATCTGCGAGTGGATGACGGTGGTCCCTCTCGGGGCGTTGCCGCTGTCGCCCTCGGGGAAGCCCTCGTCGAGCAGCAGGCCGGCGGTGCGGCCCGCGAGCCCCGACCGGCTGCTGGCGTTGAACACGCTCACGGTGACCTGGTCGGGGTAGACCTTCTGCCCGGGCTCGACCGGGGTGTCCTCGCACAGCGGCTGGTCCTGCGCCTCGGGCAGCGGCTCCGTCGCGGCGCCCCAGCCCCAGAAGGCGGCGCCGGCGAGCAGGGCGATCATCGCGATGATCGTGAGGGTGGACCGCAGGCTGCGCAGCATCACCCACGCACCGCCCCATGCCGCTCCCGGATCACCTCGGAAGTCTATCGACGGATCCCGAGCCCCTCCCCCTCCCTTCGGACCTCCCTGGAGGCCCCGACGTGTGTCCTAGGCTCGCGGCATGAGCGAGAGCCCGCCGTCCCCCGCCGCGCCGATCGAGCCGACCGTGCCGACCGTGCCGACCGAGACCTCGGTGCTCGACCCGGTCTCGGCCGCGATCGCGCCGGGCTACGCCTTCGAGGGCCCGGCCCTCGAGCTCGGCGGGCTGATGCTCGACGCGACCGAGCTGTCCGACGTCCGGATCCGGATCCCGCTGGCGATGCTCAACCGGCACGGCCTGGTCGCCGGCGCCACCGGTACCGGCAAGACCAAGACCCTCCAGCTGCTGGCCGAGCAGCTGAGCGCCCACGGTGTCCCGGTCTTCGCCGCCGACATCAAGGGCGACCTCTCCGGCCTGAGCGTGCCGGGTGAGCCCGGCGAGAAGATCACCGCCCGCGCCGCGTCGGTCGGGCAGACCTGGCAGGCCCAGGGGTTCCCGACCGAGTTCTACGCGCTCGGCGGACAGGGCACCGGCATCCCGCTGCGGGTGACGATGAGCGCCTTCGGGCCGGTGCTGCTCAGCAAGGTGCTGGGCCTCAACGACACCCAGGAGTCCAGCCTCGGGCTGATCTTCCACTACGCCGACCGGCAGGGCCTGCCCCTCCTCGACCTCGCCGACCTGCGTGCGGTCGTGGGCTACCTGACCTCCGACGAGGGCAAGGCGGACCTCAAGACCCTCGGGGGGCTCTCGACCGCGACCGCCGGGGTGATCCTGCGCGAGCTGATCGGCTTCCAGGACCAGGGCGCCGACGCGTTCTTCGGGGAGCCGGAGTTCGAGTCGCAGGACCTGCTCCAGGTCACGCCCGAGGGCAAGGGGCTCATCTCGCTCGTCGAGCTGCCCAACCTCCAGGACCGCCCGGCGGTGTTCTCGACGTTCCTGATGTGGCTGCTCGCCGACCTCTTCCACGACCTGCCCGAGGTGGGGGACGCCGAGCGGCCCAAGCTGGTGTTCTTCTTCGACGAGGCGCACCTGCTCTTCAACGACGCCTCCGAGGCGTTCCTCGACCAGATCGCCCAGACGGTGCGGTTGATCCGCTCCAAGGCGGTCGGCGTCTTCTTCGTCACCCAGAGCCCGACCGACGTGCCCGACGACGTGCTGGCGCAGCTCGGCTCGCGGGTCCAGCACCAGCTCCGTGCCCACACCCCCAACGACGCCAAGGCACTGCGGGCGACCGTGAACACCTACCCGACCAGCGAGTACGACGACCTCGGCGAGGTCATCACCAGCCTCGGCATCGGCGAGGCGGTCGTGACCGTCATGAACGAGCGCGGCGCGCCCACGCCGGTCGCGTGGACCCGGCTCCGCGCTCCCGAGTCGCTCATGGGTCCGGCCGAGGCGACCGCGATGCAGCAGGCGGTCGAGGCCAGCCCGCGGCACGCGAAGTACGCCGAGACCATCGACCGCGAGTCGGCCCGCGAGAAGCTCGCGGCCAAGCTCGAGGCCGGGGCACGCAAGGCCCAGGAGGACGCGGAGTACGCCGAGCAGGCCCGGCAGGCCAAGCTCGACAAGGCCGAGCAGGCCAAGGCCGCCAAGAAGAAGGAGGACGACGGCGGCCTCGTCCAGGACGTCGTCCAGTCCGGTGCCTTCAAGGACTTCGTGCGCACCGCGGCCCGTGAGATCGCCCGCGGCATGTTCGGCTCCGGCCGCCGCTGAGGGCGGCGGCCTTGACCGGGTAACGCCTCTCGGGTGGTGCTCCCGCGCCCACATGAGGGCGCAGAAGGACCACCGCAGAGGCGTTACCGACGGGAGAAGGCGCCGGCCGGACCTACACGGTCGGCTCGGTCCAGGCCGTCTGGATGGTGTCGACGCCGCGGGCGCGGGTGAGCATCCGGCCGCGTCCCGGCGGGGCGAGCTGGGGGCGCAGCTTGCCCAGCAGCGGTCCCTCCTCGGGGCTGCCGGAGAGCAGCAGGCCGGGCATCGCCAGGTCGCGCATCGACTGGAGCACCGACTCGTAGCTCGCCCGCGAGGCACCGCCGGAGCGCCGGGCCACGACGATGTGCAGGCCCACGTCGCGGGCCTGGGCCATCATCGGCTGGAGCACCGCGAGCGGCGAGCTCTGCTGGGTCGCGACCAGGTCGTAGTCGTCGACGAGCACGAACGCCTCCGCGCCGGTCCACCAGGACCGGTTGCGCAGCTGGTCGGGCGTGACGTCGGGGCCCGGGATCCGGCTCTCGAGGTACGTCGCGAGGTCGCGCAGGGCGGGCGTCGCCTGGGCCGCGGACGTCAGGTAGTGGAGCTGGTACTCCTCCGGGACCTCGCCGAGGAGCGAGCGCCGGTAGTCCACCACGACGAGCTGGGCCTGCTTCGCCGTGCGGGTGCGGGTGATCTCGCGGATCAGGCCGCGCAGCAGCGCGCTCTTGCCGGACTGGCTGTCGCCGTAGACGAGCAGGTGCGGCTCGACGTCCATGTCGAGCCCGATCGGGGCCAGCTCCCTCTCGTCCACGCCGAGCAGCAGCAGCCGGTCGGGGAGGGCCAGCGCCTCGGCCTGGGTGCGGATCTGCTCGAGGGTGATCCGCTCGGGCAGCAGCCGGAGCTTGGGGCCGCGCGGTCCGTGCCACGCGGCGTCGCTGCGCTTGACCAGGTCGTCGACCCCGTCCCCGACGGTGGAGGAGTCGGGGTCGCCGTCGATCCGCGGGAGCGCCCCGAGGAAGTGCAGCTTGCCCGGGACCAGGCCGCGTCCCGGCCGTCCGCTCGGCACCAGCGCGGCGACCTTGCGGTCCACCTCGGAGTCGACGGGGTCACCGAGCCGCAGCTCGAGCCGGGTGCCGAACACGTCGCGCATCGCGGCCCGGAAGTCAGCCCACCGCCCGCTCGCGGTGACGATGTGCAGGCCGAAGGTGAGCCCGCGGGCGGCGAGCTGCTGGATCTCGGTCTCGAGGTCGTCGAAGTCCGAGCGAAGGGTGTTCCAGCCGTCGACGACGAGGAACACGTCGCCGTACCCGTCGTCCGCCCGACCGGCCGCACGGCGCGACCGGTAGGTCTCGATCGAGTCGATGCCCTGGGCGCGGAAGTACGCCTCGCGCCGGTCCACGACGCCGGACACCTCGGCCACGACCCGCCGGACGACGTCCGGCTCGGAGCGGGTGCCGACACCCGCGACGTGCGGCAGCCTGGCGAGGGGGGCGAAGGTGCCGCCGCCGAAGTCCAGGACGAAGATCTGCGACTCCTGGGGGGTGGAGGTCAGCGACATGCTCGTCACGATGGTGCGCAGCAGCGTGCTCTTGCCGCTGCGCGGACCGCCGACCACGGCGACGTGCCCACCGGCGCCGGCGAGGTTGATGGTCAGGGTGTCGCGGCGCTGCTCGCGGGGCCGGTCGACGGTGCCCAGCGGCACGACCAGCCCGCCCAGCCGGCGCCAGTGCGGGGACACCAGGCCGAGCTCGGGGTCCTCGGTGAGGTCGCCCATCAGCCGGTCGAGGGTGTCGGGCACGTCGAGCGGCGGCAGCCAGACCTGGTGGGCCGGCGGTCCCTCGCCGACCATGTGCTCCACGGCCACGTCGAGGAGCGACTTCTCCTCGCCCTCGTGGACCGGGGCGCTCGACGACCTCGGGCTCGTGGTCGACGGGGTCGATGGTCTGCACCTCGGCGATGGTGAAGGGCAGGATGCCCTGCACGTGGCCGCCCTCGTCGCGGCGTACCCGCGCCCGGCCGGAGGCCGGCGGCCCGGAGACGTACGCCGCCTTGAACCGGAACATCGTCGTCGGATCGGGCTTGAGGTAGCCCAGTCCCGGCACCGGCGGCAGCTCGTACGCATCGGGTACGCCGAGCACCGACCGGGACTCCTGGGCGCTGAAGGTGCGCAGCCCGACCCGGTAGGACAGGTGGGACTCCAGGCCGCGCAGGCGCCCCTCCTCCAGCCGCTGGGAGGCGAGCAGCAGGTGCAGGCCGAGCGACCGGCCGAGCCGCCCGACCGCCACGAAGAGGTCGATGAACTCCGGCTTGGCCGACAGCATCTCGGAGAACTCGTCGACGACCAGGAACAGCGACGGCATCGGGGCGAGCGGCTCGCCGGCGGCCCGGGCCTTCTCGTAGTCGCGGATGGAGGCGTAGTTGCCGGCCTCGCGCAGCAGCTCCTGGCGACGCACCATCTCGCCCGACAGGGCGTCCTGCATGCGGTCGACCAGGGTCAGCTCCTGCGCCAGGTTGGTGATGACCGCCGACACGTGCGGCAGCTGCGCCATCCCGGCGAAGGTGGCGCCGCCCTTGAAGTCGACCAGCACCATGTTCAGCTGCTCGGGGGAGTGGGTCATCGCCAGACCGAGCACCAGGGTGCGGAGGAACTCCGACTTCCCGGACCCGGTGGCGCCGATGACGAGGCCGTGCGGGCCCATGCCCTGCTGGGCCGACTCCTTGATGTCGAGGTGGACCACGCCGCCGCCCTCACCCAGGCCGATCGGCACCCGCAGGCGGTCCCGGGCGGGCCGGGGCCGCCACGCCGCCGCCGGCTCGAAGCGGTGCACGTCGCCGAGCCCGAGGAGGTCCATGAAGTCCTCGGGCCCGGTGATCTCCGCGGACCCGGCGTCCTCGGCGCGGCCGGAGACGGTGTGCAGCGGGGTGAGCCGGCGCGCGAAGGCCTCCGCCGTGGCGAGGTCGCACTGGTCGCCGAGCGCCAGGACCGGGTCCTCGCGGACCCGCAGCGCCTGGATCGCCACCTTGTCCGGCCAGCCGGCCGTGCGGGCCGCCGCGGTCGGGTCCACCTCGGGGTCCTCCAGCTCGAGGCGCAGGCGGGAGGCGTCGTCGAGCTGGTCCCACCGGCTCGGCAGGTCGAGCAGGGTCACGCCGTGCAGGCCGTCGGGCGGGATGACGTGGTTGCCGGGCGGCAGGTGGCCGCCGTCGATGACCAGCAGGATGTGCGGCGTCGCGGGGCGCTCGTCGGCGCCGAAGCGCGGCCGGTCGCTCAGGTCGGGAGGCAGCAGCGCCGGCAGGTCGGCGAGCGAGGTGGTGACCATCCGGCTGGGGCCGACGGCGTCGCTCTGCTCGGCGCTCTGGGCGTGCGGGAGCCACTTGACCCAGTCCCAGTGGGCGAGGTTCTGCTCCGAGCAGAGCACCGCGACGATCAGCTGGCTGGGGGAGTGGAAGGCGGCCGCCGAGCAGACGATCGCGCGGGCGAGGGACCGCGCCTGCTCCTCGGGCCCGCAGACCTCGATGCCGTCGAACGCGCGCAGGTCGATGCTCGCGGGCAGGTTGGGCTGGATCCGGTGCACCACCAGGAGCCGGTGCAGGGCCGACGCCGCCGCGGGGTCGACCTGGTCGATCGGGGTGCTGTCGGGCGGCACCAGGTCGACCGACAGGGGCTGGGCGCACAGGCCGTAGCGCACGTGCAGGAAGTTCGCGTCCCCGGTCGCGTGCTCCCACACCCGCGACCGCTCCTCGGCCAGCGCGGGCAGCGCCGCCGGCTCGGGGTGGTGCCAGCTCAGCGCCCGGCGCTGCTGGTCGGCGGACTCGCGGGCGACCTTGCGGACCCCGGCGAGGTAGCGGAGGTACTCCGTCCGGGAGCCGGTGACCTGCTGGGTGCGCTGCTTCCGCTGCCGGTCGAGCTGCACGACGATGAAGCCGAGCGTCGCGAACAGGAACATGCCGGCGGCGATGTAGCTGCGGCCGCCGCTCGCGCCCCCCATGGTGGCGACGAGGACGATCGACCCGAGGCTGCCGAGCATCGGGATGGCGTTCATCAGCACGCCGCTGGCGCCCTCGGCCTGCTCGATCTCCGGGGGCGGCTGGAGCTGGATGCGGCCGGTCGGCATCTCGGGTTCGTCGTGCCGCGCGCCCCGAAGCGTCGTGCTCATCGAACCCCTGTCCGGTCAGGTCCGAGGTCGATCGCCCCGGAGGGCTCGATGATAGGTGGGCCCTCCGGCAGCGACTACCCTGACGGTCCTGAGCGGATGGTCGAGGACCGGACGAAGGGACACGCTCGTGGCGAGGGGATCGGGCCCGGGGGCGGAGCGCTCCAGCAGCGTCGCCCTGAGCGTGCACGGCCCGCTCGGCGTGCTCGACCTGCTGGTCCCGGCCGGGGCGTCGATGTGGGACGTCGCCCGCGAGTACGCCGAACGCTCGGGCCTGGGCTCCGTGCCGTTGATGTACAGCCGGGCCGGGGTCGCGCTCCCTCCCGACCTGGTCCTGGCCGACGGCGACATCGCGCCGGGCACGATGCTCGTGGCGACCACCGGGGCGCAGCGGCCGGTGCGGCCGCGCCGTCCCGGCCCCGGTGCCACCGGCGCCGAGGCGCCACCGGGGCCGGCCACGACGGTGTGGTTCTGCGTCGCGGCCGCGGCGGCCCTGCTGGCGGGGTGGCTCACCGCCGCGACCGGGACGGCCGACCTGTCCACCCCGACCGTGCTGGTGCTGCTGGGTGCGACCGTGGTCGGGGTGGTCCCGGTCGGGCGCTTCGCCCGGCAGCGGGCCCTCACCGCACCGGTGTTCGCCGGCGCCGCGGCGTACGCCCTGCTCTGGGACCCCGACCCGCTGCACCAGCCCGCGATCATCGGGGGCGCGGCTCTCGCCGCGGCCGTGACCGCCGGTGTCGCCCGGGCCCTGGGTGAGGACGCCGACGAGGGACTCGAGGTCTGGATCGCCGCCGGGGGCCTGGTCTTCGTGGTCTCCGCCCTGGCGGCGCTCGTCGGAGCCTCGCCGCCCGTGGTGTGGTCGGTCCTGCTGCTCGTGGCGATGCTGGCGAGCCGCTTCGTGCCGATGCTGGCGATCGACGTCCCGGACCACCACCTCATCGACCTCGACCGGCTCGCCGTCTCCGCCTGGTCGGCGCGGGAGGAGCCCCGCGGCCGGCGCGGTCGGACCGTGGTGTCCGCCCGCGGGGTCGCGGAGGTCGCGCGGCGCGGGGCGCGGATCACCACCGCCGCTGCGGTGGCCATCGCCGCGACGACCTGCCTGTCGGCGGCCCTGCTGCTCGAGGTGGTCCCCGACGACATCGACCGGATCGGGGCCCGCTGCATGGTCTTCTTCGTCGGTGCGTCCCTGCTCCTGGTGGCCCGGAGCTACCGCCACGTCGGGGCCCGGGCGCTGCTCCGCCTCGGCGGCCTCTTCTGCTGGGTGGTGCTGGGTCGCGACCTCCTCGTCACGATGGCGCCGGAGCGCCTCGCCCTGGTGGCCGGAGCCGCAGGCCTGCTGGCGCTGGTGATGGTCGTCGCGGCGGTCGCCACGGGCCGCGGCTGGCGGTCGGCCTGGTGGTCGCGCCGGGCCGAGATCGCCGAGTCGCTGTCGGGCGCCGCGGCCCTCGCGTCGCTCGTCGTCTCCTCCGGGTTCTTCCTGATGCTCTGGGAGCTCACCTCGGCCAACGGGCCCTCCACGTAGCGTTCCCGCCCCGCCGTCTCGGGCGCCCGCGCCTGTGGACAGCAGAAATCCTCAGGTTTGGCCCGGGAGGAGCCGGGTACACGACTGGGTGTCCGGACGTCGCGATCGTCAGCCGGACAAGAGGTCCGAAGCCAAGACGGAACGCACCAACGACAACCTCGGGGAAGTCCGACCGGGGGCCAAGGAAGAGAGAGCCTCATGAGCAACAACCGCGTGGGATTCGGCGAAGGAACCATCAAGACCACCGGGCAGCTGCTCGCCGGTGCCAAGGTGGAGCTCCGGCGTCTGAGCAAGGAGCTGCAGGGCGAGATCGACCAGCTGCAGGGCAAGTGGGGCGGCGCCGGCGCGCAGGCCTTCGGTGTCCTCAACCGGGCCTGGGACGAGAAGCAGGGCGCCATCGTCATGACCCTGGAGAAGTTCGAGGCCACCCTCGACGAGACCGAGAAGAGCATGACGACCTCCGACGAGCAGTCGTCGGCCTCGGTCGCCGCCATCCGCAACCAGATGGAAGGCATCTGACCCGCGCGGTCGGACCCTCCACCACGAACTGACACAGAGAAGAGAGAACAATGGGTTTCGACGGAAAGCTTGACGGTCTCCGCGTCGACCACGGCGCCCTCGACACGGCCGCCGGTGGCATGAAGCGCATCGTGGACGCCATCGACCGCGTGCTCGACGACCTGGTCGCCGACCTCCGGCCGCTGGTCGACCAGTGGGACGGCGAGACCAAGCTCGCGTTCCACGAGTGCGAGCGGGTCTGGAACTTCTCCATGACCGAGATGAAGGACCTGCTCGACAAGTCCTCCCAGACCGTCTACCAGAGCAACGACGAGTTCCGCGCGGTCGACCTGAAGAACGCCTCGAACTTCGACTTCTGATCCGACCGGGGTCGGTGGCTGACGCCGCCGGCCCTGTTCGGGTCCTGCGAAGGACACACCGCCGCCCAGGAAGGACAGGGGTCATGCTGCCCTTGGAAGTGCAGATCGACGCGATGTCGAACGTGCGGTCGCAGCTCATCTCGATGCGCGACTCCGTGCGCACGGGAGAGTTCAAGGACATCGGGGGGCCGATGTCGGAGTACGGCACCTTCGACCGCACTCCGATGCTGAGCCATCACCACGAGCTCGCGCACGGCATCGTGCTCGAGGGCCTCGAGACGATGGTGAAGAGCATCGACCTCTTCTACGACAGCCTGGTCGCGCTGCAGGAGAACATCGCGAGCACCGACGAGGAGTCCGCGGCGCGGATGAAGGCGCTGGCCGACCTCACGGCCGCGTCGTACCTGCCCGGCACCGACACGGCGCGCGACCGCTACCAGGACGAGCACGGGGGCTGAGCCGTGGGACCGAACGAGAAGAAGCTGCGCGAGGCCATCGTCACCGCCAACTTCAACCCCGCCGTCGACCGCTCCCTCCAGTGGGCCTACGGCGGGCTGGACCTGAAGTTCGTCGGCACCGGGCTGCGGGACACCGCGCCCAAGCTCGGGGAGTACGGCATCACCGGCGAGACAGCCGAGGCCGCGAACGCCGCGTTCCTGCGCCTCGCCGACGAGATGGACAAGCACTGGAAGGAGATGGAGAAGGCGTCGGAGGCGCTGTCGCAGGCTGCGGACGCCTTCTGGGACGCCGAGCAGGTGGCCCGGGACTTCCCGCTCAGTGCCGCCGTCGCCGACCCCGGCGCGTTCCAGTACGACCCGAACTCCACCAAGGACCTCGAGACGCAGAAGCTCGACCACGGCAAGGACGTCTCGGCCTACAACCAGGACGCCGCCGCCCGGGAGAAGGCGTTCGGCGACGCGCTGACCCACGTCGACACGGTCTACCTCCAGTCGTCCAAGACGCTGGCCGAGGTGCACGGCATGGAGCCGCCGGCCGAGCCGGGTGGCACGCCGGGCGGCGGGACATCGGGTGGTGGCGGGGGGTATCCGCCCGTCGGACCCGGCGGCGGTCTTCCTCCCGCCGATCCGAACTACGACCCGCCCACGTGGCCGCCGCCGCCACCGCCCCCGCCTCCGCCGCCCCCGCCTCCGCCGCCCCCGCCGCCTCCGCCGCCTCCGCCGCCACCCGCCGCCACCCGCCGACGTGGCCGCCGACGACGGAGCCGCCCGAGCCGACCTGGCCGGTCGGCCCCACGCACCCGCACGTCCCGGTCCCCGGGACGCCGCTGGGCGACCCACCGCTCCCGACCCCAGGACCGGGCGCGCCGCTGCCGAGCGGGCAGACGCCCCTGGGCGGCTCGACCCCGCACGGCACCGTCAACCCCGGTGCCCTGCTCGGGGGCGGCCTGGTGGGCGGCGTGGGCGGTGCCGGCCTGGCCGGTGCCATCAAGGGCGCGGCCGGGCTCGGCGGCACCCGCGCCGTCGGCGCCAAGCCCCTCGGCTCCACCTCCCGGGCGGGTTCGGCCGGTGCGCTCGGTCGAGGCTCGACCGGCGCCTCGCGGGCCGGCGCGGCGGGCTCCGCGGGCGGTCGTGGCGCGGCCGGTCGTGGCGGCACCAAGCCGGCCGGCGCGGGCGGGTCCCGGGCCGCGGGCAAGGGCGCTCCGGGCTCGCGGGCGGGTGGTCGCGGCGCCGCCGGAGCGAGCGGCAAGAAGAACAAGGACGACAAGTCGAAGCAGCACGAACGGCTCGACTCGATCGCCGAGACGAGCGAGTGGATCGACGACGAGGGCGCGGCCCCCGGCGTGATCGACTGACCGTCGCGGTCGGAGGCCGTCGTCACCGCCCGGGTCGTGCCACGGACCCGGGCGGTAGCCTTCGCAGGCAGCGTGACGAGCGCTGTCACTGACTTCCCGGGAGTGTGTCGATGAGCCAGGCGCCGATCAGCGCGTCCAGCTTGGTGCGGGTGACCGTCGCCTCGGGCTCCCGCCGGGTGGACCTGGTGCTGCCGGGCGCGGTGCCGGTCGCCGAGCTGGTCCCGGAGCTGGCGCGGAGCGTCGGCCTCCTGGACGGGGCGACCGTCTACGGCGGCTACCACCTGGTGACCCCCGAGGGCCGGCGGCTGGCCAGCGACGCCGGGCTGATGATCCAGGGCATCGAGGACGGCGGGCTCGTGACCGTGACCGCCGGCGTCGACGACCCGGTGCCGCGGGTCTACGACGACGTGGTCGAGGCGATGACCGACGTCGTCGAGCGAGACCTCAAGCCCTGGCAGCCGGCCTCGGGACGGCGTACCGCCCTCGCGGCGGCGGCCCTGCTGCTCGCCCTCGGCGCGGTCGCCCTGCTGATCCAGGACAGCCGGCTGTCGGCCGTCGCGGCGACCCTGGTCGCCGCCTGCCTGGTCACCGGCGCGATCGTGCTCTCGCGCGCGCAGCGCGAGCCCGAGGCCGCGGTCGCGGTGGCCTGGATGGGCGCCGGCTACGCCGCCGTCGCCGGACTGCTGCTCGCGCCGGAGGGCGACCTCTTCGCGCTGCCGGTCGTGTATGCCGGTGCCGGCGTCGTCATCGCCGGACTCGTCTGCCTGGTCGGGCTCGGCGAGGGCCGCACCCTGCTGATCCCGCCGGTCGTGGTCGGGGCGGTGTTCCTGGTGAGCGGGTTGCTGCTGCGGGTGGTGACCTTCGGGTACGCCGAGGTGCTGACCACCACGCTCGTCCTCGTGGTCGTCGTCGGCAGCGTCTTCCCGTGGATGGCGCTCGGGGCGACCGGGACCCGCGTCGACCAGCTCTTCAACGACGCCGACATCACCGCCGACCCGGACGAGATCGACGCCCTCCAGGTGGCCGCGGACGCGCGGACCGCGCACGAGATCCTGGTGGCCATCTCCGCGACCGTCGGCCTGCTGCTGGTGCTCATCGGCCCGATCGCGGTCACCCTCGGGTTGGCCGGCACGATCCTGGCGGTCATGTGCTGCCTGGTGGTCATGCTGCGCACCCGCCAGTACCGCACCGGTGCGGAGGTGCTCGTCGGGCTGGTGTCCGGGGTGCTGGGCCTCGCCGCGGTCGCGGTGGCCGTGCTGTGGCTCTACCCCGACTGGCGCCCCACCGCCGCCGTGGTCCTGGCCACGACCGGGGCGGTGCTCCTGGCCCTGACCCTGCTGCCGTCCGGCCCGTCCATCCGCCGCGGTCGGCTCGGCGACGTCGCGGAGGCGATGGCGCTGCTCTCGCTCTTCCCGCTCGTCGTCCTCGCCACCGGCCTCTTCGAGTCGATCCGGAGCTAGGCACCCCATGGCCACCAAGCGCGACCTGGTCGAGGCGCACGCGTTCAGCCGCCGACGTCTGGTCACGGCGTTCGTCAGCGGCGCTCCGGGGGGACGCGAGGTCGAGCCCGCACGCCCGGCCCGGGTGCTGGTGGGCGGCGCCGCCCTCGCCGTGCTGCTGATCGCGGGCGCCGCGATCGCGGGGGTCTTCACGAAGAAGACGCCCGACGACTGGGCCAAGCCCGGGCTGTTCATCTCCAAGGAGACCGGGGCGGCCTACGTCATCACCGACGACGACCTGCCCATCGTGGTGCGCCCGGTCATCAACATCACCTCGGCCAAGCTCATCCTGGGCGCCGACGTGAGCCCCACGATCATCGCCCAGACGGCGCTCGAGGAGGAGGTCGTGGGCGGCGACATCGGGATCCTCGGCGCCCCCGCCAGCCCACCGGGGGCGAACCGGCTGATCGAGAGCGGCTGGACCGCCTGCACCGACACCGGCGCCGGGATCCGGCTGTCGGTCTCCGACCGGCCGGGGGTCCGCGCCGCCGCGGGTGCCGGCTCGGTGGTCACGCACGGCGGTCGGTACTACCTCGTGGCCCAGGCCGCCCGCGCCGACGGCGGGGAGCCCGGTGCCCACCGCTACCTGCTGCCCGATGATGCCGGGGCCCGCGACAACATGCTGACCGCGCTCGGGCTGCGGGCCGGCACCTACGCCACCGAGGTGAGCGAGACCTATCTCGGGCTGTTCCCGACCGGGGGCGACCTCTCGCTCGAGACCGTGGGGATCGGGGCCACCGGCGCGAAGGCGCCGTACGCGACGCCGGAGTCGAACCTGCCCCGCGGTGCCCGGGTCGGCGACATCGTGACCTACGACGGCGGCGCGCTGCTGCTGGGCCCGGACTACCCGCTCGACCTCGACCCGTTCTCGCTGGCCGTCTACGCCAACCTCCCCGACGCGCCCCGGACCGCGGCGGTCGAGGGCGGGATCAACCTCGAGCGCGGGCCGTCGACCTTCGCCGACGCGCACTGGCCCGGTGACCTGCTGACGCCCCTGTTCGGCGAGCAGTGTGCCCAGCTCGACGTCGCGCCGGGCGCGGCGCCGCGGGTGCAGGTGGTCGGCGACCCCCTGGGTGGCGCCGCGGCCGCCGAGGTTCCCGAGGGGACCACCTCGGTGCGCGTCGACCCGGGCCGGGGGGCGTTCGTCTACTCCGGAGACTGGGCCGACGAGACGTCCGGAGCGCCGTTCCTGATGGACGCCAAGGGCATCGCCTACCCGCTGGTGGGCGCCGGCGCCGCCGCGCAGCTGGGCTACGCCGACGTCGACGCCCCGGTCGTTCCGGACACGTGGGTGCAGCTGTTCCGCGCCGGAGTGCCCCTGAGCCAGGACGCGGCCCTCTGCCCGCCGGACCGCGAGGGCGGACCCTCGTGCGCCTGAGGGCCCTGCTGCTCCCGCCCGTGGTGGCGCTGTCGGGCCTGGCCGCCGCGCCGGCGACCGCGGCGCCCGCCGTGCTGGTCGACACCGACTGCGCGGCGGTGCAGGTGGACGACCAAGCGGTCGACGCGACGTCGCGGAGCCTGCCCTTCGACCTGCTCGACATGGAGGCGGCGTGGGCGCCGTTCGCCCGCCGGGGACGGGTGCCGGGCGCGGGTGTCCGGGTGGCGGTGGTCGACTCCGGGGTCGCTGCGGGCGCGTCGGTGCCGGTCGTGGAGCGGGTGTCGTTCAGCACCGGCACGGAGCTGGGGGAGTACCACGGCACCGCCGTCGCGGGACTGGTCGCCGGCCGGCTGCGGGCCGGGCCCGAGCCGCTGCCGGTCGGCTTCGCGCCGGGCGCGGAGATCGTCGACGTGCGGGTCTACGACCGCAGCCAACCCGACGAGGGCGAGGTCGGCATCGAGACGTCCCGGGTCGCCGCCGGCCTGCGCTGGGTCGCCGCCAACGCCGAGCGGCTGCGCATCGGCGTCGCCAACGTCTCCCTGCAGGTGACGCCCACCGCGGAGCTCGCGGCGGCCGTGCGCGAGGTCGTCGCGCACGACGTCGTCGTGGTGGCCGGGTCGGGCAACCGGCCCGTCGAGGGCGACCCGCTCTTCGCGGAGTTCGGCGAGGTCGAGCACGGTGAGGACGCGGCCGGCGCGGTCTTCCCCGCGGGGTACGACGACGTGGTCGCCGTCAACGCGACGGCCGCCGGGATCCCCGTCACGGAGGGGGAGGTCGACGTGCGCGGCTCGGTCCTGCAGAGCTCCGCGACCGACGTCGCGGCCCCGACGTACGACGCGGTCACCACCAGCGTCAACGGCGGCACGTGCGTGCTGCCGACGGTGGCCACGTCGTGGGCGGCGGCCGAGGTCAGCGGCGTGCTGGCCCTGATCCGGTCGGCCTACCCCGGCGACAACGCCGAGCAGGTCGTCGCCCGGCTGCGGGACACCGCCGACGGCACGCCCGCCAACCCGACGGTGCTGACCGGCGCCGGCGTCGTGCAGCCCGCCGAGGCGCTCACCCGCCCGCTGCGACCGGGCAGCAGCGGCGTCGTGGACGTCAACGCCGAGGAACGCGACCCGACCCGCCGGGCGCAGGCTCCCGTCGCCGCCGCGGACCGCCTGGCGCAGACGCGGCGCAACGCGATCTGGCTCGGGCTCCTCGGGGGCAGCGCCCTGGTGATCGCGGCCCTGCTCCGTCCGATGCTGGCGCGGCGGCGCGGGCGCGCGCGCTGACGCGGCGCCTGGGGACGCCGCTCAGTCGCTCCCGACGGCCCGCGTGGGGATCCGCCGGGAGGAGAACAGGCCACCGAGCGCCAGGAGGGCCAGCGTCGCGAGCGCCGTCTGGAGTCCCTCCAGGCGGGCCTCCTCGTTCTCGGCCAGCACCGCCTGCGCGGCGTCGTCGTCGATCACCGGCCTCGACGAGGGCCTTCTCGAGATCGGCGTCCGACATGAACGGGATCCCGCTCGCCAGCTCGACGTCGGCCTGGGCGCTCACCTCGTCCGGGACGTCGGGGTTCTCCGCGATCCCCGCCAGGAACGACGAGGTCAGGCCGGCGATCAGCAAGGACCCGGCCAGGGCCGTGCCGAGCGAGGCCCCCAGGTTGGTCGCGGTGTTCTGCAGGCCGCCGACCTGGTCGCTCTCGTTGTCGGGGACCGCCGACACCGTCACCGCACCCAGCTGGGAGGCGAGCGCGCCGATCCCGAAGCCGGCGAGCAGCAGCGGGACCGTGACGATCTCCGCGCCGGCGTCCACGTCGATGCTGGTCAGCAGGGCGACGATCCCGGCGAACATCGCCAGCAGCCCGATCTGGACGACGCGCCGCGGGGACGCCTGCGGGAAGTACTTGGGGATGCCGGCGGCGGCCAGGAGCAGCGTGATCGACAGCGGCATGATCCGCAGGCCGGTGTCGATCGCGGACAGGCCGAGGGCGACCGAGAGGTAGAGCGGGATGGTGAAGAACAGCCCCGCCTGCACCAGGAACTGGAAGAAGAACATGGTGAGGCCGCCGGTGAACTGCCGGTTCCCGAACATCGCGAGGCGCACCAGGGGCTCGCGACCCTGCTGCTCCATGTGGTGCTCCCAGTGACCGAACAGCCAGAGCACCAGGAGCCCGGCCATGATCATCACGATGGTCGGCGAGAGCCCGAGGATGTCGGTCCCGCCCGGCTTCGGCAGCACCCAGCCCCACTCGCTCGACCGCAGCACGCCGTACACCGCCAGGCCCAGCCCGGCGGCCGAGAGGACTGCGCCGACCAGGTCGAGCCGCTCGCGGCGCTCGACGGGGGTGTCGTGGATCCGGCGGGCCAGGACCAGGATGACCAGGACGACCAGCACCTCGCCGGCGAAGACCCACCGCCAGGAGAAGTACGTCGTCGCGATGCCGCCGATGAGGGGTCCCACGGCGACGGCGACCGCGCCCGCCGCCATGATCAGGCCGTAGGCCCGGGGTCGCCCCTCCTCGGGGATGTTGCCGGCCACGAGCGCGACGATCGCCGGCAGGATCAGCGCCGCACCGATGCCCTCGAGGAGCGACCAGCCGAGGATCAGGACGCCCAGGTTCGGTGCCAGGGCGGTGGTGAAGGAGCCGGCACCGTAGATCACGCAGCCGATGGTGAACGCCCGCTTGCGCCCGATCATCGACCCGATCTTGCCGCCGGGGATCATCAGCATGGCCATCACGAGCGTGTAGAGCGTGATGGCGGTCTGGACCCCGGTGATGGTGGTGCCGACGTCGGCCGCCACGGTCGCGATGGACACGTTCATCACGGAGCTGTCCAGGGTCATCAGGAACTGACCGGCGCCGAGCGTGACGAGGATGATCCCGACCTTGGAGCCCGCCTGGGAGCCCGTCCGCGCATCCGCCATGGCGTGATGCTAGCGACGCGCGAGGGGTTCTCCGGGCCGGGCTCGTCGACGCCGTGGGAAAGAAGTGAAAGAAGTGGCGGAGGATAGGGGATTCGAACCCCTGAGGGCTGTTAACCCAACCCGCTTTCCAAGCGAGCGCCATAGGCCACTAGGCGAATCCTCCGCGCAGGAGCGTACCCGTGAGTCCGGAGCCCGAGAAATCGGCCGGTGCCCCGGCCCGGCCCGGCCCCCGCCGGCCGGCTTTGGCGCCCCGGACGCCCTCGCCTAGACTCCTGGCAACCCCCCGCGTGGCGGCATCTCGCTGAATCCCCCAGGGCCGGAAGGCAGCAAGGGCAGGCAAGCTCTGTCGGGTACGCGGGGGGCCCTTTCGTTCCCCCTTTCCTTCCTGGGCGCGGCCGCCCGTCCACCGAGGGTCCGACGGCCTGTCGAGGTGTCGGACCGGCTGGTTAGGGTGCAGACGTGGAGTCGCCCCTCGCGTTGTATCGCCGCTACCGGCCCGAGACGTTCGCCGAGGTCATCGGGCAGGACCACGTCACCGAGCCGCTGCGCGCCGCGCTCGCCAACAACCGGGTCAACCACGCCTACCTGTTCTCCGGCCCGCGCGGCTGCGGCAAGACCACCTCGGCGCGGATCCTCGCGCGATCGCTCAACTGCGAGCTCGCGCCGGTCGCCGACCCCTGCGGCGAGTGCCGCAGCTGCGTCGACCTGGCCCGTGGCGGCCCCGGCTCCATCGACGTCATCGAGATCGACGCCGCCTCCCACGGCGGCGTGGACGACGCGCGTGACCTGCGCGAGAAGGCGTTCTTCGCGCCCGTGGCCAGCAAGTACAAGGTCTACATCATCGACGAGGCGCACATGGTCACGACGCAGGGCTTCAACGCCCTGCTGAAGCTGGTCGAGGAGCCGCCCCCGCACCTGCGCTTCATCTTCGCCACCACCGAGCCGGAGAAGGTGCTCCCGACGATCCGGTCGCGCACCCACCACTACCCGTTCCGGCTGATCCCGCCGCGGCTGCTGTCGTCGTACCTCTCCGAGCTGTGCGAGAAGGAAGGCGTCACCATCGAGCCGGCCGCGCTGCCGCTCGTGGTGCGCGCCGGAGCGGGCTCTGCGCGGGACACGCTCTCGGTGCTCGACCAGCTGATGGGCGGGGCCGGCCCGGCCGGCGTCACCCACGCGCTCGCGACCGGCCTCCTCGGCTACACGCCGGACTCCCTGCTCGACGAGGTCGTCGACGCGTTCGCCGCCGGCGACGGCGCCACGGTCTTCGGCGTGGTCGACAAGGTGATCGAGACCGGACAGGACCCGCGCCGGTTCGCGGAGGACCTGCTGCGACGCCTGCGGGACCTCGTCATCGTGGCGGCGGTGCCCGATGCGCCCGCCAGCGGGCTCATCGACGTGTCCGAGGACCAGGGCGAGCGGTTGGTCGCGCAGGCGGCCCGCTTCGGGGGCGTCGAGCTCAGCCGCGCGGCCGACCTGGCCGCGAGCGGGCTGATCGAGATGCGCGGGGCGACCGCGCCGCGGTTGCTGCTCGAGCTGGTGTGCGCGCGGATCCTGCTGCCCGGCGCCGACCACTCCACCGACGGGTTGCTCGCCCGGTTGGACCGTCTCGAGCGTCGGGTGGAGATCACGGGTGGTGCACCCAGCGCACCGGCTGCCTCATCCGCGCCGGCGCCGCGCGACGCCGGCGGCACGGCCGGCGGCCGCCTACCGCCCCCTGCGCTCCTCCGTCGCTCCGGGGGGGCCAGACCCGACCACGGCGGCCGCCGCGCCGCCGGCGTCCGCCGGCCGCCGCCCGCCGCTCCGTCTCCGCCGCCGTCGTCGCCGCCACTCCTCCCCGGCGGCCGCTCCCGAGCCGGCCCCGACGCCCGAACCCGCCGCTGCCGCTCCTGCGCCATCGGGCGGGCTGAGCCTGGTCGACGTACGCCGGTTGTGGCCGGACATCGTGGAGGCGACCAAGATGCGGCGGCGGCTGGCGTGGATGCACCTGACCCAGAACTCCCAGGTCGTGTCGGTGGAGGGCAACGTGCTGACCCTCGGGTTCAGCAACGCCGGGGCGCGCGACTCGTTCCTCGAGCGGGGGGTGCGACGAGATCCTGCGGCAGGCGGCCATCGACGTGGTGGGGGCGGACTGGCGGATCGAGACCCTCGTCGACCCCGGGGCGCAGCCGACCCCGTCGCACGTGGTGACCGGCCGGGCCACGGAGGCCCCCGCGCCGGTGGAGCCTCCCGCCGAGCCGGAGCGGCCGCCGGCCGCGGTGGTGGCCGACCCGGAGGCGGTGGCCTCGGCGCGGGAGGCCATCCAGCAGACCCGGCCGTCCGGAGGCGCTCCGGCGCCTGCGGCGACCGAGCCCGAGGAGGACGGCCATCCCGACGACCCGGACGCCGACTCCCAGGGCCTCGACACCGCCGAGCTGCTGCGGCGGACGCTGGGCGCCGAGGTGATCGATGAGATCCCGCACTCCTGACCAGCCGTTCGGCACACTGACAACCCCCGACAAGAGGACCCCTCGATGACCGACACCCCCAGTGGCAACCCCTTCGACGCGCTCGGTGGGGGCTTCGACATGAACGCGCTGCTCCAGCAGGCCCAACAGCTCCAGGAGCAGCTGCAGAGCGCCCAGGCGCGCCTGGCCGACGCGACCGTGGAGGGCGAGGTCGGCGGCGGCGCCGTCCGGGTGACGCTGAGCGGGGTGGGCGACCTGCAGGCCGTGACCATCCGGCCGGGCACCGTGGACGGCGACGACGAGGGCGACCTGGCCGACCTCGGGGACCTGATCGTGGCGGCGTTCCGGGACGCCAAGTCCAAGGCCGATGCGCTGGCCGCCGAGTCGATGGGCCCGCTGGCCGGGGGCCTCGGCGGACCCGGGGACGCCGCGCCCGGCCTCGGTGGTGGCTTCGGCGCCGGCCTGCCGCCCGGGCTCGGCTGAGCGAGGGACACCTTGTACGAAGGCATCGTCCAGGACCTGATCGACGAGCTCGGGCAGCTGCCCGGGGTGGGTCCCAAGAGCGCGCAGCGGATCGCGTTCCACCTGCTGCAGGCCGACCCGGTCGACGTGCGGCGGCTGGCCGAGGTGCTCGTGGAGGTCAAGGCGCGGGTGAAGTTCTGCACCGTCTGCTTCAACGTGTCCGAGGACGACCTGTGCCGGATCTGCCGGGACCCGCGCCGCGACGCGACGGTGCTCTGCGTGGTCGAGGAGTACAAGGACGTGGTCGCGATCGAGCGGACCCGGGAGTTCCGGGGTCGCTACCACGTGCTCGGCGGGGCGATCTCGCCGATCGAGGGCATCGGCCCCGAGCAGCTCCACATCCGCGAGCTGATGACGCGGCTGGCCGACGACCAGATCACCGAGGTGATCCTGGCCACCGACCCCAACCTGGAGGGCGAGGCGACCGCGACCTACCTCACCCGTATGCTCAAACCACTCGAGATCCGGGTGACCCGACTGGCCAGCGGACTGCCGGTCGGCGGCGACCTGGAGTACGCCGACGAGGTCACCCTCGGGCGTGCGTTCGCTGGAAGGAGGTCGGCCGAATGAGCAACGAGAGCACCGAGGTCACCGCGCTCGACGCGGAGACCGAGGACTTCGCGCAGCAGATCTCCGACCAGGTGACCAGCTTCCTGCTGGCGCTGCGGGCCATCTCCCACGAGCCGGACGCCGGCCGGGCGATCTCGCTGCTGCTGCTCGAGATCAGCCAGGTGCTCCTCGCGGGGGCCCGGCTGGGTGCGCTGCAGGACTTCACCCCGCGGGCGGAGTACCAGCCCGACGTGGGGCCGGACGCCGACCTCGACGCCATGCGGCTGCGGCTCGCGGCCCTCCTCGACAGCATCGACACCTACGGCTTCGTCTTCGACCCCTACGTCCCGGAGGTCGTGGAGAGCCAGCTCTCCGACGACCTCACCAGCATCGCGAGCGACCTGGAGAACGGGCTGCGGCACTACCGCCTCGGCAACATCGACGAGGCGCTGTGGTGGTGGCAGTTCTCCTACGTCTCCTCGTGGGGCAACCTCGCCGGTGCCGCGCTCAACGCGCTGCTCTCCGTGGTCTCCCACGACCGGCTCGACGCCGAGGTCGACCTCGACTCCGAGCAGGTGGCCGCGGCCGAGGAGATGTTGGCCGACGAGACGGTGACCTGAGCGGCGCCGACGGGTCGTTAGACTCGGGGCTTCCCCAGCACACCGATCGTCGAGGACCGCCACCGTGAGCCCACTGTGAGCCCCCTGTGAGCATTGTCGTGCAGAAGTACGGCGGCTCCTCGGTGGCCGATGCCACCGGGATCAAGCGGGTCGCCCAGCGCATCGTCGCCACCCGCAAGGCCGGGCACGACGTGGTGGTCGTCGTCTCGGCGATGGGGGACACCACCGACGAGCTGCGGGACCTCGCCGAGCAGGTGACGCCGCTGCCGCCGCCGCGCGAGCTCGACATGCTCCTCACCGCCGGCGAGCGGATCTCGATGGCGCTGCTGGCGATGGCGATCGCCCAGCTCGGCCACAAGGCACGGTCCTTCACCGGCTCCCAGGCGGGCGTCATCACCGACTCGGCCCACGGCCGGGCCAAGATCATCGACATCACGCCCGGCCGCATCGAGCAGGCGCTCGCCGACGGCTCCATCGCGATCGTCGCGGGCTTCCAGGGCGTCTCCCAGGACACCAAGGACATCACCACGCTCGGCCGCGGCGCGTCCGACACCACCGCCGTCGCGCTGGCCGCCGCCCTGGGCGCCGAGGTCTGCGAGATCTACAGCGACGTCGACGGCGTCTTCACCGCCGACCCGCGGATCGTGCCGACCGCCCGCAAGCTCGACCGGGTGTCGTACGAAGAGATGCTGGAGATGGCCGCCAGCGGCGCCAAGATCCTGCACCTGCGGTGCGTCGAGTACGCCCGCCGCTACCGGATGCCCGTCCACGTGCGCTCGTCCTTCTCCCAGAAGCAAGGCACCTGGGTCGTCGACCCCACCGGCCCCGAGGAAGGGGACACCATGGAACAGGCCATCATCGCCGGCGTCGCGCACGACCGGAGCGAGGCCAAGATCACCGTCGTCGGGGTGCCCGACAAGGTCGGTGAGGCGGCCCGGATCTTCGAGGCGCTCGCGGGCGCCGAGATCAACATCGACATGGTCGTGCAGAACGTCTCGGCCGCCGCCACGGGTCTCACCGACATCTCGTTCACGCTGCCCCGCGCCGACGGCCAGGTGGCCATGAGCGCGCTCGCCCGGATCCGCGACGAGGTCGGCTACGACCGGCTGCTGTACGACGACCAGGTCGGCAAGATCTCCCTCATCGGGGCCGGGATGCGCTCCCACCCCGGCATCACCGCCAAGTTCTTCGCCGCGCTCGCCTCCGCCGGGGTCAACATCGAGATGATCTCGACCTCGGAGATCCGGATCTCGGTGATCGTCGACGAGGCCCAGGTCGACGCCGCCGTCATCGCCACCCACACGGCCTTCGACCTGGACTCCGACGAGGTCGAGGCCGTCGTCTACGGCGGGACCGGACGATGATCCACCCGATGACTCACCCCACCCGCCCCGTCCGCATCGGAGTCGTCGGCGCCACCGGTCAGGTCGGCGTCGCGATGCGCCAGATCCTGGCCGAGCGCGACTTCCCCGTCGACGAGATCCGCTTCTTCGCCTCGGCGCGCTCCGCCGGGACGGTGCTGCCCTACGCCGGCACCGAGGTCGTCGTCGAGGACGCCGCGACCGCGGACCCGTCGGGCCTCGACATCGCGGTCTTCTCCGCCGGGGCCACCACCTCCCGTGCTCTCGCTCCGGTGTTCGCGGCCGCGGGCGTCACCGTGGTCGACAACTCGTCGGCCTGGCGGATGGACCCCGACGTGCCGCTGGTCGTCTCGGAGGTCAACCCCGGCGCGATCGCCGACGCCCGCAAGGGCATCATCGCCAACCCGAACTGCACGACCATGGCCGCGATGCCGGTGCTCAAGCCGCTCCACGACGAGGCCGGGCTGGTGCGCCTGGTGGCCTCGACGTACCAGGCCGTGTCCGGCTCCGGCGTCGCCGGCGTGGAGGAGCTGGCCACCCAGGTCGCCGCCGCCGGCGACAAGGCCCGGGAGCTCGCCTACGACGGCAGCGCGGTCGCGTTCCCCGACCCGGTGAAGTACGCCCGGACCATCGCCTACAACGTGCTGCCGCTCGCCGGCTCGATCGTCGACGACGGGCTCGGGGAGACCGACGAGGAGCAGAAGCTGCGCAACGAGTCGCGCAAGATCCTCGGCATCCCCACGCTCCGGGTGTCGGGGATCTGCGTGCGGGTCCCGGTCTTCACCGGGCACTCGCTGGCGATCAACGCGGAGTTCGCCCGGCCGCTGCCGGTCGAGCGCGCCCGCGAGCTGCTCGCCCACGCCCCCGGCGTCGAGCTCGCCGACATCCCCACGCCGCTCCACGCGGCGGGCCGCGACCCGTCCTACGTGGGTCGGATCCGGCAGGACGAGGGCGTCGACGACCTGCGCGGGCTCGCGCTGTTCGTCAGCAACGACAACCTGCGCAAGGGCGCGGCCCTCAACACCGTCCAGATCGCCGAGCTGGTGGCGGCCCGGCTCTAGCGGGGTTCCGACGGCTCCTCGGCGTCGGCCCGGCCGGGGAGTCTGCCACGGCAACGGCCCCGGTCCGCCTCGTCGGCGTCCCGGGGCCCTGCACGTGGTCGGGCTGACAGGATTTGAACCTGCGGCCTCCTCGTCCCGAACGAGGCGCGCTACCAAGCTGCGCCACAGCCCGATGCCCCCGTGAGGGCAACGGCGGCGAGCATACCGGAGCGCCGACCGCCCTCCCCAATCGGGCGTCAGCCGCGGGCGGTGAGGGTCAGCAGCGTGGCTTCGGGCCGGCACGCGACCCGGATCCGGGCGTAGGGACTGGTCCCGACCCCGGCCGAGACGTGCAGCCAGGACGAGCCCGGGTCGCCCGGCGCGGAGAGCACCGGGTGCCGGTGCAGACCCTTGGCGCGGGCGGTGTCGAGGTCGCAGTTCGTGGTGAGCGCACCCACCCCGGGCAGGCAGACCTGGCCGCCGTGGGTGTGGCCGGCGATGATCGCGTCGTACCCGTCCCGCGCGAACTGGTCGAGCACCCGCAGGTACGGCGCGTGCGTGACGGCCAGCCGCAGGTCGGCGCTGTCGTCGGCGGGGCCCGCGACGGCCCGGAGGTCGTCGCGCCCGAGGTGCGGGTCGTCGACGCCCGCGAACGCGATCGTCGTGTCACCGACCGCCACGGTGGAGAACCGGTTGGTCAGGTCGAGCCAGCCCGCCTCCAGGAACCCGATCTGCAGCTCCGGCCAGGGCAGCTGCGGCACGTTGGTGCGGCGGTCGCCGTCGTCGGGCAGGAGGTACTGCAACGGGTTGCGCAGCGTGGGCGAGTAGTAGTCGTTGGAGCCGAAGACGAACACCCCGGGCACGTCCAGCAGCGGGCCCAGCGCGTCCAGCACGACCGGCACCGAGCGGGCGTGCCCCAGGTTGTCGCCGGTGCTGATCACCAGGTCGGGCCGGAGGTCGCCGAGCGAGCGCAGCCACTCCTGCTTGCGGGACTGCCCCGGCGTCATGTGGATGTCGGTCAGGTGCAGGACGCGCAGCGGCTGGTGCCCGGCGGGGCAGCACCGGCACCGCGACCTCGCGCAGCACGAAGGCGCGGGCCTCCCACGCGGCGTACGCCGTCAGCCCGGCGCCGGCGACCGCCCCCGCGCCGGCGACCCGGCCGGCGACGCGGAGGAAACCCATGCGCCCAGGCTTTCACACGGGCGGCACAATGGGCCCATGGCCGCCCTCAAGGACCGACTCCGCACCGACCTCACCGCCTCGATGAAGGCGCGCGACGAGATCCGGTCGTCGACGCTGCGGATGGTGCTCACCGCGATCACCAACGCGGAGGTGGCCGGCAAGGAGGCGCGCGAGCTCACCGACGAGGACGTCCTGACGGTGCTCGCCTCGGAGTCCAAGAAGCGCCGCGAGGCGGCGACCGCGTTCGCCGACGGTGGCCGGGCGGAGATGGCGGCCAAGGAGGAGGCGGAGGCGGCGGTCATCGCCGACTACCTGCCCGAGCCGCTCTCCGACGCGGAGGTGGTCGCGATCGTCTCGGCGGCCATCGAGCAGACCGGTGCCGCCGGCGAGGGGATGCGCGCGATGGGCAAGGTGATGGGCGTCGTCCAGCCCCAGGTCAAGGGCCGGGCCGACGGGTCCGCGGTCGCGGCGGAGGTACGCCGCCAGCTCGGCTGAGCGTTCCGACCAGGGGTCGGCCGGGCGTGGGTCAGCCGTTGCCCCGGCCGCCACCGCCACCGCCACCGTTGCCGCGGCCGCCGCCACCGCCGCCCTTGCCCTTGTCGCGCTGCTTGCGCGGCGGGGAGCCGTCGGACTGGTAGATCGCGACGGTGTCGCCGCTGGCCAGGGTCTCGCCCGCGGAGGGGTAGGTGTAGGCGACCGTGTCGACCGCGTAGGACGGAGTCGACGTAGCCCGACACGGTGACGCCGAAGCCGAGCGCCTCGAGCTGGGTCCGGGCCGCCTCGACGGTGAGCCCACCGAGGTCCGGCACCGTGGTCTGCACGCCCATCAGGTCCTCGCCGCGCGGCGGGACGAAGTCCTCGTCGGGCAGCGCGCCCTCGATGGCCTTCATCGCGTCACCCCACATCGGGCCGGCGGTGGTCGAGCCGAAGGCCGAGGCGATGTAGGCGCCGGCGAGGGTCTGCCCGTTGAGGGTGACCCAGTTGCCGTTGATGTCGGCGCCGGCGATCATCGACGCGGTCGCCAGGTTGGGGGTGTAGCCGACGAACCACACCGCGCGGTTCTCGTTGATCGTGCCGGTCTTGCCGGCCGAGACCTGGGCGAGGTTGATGCCCGCGCCGTGGCCGAAGCCGCCGGGCTCCTGGACGCCGCGCAGGATGTCGTTGACCGCGTCGGCCGTGGGTCCGGCCATCACCTGGCGGCAGTTGGGGGTGTACTCGCGGATCTGGTTGCCGTCCGAGTCCTCCACGGCGGTGACGGGCCGGGAGGGGCAGTGCAGCCCGCGGCCGGCGAAGGTGGCGTACGCCTCGGCCATCTCCAGCGGGCTGGTGCTCGGCACGCCGAGCACGAAGGAGGCGACGCGCTCGGCGCCGTTGCCCTCGGAGTCACCGCCGGGCGACGTGAGCTCGATGCCCATCGCCTTGGCCAGGCGGTACGGCTTGCACAGGCCGGTCTTCATCTCGAGCTGGGCGTAGAAGGTGTTCACCGACTCGCGGGTGCCGGTGTACATGTCCTTGGTGCCCGAGGTGGTCGAGTTGGAGACCTCCCAGGGGCCGTAGCTGTACGGGAGGCCGTTGCAGTCCTTGTAGTCGCTCTTCTCGAGGGTGAGGTGCTCCGGGGAGCTGATCGTCTCGGAGAGCGGGATGCCCTTCTCGATGGCCGCGGCGAGCACGAACACCTTGAACGTCGAGCCCGCCTGGAAGCCCTGGGAGTCGCCGTACTTCTCGGGGACGACGTAGTTGAGGTAGGTCTGCCCGGCCTGCTTGTCCCGACCCATCGGGCGCGACTGGGCGAGGAACTTGACGTTGCCGGTGCGGGGCTCCACCCCGGCCAGCCCGCCGATCGCGGTGTCGCGGGCGAAGACGTGCTTGCGCACCGACGCGTCGGCGGCGGCCTGCATGTCGAGGTCGATGGTGGTCCGGATCGTCAGCCCGCCGGAGTAGAGGTACTTCTTGCGCTCCGCCGGCGTCTTGCCGAGCTGCGGGTCCTTCATCAGGTAGTTGACGACGTAGTCGCAGAAGAACGGCGCGGTCGAGAACACGCAGCCGTTGCGGGTCTGCTCCAGGTGCAGGCCGAGGCCGAGCCCCTTGGTCTTCTCGGCCTTCTTGTCCCCGATGACGCTCAGCTGGGCCATCCGGTCGAGGACGACGTTGCGTCGCGCGAGGGACCGGTCGGGGGCGTTGGTCGGGTCGTAGCCGGTGGGGTTCTTGACCAGCCCGGCCAGCATCGCGGACTCGCGCAGGTCGAGGTCCTTGGCGTTCTTGTCGAAGTAGTGCCGGGCCGCGGCCTGGATGCCGAAGGCGCCGTCACCGAAGTAGGCGATGTTCAGGTAGCGCTCGAGGATCCAGTCCTTGGAGTAGTTCTGCTCGAAGGCGATCGCGTAGCGCAGCTCCTGGAGCTTGCGCGCATAGGTGTCGTCGGTGGCGGCGCGGCGCTCCTTGTTGGTCTCCGCCTGGTCCACCAGCGTCAGCTTCACCATCTGCTGGGTGATCGACGAGCCACCCTGGACCACCCCGGCGCTCGCCTGGTTGGTCACCAGGGCCCGCAGGGTGCCCTTGAGGTCGAGCGCGCCGTGCTCGTAGAAGCGGTAGTCCTCGATCGCCACGATCGCCTTGACCATCGTCCGGGAGATCTGCGAGAGCGGGACGTTGATCCGGTTCTCGTCGTACAGCGTCGCGATCGTGTTGCCCTCGGCGTCCACGATCTGCGTCTTCTGGGCCAGGTCCCGGGTCTCGAGGTCCGCCGGGAGCTCCTCGATGGAGCTCGCGACGCCGCGGGCGCCGATGCCCAACGCGCCGGCGAAGGGGATGGCGAGACCCGCGACCACGACCCCCATCACGGCGGCGACGGCGATCATCACGGCCAGGTGCGAGAGGATGCGGCCGGCGGAGAGTCGCTCGTTCGCTGGCACGGACATGGCCTCCAGGGTACGGGAGGGGGGCCAGCCCGACCTACTTCGCGCGTGTCGGGGGCCACCCGCGTGGTATCGGGGGAGTAGTCATTTCGGGCTATGCGAATTGAGCGGAAGGAGCCTGTTTACTTTCTCTTTGCCTCTTTACCTTGATACCTGAGGCGTTGAGCCTTCACTCGAGTGGATGTCATGGGGATAGCCGCCGAGGGGGATGGATGTGGGGACATCATGTGGGTTGAAGACTGGGCGCCGGCGGCCGCGTGCCGACAGGCGCAGCCGGACGAGCTGTTCGTCCGTGGCGCGGAGCAGAACAAGGCCAAGCAGCTGTGCAACGGCTGCCCGGTCCGGACCGAGTGCCTCGCGGAGGCCCTCGACAACCAGATCGAGTGGGGCGTGTGGGGCGGCATGACCGAGCGCGAGCGCCGGGCGCTGCTGCGCCGCCGGCCCAACGCGTCGTGGCGCAACGTGCTGGAGAACGCCCGCAAGGACCACGAGACCGTTCCCGCGTCGTTCTGATCGAGTCCGGGGAGCGCGCCGGCGGGTCAGGGTCCCGCCAGCAGCTCCCCGACCCGGCGCAGGCCGACCAGGTCGTGCACGTCGGTCGCGAGCGCCGGCACCACCGCGGTGGGCACCTCCGGGTGCGCCGCCGCGAAGCGTCGCCGCAGCTGGCTCTCGCGCTCGACCAGGCGCATCCGGTCCGCGTGCAGCCGGAGCAGGCCGGCGGTCACTGAGTCCGGGTCCCGCCTGCGCAGCCGGCCGGCGGCCACCATCGCCTCGTCGGCGCTCAGCGTCCGTCTCGGGCCGCGGGCTGGCGCGGTTGACCACGAGCCCCGCCAGCGGCATCCGGTCCTCGTTCAGCCGCTCGACGAAGTACGCCGCCTCGCGCAGCGCGTCCGGCTCGGGCGCGGCGATGACGAGGAACGCGGTCCCGTCGGCCTGGAGCAGCGCGAAGGTCCCCTCGGCGCGGGCCCGGAAGCCGCCGAACAGCGTGTCCAGGGCGGCGACGAAGGTCTGCATGTCCCGCAGGAACTGCGCCCCGAGGATCTTGCTCAGCGCCCCGGTGATCACCCCCAGCCCCGCGGTCATGAACCGTGCCGGACCCTTGGCCGGGGCGAGCAGCAACCGGATGAACCGCCCGTCGAGGAAGCTCGAGAGCCGCTCGGGGGCGTCCAGGAAGTCCAGCGCCGAGCGCGACGGCGGGGTGTCGACCACGATCAGGTCGTAGGACCCGTCCTCCTGCGCCTGCCGGTGGAGCTGGCCGAGCTTCTCCATGGCCATGTACTCCTGGGTGCCCGCGAACGAGCTGGACAGCGCGATGTAGAAGGGGTTCTCCAGGATCTGCTGGGCCTTCTCCGGGCTGGCGCCGCTCTCGACGACCTCGTCGAAGGTGCGCTTCATGTCCAGCATCATCGCGTCGAGGCTGCCGCCCTTGGCCGCCCGGACCTTGGCCACCGGGCGCGGGATGTTGTCGAGCTCCTCGATCCCCATCGACTGCGCGAGGCGCCGGGCCGGGTCGATGGTCAGCACCACGACCTTGCGGCCCCGCTCGGCCGCCCGCAGCGCCAGGGCGGCGGACGTGGTGGTCTTGCCGACGCCCGCCCGAGCCGCAGCAGACGATGATGCCGGTGCCGGGGTCGTCGAGCAGGGCGTCGACGTCGAGCGCCGGGGCGCTCACGCCGGTGGAGGCGAGCGGGCCGACGCGCGGGCGGGTCCGGGTCATCGCGGGGTCACGCCATTCCCTGGGACTTGAGCTCGGCGGCCAGCTCGTAGAGGGCGCCGAGGTCGACGCCGGTGGGCAGCCGGGGCAGCTCGTACGTCGGGACGTCGAGGCCGCCGACCAGCTTGCGCTGCCCGTCCTCGAGCTTGCGCCGCTCGGCGTGGTCGCGGGCCTCGGTGAGCAGGGCCGGCACCAGGGCGTCGTCGACCTCGATCCCGGCGCCGCGCAGGTCGGCGGCGACCTCCTCGGGGTCGAGCGCGCCGCGACGGGCGGCGGTCAACGTGCCGCCGGCGAGGTCCTGCGGACGGACCAGGTTGACGACGACGCCACCGACCGGCAGGCCGTGCTCGCGCAGCTGGGTGATCCCGTCCGCGGTCTCCTGGACCGGCATCTCCTCCAGCACCGTCACCAGGTGCACGACGGTCCGGGGCGAGTGGAACAGCGTCATGATGTTGTCGGCCTGCCTCTTGATCGGGCCCATCTTGGCCAGTCCGGCCAGCTCGCTGTTGACGTTGAGGAACTGACTGATCCGGCCCGTCGGCGGGGCGTCGAGGACGACCGCGTCGTACTGCCGTCCCACGCCCTTGACGCCGTCCCGGCGGGCGGCCTCGTAGACCTTGCCGGTGAGCAGCACGTCGCGCACGCCCGGCGCGACGGTGGTCGCGAACTCGGTGACCCCGAACCGGTCCAGGAGCTTGCCGGCCCGACCGAGGCGGTAGTACATCGCGAGGTACTCCAGCAGCGCGGACTCCGGGTCGATGTGCAGCGCGTAGACGCTGCCCGGGGACAGCCGGCCACCCGCGGGATGGGTGAGGCCGGTCGCCACCCGGCGCTCCTCGTAGGGGAGCGGGTCCACGTCGAACATCCGGGCGATGCCCTGCCGTCCCTCCACCTCGCAGAGGAGGACGTCCCTGCCGTGGGAGGCGAGCGCGAGCGCGAGTGCGGCGGCGACGGTCGACTTGCCGGTGCCGCCCTTGCCGGTGACGATGTGCAGCTTCGCCTCGGGCCAGTCCGTCACGCGGGCAGCCTACTGAGCGGGCGGCGGGACCTGCTCGGGTGCCCGTACCTTCCACTCGTAGCCGAGGTGGCTCAGGCAGACGGCCGCCACCGCCCAGACCAGGACGGTCGCCGACAGGTCGTCCCCGAAGCCGGCCAGCAGCAGGGGGACGGCGATGCCGGTGACCGACCACAGCAGGATCCGGGTCGGCTGGACGCCCCGGCTGGCCAGGCTGGCGAGCACGCCGAGCAGGAAGTAGAGCGCGACGAGCTCAGGCCACGGAGCCTCGACGGGCTCGTGCCGATCGACGAGGCCACGTGGGCGAGCACGACCCCGACCCGCAGCAGGGCCCGGTCCCGAGGTCGAAGAACAGCTCGGCCCAGCTCGCGTGCCGCTCGACGGCCTCGGTGGGCGTCTCCTCGCTGGTCACCAGCACACCCTAGGATCGGCTGCGGTCGACGAGGAGGAGGTCTCGCATGGACAAGGTGGTCGCGAGCGCGGCGGAGGCGGTGGCCGACATCCCGGACGGGGCGACGCTCTCGGTCGGCGGCTTCGGGTTGTGCGGAGTCCCGTCGGTGCTGATCGACGCCGTCCTGGACGCCGGCGTGAAGGACCTGGAGGCGGTGTCCAACAACTGCGGCGTCGACGAGTGGGGTCTCGGCCGGCTGCTGATGGCCAAGCGGCTGCGGCGGATGATCTCGTCGTACGTCGGGGAGAACAAGGAGTTCGCCCGGCAGTACCTCGCCGGTGAGCTCGAGGTCGAGCTGACCCCCCAGGGGACGCTGGCCGAGCGGATGCGCGCGGGCGGTTCGGGGATCCCGGCGTTCTTCACCGCCACCGGGGTGGGCACCCAGGTCGCCGAGGGCGGCCTGCCCTGGCGGTACGACGACGCCGGCAACGTCGTGGTCGCCTCGCCGCCCAAGGAGGTCCGGACGTTCGCGACCGCCGAGGGCGAGAAGCAGTACGTGCTGGAGGAGGCGATCGTGGCCGACTTCGGACTGGTGCGGGCCTGGAAGGGCGACCGGCACGGCAACCTGGTCTTCCGCTACTCGGCGCGGAACTTCAACCCGCTGGCCGCGATGTGCGGGCGGGTCACCATCGCCGAGGTCGAGCACCTCGTCGAGCCCGGTGAGCTGGAGCCCAACGACGTGCACACGCCGGGCGTCTACGTGCAGCGGGTCGTGGCGCTGACCCCGGAGCAGGCCGCGGACAAGCAGGTCGAGAAGAGGACGGTGCGGTCGTGAGCTGGACGCGTGAGGAGATGGCCGCGCGCGCGGCCTCGGAGCTGACCGACGGGTCCTACGTCAACCTCGGCATCGGGCTGCCGACGCTGGTGCCCAACTACGTGGCCGACGACGTCGAGCTGGTGCTGCAGTCCGAGAACGGCATCCTCGGCGTGGGTGCCTACCCGCTCGACGAGGACGTCGACGCCGACCTGATCAACGCCGGCAAGGAGACCGTCACGGTGCGCAAGGGCGCGTCGTTCTTCGACTCCGCGACGTCCTTCGGGATGATCCGCGGCGGGAAGATCGACGCCGCGATCCTGGGGGCGATGCAGGTCTCGGTGGCCGGCGACATCGCCAACTGGATGATCCCCGGGAAGATGGTCAAGGGGATGGGCGGCGCGATGGACCTGGTCCACGGCGCCAAGCGGGTGATCGTGCTGATGGAGCACACCGCCAAGGACGGCTCGCTGAAGATCCTGGACGAGTGCGACCTGCCCTACACGGGCAAGCGGGTCGTGCAGCGGATCATCACCGACCTGGCCGTGATCGACGTGATCGACCCGGCCACCGGCGAGATCGCCGCCAGCGGCACGCTCGGCGACCGGGCGCTGCGGCTGGTCGAGCTCGCGCCCGGGGTCACCGAGGACGAGGTCAGGGAGAAGACCCAGCCGCCGCTGCGCTGACCTCGGCGGTGCGGCCCGCGACGAAGGTCCCGGTCACCCCGATCACGACCGCCAGCGCGAAGACGGCGACGAAGGGGTCGGCGTCCGCGCGCTCCGCCGCGGCGAACGCCACGCCGGAGACCGAGAGGGCGAGGGCCGCACCGAGCGAGTCGGCGATCGAGAGGGCCGCGGAGTTGAAGCCGCGGTCGCGGTCGGACGACGCGTCGAGCATCGCCACGCTGGTGCGCGGGGTAGCCGAAGCCCATGCCGGCGCCCGCGAGGACGTACGCCGCTCCGGCGAGCACCGGGTGCGCGTGCACGGCCACGACGACGGCGAGCGCGACCACGCCGGCCAGCACCAGGGCGCTGCCCCACCGCATCGCGGTCACGTGGGACACCCGGGCGCCGAGCCTCGCCTGGGCCTGGCTGGCCGCGGCCCACACGATGCCGACGAAGGTGAGCGCCAGCCCGGCCCGCCCCGGCCCGATCCCGTAGTTCTCCTGCAGGACGAAGACGATGTAGGCCTCGCCGCAGAAGAAGGCGGCGCTCAGCAGCCCCCGGGTGCCGATCACCGCCGGGAGGCCGCGGCGGGCGACCAGGGTGCCGGCGGGAAGCAGGTGCCGGAGCGCGACGACGACCACGGCGAGCGCGGCCAGGGCCAGCAGACCGGCGCGGCCGGTGCTCGACCCGAGGAGCTCGAGGGCGAGGACGGCGACCGCTCCGACCACGGCCCACGCCAGGCGGGAGCGCGGGGCGGGCTCACCGCCGGCGCGTCGCTCGAGCCCCCGCAGCGCGGGGGTGATCAGCAGCGCGGCGGCCGCCACCAGGGCCACCATGCCGAGGAACACCCAGCGCCAGCCGACGGTGTCGGCGACGAACGCCGCGAGCGCCGGCCCGAACAGCGCGGGCAGCACCCAGGCGGCGGCGAAGCTGGCGAAGACCGCCGGCTGGAGCACCGCGGGGAAGACCAGGCCGACCACGACGTACAGCCCGACGGTCAGCGCGCCGCCCCCGAGGCCCTGGAGGACGCGGCCCGCCACGAGCACCTCCATCGAGCCGGCGGCGCCGCACACGACCAGGCCGAGCGAGAACAGCACCAGCGAGGCCACCAGCGGCGTCACCGGGCCGCGGCGGTCGCTCCACATGCCGGCCGCGACCATGCCGACCACCCCGCCGGCGAGCGGGGCCGCGAAGCTGAGGGCGTAGAGCGAGACCCCGTCGAGGTCGTCGGCCACCGTGGGCATCACCGTGGTGACGGCCATCGCCTCGAAGGCGACGAAGGCGATCAGCGCGAACATGCCGATCGTGGTGGCCGCGAACCGGGGCGCGAGGAGGCGGGTCGCCGGGGTCGGCGGCGGTCGGGGTCACGGTCACCAGGATGACGCTAGGACCTCAAGCCCGCTGCAGGTCAACCGGCGACGCGACCCGGCTCCGATGAGTCCGGCGTCCGCGCGCGGGTCGCACGCCGCATGATCATCGCGAGCATCACCACCTCCCTGGACGGCTACGTCACCGGACCGGACGACCGGCCGGGCGCCGGGCTCGGCGATCGGCGGCGAACGTCTGCACTACTGGGTCTTCGGCGGGCCGTGGACCTACGACGACGAACGGTCGTTCGGCGAGATGTCGGAGGCGGACCGGGACCTTCTACGACGCCCCTGGTCGCCCGCATCGGCGCCGGCGTGGTCGGGCGCGGGATGTACGACGCGGCCGGCGCCTGGGGCGGGACGAACCCGTGGGGCGGTACCGCGTTCGTGGTCACGCACCGGGTCGAGGACCAGCCGGCCGAGAGCTCGGGCTTCCGGTTCGTCGACGGGGTCGAGGAGGCCGTCGCCCAGGCCCGGGCGGTCGCGGGCGACAAGGACGTGTCGATCGGCGGCGGGGCCAGCGTCATCCGGCAGGCCCTCGAGGCCGGGCTCGTCGACGAGCTCGCGATCTCCACGGCCCCGGTGGTGCTGGGCGCGGGCAAGCGGTTGTGGGAGGGCTTCAGCCGCGACCTGGACCTGGAGATCCTCGCAGGTCCACCACTCGCCGTACGCCGTGCACACGAGGTACGCGGTCACGCGCTGACCGCTCGTCGCCTCTCAGCGGATCCGGGTGGCGAACGTGTACGTCGCGGTGGCCGACCGGTTGCCGAACTCGTCCTCGGCGAACAGCGGGACGCTCAGGGTGCCGCGTTTCCCGGTGAGCACGCCGGCGCCCAGCAGGTAGCCCTCGCCCAGCACCACGGTGAACGTGCCGTCGGCTCCGACCGGCGTGCTGGCGTACTGGTCTCCGTCGCCCTCGAACACGTAGACGGTGCTCCCCGGCTCAGCGGTGCCGGCCAGGGTCACTTGCCGGGTAGTGATGGTGGTTCCCGCGGTGGGCGAGGTCACGACAGGGGCGGCGGGTGCCACCACGTCGACCACGAAGGTCGTCGACCGGCTCGCGACCTCGGCGCCGTCGTAGGTCATGGTCGCTGTCAGGGTCTGCTCACCGCCGGCGACCCCGTCGAAGGTGTGGGCGTAGGTGCCGTCGGCGCAGGCGACGTCGGCGCCCTGACCGTCCACCGCCAGCGCGACCCGGGAGCCGGGGTAGCACTGGCCCGCCACGTCCACCGACGTGCTCGTGCCGGCGCCCTCGGCCGGGGTGTCGATGGTCAGCGATGCCGGGTCGATGGCCACGGTGTAGGTGATGCAGTCGGTGGTCAGCGGGTTGCCGCGCCAGTCGGTCATCTGGGCGCAGATCCGGCTGGTGCCGAGCGGCACGGTGATCGATGCTCGTCCACGTGCCGTCGACGGCGGTGACGTGGTCGGCGAACGCGCCGTCGACGTACACCTGGACTCCCTGGGAGACGTTGGAGGAAGCGGTCCCGGTGACGGTGAGCTCCGTCGACGAGCCGGTGGCACCGTCGGCGGGGGAGGTGATGTCGACGGTGGCGACCGGGATCGGCGCGGAGGTGAAGGTGCGGGTCTCCGACGCGACGACGGTGGTGCCGTCGAGGGCCAGCATCTCGACGGTCAGCGTGTGGCTGCCCTCCGACCAGGTCGACGTAGCGCCGGGAGACGCTGTAGTCGTCGCACGGCAGCACCTCGGAGACGCCGTCCAGGGTCATCCGGACCGTCGAACCCCCGTGGCAGGCCACCACGCTCGTGAAGGTGCTCGACACCTCCTCGTCCTGCGCCGGCGAGATCACCTGGAAGTAGACCGGGTCGACCGGGCGGGTGTAGTCGACGCAGTCGCGGGCCAGGACCGCGCCCGCGGCGTCGCGCACCTCGGCGCAGATGGGCAGCGTCCCCGCCGGCTGCGGGTTGAGACCGGCGGCCCAGTCACCCTTGTAGGCGTAGGACTCGTACACGTTGGGGTCCTCGCCGACCGTGACGTAGACGTAGTTGCTGCCGCGAACCGTCCCCAGGACGGTGAGCTCGAAGCCGTTCCCGCTCTCCTCGGCCGTCTGGACGGCGGTGATCTCGACGGCGGCCCGGACCGGCTTCGCCGCCTGAGCCGGGAGCAGGACCCCGGTGCCGACGACGCCGATGACCACCATTGACAGGACCAGGAGGCGACGGAGCAGGACAGTGACCATGGCGGTTCCCCCGATGGATGAGCCGCACCCTCAGCGGTGCTGAGGTGACGGTGCCCCGACCGGCAAGGGTGGTGCTTCACCCCAGGGGGTGAAATCCGACGGGCGGTCACCTTGCGCATCGGTGCCA
>CAVQLC010000013.1:0-99479 GCA_963713255.1 uncultured Actinomycetota bacterium
TCGATGCCGGTCCCCTCGAGGTTGCCCTGGAGGGCGAAGCCCTCGTCATGCACGGCCTGCGAGGGCCCCATTGCCAGGACAGATGTTACGGCAAGGGCCAAGGCGGTCACAGCGTAGAAGTACCTGCGCCGTGGAGCGGTGCCTGGCCGGTAGATGCGTTGCCTCATTGTTCCCCCTTCGTGTGACGCAGCGCTGTCTGCGCTGACGTCGAGGAGGCGGGGCGACCGCAGGAGCTCCGACGTCCCGCCCACGTGCCACCGGCACTGGGACGCACCGGCGCCACCCTTGGCATGCTTCTCCGCGACGAAGGGGGCGCATACCTAGAACTCGGTATGTGGGCGCATCACGTCGGATGCGACGACCCCGTGGCCCGATAATCGGCGATTTGGCGCTTCGTCGCTGGCCACCGTCGCTCGTGGACCTGGCCGGCTCGGCCACGACGCAAGCCACGAGGGTTTCAGGCTCAGCGGTCACGAAGCAGTGGTGATGCCACGTACGCGCTGATGTCGATCGCTGCCGGCGCATTCCAGCCTGATGGCTGGGCCGAGCTCCACCCTCGTCCATGGGGGGTACGTGGCGACGTCGCGTCCAACTAAGGCCTGTTGGACAAGCGCGCCGTCGGGCCTCGTGGAGTACGACGAGCGGCACGACGAGCGTCGACCGATCCGCGAGGTCGGCATTCGCCGCGGCCGCCGAGGCCCTCGCTCCGGCCCGCCGCCGGCCAGCTGCGGCCGGCGACCCGCGCCAGGCCGACCAGCGCATCGCCGCCGCCGGAGGGACCACGTCCGAAATGGTGGTCGGTCAAGTCGCGTTCGGAGAAGTCTCGCGACGCCTCGGCGACACCAGCTTTCCGGGGTGGGTCTCGTATTCCACTCTCAGGGTGTGACGCGACCGCGACACTTGATCGCACGCTTGATGGGAGGAGTGTCCATGGCCGCTGCCGCCGCGCCGCCGCCGATTGTCGGGACGTCCATCGACCCGCCGCCGCGGGAGGTCCCCGGGTACGCCGAGAGGCTGGATCGGACAGTTGTTGGCGGCATCGCGTATCGCGCCATGGCGCGATACGCGTACGCGCACGTGGGCCTGCTGTCCTCGGGGACTGCCTACTACTTGTTCCTCTCGTTGTTTTCGCTGCTGGCCGTGGCATACGGCGTGTTCGCCATCGTGGAAGCGGATCATCTCGCGAAGGTGCTGACTGATGCGCTGGGAGATGCACTGCCCGGGCTGGTCGGGACCGAGGGGATCGATCCTGACCAGCTTCGCTCGACCGGTAGCACGGCGGGCATCGTCGGCCTCGTGTTCCTTCTCTACTCCGGGCTCGGCGCGGTCGGCGGCGCGAGCAGCTCGATGCACCTGATCTTCGGTGCACCGCCCGATCCGCGGAGCTTCGTCAAAGCGAAGGCCCGCCACCTGCTCGTGCTCATCATGGTCGCGCCACTGGTCGTCGTGTCTTTCGGGTCGGCGAGCCTGACCTCGAGCCTCATCGGGCCGGCTCTCGAGGCGATCGGTTGGGACTCTGCGCCCATCCGTGCAGCGCTGGTCTGGGTCGGCCTGGCCGTTGGATTCGCCGTGGACATGTTGATCCTGTGGATCCTGCTGGGTCGACTTGGCGGCATCCGCCCCTATCGACGTCCGCGGCTGATCGCCAGCCTCATCGGTGCCGTGGCCGTCGGGGCGACCAAGCAGCTGATGGAGGTCATCATCGCCTGGTGTCTGGACAAGCCGCGGTACGGTGCGTTCGCCGCACCACTGGCCGTCCTCTTCATCCTGTCCCTGTTGGCGACCGTGCTCTACGCGTCTGCGGCGCTCGCGGGGGGGATCAGTGACAGACAGGTGCCGCTCGCGGAACTCCAGCCCACCCCAGACGATGCGGTCGATGTCGGGACAGATCCCAGGATGGACAGCGTCAAGGACAAGCCGCCGGGTCAGCACGCCTGACCGGGTGTGCGGAGGCACGCGGAGGACGCGTCGACCCGGCTGGTCCATCTGTCTCGCCTGGACAACGCCCGGGCAACACCAGGGTCCTCCCACCGGGGGTACCGCTCTCAACTGCCGTCTGACGTGCGGTCGTTCGTGTTGGACGCCCCGAGTCGGAGCGCCGTCCGCGATGCCAACCGCCCGAGCAGCGCGCCCACAGCGGCACCGACGAGCACGTCACTCGGGTAGTGCACGCCTGTGTACACGCGCGAGAACGCCACGATCGAGGCTGCGGTCCGCAAGGGCAGCCGAAGCGCCGGCAGCAGGTCCCCGACGGCAACAGCGAACGCGGCCGCGGAGGCGGAGTGGCCCGATGGAAACGACGTCGACGACGGCATCCGGACCCGCCGCTGCTGCGGGACCCTGAGCTCATCCCAGTCGGGACGGGGACATGCGCCGGCGATCTTCAGGGGCTGGTTCACCACCAGGGACGCAGTGCCGACAGCCGCGAGTCCGGTGAGCGCACCACGTCGCCCGCGTCGCCCTCCGAAGAGCGCGAGGAACCCGGCGACGAGGAACCAGGGCTTGGAGTGGTTCGCGACATCGGAGATGCGCCGCAGAGGCTCGTCCAGCAGCGGCGTGGAGAGCCCCGCCACCGATCGGTAGGCGGCACGGTCATAGCGGCCGAGCCGTCGCAGCGCCAGGACGATCGGCCCGGGGACAGCCGCCGCCTCGGCCCGATGGGCCGTGAGCCGGTCGGCCAGCCGCTCTTCGACCGGCCCTGGTGCGGACTGGGCGCTCTTCGTGCCCACATCGCGAACGATTGCGGTACGCCGAGACGTCAACGGCGCCACCATCCCGGGCGCCGGGTTTCAGTCGAGGACGCCATCTGCTCCTGTCACCACTTCAGCTCGACCTCGAGCTCCCGCTCGTCGTCCCCGATCTCGATCTCCAGCTTGAAGTCGACCTCGTCGGGCACGTGCACCGTGAAGCGCAGCCCTCCGCGTTCGAACTCGATCTCGTTGTTGCGGGCGAGCGCGTCGGCAAGCGCGTGCAGGCGGGCAGCGGCGTCCTCACGGCGCAGCCTCTCCCTTTCGGTGACTTCCATCAGGTCCATCCTGGCCTCCTTGGGTTGGTGTAGAGGTTTTGTGATCTCGGCCGTGATCTCGGCCGAGCGCGATTCGCGCCAGCTCGACCGCACCCGCCCGGATGCCTTCGGGCAGCATCGCGGAGGGTGACGCGCCCGGGTGATGGCGGGCGACGCGGACGCACAGCACGCCCGGGCGAATGCGGAAGTCCAGGGGCGCCGGCAGGACGAGCGCTTCGCCGTCGATGCCGGCGGCGACCGGCCGCTCCGCGTCGACCCTGAACGTCGTCGCGGACCACTCCCGCCACGGCCGCTGCAACGAGCGGCCCTCCTCGTCCTGCCACGAGATGGCGCCGACGACCGTGACCCCGAGCAGGCCGTCGTCGATGCGTGGCCGTGTGCCCGAGCCGACCGCGCGGCCGAGCCGGTAGCGGTTGTTCGATACCAGGACGGCGGCGCCTCCGCGGTGCTCGTGGCCTCCTGGCCCCCGCCACCGCATGTCGAGCTCGCCACCACGTGGGCCGAGAACGTCTGGCACGGTGTCGAGCAGGGTGCGGATCTTGGCGTCACGGTAACCCTCGCGCTGGACTGCCTCGGCGTACAACCCGAGTGAGACATTGTTGACGAACACCCGGCCATTGATCTCCCCGAGGTCCACCCACCGCTCACCGCCGTCGACGAACGCCTCGAGCGCGCCGACCACGTCGTCGCGGTCCACGCCGAGGTCGAGGGCGAAATGGTTCCGGGTGCCGGCGGGCACACACGCGTACGGCAACCCGAGCTCGGCAGCGATCGCGGCGACAACGGCCTGCGAACCATCCCCACCCGCCATCGCGAGGCCGTCAGCACCGCGCGCGACCGCTCCACGGACGAGCGTTTCGAGGTCGTCGCCGGCCTTCAGCTCGATCGGCTCGATGCCACGCGCGCGCGCCTCCTGGGCGAGCCCGAAACGCTCTGCCTTCCCGCCGCCAGAGCGAGGATTGAAGAACAACACCGGGTGGCCCGGCGCGGTGGCACCCGGCAGATCCACGTGCACGGCCAGCGCGCCACGCGATGCCGCCAGCGACACCAACAGCCCCGCCACCACCACCAGGTCGACAAGTGGCGCCCCGCCCACCACGACCAGTGCCATCGCACCGGCCAGGCCGAGAACCGCGACGATGAACCCCGCCACCCGGGCGAAGCCCCGCCGGATGGCGCCGTACCACGCGGCCGCACCGGCAATCAGCAGGCAGCCGAACAGGCCCAGGCCCCGCGGGAACTCGCCTACCGCGACCACGACCGCGAGCACGAAGGTGGCCGCCCACGCCACCAGCGCGGTCGCCGCCAACAGCCGTCTCATCGCGAGGACCCGTGGTGAGCAGCATGGCGTCTCGAGGTCGGATGCCCAGTCACCGTTGACCCTCCTACCGCCGAAGCCTTGGCGCAGTTGCAACGTACCCAAGGGCGGAGGGGCCGACGTCATGCAGAACGGGTGAACCCCAACCAGTTCTCAGATCGTGTGCATGTCGAACAGACGAGGGACTCTCACGCGATCTGTGTGGTGCCGGACGCGTCGTCGTGGTCCTACGGTTGGCGCTCCACGACACCAGGAGGGGCGAATCGACATGGGATTCCTGCGCGGACGAAGCGACGACGAGGCCGTGCGGAGGTTTCGCATGCGGGAGAAGCTGGCCTCCATAGGCGACGACTTCTGGATCGAGGACGAGGAGGGCGTCCGTGCCTACCGCGTGAACGGAAAGGCGATCCGGGCCCGGGAGACCTTCGTGCTCGAGGACATGTCGGGCAACGAGGTCGCGCAGATCCAGGAACGAAAGTTGAGCGTGCGCGACAAGGTCGCGATCGAGCGCGACGGCGACACGATCGCGACGGTGCACAAGGCGCTGGTGGGCATCCGAGACCGATTCGCGATCGACGTCGAGGGAGGGTCAGACCTCAAGGCGCACGGGAACATCGTGGACCACGAGTACGAGATCGAGCGTGACGGCGACTCGGTCGCGCGCATCTCCAAGCGGTGGTTCCGAGTGCGCGACACCTACGGCGTCGAAATCGATGCGGGTGAGGACGAGGCGCTCCTGCTCGCAGCCGTGGTTGCGCTGGAGTCGCTCACGGAGTGAACGGCTCGTGGCCACCCTGAAGGCCGATCCCCACTTCGGCCGGATCCTCGCGGCGTACGGCGGCGTGTTCGTCGCCGGCTCGCTGGCCTGGGGCATGGCCTTCGACGGGTTCGAGCCCGACCGCTACGACGTGATCGGCGCCTTCATCTGCCTGGTCGGCGTCGGGGTCATCATGTTTTCACCGCGCACGCAGTAGACCCGCCCAGGGTCAGGCGGCACGAGGTCGTCAGCGAGTGACCGCTGGAACGATGACAGACACTCCGGATCTCTCCGAGAGACGACGCGCGAGGTCTTCCGAGGAGTCGCCCGCGGGATCGGAACCGGCCAGGAAGTCGTCGAGCGGCGCGAGGTCGGCAGTGCCGATACCGGTGGTCGTCCACACGATCTCCTCCCCCTCCTGCTCGATCTCGTAGGACAGGAACGGGCAGCACGCCGCCTCGCGCCGGACCAGGTCCAGCACCCACTCGACGACGCCAGGACGAGCCCCGAAGCGGAAGGTGACGGTGGTCGCGCTCGACTCCCGTTCAACCAACGCCATCTCGAACAGCCGCCGGTATTCCCCCTGTCGCTCGACGAGCGTGTCCCGAGCCCCCCTCATGTCACAGGCAATGGGAGCGTCGGGTCGTGGACTGATGGACAACAGTGTGGTCATGTCGTCACGGTAAACTCTGGAGCATGGTCCAGAGTCAAGCCGTGAGTCAGCACCCGGCGACGGCGAGTCCGCGGATGCGCATCGGGCGGTTCGCCCAGACCGCGGGCGTCTCCATCGATGCCGTCCGTTTCTACGAGCGCCGGGGCGTCCTGCGGCCGGCACCCCGCACGGCAGGTGGCTACCGCACGTTCGACGAGCACGACCTCGAGCGGGTGCGCCTCGCTCGGCAGCTCCAGCAGCTGGGCCTCACCCTCGGAGAGGTCGTCGATGCGCTCACCGCCCACGGCGCCGACGGTTCCAGCTGTGTCTCGGAGCGGTGGCGCCTGGAGCAGGTCGAGGCTCGCATCGACGCCCAGCTGGCAGAGCTCCGCCGGACCAAGCGACAGATCCGAGAGACCCTGGACGCCTGCGAGGCCGGCCGCTGCCAGCTCGTGGGCACCGGGAGCGGAGCCACCCGCGATGCGGAACCCGTCGTCTCACCGAGAGCGTGATGCGGGCCTCCGCACTCGTCTCGCCGAGCCCGGTCAGGCCCGCTGGTGCGTCACAGATCCTGCTCGGGCCGGTTCGCGGAGGCCGCCTCGCGGGCCAACCGCCGGGTGCGGTGGCGTGCCATCCGCGTCCACACCAGCTGCTGGAGGGCCAACGTCGCCCAGCCCGCGAGGATCATCCCGCTGATGTTGAGCAGCAGCTGGACACCGCTGCCGACCACCTCGTGGGCCACCCCGAAGGCGAGACCGAGCGCGACGTTGCCGGCGGCCGGCACGGTGGTGACCGAGATGAAGACGCCGGAGAGCCCGCCCACCTTCGCCGAGGTGAGGGACAGCACCCCGGCGGCCGCGGCGATGACCGCGACGATGAACGACCACTTGTCCGGTGAGTAGATGAAGTCGGTGAGGGGTCGTGGGCCTGTCACGTCGGCGATGGTGACCCAGCCCAGGGCCCGTCCCGTCAGCGCGGCAAGCGTGGTCACCGTGATCGCCACGGCGAAGCCCACGAACAGGGTGCGCGCGGCCAGGACGAAGAGCGTTCGTCGGCGTCGGACCAAGGCCAGTCCCAGCGCGGCGATGGCGACGAACTCGGGACCGAGCACCATCGCGCCGATGACGAGGATCTGTGAGTCGACGACGATCGCGATGCCGGCCAGCAGCGTGGCCAGGGTCATGAAGGCCAGGTACGTCCAGTTGAGCTCGGACTCCTCGTACGCGCGTTGGGTGACCTCCGCCCAGACCACGGCGTCCGCACTGCTTCCCGGCGTGCGTCGTTCGGCCCGCAGCCCGCTCGTCGACACCCAGGTGCTCACCGGCTCGATGTGGATCGTCCCCACGTCCGGGACGCCCAGCTCGACCAGCCGGTCCACGAACTCGTTCGCGGCCTCGCGGGCGATGTCGACCAGGACCAGGTCTCCCTGCGGCTGCACCGACGCCTCGCGGAGGACCACGAGGCTGCTGACCGCCGGGTCGGCAAGGATCTCGAGCACCTGATCCGTCAGGTCCGGCGGCGTCGTGATCCGCAGATGCAGCACCGGAACAGTCTGCCGCAGCGCGGCTCGGCCGGCGGCGACGACATGGACGGCCGCAGATCCTCGAGCGCGAGGGACGAGCAGTGGCAGGCTGGCGGGATGATCCTTGCCTGCCACACGCTGATCTACTCCGACGACGCCGACGCGACTCGAGCCTTCCTCCGGGAGGTGCTCGACTTCCCGAGCGTGGACGCCGGCACGGGAGACGACAACTGGCTGATCTTCCAGCACCGGACCGAGCGAGCTGGGCGTCCACCCGACCGGTCCCCTGCACGACGGGTCCACCACGTCGCGACACCACGCCATCAGCTTCATCGTCGACGACATCGAGTCGACCATGGACGAGCTGCGGGCCAGGGGCGCTGTGTTCAGCTCTGGCCCGGACGACCACGGCTACGGCGTGGTGGCCATGGTCGAGGTGCCCGGCGCCGGTGACGTGCAGCTCTACCAACCGCGGCACCAGACGGCGCACGGGCTCTGACTCGACGCGGAACGAGCTCTCAGCAGGCGACGGCTCCGGCGCCTCGGCCCCGCCTGCGGGAGTCGACGGTGGTCTTCGGCGTCCTTCGCAGGCGCCCGAGAGGCCAGGACCGTCAGGCCGCGGCGTACACCGCGTCGCTCACGAGCCGGGCCGCACCGATGACGCCGGCATCGCCGCCCAGCTCGCTGAGCACCACCGGCAGGTTCCCGGTCGCGAGCGGCAGCGACTGCCGGTAGATGGCGCTGCGGATCTCGGCCAGGAGGGTGTGCCCCAGGCCCGCGACGCCGCCCCCGATGACGATCAGGCCGGGGTTGAAGAACGAGACCAGGTTGGCCAGCACCGACCCCACCCGGCGCCCGCCGTCCCGGGTCAGCTGGAGCGCGACCGCGTCACCGCGACCGAACGCCCGGCCCACGTGCTGCGCCGTCAGCTCGCCGTCCTCCTCCAGCATCTCGGCCAGGATCGCCGACCGCCCGGCGCGCGCGGCGCTGGTCGCGTCGCGCGCCAGCGCGGCACCCCCGAAGAACGACTCCAGGCACCCCTGGTTGCCGCAGGCACACACGGGGCCCGACCGCTCGACCCGGATGTGCCCGATGTCGCCGGCGCACCCGTCGGCGCCGCGGTAGAGGTGCCGGTCGACGACGATGCCGCAGCCGATCCCGGTGCCGATCTTGACGAACAGGAACGCCGACGCCGATCGGGCGACGCCCGTGTGCTGCTCGCCCAGGGCCATCACGTTGACGTCGTTGTCCAGCAGCACGGGGGCGCCGAGCTCGCGCGAGAACACGTCACGGACGGGGTAGCCGTCCCACCCGGGCATGATCGGTGGCGACACCGGGACTCCGGCGTGGAAGTCCACCGGACCGGGCACGCCGATCCCGACCCCCGCGGGCCGTTCGACGCCCTGCTCGGCCAGGAGCTTGCGGGTGAGCTCGATCGCCTCCGCCAGCACCGCCTCGGGGCCGCGACGGATGTCCGCGCCCGAGGCGGTCGCGCGCGCGAGGACGCCCAGTCGGCCGTCCGTGACGGCCACCCGCATCGAGGTGACACCGAGGTCGATCCCGACGAAGCGGAGGCCGGCGTCGAGATCCACCAGCGTCGACCGGCGCCCGCCCCGGGACGCCGCCGGTCCGCCGTCCTCGGCCAGGCCGAGCTCCACGAGCCGGCCGACCTCGGCGGCGACGGTGGTCCGCGAGACTCCCAGACGCGCGGCCAGGTCCATCCGGGAGAGCGGTCCCTCGTCCCGTACGTGGGTCAGGATCCGGGACTGGGCGGGCGTCTCGGCCCGGCCGGAGAGCACATGCGCCATGGTTCGCGATCCTGTCACTTCCCACCTCCGTCCGCGCACTTTCGGGACCGAGGCTCAGCACGCTGTGCAGCCGTCGCACGGGGCCGGTCGACAGCGCGGAAGGGCGGGGGGCACCCCATGCGGGTGAGGAGCCCCCCACCTGTCCCGCGAGAAGACCTCTCTCGTGGAGGACCCGCGCACCGTACCGCCGGTTCGTCCACCGAACGGAAGAGGTTTCGACGGATTGTCGTCTCACTTCGGCAACCCGGAGGGAAAAGGTCACGGCGACGCTGGCGGCCGCGCTGCCGTGGCGAGGTCCCGTCCGGGGCCGTGAACGCTCACAGGCGCCCGTGCGTCGCACAGATCTTTGTCCATGAAAAGTGAAAAGTCCGAAAATCGATCCCCTCAACCCCTAGCCGAGTGCGGACCTGACGCGTTAGCGTCCGAAACCTCGGGATTGTGATGCGGGTCACGGTTTCGGTTCCAACCGACTGCACTCGGTCCGCCGGGAGCTGAACTGAAGGCCCGCACATGAGACGACTCCCCCCACTCCCCCTGTTCCTCATCGCAGCGCTCGTCGCGGGTCTCGTGCCCGCCCTCGCGAGCGCCGCATCATCGGCAGCGTCCGTGGCGACTGCCAGCGCCGCCACCACGGCCCCGCCCCCGCGGTCCGGACCGAAGTACAAGGTCCTGGTCATCACGCCGGCCGACGCCAGCAAGGCGGACCGCACCGGCGTGCAGCAGCTGCGCCAGATCGGCCTCGACCGGGGCTTCACGATCGAGACCTCCACTGATGCCTCACTCGTCAATCCCGTCGATCTCCCGCGGTTCCGTGCCGTGGCCTTCCTCAACACCAGGGGCAACCTGCTCACGGACGCCCAGCAGAACGCGTTCGAGACCTACTTCCACGCCGGTGGTGGCTTCCTCGGCCTGGGCTCGGCCATCGAGACCGAGCCGGACTGGCCGTTCCTGACCGAGCTGCTCGGCACCCGCGCGACCAGCCGGACCGCCGTGCAGACCGGCACCGTCAAGGTGGCGGACCGCGGGCACGTCGCGACCAAGAACCTGCCGGAGTACTGGACCCGCACGGACGCTTGGTACAACTTCGCCGACAACGTGCGCGGAGCGAGCCACGTGCTGGCCACGGTCGTCGTGAAGCCCTTCACCCAGCAGCTCTCCGGGACCACGCTGAGCGGGATCGACGGCACCATGGGCGCCGACCACCCGGTCGCCTGGTGCAAGGACTACCGGGGCGGCCGGTCGTTCTACACCTCCGGCAGCACCTCCGCGATCGGCACCGAGACTGCCTTCGCCGACCACATCGCCGGGGCAGTGGAGTGGTCGTCCGGTGTCGCGGACAGCGTCTACAGCGACTGCGGCGCGACGGTCCTGGCCAACTTCGAGCAGACCAAGATCAGCGCGCCCCCGAACTTGAACGAGCCCATCGGCTTCGACCAGCTCCCCGACGGCCGAGTCATCCAGACCGCCCGCGGTGGCCAGGTCCGGCTGCACGACCCGGCACTCGGGACCGAGCAGGTCATCGCGACGATCCCTGTCTACACGAACAGCGAGGACGGGCTCTACGGCCCCGCGGTCGACAACGACTTCGCGTCGAACCACTGGGTCTACCTGTTCTACGCACCGCCCACCGTCACCGTGGAGCAGTCGGACGGCGTCACCCGCACGATCACCACCCCCACCGGAAGCGCGCCGACCACAGCGGCAGACCTGTCCGCCTGGGACCCCTGGCTCGGCTACTTCCAGCTGTCGCGGTTCAAGTTCGTCGACGGGCCGGCGCCCTCGCTCGACCTGGCCTCGGAGCAGAAGATCCTCCAGGTCGCCAACAACCGAGGGGCGTGCTGCCACGTCGGCGGTGACATCGACTTCGACAAGGACAACAACCTGTGGTTCGTCACCGGCGACGACACGCCCGCCGGCGGTGGGAACTCGGGCGGCTTCTCGCCCCACAACGACATGAAGACGACCGAGACCCAGACGGTCCGCGTCAACGGCAGCACCGGCGGCACCTTCACGCTGACCTTCGGCGGGGAGACCACGGCACCCATCGCGTGGAACGCCACCGCGGCCGACGTCGCGGCCGCCCTGGCGGCCCTCGGTACCGTCGGCGACGACGACCTGACCGCCACGGGCGGTCCGGTCAACACCGCCAACGTCACCCTGCTCTGGAAGGGCCAGTACCTCCAGCAGAACATCGAGCCGCCCACCGCCACGACGTCCGGGCTCACGGGCCCGAGTCCGGCGGTCGCGGTCAACACCACGGTGCAGGGCAACTTCTTCAACGCCCCGTTCGTCGACGCCCGCCGGTCCGCACTCAACACCAACGACCTGCGCGGCAAGGTGAACCGGATCAAGGTGAACGCGGACGGCTCCTACAGCATCCCGAGCGGCAACCTGTTCCCGCCGGGGACGGCCAAGACCCGGCCCGAGATCTACGCGATGGGCTTCCGCAACCCGTTCCGGATCCAGGTCGACGACGCCGGGGTCGCCTACGTGACCGACTACTCGCCGGACTCGCAGACCCCGCAGCAGTTCAGGGGCCCGGCCGGGACGGGCCGCGTCGAGGTGGTGCGCAAGCCCGCCAACTACGGCTGGCCGCTGTGCTACTCCCCCGACCTGCCGTACTACCGGTGGAACTTCCTGACCAGCACGCCGCTGGACTCGCCGGCCCAGGCCCACGAGTGCAACAACCCCAACCGGGGTCCCCGCAACGACTCGCGGTGGAACCTCGAGGGCGGACCGACCGTGGAGGCGGGCCTGGAGTACAGCCCTCCGATCACCAAGCCGGACATCTGGTACTCGTACCAGGACAACGCCGCCACCCCGCTCGGCAACCCGTGCTTCGCGTCCTACGGGCCGACGGCTCCGGCCACCTGCCCCCAGCTCACCCCGGAGCTGCTCAACGGAGGCGTGGGTCCGCACGGCGCGGCGCCGTACGACTACGACGCCGACAACCCGAGCACGACGAAGTTCCCGCCCTACTACGACGGCTCCTTCATCCTCGGTGAGTTCACGCGCGACTACCTGCGCGAGGTCCGGGTGGACTCCCAGGGCAACATCATGAAGATCAACCACACGCTCAGCTGTGGTCAGGCCGTGATTCGGACGGACTTCCCGTTCGAGTGCGACAACCCGATGGACATCCAGTTCGGGAAGGACGGCAGCCTCTACCTGCTCACCTACGGGGACGGCTTCTTCGCGGCCAACCCGGACGCTGGGATGTACCGCTTCGACTACCTCAAGGGCCAGCGCGCTCCGCGGGCGGTGCTGACGGCTACCCCCACCAGTGGTCAGGAGCCGTTGACCGTGAGCTTCTCGAGCGCGGGCTCGAGCGACGCCGACCCGGCGGACTCCATCTCCTTCGCCTGGGACTTCGACGGGGACGGCACGACCGACTCGATCGACGCCGCCCCGACGCACGTGTACACGACCACTGGTCAGTACACCGCCCGGCTGACGGTGACCGACACCAGTGGCAAGACGGGGTTCGCCAGCACGGTCATCACGGTCGGCAACACCGCGCCGTCGGTGACGGTCACCACCCCCGTCGAGGGCGGCACCTTCGCCTTCGGCGACTCCATCCCGTTCGCGGTGACCGTGAGCGACCCGGAGGACGGGCCGATCGACTGCAGCGAGGTGGTCGTCACCTTCGTCCTCGGGCACGACACGCACGGCCACGCCGAGGACGAGGCCAACGGGTGCACCGGTGTGCTCGAGACCTCCGTGGACGACGTGTCGCACGGCGGCAACGTGTTCGGGGTCATCAGCGCGACGTACACCGACCACGGGGACGGGGCCGTTCCGGCCCTGGCCACCACGGACCAGGTGGAGATCCGCCAGCGTCGCCAGGAGGTGGAGTTCGTCGTCGAGCAGAACGGCACCAACACGTCGGCGACCTCCGACGTGGGCGGCGGGCTGCAGCGCGGCTCGCTGGGCAACGGGGACTGGCTCCAGCTCAACGGGCCCTTCAACCTCACCAACATCGACTCGCTCACGCTGCGCACGTCCGGCGGCACGGGCATCGCCGAGGTCCACCTCGACGCGGTCGACGGGCCCCTGCTCACGGCCGTGACCGTCCCCGCCACCGCCGGCGCCACGACGTACGCGAGCACCACGGTGCCCCTCACCGACCCGGGCGGGCTCCACGAGCTGTTCGTGGTGTTCCGACCCGCGCCGGGAGGGCCGACGAACAACTTCTTCAACCTCAACTGGATGGAGTTCGGAGGTATCGGGATCGCAGCCCCCTGACGAGGACCGTCGCCGAGGCTCGGCCCGGACGCACCGCTCGAGAACACCGCACGCAGGTTCCCCACAGAGAGAAGGACAATGAAACTGATCACCGCACCAGAGCTGAACCGCCGGACGTTCCTGGGCGCCGCGGCCGGGGCGGCCGCCCTGGCGCTGGCCCCCCTGGGCGCGCCCGGGGCCGCAGCCGCACCGAAGGCCGGGCAGGGCGGCCGGCTGATCCCGCCGCCCCGGGTCGGCACCATCACCTACACCCAGCGCGACGTTCCCGGCCGGCTCGGGATCGCCAGCGGGGCGGCGACCATGGGCTACCTGGGCGGGGCCAACTTCCCGGCCGACCCCACCGACCTCGGTCCCCTCGTGCCGCTGCCCGGCGGGTGGAAGGAGCTCTTCGAGTACTTCGCCGCGGTCGGGATCAACCAGGTCGAGTTCGCCGGCTACGGCCAGAACGCCAACAACCCCGGCGGCACGGCGAGCTACTCGGCGACCCCCGAGGGTCGCGCCGCGTACCTGGCCTACGCCGGGGTGCTGCGGGGCTTCCTCGACGACAACGGTCTGGAGGCGATCGGGAACCACGGCTTCATCCCCGCGACGTGGTACGGCCCCAACAGTGCCGGCGGGACCATGACGACCGCCGACTACGACCGGCTCCAGACGGAGCTCGAGTTCGCGTCCATCCTCGGGATGCCCTACATGGGCACCGGCAACGACCCCACGAGCGCGAACAACCGCAACATCGAGCCGTGGACGATCGCCGGCGAGAAGTGGGACGCGCTCAACCTGCTCAGCACCAAGTGGGGCATCCAGATGTACACCCACAACCACGACCCGGCGTACAACTTCCTGCAGGACGGGCCGATGGTCACGGTGACCCAGGACCGCCTGACCGGAGCGACGATCGCCCCGATCCAGGTCCGCGCCGAGTCGGGCAAGCGCCTGATGCAGCACTACCTCGACGTCACCAACCCGGACCTGGTGATCGTGGAGATGGACATCTACTGGGCCCACGTCGCCCAGCACAAGCACCGGTGGCGGTTCGACGAGAACGGGCAGCGGGTCGAGGACATCTTCGACCCGTTGGCCACCGTCGCGATGCAGACGCACCGGTACCCGCTCTACCACGCCAAGGACGGGGACCGGACGGCCGAGCCGGTGGGCGTCGGCAACGGCTACACCATGGTCCCGTTCGGGGATCCCACGAGCGACATCGACTACCAGACCTTCCTGAGGGAGCAGGGAGCGAAGGGTTCGCACAACTCGAACTACGAGCAGGACAACGCGCCCGGCGGGGCCGCCGACCCCGGTCGGTCCCTGCGGTCCACCGCCATCAGTGCGGCCAACATGAACGGCCTGCGCGGCTAGGAACCTCCGAGGAAGGCGCGGCGCCCGGGACCGATCGGTCCCGGGCGCCGTGTCGCGTCCGACTGGTTAGATCGGATCAGCCGACGCCGACGGCGCTGACGGTCGTCCGACAGATGGAGAAGCGAACAGATGAGCAGGGCCACGAAGACGGACGCCCGGTCGTCCGCGCCGCAAGCTGACCGCCACGACCTGATCCGGGTGCAGGGCGCACGGGAGAACAACCTCAAGGACGTCGACATCGAGATCCCGAAGCGCCGGCTGACGGTGTTCACCGGAGTCTCCGGCTCCGGGAAGAGCTCGCTGGTGTTCGGCACCATCGCCGCGGAGTCGCAGCGGATGATCAACGAGACCTACAGCGCCTTCGTCCAGGGCTTCATGCCCACGCTGTCCCGGCCGGACGTCGACCTGCTCGAGGGTCTGACCACCGCGATCATCGTCGACCAGGAGCGGATGGGCGCCAACCCCCGCTCCACGGTGGGCACCGCCACCGACGCCAACGCGATGCTGCGGATCCTGTTCAGCCGGATCGGCACGCCGCACGTCGGGCCCCCCACCGCGTTCGCCTTCAACGTTCCCACCCGGACCGCGAGCGGCGTGATGAAGACCGACAAGGGCCAGGGCGAGAAGACCGTCGTCCGCGACGCCGTCTACCAGGGCGGCATGTGCCCCCGCTGCGAGGGCATGGGGTCCGTCAACGACTTCGACCTGACCGCGATCTACGACGACTCCAAGTCGCTGGCCGAGGGTGCCCTCCAGGTCCCGGGCTACAGCATGGACGGCTGGTACGGCCGCATCTTCAGCGGTGCCGGCTTCGACATGGACAAGCCGATCGGCAAGTACACCAAGAAGGAGCTGCACCAGCTCCTGTACGGCGAGCCGACGAAGATCAAGGTCGAGGGCATCAACCTCACCTACGAGGGCGTGATCCCCAAGATCCAGAAGTCGATGCTCTCCAAGGACGTCGAGGCGATGCAGCCGCACGTGCGCCGGTTCGTGGAGAAGGCGGTGACCTTCACGACCTGCCCGGACTGCGACGGCACCCGGCTCAGCAAGGAGGCACTGTCCTCGAAGATCAAGGGCAAGAACATCGCCGAGCTGTGCACGATGCAGATCAGCGACCTGGCCGAGTGGCTCCGCGACCTCGACGAGGCGTCGGTCGCCCCCCTGCTCAAGGGACTGCAGCACCTGCTCGACTCGTTCGCGGAGATCGGGCTCGGCTACCTCTCGCTCGACCGGCCGGCCGGCACCCTCTCCGGCGGTGAGGCGCAGCGGACCAAGATGATCCGCCACCTCGGCTCGTCGCTCACCGACGTGACCTACGTGTTCGACGAGCCGACGATCGGCCTGCACCCCCATGACATCGAGCGGATGAACCACCTGCTCCTGCAGCTGCGCGACAAGGGCAACACGGTGCTGGTCGTGGAGCACAAGCCCGAGACCATCGCGATCGGTGACCACGTCGTCGACCTCGGCCCGGGCGCCGGGACGGCCGGCGGATCCGTCTGCTTCGAGGGCACCGTGGAGGGGCTGCGCGAGAGCGACACCACGACCGGCCGGCACCTCGAGGACCGGGCGGCCGTCAAGGGGTCCGTCCGGGCGTCGAGCGGCGCCCTGGAGGTCCGGAGCGCGTCCACGAACAACCTGCAGGACGTCGACGTCGACATCCCGCTCGGCGTGCTCTGCGTGCTCACCGGGGTCGCCGGCTCCGGCAAGAGCTCGCTGATCAACGGCTCGGTGGCGGGCCGCGACGGCGTGGTGGTGGTCGACCAGGGAGCCATCCGGGGCTCCCGGCGCAGCAACCCGGCGACGTACACGGGGTTGCTGGAGCCGATCCGCAAGGCGTTCGCCAAGGCCAACGGCGTGAAGCCGGCGCTCTTCAGCTCCAACTCCGAGGGCGCGTGCCCCACCTGCAGCGGCGCCGGCGTCATCTTCACCGAGCTCGGGGTGATGGCGACCGTCGAGACCACGTGCGAGGAGTGCGAGGGGAAGCGGTTCCAGGCGGCCGTCCTCGACTACACGTTCGGCGGCCGGAACATCGCCGAGGTGCTCGCCATGTCGGTCACCGAGGCGGAGGTGTTCTTCGGCGACGGCGAGGCGCGCACGCCGGCCGCCCACAAGATCCTCGGCCGGCTCGCCGACGTCGGGCTCGGCTACGTCAGCCTGGGCCAGCCGCTCACGACGCTGTCCGGCGGCGAGCGGCAGCGGCTCAAGCTGGCCGCCCAGATGGCCGACAAGGGCGACGTCTACGTCCTCGACGAGCCGACGACCGGCCTGCACCTCGCCGACGTCGAGAACCTGCTCGGCCTGCTCGACCGGCTCGTCGACTCCGGCAAGTCGGTCATCGTCATCGAGCACCACCAGGCCGTGATGGCCCACGCCGACTGGATCATCGACCTCGGCCCGGGCGCCGGCCACGACGGCGGCCGGATCGTGTTCGAGGGCACCCCCGCCGACCTCGTCGCCACCCGCTCCACCCTCACCGGCGAGCACCTCGCGGCGTACGTCGACGTCTGACCCAGCGGGCCGAGTCGGCGCAGATGGCGCGTCGAGTCGGCGCAGATGGCTGCCGAGTTCCGGATCGAGCCGGCCGCGCCGTCTCGACGGCGCATTTGCCGGAACTCAACGGCGCATTTGCCGGAACTCAACGAGGGGTCAGAGAGCGTCGGAGGCGTCGGCCCAGCCACCGACGGGAGGGGTGGTGACGCCGCGGACCCGGGTGGCGAGCAGCGGGAACAGGAGCACCGACAGCATGCCCGCGCCGACCAGGCCCGCGGCCGTGGCCTCGGTCAGCCGGTCGTCGTCGACCCCGATGGCGGTGATGACCACGACCAGCGGCAGCGCCGTCGCGGCGTAGATGCTCGCCGAGAGGCGCTCCCGGCCCTCGAGCGCGCCACGGAGGGAGAGGTAGGTCGGCACCCCGCGGACGAGCAGGAAGAGCACCAGGCCGAGCGGCAGCAGCAGCAGCGCCTCCGGGTCCGCCAGCAGCGCGTCCAGGTCGAAGCGGATCCCGGTCACGACGAAGAAGATCGGCACCAGGAACCCGTAGCCGACGCCCTCCAGGCGCACCACGGTCTCGTCCTGGACGTTCGCGTCCTGCCCGGACAGGAAGACCCGCGCCACGACCCCGGCGGTGAAGGCGCCGAGGAGCACGTCGAGCCCGAGCTCGCCGGCCGCCCACGCGAGCAGGATCACCAGGAACATGCAGATCCGCACCCCGAGCTGGCCGCTGGTCTTCAGGGTGCGGCCCAGGAGTCGGTTGAGCCGCGGCGACCGGCTGCGCGCCGCGACCCCCAGCGCGAGGGCGGCCACGACAGCGAAGGCCACCAGCACCGCGAGCGTGTGCAGCGGGCTCTCACCGGACAACAGCAGCGCGACCGCCAGGATCGGCCCGAACTCCCCCACCGCCCCCGCGGAGAGGATGAACGTGCCCAGCCGGGTGTCCAGGTCACCCGAGTCCCGCAGGATGGGGAGCACCGTGCCCAACGCCGTGGTGGTGAAGATCAGCCCGATCAGCACGCCCGCGGAGACGCCGTCCTCGGGTCGCGCCACCGTCACCAGCACGATCCCGGCGCCGAGGCCGATCACCAGCGACCCGCACCAGCCGGCCACCGCCGAGCGCAACGGCGGCCCCGCGAAGCGGGCCAGCTCGATCTCGTAGCCCGCGAGGAAGATCAGCAGCGTCAGGCCGACCTCGGAGAACGCCGCGACCACGATGTTGTCGTGGGCGACGTCGAGGACGGCGGGCCCGATCAGGATGCCGCCCAGGATCTCCAGCACCACGGCCGGCAGCGGGAGCCACCGCCCGGCGGCGTCGGAGACGACGACCGCGAGCACCGCGACCCCGAGGCAGAGGGTGATCGTCGAGGCCGCGTCGAGGGCCAGTCCGTCCGTGCTCACGGGATCAGTGGGCGAGGCCGTCGACGACCTGGGCACCCGGGAGGTCGGCCAGGAGGGGGCCGGGGACCAGCAGCTTGGAGCGGCGGACGCCGGAGCCGATGATCGCCACCTCGATGTCGAGGACCCGCGCGTCCACGAGGACCCGCCAGGCGACCGGCAGGCCGACCGGGGTGATGCCGCCGTACTCCATGCCGGACTCCTCGACCGCGCGGTCCATGGCCAGGAAGGACGCCTTGCGGACGTCGAGCGTGCGCTTGACCAGGTTGTTGACGTCGGCGCGGGTGTCGGCGCGGACCACGCAGGCGGCGACCCGCTCCTCACCGTCCCGGCGACCGGCGACGACGACGCAGTTGGCGCCCGAGGTCATCGGCACGGAGTAGGCCTCGCTCATGGCGGCCGTGTCGGCGAAGTCCGGATCGATCTCCACGACGGCGACCCGCTCCGCGCCGGGCCAGCCGGCGAGGGCCGCCGCGACGGGTCCGCCGAGGAGCTCGGGATGGTCGAGGGCCGGCAGCGAGTCCAGCGTGCCGATGCTGGGGAGGGTCACGTCGGTCATGATGGGCAGCATGCCGCACGTGCCTCGGGTGTTCGCCCACCGCGGCGCGAGCGGCGACCGGCCCGAGCACACCCGGAGCGCCTACGAGGTCGCGATCGCGCAGGGCGCCGACGGCCTGGAGATCGACGTGGTCGCGACCAGCGACGGGGTGCTCGTGTGCCGGCACGAGCACGAGATCGGCGCCACCACCGACGTCGCCGGGCGCCCGGAGTTCGCCGACCGCCGGACCACCCGCAGGGTGCCGGGACGGGCGGAGGCGACCGGGTGGTTCGTCGAGGACTTCACCTACGCGGAGCTGCGCACCCTGCGCGCCCGCGAGCGGATGCCGCGGACCCGCCCCGGCAACACGGCGTACGACGGGACCGAGCCGGTGCCCGCCCTCACCGAGGTGCTCGACCTGGTCGTCCGCACCCGTCGCAGCCGCCGGCTCGGGCTGATGGTCGAGCTCAAGCACCCGGCGTACCTCGCCTCGCTCGGCCTCGACCTCGTCGACCCGCTCCTGAAGGCGCTCGCGGTCGCCGGCCTGGACGGGCCGGACGACGACGTGGTGCTCGAGTGCTTCGAGCCGACCGCCCTGACCACGCTCGCGTCGCGGACCGACCTCCCGCTGATGCAGCTCCTCGAGCTGGCCGACAAGCGCCCGGCCGACCTGGTGGCCCTCGACGACCCGCGGACGTACGGCGACCTGGCCGGCGTCGCTGCCCTCGACGAGATGGCGCCGCGGGTGGCGATGCTCGGCGTGCACACGACCCACGTGTTCCCGCTCGACCCGGCCGGAGCGACCGGCGCGCTGTCCACGATCGTGGACGAGGCGCACGCCCGCGGCCTCGCGGTCGCCGCCTTCACGCTGCGCCGGGAGAACCGGTTCCTGCCGGCTCAGCTGCGCAGCTCGCCCGACCCCGCGGCCCCCGGCGACCTGGCCGCCCAGGTGCGGGCCTTCGCGGACGCCGGCGCGGACGGGCTCTTCACCGACCACCCGGCGCTCGTGCTCGACGCCCTCAGACGACGTCCGCCTCGACCTCACGCAGCCAGTCGGACTTGACCTCGCGCCAGCGCTCGTCGGTGAACGTGCGCCGCCAGTAGGGCGACACCGACAGCCGCTCCCGCGGCACCCCGCGCTCGCCGAGCAGGAGCCGGCGCACGGCCCGGGTCTCGACGGCCTCGCCGTGCACGAACGCGTGCACGTCGTCGGCGGGGAAGCTCAGCGCGCCGACGGCGGCCGCCAGCGCCTCGTCGGAGGGCCGGGTCAGCGTGGACCGGTGCAGCCAGGTGACGTCGAGCGGAGCCGGGCAGTCCAGCGGCAGCTCGCCCTCCGGACCCTCGACCACGGCCACGAGGAGGGCCCGGCCGGTCGCCGGCACCGCCTCCAGCGACGCGGCGATCGCCGGCAGCGCGCTCTCGTCGCCGACCATCAGGTGCCAGGTGACGTCCGGGTCCGGTCGGTACCCGCCGCTGGGTCCGCTGAACTGCACCCGGTCCCCGGGCCGCGCCGTCACCGCCCAGCGGCCGGCCGTGCCGGAGTCGCCGTGGGTGACGAAGTCGATGAGCAGCTCCCCTGCGGCGGGGTCCCAGCGGCGCACCGAGAAGCGCCGGGGCACCGGCCAGAGGTCGCGGTCGAGGCGGCGGGCCTCCTGCACGTCGTACGGGACGGCGTACGGCGCGCCCGGCGGCACGAAGAGCAGGTTGACGTAGGCGTCGGTGAAGGGCGGCATCTCGAGGCCGGCCAGCCCCGGTCCGCCCAGCACCACCCGGACCAGGTCGGAGGCGAGGGACTCCACCCGCTCGACGGTGCCGTAGGTCGGGGCGGGCGCGGTGTCGGTCACCCCCACAAGTTAGGTCACCCTTACAAACGCCGGGACACCGGGTCAGCAGCGCCGGATCGTCGCGTCCCGTCGGGCGTCGTCGCCGTAGCGGCGCGCGGTGCCGACGTCGGGGAACACCACGCTGGCCGCGCCGACCATCCCGATCCCGCCGGGGACCACGCAGGTGGTGATCTTGCCGGGCTCCACCTGCGCCACGGCCTGGGCGAGGCGGAACAGCTCACCGGGCGGCAGGTCGGTCGCCATGTGCTGCAGCACGGTCATCACGCCCCGCTCGATGAAGCCCGGCCGGTCCGCGTTGGCCCGGATCTTGGCGTGGATGCCACGCAGGGTGCGCTGCTGGTTGGCCGAGCGGTCGAAGTCGCCGCCGGGCAGCGACTTGCGGACCCGCGAGAACGCCATCGCGCCGTAGCCGTTGAGGTGGATCCGGCCGGCCCGGAAGCCGGTCGTGTAGAGGTAAGGGTCGCTGAACCGGCGCGGGTTCTGCACCTCGATGCCGCCGATGTCGTCGACCATGTCCTCGAAGAACGGGAACCTGCTCACCATCACGTAGTCCGGCTGGATGCCGACCAGGTCGCCGACCGCGCGGCCCATCAGCTGCGGGCCCCCGAAGTAGAGAGCGGCGTTGATCTTCTCGCTGCCGTGGCCGGCGATGGGCACCCACGAGTCGCGGGGGACGCCGATCGCGGTCGCCGCGTGCGTGCGGGTGTTGATGCCGATGAGCTGGAGCGCGTCGCCCCGGCTGCGTCGCATGTCCTGGCCGGGCCGGGCGTCCGAGCCCACGGCCAGGATCCACACCATGTCCCGCGGGGTGTCCACCCCCTCGGCGTGCCGGACCCGGACCAGCGTGATGTCGGTCGGCTGGACCGCCGAGTCCGGCACGACGAACGCCGCGACGGCCAGCACCAGGCCCAGCACCGCGGTCCGGACCATCCGCCCGGCCCTCACACGCGTGCCTTCGCGACGTCGTAGCCGAAGACCCGCCAGCGGGCGTTCTTGCGGGTCAGGAACAGCCGGCCGGTGACCGTCACCTTGCGCTCGGTGCCGGACGTCGTGAAGGTCAGGTGCACCCGCGCCGTGGCGGCGCGCGCCGTGCCGGCGACCGCGAGCAGGTCGACGGTGATCTCCCGCCTCTTGACCGTCACGCCGTCGATGCGCTCGCCCAGGTCGGCGTTGGACATCAGGTCCCGGTCGCCCCGGGCGGTGCGGGTGGCGCCGGTGGTGAAGCCCGGCCAGGACCGCCCGAACGTCGTCCGCGGGTAGGTGCCGCCGACGTACGCCGCCTCGAGCCACTCGTCGACGACCCCGGAGACCCGGTGCACCACGACCTTGCGGGTGTCCTTGGGGATCCGCCCGGTCACGGACCCGGTGCGGGTCCGGGTGCGGACCACCGGCACGGCGGGCTCGGCGGGCGACGCGCTCGGGCTCGACGCAGGTCGGCTCGGTGGCGGCGGGAGCGGTTTCGTCCGCCGGGTCGGCGCTGCAGCCGGACCCCAGGGCGAGCGTCAGCGCGAGGGCCACCGCTGCGGTGGGACGGGTGAGACGGGGGGGACGGCCGGGCATGGGGGCAAGCCTGCCTCACGAGGACCGACCGGCCCTGCATTTGTTCGCGTGTGGGACTAGCCTTGACGTCAAGAGAGACGAGATTCCCAGACCCGCACCTGGAAGAGGCGAAGCAACCCGTGGCGCAGTCCGCCAGTGACACCAACACCGACCAGCCCTCGACGCTCCCGTCCGCCGATCTCGGCGCCAACGAGTGGCTCGTCGACGAGATGCGTGAGCAGTACGACGCGGACCCCGCGAGCGTCGGGCCCGAGTGGGCCCGGTACTTCGAGACCAACGGGTCGGGCGGCGGTGGGAACGGGACGCCCGCCTCGGCCCCGGCGCAGCAGAAGGTCGCGACCCGCGCGAGCGACGCGGAGCCCGCCGCCGAAGAAGCAGGTCGCCACCGGCTCCTCCGCCGAGCAGCCGGCGGCGAAGAAGGCGGAGCCCGCCGCCCCCAAGGCCACCCCGCGACCCGCGGCCGAGGCGGCCGAGCCGGCCAAGGGCACCACCACGCCGGTCGCCAAGGACGCGCCGCCCGCGGCGACGTCCACCGCCAAGGACCAGCCGACCTACACCGTGCTCCGCGGCGCGCCCGCCCGGACCGCGATGAACATGGACGCCTCCCTCGCGGTGCCGACGGCGACCTCGGTCCGCTCGGTGCCCGTCAAGCTGCTGTGGGACAACCGCACGGTCATCAACAACCACCTCGCCCGCGCCCGCGGCGGCAAGGTCTCCTTCACCCACCTGATCGGCTACGCGCTGGTCAAGGCGCTGCGCGCGATGCCGGAGATGAACAACGGCTTCGACGTGATCGAGGGCAAGCCCACGCAGATCACCCCCGCGCACATCAACCTCGGCCTGGCCATCGACATGGCCAAGCCCGACGGCACCCGCCAGCTCCTCGTGCCCTCGATCAAGGCCGCGGAGACGATGGACTTCGCGGCGTTCTGGACGGCGTACGAGGGCATCGTCGTGAAGGCGCGCAACAACAAGCTCGGCGTCGAGGACTTCCAGGGCACCACCATCTCGCTGACCAACCCCGGCACCATCGGCACCAACCACTCCGTGCCGCGGCTGATGAAGGGCCAGGGCGCGATCATCGGGGTCGGCGCGATGGAGTACCCGCCCGAGTGGCAGGGCGCGTCCGAGGAGGTCATCTCCCGCAACGCGATCAGCAAGGTCATGACGCTGACCTCGACCTACGACCACCGGGTCATCCAGGGCGCCCAGTCGGGTGAGTTCCTGCGCCGCGTGCACGCGCTGCTGCTGGGCGAGGACGGCTTCTACGACGACATCTTCCGGGCGCTGCGGATCCCCTACGAGCCGATCCGGTGGGCCTCGGACATCTCCGCGAGCCACGACGACGAGATCAGCAAGCAGGCGCGGGTCCAGGAGCTGATCCACGCCTATCGCGTGCGCGGTCACCTGATGGCCGACACCGACCCGCTGGAGTACCGCCAGCGCAGCCACCCCGACCTCGAGGTCGAGTCGCACGGGCTGACCCTGTGGGACCTCGACCGCGAGTTCGCCACCGGCTCCTTCGGCGGCGAGCGCCGCTTCATGAAGATGCGCTCGATCCTCGGCATCCTGCGCGACTCGTACTGCCGCACCGTCGGCATCGAGTACATGCACATCATGGATCCCGACCAGCGCCGCTGGATCCAGGAGCGGGTCGAGCGGCCGCACCAGAAGCCGCCGCGCGAGGAGCAGCTCCGGATCCTGCTCAAGCTCAACGAGGCCGAGGCCTTCGAGACCTTCCTGCAGACCAAGTTCGTGGGCCAGAAGCGCTTCTCCCTCGAGGGCGGCGAGACGACCATCCCGCTCATCGACGAGGTCTGCGAGGCGGCCGCCGAGGCCGGCCTCGACGAGGTCACCATGGGGATGGCGCACCGCGGCCGCCTCAACGTGCTCGCCAACATCGTCGGCAAGAAGTACTCCCAGATCTTCCGCGAGTTCGAGGGCAACATCGACCCGCGCACGGTCCAGGGGTCGGGCGACGTGAAGTACCACCTCGGCGCCGAGGGCGAGTTCCTCGCCGGCTCCGGCGACCAGATCAAGGTGTCGGTGGCGGCCAACCCCTCGCACCTCGAGGCCGTCGACCCGGTGCTCGAGGGCATCGCCCGCGCCAAGCAGGACATGCTGAACCGCGGTGCCGACTACCCCGTGCTGCCGCTGCTGATCCACGGCGACGCGGCCTTCGCGGGCCAGGGCGTGGTCGCGGAGACGCTCAACCTCTCCCAGCTGCGCGGCTACCGCACCGGCGGGACGATCCACCTGGTCGTCAACAACCAGGTCGGCTTCACCACCTCGCCGGGCTCGTCGCGGTCCTCGCTCTACTGCACCGACGTGGCCCGGATGGTGCAGGCGCCGATCTTCCACGTCAACGGCGACGACCCCGAGGCCTGCATCCGGGTGGCCCGGCTGTCCTTCGAGTACCGCCAGGCGTTCAACAAGGACGTCGTCATCGACCTGGTCTGCTACCGCCGGCGCGGTCACAACGAGGGCGACGACCCGTCGTACACCCAGCCGCTGATGTACGACCTGATCGAGCAGAAGCGGTCGGTGCGCAAGCTCTACACCGAGTCGCTGATCGGTCGAGGCGACATCACCATCGACGAGGCCGAGCAGGTCCTCAAGGACTACCAGCAGCAGCTGGAGCGGGTCTTCACCGAGGTGCGCGACGCCGACTCGCAGCCCTCGGAGTGGACCACCGTCCCCGACTACCCCGAGAAGCAGGGCGGCGCCGCCCTGACCGCGGTGACGCCGGAGATCCTGAAGCGGATCGCCGACGCCTACATCACCCCGCCCGCCGGGTTCACCGTGCACCCCAAGGTGATGCCGCAGCTCCAGCGCCGCGCGGCCGCGATCACCGAGGGCCCGATCGACTGGGGCACCGGCGAGATCCTCGCGTTCGGCTCGCTGCTGATGGACGGGCGGCCGGTGCGGCTGGCCGGGCAGGACTCGCGCCGCGGCACGTTCGTGTCCCGGTTCGCCACCATCATCGACCGGGTCAACGCCGACGAGTGGACGCCGCTGGCGACCCTCACCGAGGACCAGGCGAAGTTCCACGTCTACGACTCGCTGCTCTCGGAGTACGCCGCGCTCGGCTTCGAGTACGGCTACTCCGTGGCCCGGCCCGACGCGCTGGTCCTGTGGGAGGCGCAGTTCGGCGACTTCGTCAACGGTGCGCAGACGGTGATCGACGAGTTCATCAGCTCCGGCGAGACCAAGTGGCGCCAGCAGTCCGGCGTGGTGCTGCTGCTCCCCCACGGCTACGAGGGCCAGGGGCCGGACCACTCGTCGGCCCGGATCGAGCGCTTCATGGCGATGTGTGCCGACGAGGCGTTCGTGGTCGCGCAGCCGTCGACGCCGGCGTCGTACTTCCACCTGCTGCGCCGGCACTCGCTCGGTGAGGAGCACAAGCCGCTCATCGTGTTCACGCCCAAGTCGATGCTGAAGCGCAAGGAGGCCGCGTCGGTCCCCGAGGACTTCACCTCCGGCGAGTTCCTGCCGGTGATCGGGGACGCGGACGCGCGTGCGGACGCGGTGGACACCCTGCTCCTCTGCTCGGGCCGGATCACCTGGGACCTGATGGTGGAGCGCGCGAAGCGCGAGGACTCCGGGCGGTTCGCGATCGCCCGGATCGAGCAGCTCTACCCGCGGCCGATCGAGGAGCTGGCCGCGGAGGCGGCACGCTACCCCGGCCTGAGGCACGTGCGGTGGATCCAGGACGAGCCGGAGAACATGGGCCCGTGGCCGCACCACGCGCTCAACACCTGGCGGGAGCTGGGCTGGGACGTCGAGGGCGTCACCCGGCAGGCCTCGTCGTCGCCGTCGGTGGGCACGGTCAAGCGGCACACCGAGGAGCAGCGCGACCTGATCGTCCGGGCCTTCGCGCCGTTGCCGGGACGCGGCCGCGAGGACTACTGAGCGACCGTGTACTTCACCGACCGGGGCATCGAGGAGCTCGAGCGACGGCGCGGGGACGAGGAGGTCACCCTCGCCTGGGTGGCCGACCGGCTCCAGGAGTTCACCGACACCCACCCGGAGTTCGAGACCGCCGTCGAGCGGCTGGCCACCTGGCTGGCCCGTCTCGACGACCCCGACGACTGACCCCGACGACTGAGTAGCCATACCGCAGACGCGGCGCCGCGTCGTGGCGCATCCTTCGACCCATGTCAGGTGCGCGCTGGTCGAGGTGGCTGCCCGCGATCGTGGTCGGCTGCCTGCTGACCACCTTCCTCAACGGGCTGGTGGTCGGCTACGGCGTCCTCTGGTTCCAGCTCTTCGGCGACCAGCCCGACCGCGACGACTACCTCATGTCGTTCGGGGGGTACGCCGCGGCCGCCCTCGTGCTGGTGGTCGGCCTCGCGTCGCTGGTCCGCCTCCGCACCGCGGGCTGGGCGATCGGCCTGGTCGGCGTCCTCGCCGGTGTCCTCGCGCTGCTGGCGCTCAACAGCCTCGCGACCGGCCTGGGGATGGCGGACGACTCCGGTGTCTACCAGCACTGGTGGGACGGCGCCGGCGGCGTGCTGCTCCTCCCCTGGGCCTGGGTGCCGCTGGTGCTCGGCGGCCTGGCCGTGCTCGGCCGCGGGCCGCGGCGGGCCGTAGCCTGACCGGTCAGTCGGCGCGCGGGACCACGGGACGCACGGTGACCTCCGGGATGGTCGCGTCGGGCGGGAGGTCGAGGACGTGGAGGATCGTCTGCGCGACGGTCTCGGGGCGGATCCACCGCGACGAGTCGTAGGTGCCGCCCTCCTGCTCGTGCACCTTCTCCTGCATCGGGGTCGCCGTCCGGCTGGGGAAGACCGTGGTGACCCGGACGCCGTGCTCGACCTCCTCGGCGCGCAGCGAGTCGGCGAGGGCGCGGAGGCCGAACTTCGACGCGGCGTAGGCGGCCCACGAGTGGCTCGCGGTCAGCCCGGCCGACGAGTTCACGAACACCACGGTGCCGCGGGTGCGTCGTACCGCCGGGAGGCAGGCACGGGTGAGGAGGGCCGGCGCGACGAGGTTGACGTCGAGCTGCTCGCGCCACTGCGCCAGCGGCGCCCCACCGACCGGGTTGAGGTCCACGACACCGGCGACGTGCAGCACCGAGTCGAGCTCCTCGGGCAGGTCCGTCGCGGCGAGCACCGCCTCGAGCGCGTCGGGGTCGGCCAGGTCGGCGACCAGCGTGCGGCAGCCGGCGTACGCCGACTCGAGGTCGGCGGCCCGGCCCGCCGAGCGGGCCACCAGGACCAGGTCGTCGCCCCTGGCGTGCAGGAGCTGCGCCACCGACGCGCCGATGCCCGAGCCGGCGCCGGTGACCAGGTGGGTCGTCACGGGCGGGTGAACACGATCTTGCCGAACACGTCACCCGACTCCATCGCGGCGAAGCCGTCGCGGGCGTCCTCCATCGGCATCGTGCGGTCGATGAGCGGCCGGGCGCCGGTCGCGTCCAGGAAGCGCATCAGCGAGGCGAGCTCGGTGCGGGTGCCCATCGTCGAGCCGATCACCCTCAGCTGGAGGAAGAAGATGCGGGTCAGGCCCGCGTCCTCCAGCTTGGGGCCGGAGGTGGTGCCGCTGGTGACGAGGGTGCCGCCGGGCCGCAGCGAGCGGATCGAGTGCAGCCAGGTCGCCTGACCCACCGTCTCCATGACGGCGTCGACGGTCGTGGGCAGCCGCTGCCCGGTCTCGTAGACCTCGTGCGCCCCGAGGGCGAGCGCCTTGGTGCGCTTCGCCTCGTCGCGGCTGGTGGCGAGCACCCGGAGCCCTCCGGCGGCCCCGAGCGTGATCAGCGCGGTCGCGACGCCGCCGCCGGCGCCCTGGACCAGGACGGTGTCCCCGGGCTTGCAGCCGCCCTGGACGAAGAGCATCCGGTAGGCCGTCAGCCACGCGGTGGGCAGGCAGGCCGCCTCCTCGAACGACAGCGACGCCGGCTTCGGCACCACGTTGCCGGCCGGGACGACGACCTCGTCGGCGAACGTGCCCTGGTGGCGCTCCGAGAGCAACGACCGGCGCGGGTCCAGGGTCTCGTCGCCGCCGGTCCAGGACGGGTCGCTGACGACCGCGTGCACGACGACCTCGTTGCCGTCGGGGTCGAGGCCGGCGGCGTCGCAGCCCAGGATCATCGGCAGCGCCTCCTGCTTCAGGCCGACGCCCTGGAGCGAGAAGAGGTCGTGGTGGTTGAGCGAGGCGGCCTTGACGCGCACCGTGGTCCAGCCGTCGGGGACGGTGGGGGCCGGGCGCTCCCCGACCACCAGCCCGTCGAGCGGGGACGCGGGCGAGAAGGACTCGGCGTACACGGCGAACATGCTCGCCACGCTACCGATCCGCCGCGTCCGGGTCAGCGGCGGGCGACGCCGTCGCGCCGGGCCGCCGCCGACACCGCGGCGGAGACGGCGGGTCCGACCCGGGGGTCGAACGGCGACGGGATGATCAGGTCCTCGGTCAGGTCGGCCCCGACCAGGTCGGCCAGCGCCGAGGCGGCCGCGAGCTTCATGCCCTCGGTGATCGCGGTGGCGTGCACGTCGAAGGCTCCGCGGAAGATGCCGGGGAAGGCGAGCACGTTGTTGATCTGGTTGGGGTAGTCGGAGCGTCCGGTGGCCACGACCCGGGCGTGCCGCCTCGCGATCTCGACCGGCACCTCGGGGGTCGGGTTCGCCAGCCCGAAGACGATCGACTCCGGCGCCATCGAGGCCACCACCTCCTCCGCGACGGTGCCGCCGGAGACGCCGATGTAGACGTCGGCGCCGGCCATCGCGTCGGCGAGCGACCCGGACCGGTCGAAGGTGTCGCCGGTGACCCGGGCGAGCGCGGCCTTGACCGGCGTCAGGTCGGTACGCCGCGAGTTGAGCACGCCCTGCCGGTCGAGCACGGCGAGGTCCCGGACCCCGGCCCCGAGCAGGATCTTGGCGACGGCCACGCCCGCGGCACCGGCCCCGGAGATGACCACCCGCGTCGTGGCGGGGTCGCGACCGGTGAGCCGCAGGGCGTTGGTGAGCGCGGCGAGCGCCACGACGGCGGTGCCGTGCTGGTCGTCGTGGAAGACGGGGATGTCGAGCATCGCCTTGAGCCGGTCCTCGATCTCGAAGCATCGCGGCGCCGAGATGTCCTCCAGGTTCACGCCCCCGAAGCTCGGGGCGAGGCGGGCGACGGTCTCGATGATCTCCTCGACATCGGTGGTCGCCAGGCAGATCGGCACGGCGTCCACGCCGCCGAACTGCTTGAAGAGCACCGCCTTGCCCTCCATCACCGGCATCGCGGCGGCGGGGCCGATGTCGCCCAGACCGAGGACCGCCGTGCCGTCGCTGACGATCGCGACGGTGTTGGGCACCCAGGTGTAGTGCTGGGTCATGCCGGGATCGGCGGCGATCGCCTCGCAGACCCGCGCCACACCCGGGGTGTAGGCGAGCGAGAGCTCGTCCTTGCCGGTCAGCGCGACCGTCGACACGGTCTCCATCTTGCCGCCCAGGTGCAGGTCGAAGACGGGGTCACCGGCGAACGGGTGCCCGGATGAGCGGGATTCGACCACGGTCCGGAGTCTTCCACAGCCGCGCTACAGCCTGCGGGGCGACGGCCACAGGCGGACACGCACCACGGCCACCACGTCGGCGTCCGGGATCGGGCCGCGGTGGCGCGAGTCCACACCCGAGCCGGGGTTGTCGCTGAGCAGCCACCAGCCCGCTCCCCCGGTGCGGGTCGGGCGTGGCTCGACCGCGCGCTTCACCACCAGGTTGCCGTCGGGGAACCGGGCCAGCACCAGGGCGCCGGGGCGCACGGACGCGCCGTACCGGACCAGGAGTCGGTCCCCGGGTCGCAGCAGCGGCAGCATCGAGTCGCCGCGCACGCGGGCCATCCCGAGGGCCCTGCCCAGGGGTGTAGCGGCCTCCGTCACGGGCGGTAGTGTCGCAGGGACTCAGCAGAGACATCCGATCGAGAGGACCCGCACCATGCTTTCGCGACTGTTCGCCCCCACCGTCGAGGTCTCGGCCCACTGCGACCTCCCGTGCGGCGTCTACGACCCCGCCCAGGCGCGGATCGAGGCCGAGTCGATCAAGGCGATCATCGCCAAGGTCGCGGACAACGACGACGCGGACTTCCGCACCCGGGCGATCGTGATCAAGGAGCAGCGCTCCGAGCTGGTCAAGCACCACCTGTGGGTGCTGTGGACCGACTACTTCAAGCCCCCGCACTTCGAGAAGTACCCGCAGCTGCACACCCTGGTCAACGAGGCCACCAAGCTGGCGGGCGCGTCGGGCACCAAGGGCGAGCTCGACGCCGGCAAGGCCGACGAGCTGCTGGCCAAGATCGACGAGATCGCGGAGATCTTCTGGGAGACCAAGAAGGCCTGAGGTACGCCGCAGGCCGCTGACCTGCACCGTTAGGCACCGGACGCCCCCTCAGTCCGCAGCGAGTCCGCAAGCGGACCGAGGGCGGTGTCCATGACGTTCCGGTGCGGTCTTCGTCGCCGGGCCACAGGTGCGCGTAGGTCCGCAGGGTGATGACCGCGGACGCGTGGCCCAGGACCGTCTGCACCTGCTGTGACGGCGAGAGGACTTCGACGTGAGCGGCGCCAGTGCACCGGATTGAAGCCGCTGCCGCTCGACACGGATCGTGGCGAGACGCGATGCTCCACGACGTCAGCGTCACGTTCGGGGGTGTGCCGTGCACAATCTGAGCCGCTTACCATCTTCGCTGGTCAAGCCGAGCTGGGTGAAGAAGCCTTACCTGGGTCCGGGGAGGACACGGGCCATTTCTTCCGTTGCCAGCGGTGCGGCAAGGAGGATCACGAGCCCGGTGACTGCGTTCCCCGGAGAGGACCCGTGGCGAGGAGTGACTGTCAGTTCCGGAGAGCGCTGCATCGAGTGCCGGGTCAGGTGAGCCTCGCACCCCGCGGACGCCGGCACTCACCACGTCCCATGACTTCTCGTAGCCGCTGTGGGTACCCAGGCATGGCGCTACCCCGTGTCCATGGGGAACGACGGGGCAACGGACCGTAGCCATGCCGCCATGTCTCGTCCGCGAGATCGAGCGACGTGAGCGTCCTCACGCGCGGCGACGCCCCCGGCATGGGGAGTCAAAGGCGTCGAGGGCGACCCACCTCCGAAGAATCGCCGCCTCCCTCGAGTTCGCCGGGGCTCGGCCCGGGTCTACCTCGTGTGCCAGCTCGAACGAAGCCGCGACCCACATCGACGCCGGCAGGACGAAGGACTCTATGCCCGGCCGAGGACGGGTACCGTCGGACACCGGCTTGGCGGCTGAAGCCTGCGATGAACGAAACCGCCCCGGCCATGGTGACGACCGTGCCGGGCGGTTCTCTGTCATGATGGCGACAGGGCCGCCTATGGACCTGAGACCGTGGGCGGCTTCGTTGATGGCAGCGCGGCGTGCTGGCAGTCGTTGACCGGTGACGGACGGCCTGCCGCACCGGCTCAGTCGCGCCAGACGACTCGCGTCATCCCACCGTGCCCATGGACGCGCCTCTCGGGTGTCTCAGGGCACCGCGACGTCGATCTCACACCACTGTTGACGGGTGGTCGCCGTCGCGACCCAGCGAACGACAGCGGTGCCGTCCGAGAACTCCGAGCCACCCTCTGCCGCATGAGTCCCGCGCCGCCCGAGACATCCCAGCGTCACGTCCGGGTGAGGCGTCGGCGCACCGTCGGCCCAAGCTCGAGAGCTGACGGTCCCGGGCAGCCTTCCGGGACGTCCGATTGTCCCGGGGGTATCGGGCAGTGGTCTGAACTGGTGGCGATCGCGTCCAGATGTTGGTCGCTTGAGGCGCCGCGAGTTACGTGCCACCATCACCGATCAGCCAGGACCCGTCCGGCGTGTGGGCGACTTCGCGAGCCGGGCACTCGCCCGACAGCACCGTTCCTTGAATCATGGCGCCCAATGAATCGGGGGACCGGCCATCTGAGAACGGAAACGGCAAGTACCGAAACATCTCGAGGTCGTGTGGCTCGGACTGGTTCACGAGCCGACATCCTGCCATCGGTGTGCGCTCCGCCGACGCTAGTTCGGGCCCCGTTCCGTTCCAGGCCGTGTGGTCACCGGCCGTCATGCACGAGCCGCGCGGGTCACAGGACGTGACTCCTCACCCGCGACCGCTCCCCACCGGAGCGGGACTACAAGGAGACCAAGAACGCGCCAGCACGCCCGCCTGCCGCCGACCCGGCGGTCATGCCGCCGGGCCGTACCGGCCTGGCCCACCGCGGCCGACGTGATGCACAGGTGTGGCGCCGCTGACCGGGGGTTGTCGGATCGCGCCCCTGCGGCGGGGCCAGGGACACTCCGGCGATCCCGTGCCGGGGGGTGTCAGGGACCGCCGGAGCCCCGGGCTTGGCCTTCGCGGCCCCTGCTGGCACACCAGTTGGTGCCGGCCGCGGTCGCCTTGCCTCCGTTTCATGCTGCGTCGGTCGGTGGCACGGGTCAACAACCGCCCCCGGCGATCCCCCAACTCGCCGAAAGCGGTCCTGGTGCTGCGGCTCCCATCACATGCATGGCCGTCTCGCTCGGGTTGGCTGTCACAGGTCGCGCGGTCGCATTGACACCCAACGCCGAGCGCGCCCAGGAAAATGACCTCGACGGTCACAGCCCAGGGTCAGCTCTGGCCGTTCGACCGTTGGATCGGGCCCCGGCGGTGGTGCGGCTCGTCCATCATCGCCGGGGCTCGGCGGTCACTTCGTCGCCTTTCGGATGTGGCCAAGGCGCAGCGGCGCGAATAGCGTGATGGGTGCTGGCTCGCTACCCGTTGACTCGGCTGACGGGTCGGCGCATGAGGCCGGCGCAAGACATCGACGAGCCGCTGCGCTGGCCGGCGCGGACCCCATGCCGCGCAGGGTGTCGGCGTCGCCCGTGAGGCTGCGGCGTCGGCGCCCGTCCCGCACAACGTCAGTGTCGAGTCGTCGCGGTAGCGCTCCCGTCGGTCGCCACTGCATCGTGCCGCACCACCTGGGTGACCGCAGGTCTAGCCTGTGAGCCATGGCAGAACTGAGCCGGCCCCTGCGGTTGGCCATCGTCGACGACTACGCCGTGGTCGTCGCGGGGGTGGCCCAGTTCCTCAAGGCCGAGCGCATCGACGTGGTCGAGACCGGGGCGTCAGAGCCTGTCATCTCAGACGTGGACATCGTGCTGTACGACACCTTCGGCCAGATCCAGGGCACAGGCATCGACCTCGAGGACTTCGTCCGCAACAGCGGCGGCGCCAAGATCGTGATCTACAGCTGGAACCTCAACCGGGACCTGATCGAGCAAGCGCTGGTGGGGGGCGCCAGCGGCTATCTGTCCAAAGTGCTCACCGGACCCGCGATCGTCGAAGCCCTCGAGCGCATCATGAGCGGCGAAACCGTGATCCTGGCCGGGGACAACGAGACCAGTGTCGGCGGGGCTGGCGACTGGCCGGGGCGCGACGCGGGGTTGTCGCCGCGTGAGGCCGAGGTGATCGCGCTGATCACCCAGGGTCTGAGCAACCAAGAGATCGCAGATCGTGCGTTTATCGCCATCAATACCGTGAAGAGTGTTATCCGTTCGGCCTATCGAAAGATCGGCGTCGAGCGGCGCACCCAAGCGGTGCTCTGGGCCGTCGACAACGGCTTCAAGCCCGACACGCTACGCACGATCGACCCAGCCCTCCTGGTGCGCCCTGCGGGCTCGGTAGCCCGACCTCCCGGCGGATCCGTGTGACCATGGCGGCATGCCGATCATCGACCTGATCGCGGTTCCTTTCGACGGGTACGGCAGGTCGGGTCATCAGGCGAGCGCGGCGGCCGTGCTGCGTCAGGCCGGCCTCGTCCGAGCCCTTGACCCACACCCGGTGGTCGAGGGGGATGACCTGCTGCTGCCCGCAGGTGACCCGGGCCGCGGTGTCGACACGTCGTTGATCAACGAAGCCGCGCTTCTCGCCATGACCGACCAGGTAGGGCAGCGGGTGGCCACCGCGATCGCCGAGCGCCGGTTCCCGCTGCTGTACGGCGGGGACTGCACCAGCCTGCTCGGCAGCATCCCGGAGCTGCGCCGCACCGGTCGGCTGGGCCTGCTCTTCGTGGACGGCCACGAGGACACCATGCCGCTCGACGTCTCCGAGGACGGCGAGGCGGCGAACACGGAGCTCGGCCTGCTGCTGGGGCTCACCGGACGTCTGATGACGGGCCCCTTGGCTCGGACCGTGGGGACCCTGCGGAGGGATGAGGTGGCGCTGCTGGGGCCGCGCGACGTGGCGTGGCGTCGGCAGTTCAACGTGGGGTCGCTCCGCGACGCGGGGGTCTGGCTGCGCGACTGGCGGGAGGTCGCGGCACGGCCGGAGGAGGAGGCCGCGGCGGCCGTGGGCCACCTGAAGCAGGCCGCCGACCGGTGGTGGCTGCACGTCGACCTCGACGTGCTGGATCCCCTGGAGTTCCCGGCGCAGGGCCTGCCCGATGTCGCGGACGACCCTGACGGACTGACGTGGGAGCAGCTGACCCGCGTGCTGACCACGGCCGTGGCAGCGGGGGGCTGCCTGGGGTGGAGTCTCGCGATCTACGACCCCGACCAGGACCCGGACCGCACGTCGGCCGCCAGGATCCTGGCCCTGGTCGGCAGCGTCATCTCGGCGCTCCCCTAGGGCGACCTGACCCCGTGGGGAGGTGTTCGCCCTCGTGGCGAGGGTGTAGGTCTTGGGGATGCTGGAGAGAGAGGTCAAGTACGACGCCGACGCCGACCTGGTCCTGCCCGACCTGACCGGGACGAAGGGCATCGCTCAGGTCACCGACCCGGTCGAGCGGACGCTCGAGGCGACGTACTTCGACACGCCCGACCATCGGTTGGCGGCGGTCGGCGTGAGCCTCCGGAGACGTACCGGAGGCGACGACGACGGCTGGCACCTGAAGCTGCCGGCCGCCGTGGATCCCGAGGCACGCCACGAGCTGCGCATCCCGCTCGGCCGAGCGGTGCACACGGTGCCCAAGAGGTTCCGCACGACGGTGGCCGGGCTCGTGGGCGAGCAAGCGCTCGCGGCCGTGGCCACGGTGACCACCCGCCGTACGGCGCGCCTGCTCGTCAGCGAGGACGGGCGGGTGCTGGCCGAGGTCGCCGACGACCACGTCGAGGCAGTCCTGGTCCCGGCGCGCGGGAGCGACCGTGTCCCCGGGGACCTTCCACCGGCGCGGTCCTGGCGCGAGGTGGAGGTCGAGCTCGTCGAGGGCTCGCGCAAGGTGCTCGAGCGGGTCGGCACGCGGTTGGCCGCGGCCGGCGCCCGCCGCACCGCTCGTCAGTCGAAGGTCGCCGAGGTGCTCGGCGAGCCGGCCCGCGGTCCGGAGGCGCCCTCGAGCGGCAAGGACTCCGTGCAGCTGCTCGTCCACCACCGGATCGCCACCCTCGTCACGGAGCTGCGGACCCGCGACCCGCTGGTCCGCGAGGGGCTGCCCGAAGGCGTCCACACCATGCGCGTCGCGATCCGCCGCCTGCGCTCGACGCTGAGCACCTGCCGGCCGTTCCTGGACCGGTCGGTGACCGACCCCCTCCGAGACGAGCTGGCCTGGCTCGCCGACGCGCTCGGCGAGGTCCGCGACGCCGAGGTCAGGCGCACCCGCCTCGACGAGTCCGTCGACGCCCTGGTCGAGGACCGGCCGGAGGTGGACTGGGACGGCGACCACGTGCGGTCCGCCTTGTGGTCCCCGCTGGTGGAACAGCACGAACGGGCCGGCACCGCGCTCGAGGAGGTGATGACGAGCGAGCGCTACGCCCGGCTGCTCGACCGGCTGCGCGGGCTCGTCGCCGACCCGCCCTGGACGGTCAAGGCAGCCAAGCGTGTTCGCGGGGCGTACCGACGTCGGACCCAACGCGAGCTGGACCGCGTGCACCGGCGCATGGAGGTGGCGCTCCAACCTGATCGGACGCCGGACGAGCGGGCCGTGGCACTCCACGAGGCCCGCAAGGCTGTCAAGCGGGCCAGGTACGCCGTCGAACCCCTCCGTCCGGTCTACGGCGACTCGGCCAAGGCCCTCACCAAGACTCTCAAGAGACTGCAGTCCGCTCTGGGAGAACACCAGGACACGGTGGTGACCCGCAGCTACCTCCACGGGCTCTCGCGGCAGACGCGCCCGTCGCTCCACCCCGCGGCCCTGCTGGCGGCCGGCGCGTTGATCGAGCGGGAGAGCCGCGCGGCCGAGAAGTTCGACGCCAGAGCCGTCTCGCGGTGGCACAAGGTCGCCGCGGGTCCCCGGCTCCGCTGACCCGCTGTGGTGGGCGAGCACCCGGATGACGGCTAGATCCGGTCCGCCCACTCCTGCATCGATCCGTCGAACGGCCAGTCGCCGTTGGTGTACCGCGCAGCGATCGTGGAGATCCCCGACCAGGCACCCCGGACGACGTGATCGGGGTAGCTCATCGTGCGGGCGTGGTCGTGGAACTGGGCCTCGTCCTGGAGCGCCACCTGGTCGCCGATGACCTCGAAGTCCAGGTCGAGGTCGACCCAGACGATCTCCTCGGCGTTGAGCGGGGCTTCGAAGGGAGCCGTGGCGTGGACCTTGTAGCCGATCAGCGACCGCTCCGCGTCCATGTGTCCGCAGAGGACCCACCACTCGCCGGGGACAGCGACCCACAGCTCGTCGCCTTCGACGACCTCGGTCGCACCCGCGCCAGGGCGGTCGCGGCGGCTCCCCGCACGGACGAACCACACCGAGACGTCGCCGGGAACGGCCAGGCCGTGCGCGCTGTCGACCGCTGAGACAGTCCCGTCCCACTTGCGCTTCTCCACGCGCGATGTCGCCTGCGACGCTCGGCGCGGCGAGGGTAGCGGGTTGGAAGGCGTGGGTGCTGCCTCGGCCACGAGAACAGAATGCCCGGTTCGGTTCGCGACGGCAACGAACGGCAGGGCCGCGGCACCTCCACCGCAGGTCCGGTGCGGTGCCGCCCTGCCCTCGTCAGCGGGACCGGCGCGCGTTGACCCGGGCGGCCTGGCGCGTCAGGTGGTCACGCTCGGCGACGTTGGGTGCGTGGTGGGCCGCCTCGGCGTAGAGCCGCGCGGCCGTCGTCAGGTCGCCGTCGCGCTCGTGGAGGTACGCCGCCACGGCGGTGTGGCGGGGCAGCGAGTCGTCCAGCGCCGCCAGAGCCGCCAGCCCGGCGCGCGGTCCGTCGGCCTCGCCCACGGCCACGGCGCGGTTGAGCCGGACGACCGGGCTGTCGGTCAGGCGCGCGAGCTCGTCGTACCACTCGAGGATCTGCACCCAGTCGGTCTCCTCGGCGGTGGGCGCATCGGCGTGGAGCGCCGCGATGGCGGCCTGTGCCTGGTACTCGCCCAGCCGGTCCTGGGCCAGGGCCCGCTGCAGGATCTCGACCGCGTCGGCGATCGACGTGGTGTCCCACCGGCTGCGGTCCTGCTCGGCGAGCGGCACCAGGCTGCCGTCGGGCGCGGTCCGGGCCGGGCGCCGGGCGTGGTGGAGCAGCATCAGGGCCAGCAGCCCCGACACCTCGGGGTGGTCGATCGCGGCGCGGAGCTGCCGGGTGAGTCGGATGGCCTCGACGGCGAGGTCGACGTCGCCGGTGTAGCCCTCGTTGAAGACCAGGTAGAGGACGCGGAGCACGGTCGCGACGTCGCCGGGCTGGTCGAACCGCACGCCGGAGACGGTGCGCTTGGCCCGGCTGATGCGCTGCGCCATGGTCGCCTCGGGCACCAGGTAGGCCTGGGCGATCTGGCGGGTGGTCAGCCCGCCCACCGCGCGGAGCGTGAGCGCGACCGCGGACGACGGGGTCAGCGACGGGTGGGCGCACAGGAAGTAGAGCTGGAGCGTGTCGTCCACCGCGGGTGCGGGTCCGGGCACCGGCTCCTCGTCGACGACGTCCTCGCGCCGGCGACGGGCGGCGTCCGACCGGGTCGCGTCCAGGAACCGGCGCCAGGCCACGGTGACCAACCAGCCCTTCGGGTCCCGCGGCGGGTCCGCCGGCCACACGCGGACCGCCTCGACCAGTGCGTCCTGGACGGCGTCCTCGGCCGCCGCGAAGTCGGCTCCGCGGCGGACGAGGATGCCGAGCACGCTCGGCGTGAGGCTCCGGAGCAGGACCTGGTCCACCTGCGCGGTCACTCCGTGATGGTGGGCGGCTCGGTCAGGAACGGCCGCACCTCGAGCCACTCGTGGATCGGCTCTCCGCCGGCCCCGGGGGCGGCCGACAGGTCGCCCGGCCAGCTCGAGGGCGCGGTCGTAGCTGTCGACGTCGATCACCATCCAGCCGGCGATGAGGTCCTTGGTCTCGGCGAAGGGACCGTCGGTGACCGGCGGGCGGCCCTCGCCGTCGTACCGGACGAACGTCCCTTCGGGCGCGAGCGCCTGACCGTCGACGAACTCGCCGGTCCCCTCGAGCCGGACCGCGAAGTCGTGCATGTACTGGATGTGGGCCGAGACCTCCTCCGGCGTCCACCTCTCCATCGGTACGTCGTTGACCGCCGCCGGGGCGCCGCGGTAGTGCTTGAGCAGCAGGTACTTGGCCATCGTGTCTCTCCTCGGTGCTGGTGCGACCCATTCTGGTCGCCTTCGCAACGGGGACGGAGCCGGTGACGGGTTCTCGACATCCCGTGCGAATTTCGTGGGGCGTCACACCGGCGGCTGGGGGTCGTACTGGATGCCGCGCCGGACCTCGCGGGCGCGCTCGACCCCGGCCAGTCGTGCCACGAGGTGGAGCGCCATGTCGATGCCGGCGCTCACGCCGGCGCTGGTGATGAGGTCTCCGTCGTCCACGAACCGCGCGTGGACATCGGTCTCGATGGTGGGGTCGAGCTCGGACAGCAGGTTCAGCGAGGCCCAGTGCGTGGTGGCCGGCCTCCCGGACAGCAGACCGGCGGCGGCGTAGACCAGGCTGCCGGTGCAGACGCTGGCCATCACGGACGTGGTCGAGCGCTGGCTCTGCACCCAGCGCAGGTGCTCCGGCTCCCGCATCAGGCGACGAGTGCCGATGCCGCCGGGGTGGATCAGCACGTCCAGGACAGGTGCGTCGGCGAAGGCGTGGTGGGCGCCGAGGACGAGCTTCTTGGCGCCGGTGACGTCCGCGCCCGTCGGGGACAGGCACGAGATGGTCCAGCCGTCCTCGGGGTGCTGCTGCGTCCAGTACGCCAGGACCTCCCAGGGCCCGACCGCGTCCAGCTCCTCGACGCCGTCGAACAGCAGCAGGCCGATGTGTCGCGGGGTCGAGGCTGGGGTGGGGTTCTCCTGCATGGGACTGCTCCTGGAGGTCGAGGGTGGCGGCCGTGACGGGCCCGGTGGTGATGTCCTCAGTCTCGACGGTCGGATCGTGGATCGCCCCGGTCAATGTGCCGGGTTCGGTCACCGGCATGTCGGCTGCCGCCGCGGGGTACGTTCGTGCCGTGCTGTACGGCCGCGAGCGCGAGTGGGCTCGTCTCCTGGACCTCGTCGCACAGGCGCAGCGTGGGTCGGCCGCGACCGTCGTGGTGCGCGGGGAGCCCGGGGTCGGCAAGTCGACGCTGCTGGACGCGCTCGCGGATGAGCTCGGGGACACCTCCGTCCTCCGGACGCAGGGCTTCGAGACCGAGGCACCGTTGGCCTACGCCGCACTGCACGGGCTGCTGCGCCCGCTCGCGCGGCTTCGGGCGGTGCTCCCCGAGCCGCAGGCACGAGCCCTGCGGGTCGCCTTCGGTGAGGAGGACGGCCCGGTCGTCGAGCCGTTCCTGATGGGAGTCGCGACGCTGTCGCTCCTGACGGCCGCCGCGGAGGAGCGCCTGGTGGTGTGCCTCGTCGAGGACGCGCATTGGCTCGACCCCGCGTCCGCCGACGCGCTGGTGTTCGCCGCCCGCCGCCTGGGGGCCGACCGGGTCGTCCTGGTCTTCGCGGTCCGCGAGGGCGCGGCGCGGGAGTTCCGGCCGGACGGGCTCGCCGAGCTGTCGCTGCGCGGGCTCGAACCGACCGCCGCCCACGCGCTGCTGCGACACCAGGTGGGTGACCTGTTGTCCGAGGAGGTCGCCGCCCAGCTCGTGTCGCAGACGGGCGGAAACCCGCTGGCGCTGGTGGAGCTGTCCGAGGAGCTCACGCCGGACCAGCGACGCGGGGTCGCCCCGGTCCCCGCCGACCTCCTGATCACCGGGCGCGTCGAGCGCGTCTTCCTTGATCGGTGCCGCCGACTGCCCCCTCCCGTGCAGTCGGTGCTGCTCCTCGCCGCAGCGGACGACACCGGCCGCCTGTCGACCGTCAAGGATGCGGCCGCGACCTTGGGGCTCGAGCCCGAGGCGGTGGCGGCGGCCCTGGACTCGCGGCTGCTGGTCGCGGACGGTGAGACGGTCCGGGTCCGCCATCCGCTCGTCCGGTCCGCGGTCTACCAGTCCGCCAGTGACGAGGAGCGACGGCGGGTCCACCGCGCTCTCGCCGAGGCGTTGCCCGGGGACCCGGACCGACAGGCGTGGCATCGCGCGGGCGCCGCCGAAGGTCCCGACGAAGGCGTCGTGGAAGCGCTCGTCGGTGCGGGGTCACGTGCCGAGCGCCGCGGGGGCTACGTCGCCGCCCTGGCCGCCTACGAGCGCGCCGCGAGCCTGACCGCGCGCGACGCCAGCCGGGCGGAGTGCCTGTGGGGTGCGGCTCGGAACGCCTGGGCCTGCGGCCGGCCGGTCCAGGCCCGGACCCATCTCGCCGGGGCCGCGGCGATCGCCGCCGACCCCGTGCTCCGCGCCGACCTGGCGCGGCTGCGCGCCCGGATCGAGGTGTACGTCGGGTCCGCGACCGACGCGCACCGCATCTTCGTCGAGGGCGCCCATGCCGCCCACGAGGCGGACCCACACCGAGCCCTGGAGATGGCGGTCGCCGCCGCGGTCCTGCGCACCTTCGGCGCCGACAGCGGCGCGACGCTGCCCGCCGGGGACGTGCTCGCCGAGCGGTCCGCGGACGACACGCCTCGCACCGCGTGCCTCAAGCAGCTGCTGCCGAGCATGACGCGGGCGGCCGAGGGCGACTGGGCCGGGGCCGTCGCCGCGCTCGACCCGGCCCTGGCCGGCGGCGACCTCGTCGACGACCTCGACGTGCTCGGCAACCTCGGCAACGCCGCTCTCCAGCTCGGCGACGACGAGGCCCAACGCCGGTTCTACGGTCTGATGCTCTCCCGGGCCCGGGACAGCGGCGCGGTCATGGTGGTCATCTACGCCCTCCAACGCCGGGCCTTCTCCCTCCTCGTCGGTGGCGACTGGGCGGACCTGCGCAGCTCCGCCGAGGAGGGCGTGTCGCTGAGCCGGAGCGTGGGCCAGCGGGCCCTCACCGCTGCGTCCCTCGCCTGGCTGACCCTGCTCGCCGCCCTGCAGGACCGCCCCGACTACGCCGACCGCCTGGCCGAGCTCGACGAGGCCGTCGCCGGCCAGTCGCTGGGGATCCTGACCGACCCCGTGCACGACCTCACCCGGTGGGCCCAGGGGACCCGTGCGGCCGCCGCCGGCGACGCCTTCGGCGCCCTGCACCACCTGGGCCGGCTCCGCCTGTCCACCCTGGCCCGCCTCGCGGCGGTCGATCGCATCGACGCCGCCGTTCGCGCCGGCGAGCCACAGCTCGCCCGCGCCTGGACCGACGAGCTGGCGCCCTTCGCGAGCGGCACCGGGCGACCCTGGGCGCTCGCCTCGGTCCACTACGGCGCGGCGATGACCGCCGACCCGGAGCTGGCCGACGAGTTGTTCCGGGAGGCGTTGGCACAGCAGGCGTTGGCAGCAGCGGGCCGGCGCAGGGCGTCCCTACGACGAGGCCCGCACGCGACTGGCGTACGGCGAGTGGCTGCGCCGCCACCAACGTCGCGTCGACGCCCGTCAGCATCTGCGGCAGGCACTCGAGACCTTCCGGGACCTCAGGGCGGCAGCGCTGGCCGACCGGGCGACCCAGGAGCTCAGGGCATCCGGCGAGACCGCGCGCAAGCGCGATCCGTCCACTCTCGTCACGCTGACGCCGATGGAGCTCAAGGTCGCCCAGCTCGTGAGCTCCGGACTGTCCAACAAGGAGGTCGCCGCGCAGTGCTGGGTCTCCCCCCGCACCGTCGCCTTCCACCTGCGCAACGTCTTCGCCAAGGCCGGCGTCGCCTCACGCGGCGAGCTCGCGCAGCTCGACCTCGTCTAGCCGCCCGCGCGTCGAGCCCGGACGAACCACGCACGATCCCGGCCATTTGACCGGCGTGAGCAACGGCGTCTGAGACCACGCTCGACAGCAGTGACACCACCCACTGCGAGAGCGAGACCGTCATGAGCATCGAGACCACCCCCACCACCCGGATTCCGGCAGCCCCGAACACCGCACCCGCCCCCGCCACGCTCGGAGCCCGCAGCGTCGCCACGTCCCTGGGGGTCGGCGTGGTCGCCGCGCTGGTCCTCGTGCTGGTCGTCTTCCCCGGTGGCCGCGAGCACGCCGTCACCGGCTCGGTCCTGATCGGGTTCGGACTCGGCTGGGCCCTGCTGGCCGGTCGCCTGGCACGCGTCGGCCGGCCGCGACGCTGGGCGGAGGTCCCGGCCGTCGCCATGGCGGCCACGGGGCTCGCACTCGTGGTCCTCGCCCCCGGCTACGCCGCACTCGGGGTGCTCAGCTGGATCTGGCCGCCCGTCGTCGTGGCACTCGCCGCCTGGATGTTCGCCCAGGTGCGCCGCACCGTGACCGGCCGCGGCCGGTGGCTGTTGCTCCCGGTGATCGTCGCGCTGGGGCTCTCGGCCGTCGGCGCCCTCGCCGAGGACGTCGCCAGGGTCACGGACCCGTCGCCCTCGGCAGCACCCGGAACGACGTACCTCGTCAACGGGCACCGTCTGCACCTGGACTGCCACGGCGCGGGCGCCCCCACCGTCGTGCTCCACAACGGCCTCGCCGAGACCGCGGCCTCGTGGAGCCGCATCGTGGACCAGGTCGCCACCGGCGCCCGGGTGTGCGCCTACGACCGGGCGGGACAGGGATGGAGCGAGGCCGCCGCCGGTGACCCCCAGGACGGCCGCGAGGCAGCCGCCGACCTGCACTCCCTGCTCGCCCGAGCAGGCGAGTCCGGCCCCTTCGTGATGGTCGGTCACTCGACCGGTGGCACCTACGCGATGACCTACGCCGCGCAGTACCCCGGGCAGGTCGCGGGCCTGGTGCTCCTCGACAGCTCCAGCCCCGAGCAGCTGACCACGATCCCCAGCTTCGCCGGCCAGTACGCCGTCACCCGCCGGGGCATCGCCCTGCTGCCCACCGCGGCCCGCCTCGGCCTGGCTCGGGTGTTCGGCGCGAGCACGCGGTCCCTCACCAACGTCCGCGACGAGCAGTCCGTGCTTCCCGAGGTCTTCGCCCAGGCGCAGGACCTGACCACGCTGGGTGGGCGCCCCCTCGCCGTCGTCACCGCCTCGGAGAACCTGGCCGTGGACGGGTGGGAAGCCGCCCAGCGGCGCTTGGCCTCGCTCTCCTCCGACGTCGTGCACACGACGTCCACGTCGTCCCACGCGGGACTGCTCGAGGACGACGCCCCCGCAGCCGACTCCGTGAGCGCCATCACCGGAGTCCTCCGTGCCGTCCGCACCGGTTCCCCGGTGGCCTCCCGATGACGACCCACGACCCGCTCACCGTCGACCTCCAGCCCGCACACACCGATCACGAAGGAGTCACCATGTCCACCACCGCCCACGCGGCGACCCACGCACCGGCCCACCCGACCGCCCCGGTCGCAGCGGTGCCGAGCACCTCGAGGAAGTCCTGGAGCCTCCTGGTGGTCGCCCTCGCGGCCCAGATCCTGGTCGTCCTCGACATCTCGGTGGTCAACACCGCGCTGCCGGCGATCGGGAGCGCCCTGGCGCTCGACGGCGGCGACCTGCAGTGGCTCGTCACGGCCTACCTGATGATGTCCGGCGGCGGCCTGCTGCTCGGCGGCCGCGTCGCCGACCTGTCGTCCCGCCGGCGCGTCTTCCTCATCGGCCTCGGGCTGTTCACCGTGGCCTCCCTGGCCAGCGGGTTCGCCGACACCGCGGGCCAGCTCGTCGCCGCCCGCGCCACCCAGGGTCTGAGCGCGGCACTCCTCACGCCCGCGGCGCTGTCGCTCGTGATGACCACGTACGACGGCACCCAGCGCAGGACGGCCCTCGCCCTGTGGGGCGCGGTCGGAAGCCTCGGGGTCGCCGTCGGCGTGCTGCTCGGCGGCGCCATCACCACCTGGGCCAGCTGGGAGTACATCTTCTGGATCAACGGACCCATCGGGGCCGTTGCCCTGGTCGCCGGCTGGCGCGTCATCGTCCACGACGCCGCGCCCCGACCGAGGCTGCGCGACTTCGACCTGCCCGGTGCCGTGAGCGTGATCGGCGGCCTGGCGACCCTGATCTACGCCCTCGGCGGCACCGAGCGGAACGGCTGGTGGTCCGTGGAGACGGTTGCCGCCTTGAGCCTCTCGCTCGGACTGCTCGTGAGCTTCCTCGCGCTCGAGCGGCGCGCGGCCCGGCCCCTCTTCCCGCCGCACGTGTGGAAGCTTCGACCCCTCGTCTCCGGCACCACGGTCATGCTCGGCGTGACCGGGATCCTCGTCGGTGCCGTCTTCCTCACCTCGATCTTCCTGCAGACCGCGCTCGGCTTCTCGGCCCTGGAGACCGGGCTGGCCTTCCTGCCCTTCGCCCTCGCCATCACGGCCGGCACGGTGGTCGCCCGCCATCTGCTCGGCCACCTCTCGCCGCGCGCCATCGCGGGGTCCGGGCTGGCCGTCTGCGCCGCGGCGGCCGCGCTGCTCTCCACGGCACCCGCGGCCGCCCAGTTCGCCACCGACGTCCTCCCCGGACTCATCGCCCTCGGACTGGGGATCGGCATGGTGTTCGTCCCCGTCTCGGTGACCTCGATGGCCGGCATCCCGGCCTCCCACGCCGGCGTGGCCTCCGGCTTCCTGATGACCGGGCACGAGATCGGGGCCGCCCTCGGTGTCGCCGTGCTCTCCGCCGTCGCGAGCACCGCCGGTGCGCTGACCGACGCGGAGGGGGCGGCCGACGCCTTCTCGCGTGGGTTCGTCGGCGCCGCCGTGCTCGCCGCGATCGTCGCGGTCTTCGCCCTCGTGCGGATGTCCTCGACGGTGACCGCCGGGGGCGGGGGCGGACACCTGCACATGCACTAGGGAGGAGCACTCCGTCACGGCAGCAGGATGGAGGGCCCGGGTCCGGGGGCCGCGTGCCGCGGGGCTTCCCGCGAGCGAGGCTCGGCCTTCCTTATGCTGCAGCCATCGCACCCCAGGCACTGAGGACGGCCCCATGACGCACGAGTCTGCACCTGCGGCACCGGCGGACGGTGCCGGTCGCGCCGACGTCGAGCTGCGGCTTCCGGCCGACAGCGCCTACGTGTCGGTGCTCCGGACCACCACCGCGGGACTCGCGGCGCGGCTGGACTTCACCATCGACGACATCGAGGACCTGCGGATGGCGGTCGGCGAGGCCAGCGCGCTGGTCCTGCCCGAGGCCGACGAGGGCGCCGACCTGACGTGCCGCTTCTACATGGCGCCGGGTCGCCTCACCGTCACCGTCTCGGTGGCCGCCGCCGAACCGTCCGAGGTCGACACCGACAGCTTCGCCTGGCAGGTGCTCACGACGCTGGCCACCGAGGCCTCCGCGGACCTCGGGGGTGGCGCGTTCACCGTCCGACTCACCGTCGTCTCCGATGTGGCGGGTGCCGGCGCCTGAGATGACGTCCGAGACCATGGGGGATGACGGGGGCACCATGCCCCGGGGTATCGAGCTCACGCGCCGGCAGAGCGCCGAGCTGTTCGTCGTGCTGCGCGACGGCACCACGACCGAGGCCGGCCGGGTGACCGCCCGCGACGGGCTGGTGCACCTGCACCTGCCGCTGGTCGAGCACTGCGCGCGCCGGTTCCGGAACCGGGGCGAGCCGTTCGAGGACCTCGTGCAGGTGGGCACGATCGGCCTGATCAAGTCGATCGACCGGTTCGACACCGAGCGCGGCGTGGAGTTCTCGACCTACGCGACGCCGACGATCATCGGCGAGATCAAGCGCTACTTCCGGGACAAGGGCTGGGCGATCCGGGTGCCCCGACGGCTCCAGGAGCTGCGGATGCAGATCGGCTCGGCGACCGCCGAGCTCACCCAGTCGCTGGGTCGCTCGCCCCGGCCGCGCGAGCTGGCCGAGAAGATCGGCTGCACGGTGGAGGAGATCATCGAGGGTCTGGAGTCGAGCAACGCGTACTCCACCCTGTCCCTGGACGCCTCCGACGACAGTGACGACGGGTCCTCGTCGATGCTCGACGCGATCGGGATCGACGACGCCGGCCTGGAGCACGTGGAGATCCGCGAGTCGATCAAGCCGCTGCTGGACCAGCTGGACCCCCGGGAGAAGCGGATCCTCCTGCTGCGCTTCTTCAAGAACATGACGCAGTCCCAGATCGCGGCCGAGATCGGGGTGTCCCAGATGCACGTCTCCCGGCTGCTGACCCGGACGCTGGACTCGCTGCGGGCCTCCCTGGAGGACGAGACCTAACCGGGGTCCGGCTCGTCGGCGAGCGCGTCGAGGCTGGCGGGATGGAACACCCCGACCAGCACGACCAGGGCCACCCCGGCCAGCGCGAGGACGAGCGCGAGCGGCGCATTGCCCCGGAAGCTCCACGCGAGCCCCAGCTGGATCAGCTGGGCCAGGACCACCGGGCCGCGGGCCCAGGAGCGGCGTCCCCGCAGCGCCCAGGCGCAGGCGAGCAGGCCGCCGCCGTACGCCAGGAAGAAGATCGCCGTGGTGACCCCCATCGTCACCCGGCCGCCGGTGATCGCAGCGGCCTCGAGCACGCCGTACAGCACCAGGACCAGCCCCTCGACGGCCACCAGGGAGGCCGCCACGAGCAGCGGAGCGGGGGGCGAGTGGGTCATGGGAGCAGGGTAGGGCGACCGCTCACCGGGCCCGGCTGTGACCAAGGCGACCACAAGTCGACGGGCGTAAGGGGTTGTGCGGGGCAGCATCTCTTGCGACGCTGGACGTTGCGCTCGTGAATCCCTTCACACGAGTGCCTCTTTTCGTGCCCGTCACGATCACCGATCGAAAGTGAGACTGTCCAGCCATGGATTGGCGTCACCGCTCCGCCTGCCTCGACGAGGACCCGGAGCTGTTCTTCCCGATCGGCAACACCGGTCCGGCCATCCTCCAGATCGAGGAGGCCAAGCAGGTGTGCCGTCGCTGCGACGTGCGCGAGCAGTGTCTGCAGTGGGCTCTCGAGGCCGGGCAGGACCACGGTGTCTGGGGCGGTCTCAGCGAGGACGAGCGCCGCGCGCTCAAGCGCCGGAACGCCCGCAACCGGGTGCGGACCTCCGCCTGAGGCCGCCGAGACCCTAGGTCCGTCCGAGCGGTACGTCGACGGCGACCCGGGTCCCCCGGCCGCCCGCCGCGGGGCCGAGGGTGAGCTGCCCGCCGAGCTCGGACTCCACCAGGGTCCGCACGATCGAGAGCCCCAGGCTCGTCGACAGGTCGCTGTCGAAGTCCGCCGGGAGCCCGACCCCGTCGTCGTCGATGGTGAGGTGCAGCCGGCCCACGGCCCGGCGGGCGGTCATCACGATCTCCGCCTCGGGGGCGGTGCCGGCCGGCCGGTCGACCGCCGGGTAGCCGTGCTCGACGGCGTTCTGGAGCACCTCGGTGAGCACCATCGCCAGCGCGTTGGCCACCTCGGAGGCGAGCCGGCCGAACGACCCCACCCGGCGGACCCGGACCCGCTCCCCCATCGAGCTCACGTCGGTGACCATCGCGCCCAGGCGGTCCGCGACCTCGTCGAAGTCGACGATCCCCTCGACCGACTGGCTCAGCGTCTCGTGCACGATGGCGATCGACCCCACCCGGCGGACCGCCTCCTCGAGCGCCGACCGGGCCGCGGGCTCACCGATCCGGCGGGCCTGGAGGCGCAGCAGCGCGGCGACGGTCTGCAGGTTGTTCTTCACCCGGTGGTGGATCTCCCGGATGGTGGCGTCCTTGGTGACCAGCTCCCGGTCGCGACGGCGCAGGTCGGTCACGTCCCGGACCAGGACCACCGCGCCGAGGTGGTCGGCGCCGCGGCGCAACGGGATCGACCTGACGATCAGCGACACCTCCGCGGCCCCGATCTCGGTGTCACGGTGCCCGCGGCCGGTCAGCACCGCGCTCAGGGTCTCCTCGTCGGGTCGCCGCAGCGGCGGGACCAGCCCCCGGGTGATCTCGGCCAGCGAGACGCCGTCCAGGTCGCCGTTGAGCCCGAGCCGGCGGTAGACCGACAGCGCGTTGGGGCTGGCGTAGGCGACCCTCCCGTCCGGGTCCAGGCGCAGGAACCCGTCGCCCACCCGGGGCGAGTCGGCGTGGTCGCTGCGCTGACCGGGTGGGGGGAAGCTGCCCTCGGCGATCATCTGGGTCAGGTCGGCGGCGGTCTGGAGGTAGGACAGCTCGAGTCGGCTCGGGGTCCGGATGCCCATCAGGTTCGTGTTGCGCGCCACCACGGCGATCACGGCGCCCGCCCGGCGGACCGGGATCGCCTCGACCCGCACCGGCACGTCGTCGCGCCACTCCGGATCGCCCTCGCGGACCAGCCGGCCGGTGGCCCAGGCGGTGTCGAGCAGGCTGCGGCGGCCGGCTGGCACGAAGGTGCCGACCACGTCGTCGACGTACGCCGTCGGGCCGGTGGTGGGCCGCATCTGGGCGCCGGCCCAGAAGCCCCGCTCCTCGCGGTCCGGGAGCCACAGCACCAGGTCGGCGAAGGACAGGTCGGCGATGATCTGCCAGTCGGCCAGGAGCAGGTGCAGCCAGGCCACGTCCTCGTCGCCGAGGTCCGTGTGGACACGGACGAGCTCGGTCAGGGACGGCACGCCGGCCAGCGTAATGACCTTCGGCGTGTCGCCGGGACGGCACCCACCACGGCTTGGGCACCCGTGAGGGTGCTGGCAGGATGACCCCCATGGTCTCGGCGTACTGGCAGCAGGTGGCGGCTGCCGATCACCGTGTCCCGACCGATCGTCGTCTCGACGACCTCACCGCCGAGCTCACCACCATGCTCGGTTCCACCGACCCGGACCTGCGCGACGGCGTCGCCTACCCGGTGCTCGCCACGTGGATCGAGCGTGGGGTCTACGACGACCTGCTGGCGGGGCTCGGCGACGGCATGGCCGCGGGGATGACGATCGGCCTGGGCCAGGTCGACACGGACACGGTGTTCCGGCGCAGCTTCTCCACCCTGATCCTCGCCGAGTGCATCGACCGCGACAACAGGGCCGCGCTCGTGCCGCCCACCAAGGTGCTCGAGTGGGGCGACCGGGTGACCACGTGGTTCGTGCGCGAGAAGGACACCCGGGGGTTCGTGCCCGGCAAGGGGTGGGCGCACACCGTCGCGCACGGCGCGGACGCCCTGGGCTGCCTGGCCCGGTCCCCGCACTTCTGGATCCACGAGCTGACGGTGCTGCTGGACGTGATCGCCGACCGGCTGCTGCTGCCGGCGGACGCGGTGTTCACCGCCGGCGAGCCCGACCGGCTGGCCGCGGCGACCATGACGGTGCTGCGCCGCAACCTGGTGCCGCTCGGCGTCGTCGAGCCCTGGGTGGCCCGCCTGACGGCGACCGCGGCCGCCGAGCCGCCGCTCTCCGCCGACCCGTTCCTGCGGCGCGGCAACGCCGAGGCGTTCCTGCGCGCGCTGCACCTCCAGCTGCTGCTGTCGGGGGACGCCCCGGAGATCCGCTCCGACCTGCTGCTCGTCCTGGGGGACGCGCTGCGAGCGGCGAACCCGGCGTACCTCAAGGCGAACCGGTGAGTAACCTCTGGTCCTATGACCGAGGACAACCCCGCCGCTGACCTCTCGGGCCACGCCGGCGAGCTGGCCGTCGCGGTCGCCCGCGCGCACGGCGTCGAGACGATGTTCACCCTCTCCGGAGCGCACGTCTTCCCGATGTACGACGGGGCGGTCAAGGCCGATCCGCCGATGCGGCTCCTCGACGTCCGTCACGAGCAGACCGCTGCCTTCGCGGCCGAGGCCACGGGCAAGCTGACCCGGGTCCCCGGACTCGCGGTGCTGACCGCAGGGCCGGGCGTGACCAACGGCGTCAGCGCCATCGCCCAGGCCCAGTTCGCCGGGTCCCCGATGGTCGTCGTGGGTGGTCGGGCGCCGGCCAACCGGTGGGGCAGCGGCAGCCTCCAGGAGCTCGACCACGTGCCGATCGTCGCGCCGGTGTCCAAGCACGCGCGCACCCTGCACACCGCCGGCGACGTGCTCGACGGCTTCGACCAGGCCTTCACGGCCGCCCGGTCCGCGCATCGGGGCCCGGCCTTCGTGGACGTGCCGATGGACGAGTTCTTCAACTCCGCGAGCGGCCCGGCGCCGACCGGCCCCCGCACCGACCCGCGCGAGCCCGACCCCGACGCGATCGCGGCCGTCGCCCGGCTGCTCGGCGAGGCGAGCCGCCCGGTGCTCATCCTGGGCACCGACGTGTGGGCGGACGGCGCCGAGGAGGCGGCCCTCCGGCTCGTCGAGGCGCTCGGCCTCCCGACCATCACCAACGGCATGGGCCGGGGGCTGGTGCCCGGCGGCCACCCGCTGCTGGTCACCAAGGCGCGGGGACAGGCCCTCGGCACCAGCGACCTGGTCGTGGTGGTCGGGACCCCGCTGGACTTCCGGCTGGGCTACGGCGTGTTCGGCGGCAAGGAGGAAGGCTCCACGCCGGCCCGGGTGGTCCACCTCGCCGACTCGCCGGGCCAGATCTCCGGGCACGCGGAGCTCGCCGGCTCCGCGTCCGGGGACCTGACCACGGTCCTCGACGCGCTGCTCGCCGCCGTCGACCGGCTGGGCAAGCGGCCCGACTGGGACGTCTGGGTCGCGGACCTCCAGCTGTCCGTGAAGGCGGCCGCCGAGCGGGACGCCACCCTGCTGGGGGCCGAGGCGGACCCGATCCACCCGGCGCGCATCTACGGCGAGCTGGTCCCCCGGCTGGCCGACGACGCGGTCGTGATCGGGGACGGCGGCGACTTCGTCTCCTTCGCGGGCAAGTTCGTCGAGCCGCGCCGCCCCGGTGGCTGGCTGGACCCGGGTCCGTACGGCTGCCTCGGCGCGGGCCTGGGCGCCGCCATCGCCGCCCGGCTCGCCCGGCCGTCGGCGCAGGTGACCCTGCTCCTGGGCGACGGCGCCGCGGGCTTCTCGCTGATGGACGTCGACACCCTGGTCCGCCACGACCTGCCGGTCGTGATGGTGATGGGCAACAACGCGGCCTGGGGCCTGGAGAAGGGCCCGATGCAGATGCTCTACGGCTACGACGTCGTCGCCGACCTCTCCCCCACCACGTCCTACGACGGCGTGGTCCGCGCGCTCGGCGGTGCCGGCGAGACCGTCGACGACCCGCGCCAGATCGGCCCGGCCCTCGACCGGGCCTACGCCGCCGGAGTCCCCTACCTGGTCAACGTGGTCACCGACGTGGCGGCGGCCTACCCGCGCGCCACGTTCGGCATCTGATGGAGATCCGGCTCGCGGCGCCCGAGGAGTACGCCGAGGTCGGTGAGATCACCGTCGCGGCCTACGAGCCGTTCCTGCTCGGCCCGTCCGACCCGTACGCGTCCCGGCTGCGCGACGCGGCCACCCGGGCCGCGCACGCCGCCCTCTGGGTGGCCGTGGACGACGACGGTGCCCTGCTCGGCAGCGTCACCGACCCGCCGGCCGGCTCCGACTACCGGGAGCTGGGTCGCGACGACGAGGGTGAGTTCCGGATGCTCGCCGTGCGTCCGACGGCACAGGGCCGGGGTGTCGGCGAGGCGCTGGCCCGGCACGTGATCGACCGGTCACGTGCCCAGGGGCACCGGGCGGTCGTGATCTCGAGCCTGCCGGACATGGCCGCGGCCCACCGCCTCTACGAGCGGCTCGGCTTCCGCCGGGTCCCGGCGCTGGACTGGTACCCGCTGCCGGAGGTGCTGCTCATCGCCTTCCGCCTCGACCTGGAGCCCACGTGACCGACCTGACCGCGACCCTGACCTTCACCGTCGGCGCCGACGACACCGCGGTCGCGGTGGGCTCCGGCGACCTGGCGGTCCTCGGCACCCCACGGCTGCTGGCCTGGTGCGAGGCGGCCACCTGCGCCGCCATCGCGCCGGTGCTGCCCACGGGCGGCACGAGCGTCGGCACCCGGGTCGAGCTCGAGCACCGGGGAGCCAGCGCGGTGGGGCGCGAGGTCGAGGTGACCGCCTCCGCGTCGTACGTCGACGGACGGCTGCACCGCTTCACCGTGGCTGCCCGGCACCTCCCGGACGGCGCGGTCGTGGCCACGGGCGAGGTGACCCGGCTGGTCGTCGACGCCGAGCGGTTCCTGGCCCGACTCTGACCTGTCGGACCCTGGCCCCGGGTCTTTTCTGGTGCCCTCCCGTCACATCCCGGCACCCTGGTCCGGGGTTGTGACGCAGAGGCGATCACAACCCCGATCCGGGGCCTCGGGATGTGGTGCGCGGCGATCACAAAAGGGATCGGTGGCGCGGCACGAGTTGGTCGTCGGCCGCACCTCCTGAGAGGATCGCCCGAGCATTCATCCAGGAGGTCACCATGAGCAAGACCGGACGCAAGCGCCGCGCGCGCAAGAAGAAGGCCGCGAACCACGGCAAGCGCCCCAACGCCTGACGCGCACCCGAACGTCACGAGCCCCCGAGCACCGCTCGGGGGCTTGTTGCGTCCCTGCCGTTCCGGGTCAGGACTCCGTGTAGCGGACCTGGACCTCGCGGATGGAGTAGAGGACCTTCGCCTTCAACGCCTCCGGGGCGCGCTCCGAGCAGGAGCGAGCGACCAGGCTCTTGATGGCTCGCTGCAGGTCGTACTGCTCGGAGCAGGGGCCGCACCCGTCCAGGTGCACGCGCACCTCGACCACGTCGTCCTCCGCGAGCTCGTTGTCCAGGAAGTAGACGATCTGCTCGAGGAAGGCCTGGCACTCGGTGTGGCTCACGAGTCTGCTCCTTCCGGGACGCGGACCAGGTCATGGGCCCGCACGTGGTCCGAGAGGAGATCGCGCAGCTGGCGACGACCGCGGTGGAGGCGCGACATCACGGTGCCGATCGGCGTCCCCATGATCTCGGCGATCTCCTTGTAGGGGAAGCCCTCGACGTCGGCGAGGTAGACCGCCAGCCGGAACTCCTCCGGCAGCCGCTGGAGCGCGTCCTTGACCTGCGAGTCGGGCAGGTGCTCGAGCGCCTCCATCTCCGCGGACTTCAGCCCGCTGGAGGTGTGCGACTCGGCGCGCGCGAGCTGCCAGTCCTCGACGTCCTCGGACATCGACTGCTGGGGCTGCCGCTGCTTCTTGCGGTAGGTGTTGATGAACGTGTTGGTCAGGATCCGGTAGAGCCACGCCTTGAGGTTGGTGCCCGGCCGGAACTGGTGGAAGGAGCCGTACGCCTTCGCGAAGGTCTCCTGGACCAGGTCCTCCGCGTCCTGCGGGTTGCGGGTCATCCGCATGGCTGCCGAGTAGAGCTGGTCGAGAAAGGGCAGTGCGTCACGCTCGAAGCGCAGGGCGCGCTCGTCGTCGGTCTCGGTGGCGACGTCCACCTCGGTGGGCTCGTCAGTGAAGGAGTCTGTCATCGCGTTCCAGACTAGACCCGCACCCCCACCCGACGAGCTTCCGGACGTCGCGGGCAGCACGTCACCCGGGTGCGTCAGCAAAGCAAGCATGTGAGAAGAACAGGCGTGGGCGGTCAGTGATTCCCGACCAGGATCGACGAGATCCACGCCGCCGTCTCGTCCACGACCAGCCGCAGGACCTCGGCTCGGGTGACGGGGGCGCGGGCGGCGACCGCGAGGCCGTGGTCGGCGTGCGGCACCACCACCACGCGCACGCCCGCCAACGTGTCGGGGAACTCCTCGGGCCGACCCATCGTGTCCCGCTCGCCCTGCAGGACCAGGGTCGGCACGCCGGCACCGGCGAGCTCGTCGAGCCGCGACTTCTCGGGCCGCCCGGGCGGGTGCAACGGGAAGGACAGCGCCAGGCAGCCGGCCGCGCCGAGCCCGGTGGCGCAGCGGGCCGCGGACCGCGCGCCGGCCGATCGGCCGCCGACGACGAGCGGCGCCGGCGCGGCCAGGACGGCAGCGGCCGCCCGCAGCCCGACATCCAGCGTCGCCGGCGGGGAGGCGACCTTGCGGCCGGCCACCACCCAGGGCTGCTCGAACAGGGCCACGCTCACGCCCATCGGCGGCAGCCCCGCGGCCAGCGCGGCCAGGTCGGCGGCGTCGATGCCCTTGCCGGCGCCGTGGCTGAGGAGCAGCGTCGCCGTGGGGTGGTCGGCGCGGGCGAGCACGAGGCGGCCGGCGCCGTACGGCGTCGCGACCGCGCGCTCCTCACCCACCGGGCGGGGTCTCGTCGAGGGGCAGGGGGTCGAGCAGCTCGGGTCCGTTGTTGCGGACGTTGTTGACCAGCGTGGCGACCGGGTAGGCGTCGAGCCGACCGGGGGCGGCGGGGGTGAGCAGGCCCAGGAGGTCCTCGGTGGGCGCGGGCTCGGGGTTCAGCCAGGCCGCCCACCGGTCCCGGTCGACCATCAGGGGCATCCGGTCGTGGATGTGCCCGACGGCGTCCTCGGCCTCGGTGGTGAGGACGGTGCAGGTCCAGCGGAAGCGGTCGGGGTCGTCCTCGTGGCGGGTCGGGTCGCGCCAGATCTCGTAGAGGCCGGCCATCGCCAGGACGCCGCCGTCCTTGGGCTTGATGAAGAAGGGCTGCTTGAGCGGCTTGCCGGCCTTGGAGAGCTGCTGGGTGGGGTACCACTCGAAGTAGCCGTCCGCCGGCAGCAGGCACCGGCGGCTGGCGAAGGCGCGGCGGTAGGCCGGCTTCTCGGCCACCGTCTCCATCCGGGCGTTGATCATCCGGTTCCCGATCGAGGGGTCCTTGGCCCAGGACGGCACCAGTCCCCAACGGAGCACCCGGAGCTGTCGCTCGGCCGGCCCGCGGGGCGCGTCGGCCGGGGCTCCCTCGGGCGGTCGCGGCGGCCGCTGGACGACGGCGTACACCTCCTTGGTGGGCGCGACGTTGTAGTCGGGCTCCAAGGCCGTGCCGACCCGCGCGTCGGAGACCTCGAACTCGGCGACGAGGTCCTCCGGACGTCGGCTGGAGGCGTAGCGACCGCACATGCGCCTCAATGTAACGAGAGACACCGACGCCCGGCGGCGCGTGGGCGCGGCCGGGCGTCGGCGATGGCCATGTCGGCCGGGGGCTCTAGGGGCGGGCGAGCTCGTCGAGGAGCGCGACGGCGCCGGAGTCGGTGGGCGGCAGTCCCTCGATCCAGACCCGGGCCAGGTGGCCGTGCAGGTCCAGGGTGTCGACCATCCGCCGCAGCAGGGCGGCGCGCTGGCCGAGGCGCTCGTCGCGGGTCGCCAGGACGACGACCCTGTTGGTGCCGGCGCCGGCGACGGTCTCCGCGCCGGCGAAGACGGTGCGGGCGGCCTCGCCGAGCCGGCTGAGGCGCAGCGAGCGGGTCAGCGGCTCGGTCTCCGCCTCGGCGCCGTAGCGGTCACCCGGCAGGTCGGCGACGACGAGCGCGTAGCGGTGCCGCACCCGGCCGAACTCGGGGCCCTGTCCGCGGTACAGGTCGGCGAGCCGGCTGCGCAGGTGCGCGAGGCTGGCGAGCCCGGTCATCGGGTCCGCGCAGGAGATCTGGTGCAGGTAGCCCAGGGTGGACTCGCTCCAGGCCAGCGACAGCGCCAGGACGTCGTCGTACGCCGGGTCGAGGCCGCGCACCCGCTGGTAGGTCGTCCGCAGCGCCTCGAGGCCTTCGTGGAGTGAGGCACCGTCGCGGGCCAGGTCCCGTCCGACGACCGCACACGCATCGGCCGAACCCGATCCCGAAGCAAGAGCCTCTCCTACCGCTTCAAAGCGTGCCGGCAACCCCATGTTCACCGGCAACCCCATGCCTTTCGCCTTGTTCGACGGTTCTGCTCTTGCTCCGGGATCGTCCGTGACAGATCCCCTGGTCGCGAAGATCCCCACGGGCTCCAGCCCCCTTGGCTTGTTCGTGCCGACCTGGTGCTGTTTGCACCGGGTGATGCCGATGAGACGAGGCTCTCAGCCGGGTATGACGCGACTCGTCACAGAAATTCTTTCGATCCGGGCTTGTCGAGGTTTTCCGACCGGCCGGCACATTGCGGCCGTAACATGGCGTCATCAACGTCCCCCCGGAGCGTCATACCTATCGTGAGCTCGACCCTGCCCCGTATCGAGGGCCCCGCTGACGCCGAGCTCATCTCGGCCGTCCGGGGTGGAGACGTCTCTGCCTACGGCGAGCTCTTCGAGCGGCACGTCGAGGCCGCGCGCCGTCTGGCGCGGCAGCTGGTGTCGTCCGCCGACGCCGACGACCTGGTCTCCAACGCCTTCGCCAAGGTGCTCGCGGTCCTGCAGCGCGGGGGCGGGCCCGACGTCGCGTTCCGCGCCTACCTGCTGACGGCGGTCCGCCGCCTGCACGTCGACCAGATCCGCGCCGGCAGCCGCGTGCAGACCACCGACGACATCGCCGCCTTCGACCCCGGCGAGCCGTTCCGCGACACCGCGATCGAGGGCTTCGAGAACGCCGCGGCCGCCAAGGCCTTCGCGTCGCTTCCCGAGCGGTGGCAGCTGGTGCTGTGGCACACCGAGGTGGAGGGGAACAAGCCGGCCGACATCGCCCCGCTGATGGGCATGAGCGCCAACTCCGTGGCCGCGCTCGCGTACCGCGCCCGGGAGGGCCTGCGCCAGGCGTTCCTGACCATGCACGCGGGCGACCTGGACGGGGACGCCTGCCGGTTCACCCACCAGAACCTCGGCGCCTACGTGCGCAACGGGGTCTCGCGACGCGACACGGCGAAGATCGAGGACCACCTCGGCGAGTGCCGCAAGTGCATGGCGGTCTACCTCGAGCTCAGCGAGGTCAACTCGAACCTCGCCGGCATCCTCGGCCCGATCGTGCTGGGCGGGGCCGCCGCGGCCTACATCGCCGCCGGCGACGTGCTCGCCAAGGGCGGCCTGCTGGTCGCGCTCGGCCGGGCCCGGGACTTCGTGGCGAGCCAGGCCACCGGGGCGGCGGTCGCGGGGGTGGCGGCCACGGTCGTCATCGGCGGCACCGCCTTCCTGGCCCTCCGTCCGGAGTCCGCCGTGGTCGCCTCGACGGCCGACGCCCAGCCCGGCATCGTCGCCACCCAGGGCGGCGCCGACGCGGGGCTGGCCGCGCCGCCCGCCTCGATCGTGGGAGACCCGGGAGGTCCCGGCCGGCACCGACGGTGAGCCGGGCGACCCCGGCGTCCCGGGTGACCCCGGCGTGCCCGAGATCCCGGTCCCCGGGGGGACCCCGACGTCCGGGGCGCCCAGCGGAGTGCCGACCGTCGACCCGACGGGCGACCCGACCCCGGACCCCACCGGGGACCCGACCTCCGATCCGTCCGACGACCCGACCGCAGATCCGACGGGTGACCCCACGTCGGGACCCACCGGCGCCCCGACCGACGACCCGACCGACGACCCGACCGCAGATCCCACGTCCGGGCCCACGGTGAACCCCACCGCCGGACCGACAGGGACGCCAGGACCGACGCAGCTCACGCCGGACCCGACCGGACCGGACCCGACCACCGGACCCACGGACCCGACCACCGGACCCACGGACCCGACCACCGGACCGACCGACCCGACCACCGGACCCACGGACCCGACCACCGGACCGACCGACCCGACCACCGGACCGACCGACCCGACCACCGGACCCACGGACCCGACCACCGGACCCACGGACCCGACCACCGGACCCACCGACCCGACCACCGGACCCACGGACCCGACCACCGGACCCACGGACCCGACCACCGGACCCACGGACCCGACCACCGGACCCACGGACCCGACCACCGGACCGACCGACCCGACCACCCCGCCGCTGGGCCGGGATGCCTCGGTGACCGCGTCCCTCTCCCAGTCGGGCAACGACCGCTGGACCGCACGGGTGTCGCTCCGCGACCTCGACCCGCAGGGCACGTCCACGCTGACCGTGATCGGCACCGGTCTCGACCTGCTCACCACCGGTGACGCGCAGTGCACGCTGGTCGGGACCACCGGCGGCACCTGCCTGATCACCACCGGCTCGTCTGCCAACCTCAGCTTCACGGCGTCGCCGGCCCCGGGCACCCAGGGTCGCCTGACGTTCGTCATCACGCCGAACGAGAGCACCGACCCGGACCTGTCCAACAACACCGCCGAGGTCACCTTCGGCGGCGCCGCGGCGGCGTTCGGGGACACCCGGGTGGCCGCCCAGCGCGAGGCCCGGGCGATCGCGGAGCCCCAGGCGAAGGTCGGTGACGGCAAGGCCCAGGCGAGGGCGCACCAGAAGGCCCGCACGAGGGCCCACGCCGACGGCGACGGCCGCAAGAACTGGTCACGCCGGCACCTGCTGCGGCGCGGGTGGCCACTCGCCTGAGAGGCTGAGCGGGTGACGGCAGCCCGCGGCGCGCTCCTCGACCCCTGGCCGGCCCCGCGCGCCCGCGTGCCGGTCGAGACGGTCGTGTCGCTGCCCGGGAGCAAGTCGCTCACCAACCGGGCGCTCGTGCTCGCCGCGCTGGCGGACGGACCGTCCCTCCTCCGGCGGCCGCTGCGCTCGCGCGACACGGCGCTGATGGTCGCCGGGCTGGCCTCCCTGGGCGCCCGCGTGGACGCGCACGGCGACGACTGGGCCGTGACGCCCGGCCCCTTCACCGGCGGTGTCGACATCGACTGCGGCCTGGCCGGGACCGTGCTGCGCTTCGTGCCACCGGTGGCCGGCCTGGCCACGGGTGCGGTCACCTTCGACGGCGACCCGCACCTGCGGACCCGCCCGATCGGCGAGGTGCTCGGGGCGTTGCGCGACCTCGGGGTGCACGTCGACGGCTCCGGGGTCCCGTTCACGGTGCACGGCACCGGGGCGGCGCGCGGCGGCCGGGTCGTGATCGACGCGTCCGCCTCGTCCCAGTTCGTGTCCGGGCTGCTGCTCGCCGGCGCGCGCTACGACGAGGGTGTCGACGTGCGCCACGACGGCAAGCCGATGCCGTCCCTCCCCCACGTCGACATGACGGTGGCGATGCTCCGCGAGCGCGGCGTCGGGGTCGACGACGCCGACGCGCACCGCTGGGTCGTCGCGCCCGGGCCGGTGCGCGCGGTGGACGTCGTCATCGAGCCGGACCTCTCCAACGCCGCACCCTTCCTCGCGCTGGCGGCGGTGTCGGGCGGGTCCGTGACGGTGCGCGACTGGCCCCGCGAGACGACCCAGGCGGGCGACCTGCTGCGGGAGATCCTCGCCGCGATGGGCTGCCGGGTCACGCTCGACGACGACGGGCTCACGGTGCACGGGACCGGCACGCTGCGCGGCGTCGACCTCGACCTGCACGACGCCGGTGAGCTCGCACCGGCGGTGGCGGCCCTCTGCGCCCTCGCCGACTCGCCCTCGCACCTGCGCGGGATCGCCCACATCCGCGGCCACGAGACCGACCGCCTCGCGGCGCTGACGACCGAGCTCACCGGCCTCGGGGCCGACGTCACCGAGCGCGAGGACGGCCTGAGCCTGCGGCCGGCCACGCTCCACGGCGGGGTCTTCCGCACCTACGCCGACCACCGGATGGCGCACGCGGGCGTGATCCTCGGCGCGGCCGTGGACGGGGTGCTCGTCGAGGACGTCGCCACCACGTCGAAGACCTTCACCGACTTCGCGCCGTTCTGGTCGGCGCTGCTGGACGCGGAGCCCGGTCGGTGAGCGGACGGTACGGCGAGCACGACCAGGAGCACTACGAGCGGCCGCGCCGCCGCACCCGACCCCGCACGAAGGAGCGACCGACGTACGACGACGCCGAGGACGCGTTCGTGGTCACGGTGGACCGGGGGCGCTACACCCTCACCCTGGACGGCCGCACGGTCACCGCGATGAAGTCGCGTCCCCTCGGCCGCAAGGGCGTCATCGTCGGCGACCGGGTCCGGGTGGTGGGCGACACCTCCGGCGCCGACGGGTCCCTGGCCCGCATCGTCGAGGTGGCCGAGCGCGACACGGTGCTGCGACGGACCGCGGACGACGACGACCCCGTCGAGCGGATCATCGTCGCCAACGCCAGCCAGCTCGTCGTGGTCACCGCGCTGGCCGACCCCGAGCCGCGGCCCCGCCTCATCGACCGGGCCCTGGTCGCCGCGTTCGACGCCGGGATGCAGCCGCTGCTCTGCCTGACCAAGGCCGACCTCGCCGACCCGGAGACCCTGCTGTCGACCTACCGCTCCCTCGGGGTGCCCTGGCTGGTCACCCAGCGTGGCGGCGACCTGACCGAGCTCCGCTCCCGGCTCGCCGACCGGACCAGCGTGCTGATCGGGCACAGCGGCGTCGGCAAGTCGACGCTCGTCAACGCCCTGGTGCCCGACGCGCACCGCGACGTCGGCATCGTCAACGCGGTGACCGGCCGCGGGCGGCACACCTCGGTCTCCGCCTACATGCTCGCCCTGCCCGGCGGGGGCTTCATCATCGACACCCCCGGCATCCGGTCCTTCGGCCTCGCCCACGTGCAGCCGGAGCGCCTGATCGAGGCGTTCCCCGACCTCGACGAGATGACCGAGGACTGCCCTCGCGGCTGCACCCACGGCGGCGACGAGCCGGAGTGCGGGCTGGACGTCGCGGTGGCCGCGGGCCAGGCGGACCCGGACCGCGTCGAGTCGTTCCGGCGCCTGCTGGCCGCGCGGTACGAGAGCCCCTGAGGGCTAGGCACCCCACACGGCGCGGGCGCCGGAGTCGCCGGCCAGGAAGACGGCGACGCCCACCGCGACCGCGCCGATCACCAGCAGGCCCAGCGTCACCAGGTAGAGGGGCCCGCCCGGGTTGGGGCGCTCGCCCTTGCCGTTCTTCAGGCCGCTCGGGCCGCCCAGCCGCCACGCGGCCAGCCCGACGACCACGGTGTAGCCGAACAGGATGTTGCGCAGCAGCAGCCCGCGGTCCCGGTGGGTCCGGACCTCGGGGAGCGCGATCAGGCCGCTGCTGTCGGCGAGGTCCTGGCCGCTCAGCGTGGCGATGAAGGCGGTGACGACGGCGATGCCGGTGACCGCGACGAGCGGCCACCGCAGGGCCCAGCGCCAGCCGGGCAGCACGGCGTACGCGATGCCGAACAGTGCGGCCAGCGGCGCGAAGACCACCACGGCGTGCACGACCAGGGGGTGCAGGGGGACGCCGTTGATCTCCACGCCGCGAGCCTATCGAGGCGCGGCGAAGGGACGCGTCGTACGTTGGTACTAGTACCCGCACCACTAGCCTGTCGGCATGCCGAAGCCCGGGTCACCCGACTACACCGACGACCTACGCCTCGCCCACGTGCTGGCCGACGACGCGGACTCGCTGACCGGCTCGCGCTTCAAGGCTCTCGACCTGCACGTGATGAGCAAGCCGGACCTCACCCCGGTCACCGAGGCCGACCTCGCCGTCGAGGAGAGCCTGCGCCGCACCCTCGGCCGGGTGCGCTCGCGCGACGCGGTCATCGGCGAGGAGCACGGCACGACGGGGCACTCGCAGCGCCAGTGGGTGATCGACCCGATCGACGGCACCAAGAACTTCGTCCGCGGCGTCCCCGTCTGGGCGACCCTCATCTCGCTGGTCGTGGACGACGAGGTGGTGCTCGGCGTCGTGTCCGCGCCGCTGCTCCAGCGCCGGTGGTGGGCCTCGAAGGGCAACGGCGCCTGGACCGGCCGGTCGCTGCTCAAGGCGGTGCAGTGCCAGGTCTCCGACGTGCGCCGGCTCGAGGACGCGTCGCTGTCCTACAGCGGCCTCGGCGGCTGGGACGAGCGGGACCGGCTCGACGACTTCCTGTCGCTGGCGCGGCGCTGCTGGCGCACCCGGGCGTACGGCGACTTCTGGTCCTACATGCTGATCGCCGAGGGGGCCGTGGACATCGCGGCCGAGCCGCAGCTCGCCCTCCACGACATGGCCGCGCTCGACATCATCGTCACCGAGGCCGGCGGCCGGTTCACGTCCCTGGACGGCACCGACGGGCCCTTCGGCGGCAACGCCCTGGCCACCAACGGGCACCTCCACGAGGCCGCGCTGGCCTTCCTCGGCACCGGGGCCGACGACGACTCCGATCCCGACTCGCGCCGTCCGGGGGCCGGCTCGGTGAGCGAGATCCGGTCGCGCCGACCCCGCTCGGAGCCCGTCTCCGAGGGCGACGGTCCGCCGCTGGGCTGAGTCTCCTCAGGGCTCTGGCGGCGCCGGAGCAGCTTGGCTAGTGTCGACCGCCTACCGGAAGGAGGGAGCGATCATGCGGATCAACGAGGTTCTGAAGGGCAAGCCCCAGGGTGTGATCACGATCGCCCCGGATGCGACGGTGCGCGAGCTGCTGGCGCTGCTCGCCGAGCACAACGTCGGAGCCCTCATCGTCAGCGGCGACGGCACCGTCCGTCGACGGCATCGTCAGCGAGCGCGACGTGGTGCGCAGCCTGCACCGCGACCCCGCGGTGCTCGACAGCCCGGTCGAGGGCGATCATGACGTCCTCGGTCCACACCTGCGAGCCGAGCGCGTCGGTCGACGAGCTGATGGCGCTGATGACCGAGCACCGCTTCCGTCACGTGCCGGTCGTCACCGACGGCCGGCTCACCGGGATCATCAGCATCGGCGACGTCGTGAAGAGCCGGATGGCCGAGCTCGAGTTCGAGCGCGACCAGCTCGACCACTACGTCCACCAGACCTGAGTCGCTCGCGGGTCTCGACCACCGGGGGTGCCCCGGCGCCTCGACCGGACGCGGATGGCAGACTGCTCGGGTGGACAAGCCTGAGATCGACTTCCCGGACTACGACCCGCCGACCGACCTCGAGATCACCGATCTCGTCGAGGGCGACGGCGCGGAGGCGACCTCCGGGTCGACCGTCTCCGTGCACTACGTGGGTGTCGCGCACTCGACGGGCGAGGAGTTCGACGCGTCGTACAACCGCGGCGCTCCGCTGTCGTTCCGGCTCGGCGTCGGCCAGGTCATCGCGGGCTGGGACCAGGGCGTGCAGGGCATGAAGGTCGGCGGCCGCCGCCAGCTCGTCATCCCGCCGCACCTGGGGTACGGCGACCGCGGCGCCGGCGGGGCCATCAAGCCCGGCGAGACGCTGATCTTCGTCTGCGACCTGATGGGCGTCAGCTGAGCCTCTGAGCGGGCCCTCCGGGCCTCGTTCTCGAAGTAAAGGATCACCGATAATTCGGCGATCCAGGCGGTGACTTGTTACCGTCGGGGAGAACCGAGCATTCGTCCACCCCCCCTTTGAGGACAAATGGCCCCCCACTCGAGTGACCGCACTGTCGCGCACCCAGAACGTCGCCGTTCTCCGTCGCGCCGCCGGACGACCGCCGTCGTCGCGGCGCTGGCTGCCTCCGTGCTGCTCGCCGCGCCCGTGGCCGCCCTGGCCGACACCGTGTCCGCACGCAAGGCGACGCCGCAGAGCGACCGCCTCAAGGGAACCGCGCGTCCCGAGGTGATCGACGCCAAGGCCGGCAACGACCTCGTCTACGCCCGCGGTGGCGACGACGTCGTGAAGGGCCAGATCGGCAACGACCTGTTGTACGGCGGCCCCGGCAACGACCTGCTGCTGCTGCACGACGGCGACGACACCGGCTACGGGGGCACCGAGAACGACCGACTCATCGGCGCGGCCGGGAACGACCAGCTCTGGGGCGAGGAGGGCAACGACGTCCTCATCGGCGTGCTCGGCGACGACTACCTCGACGGTGCCGCCGGCGACGACCAGCTCCAGGGCATGGAGGGCAACGACCGGGTCTTCGGCCTCGACGGCAACGACCACGTCTCCGGCGCCCAGGGCGACGACTGGGTCGACGGCGGCGTCGGCAACGACGAGCTCGACGGCGGGCTCGGCAACGACGTCCTCATCGACGGGTACGGCGACGACCAGGTCACCGGCGACGAGGGGAACGACACCCTGTTCGTCGGCCCCGGCGCCGACGAGATCTACAGCGAGGAGGGGGACGACATCATCTACCTCTTCAACGACGGCGTCCGCGACGACATCTTCTGCGACGACGGCTACGACCAGGTGATCTGGGTCGGGACCCAGGACGTCACCGACAACATCGGTGGCTCCTTCGCCTACAAGTGCGAGTCGGTCACCGTGCAGGCGCTGGCCCCGGCCAACTGGCCCTACTGAGCCGGCTCAGGAGTAGCGGTGGCTCTTCGCCGCGTGGCCTGACTCGCGCGTGCAGGTCCGGCCGTTCATCGACCGGTGCCCGCACAGGGCGTCGGTGTCGGACTCCGTCGGCGCCTCGGCGACCGGCGCCGGCGGCGCCACGGGGGGCTTGTTGATCCGCGCTGCGGGGGTGCCCGGGCGCGCCTGGGACCGGGCGAACTTGGCTTCTCGCATCGCGCGCTGCGCGTCCAGCTTGCTCATCGTCGGATCACCCCGCGAGCCTACGCGGCGCCGCCGACACGGGCGCTCGCCCCGCCGAGCGTGACCACGTCTCCCACCACGAGCCGGCGCCCGCGCCGGGTCTCGACCTCGCCGTTGACCAGCACCTCGCCCGCGGCCAGCAGCGGCTTGGCGTCGCTGCCGGAGTCGATCAGGTTGGCCAGCTTCAGGAACTGACCGAGCCGGATCGACGCGTCACGGAGCGGCACGTCGACGATCACAGCAGCACCGAGAAGCTGTGGATGACGACCCCGACCAGGCCGCCGACGATGGTGCCGTTGATCCGGATGAACTGCAGGTCGCGGCCCACGTGCAGCTCGATCCGTCGGGCCGCCTCCTGGCCGTCCCAGCGCTCGATCGTGTGGGTGATGACCGTGGTCAGCTCGGTGCCGTACCGCTCCACGGTGAAGACCGCGACGTCGGCGGCGACCAGGTCCATCCGGCGCCGGAGGTCGTCGTCGTCGAGCAGCCGCGTCGCGAACGCCGTCACCTCCGTCTGGAGCCGGGCGCGCACGGCGCCGGCGGGGTCGCGCAGCGACGCGACCAGCGACCGCCGCAGCGCGTTCCACAGCGACACCGACGAGGTCAGCACCGCGGGGTGCTCGAGGACCCGGTTCTTGAGCCCCTCCGCGCGCGCCTGGGTGGCGGGGTCGAAGAGCAGGTCGTGGGCGAGCTGGGTGAGCATGGAGTCGAACGCGGCCCGGGCGTGGTGGTCGGGGTCGTTGCGGATGTCCTCGATCCAGCGGACCGCCTCGGTGTGGATGCGCTGGGTGACGGCCTCGTTCAACCGCGGCGGCGCCCACCACGGGGCGCGCTCCGACAGCATCTCGGTGAAGGCGTCCTGGTTGAGCGCCAGCCAGCGGTGCAGCTCCTCGAGCGCCAGGTCGACGAGGCCGTGGTGCAGGTCGTCCGCGACGACCTCCTGGAGCAGGCCGCCGAGCAGCGGGGAGATCGGCTCCTCGCGGAAGCGCGGCACCAGCGCGGTGCGCACCAGCTCCTCGACGTGCTCGTCGCGCACCTTGGAGAGCGCGATGGACGCCACCTCGGCCACCTCGTCGACGAGCCGGCGCACGTGCGCGGGGTCGGAGAGCCACTCCGCCACCCGCAGCGTGATCGTGGCGGCGGCGACCCGCTCCCGGATGATCGACTCCTGGAGGAAGTTGTCGGCCACGAACTCCTGCAGCCCGCGCCCGAGCTCGTCCTTGCGCTTGGGGATCAGCGCGGTGTGCGGGATCGGCAGCCCGAGCGGGTGCTTGAAGAGGGCGGTGACGGCGAACCAGTCGGCGATCGCGCCGACCATGGAGGCCTCGGCCCCGGCGTTGACGAAGCCGAGGGCGCCGTCCTTGCCGAGCGTCGCGACGTACACGACGGCGGCGAACCCCAGCAGGCCGACCGCGACCGTCCGCATCCGGCGCAGGCCCTGCCGGCGCGCCTCGTCGGCGGCGGGGTCCGGGGTGATCATCGAGACGGTCGCGCTCATCGCGACCGATTGTCCCCCACGGGCGGTGCGGCGACCGCACGGGCGCGCGACGAGGGGCGGAACCGGTGCGGCTTCCCGGGGATTCCGTGCGTGCCAGAATGCCGCGCCATGGCACGCACGGTGGTCACCTTCGGCACCTTCGACGTCTTCCACGTCGGGCACCTCCGGGTGATCGAGCGGGCCGCCGCCCTGGGCGACCGCCTGGTCGTCGGCGTGTCGGCCGACGCCCTGAACCTGCGCAAGAAGGGCCGCGAGCCGGTCTTCAGCCAGGCCGAGCGCCTGGAGATCGTGCGCGCCCTCAAGGCCGTCGACGAGGTGTTCGTGGAGGAGAGCCTGGAGCTCAAGCGCGACTACCTCCTCCAGCACCGCGCCGACGTGCTGGTGATGGGTGACGACTGGCGCGGCCGGTTCGACGAGTTCCAGGACATCTGCGAGGTCGTCTACCTCGCCCGCACCCCCGCCATCTCCACGACCGCGCTGATCGAGAAGATCTCGGGAACGGACATGACCCGTACGCTGGGGCGCGTGTTCCCCCACTCCCGCGGTCTGGCCGCGACGCTGATCGCGGCCCTGACCCTCGGGCTGGCGCTCGTCGTCCCGACCGCCGCCGCCGCCGACCCGACCGGTCGTGGCGACGCGCGGCGCCCCAGCGCCCCGGTGTCGGCCGCGCTCGGCAACGCGCGGGCGGCGGTGACCGGCCACGCCGAGCACGACACCACGCTGGCCCTGACCCGGTTGCGCCTGGCCTACCCCTCGCTCTCGGCGGGCGAGCGGGCCGCCGCCGACGCGCTCCTGGCCCGGCCCACCGACGGCGCCGCCGACCCCGAGCAGTTCGGCTACACGACGGCGGAGGCGACCCCGCTGTGCGGGGCGACCTTCTGCGTCCACTACGTCACGACCACCGCCGACGCGCCCGCGGCCGTCGACGTGGACCTCGACGGCGTCCCGGACTGGGTCGAGACCACCCTGGCCGAGCTCGAGGCGGTGGTCGCGTTCGAGACCGGCACCCTGGGCTACCGGCACCCCGCGACCGACGGCGTGCGGGGCGGCAACGCGCAGTTCGACGTCTACCTCTCCCAGATCGGCGACGACGGGCTCTACGGCTTCTGCGCCCCCGAGGAGAAGGTGCCCGGGCAGCGGTTCGTCTACTCGGGCTACTGCGTCCTCGACAACGACTTCACCGAGTTCCCGCTGGGTCCGCTCCCCAGCCTGCAGGTGACCGCCGCCCACGAGTTCTTCCACGCGATCCAGTTCGACTACGACGCCACCGAGGACCGGTGGTTCATGGAGGCGACCGCCACCTGGGTCGAGGAGCAGTACGCCGACGCGATCGACGACAACCGCCAGTACCTCCCCTACGGCCAGCTCGGCCGCCCGCGCCAGCCGCTCGACGAGTTCGACTCCTTCGGCCAGGGCCAGTACGGCAACTGGTTGTTCATCGAGCTGCTCTCCCAGGACTTCGGTCCCGACGTGGTCCGCCGGATCTGGAACCAGGCCGACGCCACCCGCGGCGCTCCCGACCGCTACTCCACCGAGGCCGTCAGGCGCGTGGTCAGTGCCGGCCAGGGTCCCGACTTCGAGGACTTCTACGCGCGCTTCGCCACGGTCAACCAGCTCCCCGGGCGCTTCTACACCGAGGGCGCGGCCTACCGCCGCGCCCCGGTCGCCCAGGTCTCCCGACTCGACGACCGCCGCCGGACGGCCTCCCACACCACGCGCCTGGACCACCTGACCAGCACCGCCTACCGGCTGGAGCCCGCGGGCTCCCTCCACGGCACCTGGCGGCTGCGGGTCGCGGTGGACGGACCCGCGTCCTCCACGGGCGCGACGGCGACCCTCCTGCTCCGCAAGCGCAACGGCGGCGTCGCGCTCCGCCCGGTCCATCTCTCGAGGAAGGGCGACGGGGCGCGCACGCTCGGCTTCTCCCGGTCCGCCGTGACCAGCGTGACCGTGGTGCTGGCCAACGGGTCCACCCGCTTCAAGCCCTGCTGGCGGGGCACGTCGTACTCCTGCCAGGGCATCCCGCGCGACGACCGCGCCGCCTTCGCCGTCACCGCCACCCTCTCCCGGTGAACCTGCGAGGCGCGCCGGACATCAGACCCTGAGCCCGACCACGACCCCCGACGACAGGATCTCGCCCATGCGTCGCACGTTCGCCGTCCTCTCGATGGCCCTGGCCCTGCTCGCCGGCACCCTCGCCGCCGCGACCACCGGCACCGCGGCCGCCGACCCCGGACGCCCCGCGGCGCCGGCCGGGGCGGCGGACCGCGCGGCGGCGCTGACGGCCGTCTCGGTGGCCACGCGGGTGCTGGACGGACGCGCCGGCCGGTCCGACCCGTCGGCGACGATGGCGCTGCGCGACCTCTGGGCGGCCCTGCCCTCCCTCGCCGGGGCCGAGCGGCGGCGCGCCGAGGCCCTGCTCGCCCGCCCCACCGACGGCGCGGCCGACCCGTACGGCTTCGGCTACACCGTCGGCGCGCGCTCGAAGTGCGCCAGGAACGTCTGCCTGCACTGGGTCCCGACCACCATCGACGCCCCGCCCAGCAAGTCCTGGGTGAAGTACAACCTCAAGCAGATGCAGAAGGTCTGGCGCGTCGAGACGGGACGGCTCGGCTACCGGAAGCCCCTGAAGGACGGGCACCGCGGCGGCAACAAGAAGTTCGACGTCTACCTCAAGGACGTCGGCTCGGTCGGGCTCTACGGCTACTGCGCCGCCGAGACCCGGATCCAGCGGTTCCTCGCCTCCGGCTACTGCGTCCTCGACAACGACTTCTCGACCGCCCAGTTCCCGTCCTCGCCCAAGAAGAGCCTCAAGGTCACCGCGGCCCACGAGTTCTTCCACGCCGTGCAGTACGCCTACGACGCCGAGGACGACCGCTGGCTGCTCGAGGCCACGGCGACCTGGATGGAGGAGCGCGTCGCCGACGGCGCCAACGACAACCGCCAGTACCTCCCCTACGGCCAGGTCAAGGACCCGTACTCCCCCCTCGACACCTACGGCGGCGGCGCCCTGAACCAGTACGGCAACTGGGCCTTCTTCGAGTTCCTCTCGAAGAAGTACGGCACCGGCATCGTCCGCCAGATCTGGAGCAAGATGGCCGCGGACAAGAAGTCACCGGACCTCTACTCCACCCAGGCCGTGGTGCGGGTGCTGAAGTCGAAGGGCGGGTTCGTGAAGAACTACGCGGAGTTCGCCGCCGGCAACACCGTGCCCGGCCGGACCTACCCGGAGGGCGGCCGCTGGCCGAGCGCCACGCTGGCGCTGGACGCGACGCTGACCACGGCGGCGCGCAGCACCGGCATCCTCGGCGGACCGCTGAACCACCTGACGTCGAGCAGCTACGTGCTGCGTCCGGACCGTCGCTCAAGAAGCGGTCCTGGAAGCTGAAGGTGAAGATCGACGGCCCGCAGCGCAAGACCAGCCCGGCGGCGTACGTCCTGGTCGACCGCAGGCACGGCAAGACCGAGAAGCGCTTCGTCAAGCTCGACGGCAAGGGCCGGGCGAGCCTCAAGGTGGACTTCAGCAGCCGCAAGGTCACGAAGGTGACGATCACCCTCGTCAACGCGTCCACCCGGTTCCGATGCTTCCGGCAGACGAGCTGGTCGTGCAGCGGGAACCCGAAGGACGACGGGGCGGGCTTCACCCTCAAGGCCGTCGCCCGGAAGTAGGGCTCCGATGACCGAAGACGCGCCGCGGCGCGGCCGCCCCGGCTACGACCAGGCGACCGTGCTCCGGCGCGCCATCGAGCTGTTCAACAAGCAGGGGTACGACGGCACCAGCATGGGCGACCTGGCCCGCGAGCTGGGGTTCACCAAGTCCGCGATCTACCACCACGTGCCGAGCAAGGGGCACCTGCTCGAGCAGGCCCTGCACGAGGCGCTCGACGAGCTCACCGCGGTCGTGGAGTCCGCCACCGTGGACGCGGCGGGCCTGAGCGCCTACGAGCGGCTGCGGCGGGTCGTGGAGCGCAGCGTGCAGGTGCTGGTGGCCCACCAGCCCGCGGTGACGCTGCTGCTGCGGGTGCGCGGCAACAGCGAGCCCGAGCTCGAGGCGCTCCGCCGCCGTCGCGACCTGGACGCCCGGCTCGCCACGCTGGTGCAGGCGGCGGTCGACGAGGGCGCGCTGCGGGCGGACCTCTCCCCCGAGCTCATCAGCCGGCTGCTGTTCGGCATGGTGAACTCCCTGGTCGAGTGGTACCGCCCCGACGGGGTCGTCGACGCCGACCTCCTCAGCGCGACCATCACCACCCTGGCCTTCGACGGGCTCAACGCCCCCCGCTGACCGGGCACTCCTGTCGACAGATCGGGCGCCGAGCGGGCACTCCGACCGGCCGCTGGCGGCACGATCGCCCGGTCGGCCGCGGCCGGCGAGCAGAACTGCCCGGTCAGCTGGTGGCGAGGTCCCCGGTGGCCAGGTCGCCCGCGCCGATCTCCTCGGTGACCAGCGACGGGTGCGCCTCGTCGGCGCGGCCCAGGCCGGCGTACGCACGCGCGATGCGGCTGACGAACTGGTAGACGCCGTCCTCCTCGGGCGCCATCGGGCCGGGGATCGCGTGCGGGCTGGACAGACCCCGCTGCACCGACTCGCAGGCGGCCCAGTCCTGCCGGTTGGTGAGGTCCCAGAAGTCCACGGCGTAGGCAGGGTCGAAGCCCTCGCGCTCGGCCACCTCGCGCGGGAACGCCCACGAGCACTCCACGTGGGTGCGGTCGGCCGCGACCGGCCGCAGCACGTGGGTCATCACGTAGTCGGGGTGCAGGCTGATCAGGAGGTTGGGGAACGCCACGAGGTACATCACGGTGCGCTGCTCGACGTCGGAGAGGCCCTCGATCATGACGCCGGCGCTGCGGCCGTCGAGCGACATCGTCTCCGCCCCCGGCGTCAGCGCCATCCACCCGCCGACCCACTCGCCGTCGGGCTCGAGGTTCTCCCCGCTCTGCGGCGGGCTGACGCGGCACAGCTCGGGGTGGATCGAGGAGCAGTGGTAGCACTCCTGGTAGTTCTCGACGATCACCTTCCAGTTGGTCTGGAGCTCGTAGGAGTGGGTCGCCACGGTGACCAGGTCCTCCTGGCGGTACGGCGCCACGATCGCCTCGAGACCGGCCACGTGGTCGACGAACGGCCCGGCCTCACCGCTCGGGTCGACGAACAGGTAGCCGTGCCACTCGACGGCGTCCAGCTCGGCCAGCCCGAACTCCGTGGTGTCGAAGCCCTCCAGCTTGCGGAAGCCACCCGGCGCGACCCGCAGGGTGCCGTCGAGGCGGTAGGTCCAGGCGTGGTACGGGCAGACGATCGAGTGCCGCTTGACGGTGTTCCCGCACGGCACCAGCTCGTGGCCGCGGTGCCGGCAGACGTTGGCGAACGCCCGCAGCACGCCGTCGTCGTCGCGGACCACGAGCACCCCGCCGGCCCCGGTCTCCACGGAGTGCTGGGTGCCGGGCTCGGCGAAGGTGCCGCTGGTGCCCAGGCACTGCCAGCCGGAGAAGATGTTGGCCTGCTCCCAGGCCAGCACCGCGGGATCGACGTACGCCAGCCGCGGCAGCATCCGCGAGGAGCCGAACGGGGCGTACGCCGCCGCGACGTCCTCGGCGGGCAGCGGGGCGAGGGTTCCGCGGAGTTGATTGAACATACAGTCAATCCTAGGTCTGGTCGGGGCGACGGGTCCAGTGGACGAAAGGTCAGGTCTCGCCGGCGAAGCTCCCGATCGACTCCCGGGTGCCGGCCTTGCGTCCCATGTGACGGTAGACCAGGAAGCCGAGCGCGACCGCGAGCATCGCCGTGACGAGCATCAGCGTGGCGAGGGCGTTGAGCGCGGGGGTCGGGGCGGCGCGCGCGGTGTTGTAGATCTTCACCGACGTCGGCTCGGTCGCGGAGTCGCCCGAGAGGTAGCGGACGATGACGAAGTCGTCGATCACGTCGGCGAAGACCAGCACGGCGCTGGCCACGATCGCCGGCACCAGCATCGGCAGGATCACCCGGCGCTGCGCCGCGAGCGGCGAGGCGCCGAGATCCATGGCCGCCTCCTCGAGGTCGGAGCCGATCGTGGCCAGCCGGGCGCGCACCAGGATCGCCGGGTAGGCCAGCTGGAAGGTCACCAGCCCGACCACCTGGGCGCTCGTCCCGAGGGTCACCGGCAGCACCAGCGTGGTCACCACGAAGAGCAGCGCGACCGCCAACAGGGTCTCGGGGAGCACGAAGGACAGCAGCAGCAGCGCGTTGGCACCCTGGGGCAGCCGACCGTGCCAGCGGTCCAGCCCGATCGCGAGGGCCACCCCGAGCGGCACCGTGACCAGGGTGACCAGCAGCCCGAGCTTGAGCGTCTGCACCAGCGCCGCCTGCAGGGTGTCGTCGTGCCACACCGAGCGGAACGGGTCGCCGTAGTACCACCGCATCGAGAAGCCCTGCCAGCTCGTCCGGGAGCGGCCGGAGTTGAACGAGAAGAGCACCGCGACCAGCACCGGCAGCAGCGACCAGAGCAGGTAGGCGACGGTGACCGCCGCCAGCACCCGCGGCTTGCGCCACGGGTCGCGCCACCACGCCCCGAGCGCGCTCACATCGCCGCCCCGTCCGCGCGGGAGACCGAGCGCACGTAGTAGAGCATCGGCAGCAGCGACACCAGCAGCACGAGCAGCACGAACGCGCCGGCCTGGCCGGTCTGTCCCGGCGTCAGCACGGTCTCGTTGATCAGGTTGCCGACCATGGAGGTGCGCGGCGAGCCGCTGAGCAGGTCACTGGTGAAGTAGTCGCCCAGCATCGGCAGGCAGGTGAGCAGCACGCTCGCCACCACGATCGGGCGCGCCATCGGCAGGGTGACCCGCCAGAACGCCGACGTCCGGCTCGCGCCGAGGTCGCGGGCGCTCTCGACCAGCGAGGTGGGCAGCCGGTCGAGGCCGGCGTACAGCGGGATGATCATGTAGGGCACGTAGCCGTAGACCAGCCCCAGGATCACGACCGTCGAGTGCCCGGACAGCCAGTCGGTGTCCCCCGGCAGGAAGCCGCCGAGCGAGACGATCCGGTTGACCAGGCCGTCGTTGGCCAGCAGGTTGACCCAGGCCAGCATCCGCATCATGTAGCTGATCCAGAACGGCGCGATGAGCAGGGCGAGGAGCAGCCCGCGCCACCGGCCGGCCAGCCGCGCGACGTAGTAGGCGATCGGGAAGGCGATGAGCAGGCACAGCACGCTGGCGGAGAGCACGTAGACCGCGGTGCGCAGCAGGGCCGGACCGAAGATGGCGTCCTCGCCGACGATGTGGGTGACGACGTACTGCGGCTGGTCCGAGGACCACTGCAGGGGGTTCCACACCGGGATGACGGTCCGGAACACCGGGTCGACGCCGCCGAAGACGACGGCCAGCACGACGTAGAGCGGGGCGAGGAAGAACAGCGCCAGCCAGACCATCCCGGGCAGCGCCAGCAGCGGGCCGAGCGCCCGGGTGCCGCGGCCGGACCGTCGCGGTCCGGCGGGGCCGCTCGTCCCGGGTCCCTCCGCGGGCTCCTGGGTGAGCGGCACCGGTGCGGCCGTCACCCGCCCGCCTTGAACTGCTGCCAGATCCGGTGCCAGGCCGCGTCGTTCTCGACCGACAGCTCCAGCAGCCGGTAGCCGGTGTCGAACCACTCCTCGCGGACCGCGGCGGTGGCGAGGTTCTCGGGCAGGTAGCCGTCGGCGACCAGGCGCTCGGGGTCGAGCACCCGCTGCGGGGGCTGGTAGCCGATGAAGCCGAAGTTCTTCAGGGAGTTCTTCTCGTCGAGCATGTGCTCCAGGAAGAGGTGGGCCAGGACCGGGTTCTGGCCGCCGGTGAGCACCATCATCAGGTCGTTGTCGACCAGGCCGAGGCCGTCCTCGGGGAACCAGTAGCGCAGGACGTCGACCGACTCGCCCTCGGGCAGGTAGTACTGCGCGTTGACGACGTCGCCCGACCACATCTGGGAGATCCCGAGCTGTCCCGACGGCAGGTCGTTGTACATCGACACGGTGACCTTGGGCTTGACCGCCGCGCTCAGCTCGGTCAGCCCGTCGTCGATGACCTGGAGGTCCGCGGGCTTGTCGGTGTTGACGTCGGTGATGCCGGCGCGCAGGCCGACCATCGCCATCGCGGTGTGCCAGTCGTCGATGACGGCCACCTGACCCGAGTACGCCGGGTCCCACAGCGCGTCGTACGGGTTGGGGAGCGCCGCGACGTCCTCGGTCACCTGGTCGGTTCGCCAGCCGACCCCGGTCGTGTAGATGCTGTAGGGCACCGAGTAGCGGGCCTCGCCGTCGTACCAGGGATCGGCGAAGGCCTCCCACACGTTGCCGAGGTTGCCGAGGTAGCTGTGGTTGAGCGGCCGCACCAGGCCCGCGGTCACCAGCCGGCCGATCTGGTCGTAGCTGGGGAAGTAGATGTCGAACGGCACCGCGCCGGTGCGGATCTTGGTGATCGCCTCGTCGGTGTCGTTGAAGGTGGAGATCTTGACCTCCACGCCGTACTTCTCCTCGAAGGACTTCACCACGCCCGGCGCGATGTAGTCGGCGTAGTTGTAGAGCAGCAGCGGTCCGGCCTCGGGCGGCAGGCCGTCGTCGATCGGCTGGTTGTCGTCGCTGATCGGCCAGGTGACCGGGTTGTCCGGCGACGCGATCGTCAGCGCCTCCACCTCGCCGGTCGTGCCGCCCGGGGCGTCCGCGCACGCCTGCAGGAGGGCCGACAAGGTCGGCACCGAGATCCCGAGGAGCGCCGCGTTGCGCAGCAGCGTCCGCCGGTCGACCACCGGGCCGCCCGCGGCGGGGCGCGCCGGAGCGCGTCGGGGCGCGGATCTGTGGGCACGAGCCATGCCGGCCTCCGGAGGTCCGGGGTGTTGTCGGGCCCGTTCACCGTCACATAAACTGAATGCTCAGTCAATCGTTTCCGGTGCCCGACCGAAAGGCTCCTTCGTGACCGACTCCGTGGCACTCGACCGGCCGCTCGACGCTGTCGACGCCCTCATCGACGACGAGTCCGAGGCGTTCGTGCGGCGCCAGCCGCGCAGCACCGCGATGATCGCCGCGGCCGCGCGCTCGCTCGCCGGCGGCGCCACGTCCAACTGGCAGATCGCCGAGCCCCAGGCGGTGTGGATGAGCCACGGCGCGGGCTCCCACGTCTGGGACGTCGACGGCAACGAGTACGTCGACATGCACGGCGGGTACGGCGCGTCGATCGCCGGCCACGGTCACCCGGCGATCGTCGAGGCGGTGTCCGCCCGGGTCCGGCGCGGCACCCACTTCGCGCAGCCGACCGAGGACGCGATCTGGGTCGCCGAGGAGCTGGCCCGGCGGTTCGGGCTGCCGCTGTGGCGGTTCGCCAACTCCGGCACCGAGGCGACCATGGACGCCCTGCACCTGATGCGGGCGCTGACCGGCCGCGACCTGGTGCTCAAGGTCGAGGGCTGCTACCACGGCCACCACGACTCGGTGCAGGTGTCGGTGCTCCCGGAGGCCGACGAGATCGGGCCGGTGGACGCGCCGTACCGGGTGCCCGGCAACACCGGCATCCCGCACGCGATCATGGACCTGGTCGTGGTCGTGCCGTTCAACGACCTGGCCGCCGTCGCCCGGGCGCTCGCGGCGCACCGCGGCCGGATCGCGGGCATGATCGTGGAGCCGGTGATGATGAACGCCGGCATCATCCCGCCCGACGACGGCTACCTCGCCGGGCTCCGCGACCTGCTGCACGCCGAGGGCGCCCTCCTCACCTTCGACGAGGTCAAGACCGGCTTCACCACCGGGCCCGCGGGCGCCACCGGACGGTACGGCGTGGTCCCCGACCTGGTCTGCCTGGCCAAGGCGCTGGGCGGCGGCATCCCGGTGGCCGCGATCGGCGGGACCGAGGCGATCATGTCGGCCATCGCCGACGGCCGCTACGAGCAGGTGGGCACCTTCAACGGCAACCCGCTGGCGATGGCCGCGACCCGGGCCAACCTCACGCACGTGCTCGACGACGCGGGCTACGCGCACCTCGACGCGCTCGCGGCCCGGGCCCGGAGCGGGATCGAGGGGCACATCGCGGCCGAGGGCCTGGACTGGCGGGTGGTCAGCGTCGGCGCGAAGGGCTGCGTCGCGTTCACCGGCGAGCCGGTCCGGAACTACCGGGACTTCCTGGAGGTGGACGACCGCTGGGGGCAGCTGCACTGGCTGCTGCAGCACAATGGTGGGGTGTTCCTCCCACCCTGGGGCAAGGTCGAGCAGTGGCTGCTCTCGGTGCAGCACACCGACGAGGACGTCGACCGCCTCGTCGCCAACTTCGGCCGACTGGCGCGGGTGGCCGGCGCCGAAGGCGCCGCCTGATGCCGGGCGGCGGCGCCCTGAGCCTGGTCGCGCTGACCAAGTCCTTCGGCGACGTCGTCGCCGTCGACGGCATCGACCTCGAGATGCCCGCCGGCGAGTTCTGCTCGCTGCTCGGTGCGTCCGGGTGCGGGAAGACGACGACGCTGCGGATGATCGCGGGCTTCGAGCGGCCCGACGGCGGGCAGATCCTGCTGGACGGCCGGGACATGGCGCCCGACGCGCCGCACGTGCGGCCGGTCAACACCGTCTTCCAGAACTACGCGCTCTTCCCGCTGATGACGGTCTGGGACAACGTCGCGTTCGGGCTGCGCTACCAGGACGTCGACAAGGCGGAGACCAAGCGCCGGGTCGGCGAGGCCCTCGCGCTGACCCGGATCGAGGAGCTCGGCCACCGCCGGCCGGCGCAGCTGTCGGGCGGCCAGCAGCAGCGGGTGGCCCTGGCCCGGGCGCTCGTCCTCAACCCCCGCGTGCTGCTGCTCGACGAGCCGCTGGGGGCCCTGGACGCCCAGCTGCGCAAGCACCTCCAGCTCCAGCTCCGCCAGCTCCAGCGCGACGTCGGCATCACCTTCGTCTACGTCACGCACGACCAGGAGGAGGCCCTGACGATGAGCGACCGGATCGCGGTCATCGCCGAGGGCAAGGTCGAGCAGGTGGGCTCCCCCGAGGAGATCTACGCGCGCCCGGCCACGGCGTACGTCGCCGGCTTCCTGGGCTCGGCCAACATCTTCGACGCCGAGGTCACCGACCTGGCCGGCGCGACCGCGACCTGCACCGCCCTGGGCACCGGACTCGTCGCCGAGGTGGCCGGTGAGGTGGGCCGCGGGCCGCGCGGCGGTGGTGATCCGCCCGGAGCGGATCGCGGTCGCCGAGGAGGCGTCGCCCGGTCCGGTGGGGCACAACCGGCTGACCGGCACCGTGCGCGACGTCGTCTACCTCGGCGCCGCGACCCAGGTCCGGGTCGAGGTCGCCGACCAGGTGCTGCTGGTGCAGGTGGCCAACCAGGCCGGGCCGCGGTCGTTCGCCGCGGTCCCGGGTGACCGGGTGGCGTGCTGGTTCTCGCCGACGGCGGTGCAGGTGCTGCCCCGCGGCGCCGCGGCCACGCCCGCCGAGCTCGAGGTCGAGATCAGCCGCTGACGGCGCCGCTGGTGCGGCCGCGGGCTCCGCTGCGACGCGGCAGCCCGTCGATGCCGAGCCGCTGCTCGGCGTACTCCATCGCGAGGTCGTAGGCCACGTCGGAGGTGATCTCCTCGTCGTCGAGCGCCACCTGGGTGGCGAGCCCGTCGAGGAGCACGCTGTAGGTGAGCGCGAAGCGGCGGACGTCGAGGTCGCCGATGACGCCGTCCTCCTGGCCGGCGCGCACGACCCGCTCGATCAGGTCGCGCCACCGGCCGTCGAGCTCGACGCGTGCCTCGCGGACCTCGGGGTGCCGGAACGCGGTGGCCCACAGGTCCAGCCACAGGCCCCAGGCGCCGCTGATCTCGCCCTCGTTCTGCGGCACGCAGGACCACTCGACCAGCAGCGACAGGCGGTTCCGGAAGTCCGGCTCCTCCGTGAGCAGCGTGCTCGCGGCGTCGTAGAACGACTCCTCGGAGAAGCGCAGCGCGTCGACCAGCAGCCGGTCGCGGGTGCCGAAGTAGTAGATGACCAGGGCCGAGCTCGCGCCCGCGCGCTTGGCGACGTCGGCGATCCGGGTCTCCCCGAACCCGCGCTCGCTGATCAGCTCCGCGGCGGCCTCGAGCATCGCCCGGCGGCGGGCTTCGTTCCCCTCGGTCGCAGGCGCGGCTTCGGCCATCGGCGCACGTCTCCCGTCCTCGGCGGGCCGGTGCGGCCCCTTGTCAGCGAGGCTATCACCTCGTTAGATTGAACAGTCAGTCAAACTCGACCCGGTCCACCGAGAGGCGCGCGATGACCCACTCCCCCGACGCGACCCCGGTCGGCACGAGGCCCGCGTCTTGAGCGATGCCGTCCGGACGATGCTCGAGGCGGAGTCCGTGGCCGTCGTCGGGGCGAGCCCCCGACCGGGCAGCCTCGGCGAGCGGATGGTCGGTGAGGTGCTCCGGTCGCCCGGCTTCCGGAAGGTCTGGCTGGTCAACCCGGGGTATCCCGAGGTCGCCGGGCGACCGTGCCTGCCCGACCTGGCGGCGCTCGACGAGTCCCCCGACCTGGTCCTGCTCGGCGTGGGTGACGGCCGGGTGGTGGCCCAGCTCGAGGCGGCCGCCGCGGCCGGGGCGCGCGGCGCGGTCGTCTTCGGCAGCGCGCACGGGCCCGGGGTCCGCGACGCGCTCCGGCGGGTGGCCCGCGACGCCGGGATGGCCCTCTGCGGGGCCGGCTGCATGGGGTTCTGGAACGTGCGCGGCGGGCTCCGCGCGCTCGGGTACGTCGAGCGGGAGGCGCTGCCGGTCGGCCCGGTCTCGCTGGTCACCCACTCCGGGTCGGTGTTCTCGACGTTGCTGCGCACCCGGCTGAACCTCGGCTTCGACCTCGCGGTGTCGTCGGGGCAGGAGCTCGTGACCACCACCGCCGACTACGTCGACCACGTCGTCGACCGCACCGAGACCCGGGTCCTCGCGCTGGTGCTCGAGACGGTGCGCGACGGCGGCCGGCTGCGGCACTCGCTGCGCCGCGCCCGGGCCGCCGGGATCGAGGTCGTGCTGCTGCCGGTGGGCGGCTCCCCGCTCGGGTCCGCCCTGGTCGCCGCCCACTCGGGGGCGGTCGCGGGCGACACGGCCACCTGGGAGGCCCTGACCGAGGACGTCGCCGGGCACCTGGTCGGCGACCTCGCCGAGCTCGCCGACACGCTCGCCGTGCTCGCCTCGCCGCGCCGCCCCGGTCCGGGCCGCGGCCTGGCGACCGTGCACGACTCCGGGGCCGAGCGGAGCCTGGTGGCCGACCTCGCCCACGGGCTCGGCGGTCCCGCTGCCCCCGCTCACCGACGCCACCCGGGACCGGCTGGCGGGCCGGCTGGACGACGGGCTGGAGCCGGAGAACCCGCTGGACGTCTGGGGCGGCGGCGCGGACACCCGCGGGCTCTTCGCCGACTGCCTGGCCGCCGTGGCCGCGGACCCGGGGATCGGGGTGACGGCGCTGGCGGTGGACCTGGTGCCGGAGTACGACGGCGACACGGCGTACGTCGACGCCGTGCTGGACGTGGCGGCCGCGACCGACCGGCCCCTGGTCGTGCTCGCGGGCCTGCCCGCGGCCGTCGACGACGCGGCCGCCGCCCGGCTCCGCGCCGCGGGGGTGCCGGTCCTCGAGGGCTTCCGCAGCGGCCTGCTGGCGGTGCGCAACCTGCTCGGCGCCGACCGGGACCCGCCCCCGTTGGACACCGTCGTCGACGACGCCCGGCGGGCCCGCTGGTGCGGGCGGCTCCGCGGCGAAGAGCCGCTGGAGGCCGCCGAGGTCGCGGCGCTGCTGGCCGACTACGGCGTGCCGACGCCCGCCGTCCGGGCCGCGGGCGTCGGCCGGGGAGGCCGAGACCGCGGCTGGTGAGATCGGCTGGCCGGTCGTGCTGAAGACGGCCGCCCCGGGTCTCGGGCACCGCTCGGACGTGGGCGGCGTGGCTGCTGGGTCTGGCCGACCCGGCCGCGGTGGCGACGGCGTACCACGACCTGGCCGCGCGCCTCGGGCCCGCGGTGACGGTGCACCGCGAGGTGCCCGCGGGCGTGGAGGTCTCGGTGGGCCTGGTGCGCGACCCGCGGCTCGGGCCGATGGTCGTGGTGGCCGCCGGCGGCGTGCTGGTCGAGCTGCTCGCCGACCGGGCGGTCGCGCTGCCGCCGCTCTCGGTCGCCGGTGCGCATCGGCTCCTCGACCGGCTGCGGCTGCGGCCGCTGCTCGACGGCTGGCGCGGCGCGGCCCCGGCCGACGTCGAGGCGCTGGCCGACCTGGTGGTGGCCGTGTCCCGGCTCGCCCTCGAGCTCGGCGACGACCTCGAGGCGCTCGACCTCAACCCGGTGATCGCCGGGCCCGGCGGGGCGACCGCGGTGGACGCCCTCGTGCTCCCCCGCCGACCGGACGACGACCACGACGACCACGACGGCGACGACGACAGGGAGAACCGATGCACGGGCTGAGCGAGGACGACGTCCGGATCCGCGACCGGGCCCGGGCCTTCACGGACACGCTGATCCCCCACGAGGTGGAGGTCGAGCTCGCGGGCGGCGTCCTCGACCCGGGCGTCGCGCACGAGCACCACCGGGACGCGCTGCGCCGCGGGCTGTACGCGACCAACATGCCGACCTCGGTGGGTGGTCCCGGCTTCACCGCGTTGCAGCAGGTGCTCGTCCAGGAGCAGGTCGGGCGCGTGACCAACGGTCTCGCCTGGGTCATGCACACCCCTCCCCAGTGGTGGGTGGAGGTCGCCACCGAGGAGCAGCTCGAGCGCTGGCTGCGACCGGCGGTGGCCGGGGACCGGCACGAGTGCTACGCCATCACCGAGGAGCTCGCCGGCAGCGACGTCAGCGCGCTGGCGACGACCGCGCGGCGCGACGGCGACGACTACGTCGTCAACGGCACCAAGTGGCACGTGACGTCCTACAACGTCGCGGACTACTGCTTCGTGCAGGCCGTGCTCACCGACGGCCCGCACGCCGGCGAGCACGTGCTGCTGGTCGTGGACCTGCCGACGCCCGGGATCGAGGTCGTGCGGACGCCGGCGTACTCCCACCACATCGCCGACGAGCACCCGATCGTCTCGTTCACCGACGTCCGGGTCCCCGCCTCCCAGCTGGTCGGCGCCGAGGGCGCGGGGATGACCTTCGCGCAGGACTGGTTCCGCTTCGAGCGGGTGATGGTGGCCGCCCGCTGCGTCGGCGCGTCGGCCCGGCTCGTCGACGAGATGACCGCCTTCGCCGGCACCCGCATCGTCAACGGCCAGCCGCTCGGCGAGCACCAGCTGGTGACCGCGATGCTCGCCGACTCCGCCACCGAGCTCTTCGCCGCCCGCGCCGCGCTCTACGAGGTGGCCCGCTCGATCGACGCCGGCGAGGACCGCGCGGTGCTCCACGCACGCGCCTCGATGGTCAAGCTGCTGTGCTCGGAGACCGCCGGCCGGATCGCCGACCGCGCCGTCCAGGTCTTCGGCGGCCGCGGCTACATGCGCGAGAACGTCGCCGAGCGGATGTACCGCGAGCTCCGGGTCGAGCGGATCTGGGAGGGCGCCAGCGAGCTCCAGCGCCTGATCGTCGGCCGCCAGCTCCTCAAGCGCGGCGCCCCCACCGTCCTCGGCACCTGACCCGCACCCGTGCCGTGCCGAGTCGGCGACGATGGCGCGTCGAGTCGGGCGCTGATGGCGGAGTCGTCCACACCATCTGCGCCGACTCGGCAGACCATCTGCGCCGACTCGGCAGGGGGTTCGGGTCAGGCGTCGAAGTCGACGGTGACGGACTCGCTGACGGCGTGGGACTGGCAGGTGAGCACGAAGCCGGCGTCGACCTCGGCGGCCTCGAGGGCGTAGTTGCGGCGCATGTCGACCTCGCCGTCGCGGACCAGGGCCCGGCAGGTGCCGCAGACGCCGCCCTTGCAGGCGAACGGGAGGTCCGAGCGGGACGCCTGGGCGGCGTCGAGGATCGTCGACGACCGCGGCATCGGCGCGGTCGAGCTCAGCCCGTCCAGGACGATGGTCACCTCGCTCACCTCGCCCTCCAGCGCGGGGTCGGGGCGGTGCAGCTCGGGCGGCGGCTCGTCGACGTAGAAGAGCTCGAAGTGGATGCGGTCGGCCGGGAAGCCGAGCTCCTCCAGGACCGCGCGCGCGTCGTTGATCATCTCGAACGGGCCGCACAGCCACACGTGGTCGACCGCGTCCACCGGCACCAGCAGGTCGACGAGCCGGCGCAGCCGGTCGGCGTCGAGGCGTCCCGAGAGCAGCTCGACGTCGCGCGGCTCGCGGCTGAGCACGTGCACCACCTGGAACCGCGGCCCGTAGCGGTTCTTGAGGTCGCCGAGCTCCTCGGCGAACATCACCGACTGGCTGGTCCGGTTGCCGTAGAGCAGCGTCAGCTCGGCCTCGGGGTGCCGCAGCACGGTGCCCGCGATCGAGATCATCGGGGTGATCCCGGAGCCGGCGGCGATGCAGAGGTGCCGTCCGCCGCCGTCGGGGTCGGCCCGGAAGGCACCGGTGGGCGTGCCGATCTCGAGCTCCATGCCGGGCCGGACGGTGTTGACCAACCACGAGGAGAAGGTGCCGCTGGGGATCTCGCGGACGCCGATCCGCGGGCGGGCGCCGGCGGGGGCGCAGATGGAGTACGACCGGCGGTGCTCCTGGCCGTCGATCACCCTGCGCACGGTGAGCGACTGCCCGGCCGCGAAGTCGTAGGCCTCCCGCAGGTGCTCGGGCACGTCGAAGGTGACCGCGACGCTGTCGTCGGTCAGCCGCTCGACGTCGGCGACGGTGAGCGTGTGGAAGACGGGTACGGCGCGGGTGGGGGCCTTGGGGGCTCGCTCGGTCGTGGAGGTCATCTCGTCAGATCTCCTTCACGTGCTCGAACGGCTCGAGGCAGGACGTGCAGCGGTAGAGCGCCTTGCACGCGGTCGCCCCGAACTCCGAGGTGAGCTCGACGCGGGTCGAGCCGCACCGCGGGCAGCCGATCGCGCGCCGGGTGGGCAGCAGGTTGAGCACCACCGGGGCACCGGCCGCGGGCGCGGCCCCGGGCGGAGAGATGCCGTGCTCGGCCAGCTTGCGACGGCCGTCGGCGCTGATCCAGTCGCTCGACCAGGCCGGCGCCAGCTCGACCCGGACCCGGACGTCGGCGTACCCCGCGTCGGTGAGCCGGTGCACGAGGTCGTCGCGCATGGTGGCCATCGCCGGGCAGCCGGAGTACGTCGGCGTGATCGCCACCTCGACCCGGCCGTCGCGCTCCTCGACCGCGCGCAGCACCCCGAGGTCCTCCAGGGTGAGCATCGGCATCTCGGGGTCGGTGACGGTGCGAGCTACCGCGTAGGCCGTCACCACTGGCCCTCCGGGTGGGCGCGGGCCACGACCTGCATCTCGGCGAGGAGCAGGCTGAGCGCCTCGGTGTGCAGCCCGTGCCGGCCGGTGCGGCCGTTGACGCCGGCCAGGGCTCCTCGCTCGGGACGGTCGACGCCGCTCGCGGCGAAGACCTGCTCGAGCACCACGTCGACCTCGTCGGCGACCGTCGACGGGTCCACCCCGACGCCGGCGGCGGCCAGCTGCACCTCGACCGGGTGCGCGGTCAGCAGCTCGGGGTAGAGGGGCCACAGCAGGTCGAGACCGGCGACGAGACGGCGCCGCGACTCGTCGGTGCCGCGGGCGAGCGTCAGGAACCAGCGGCCGGCGTAGTCGCGGTGGTAGGCCAGCTCCTTCACACCCTTCGCCGCCACCGCCGCGAGCACGTGGTCCCGGCTCCCGGCCAGCCGCTCGAGCACCGCCAGCCGGGCAGAGCTGAACAGCAGCACCCGGGCGATGGTGTGCGCGAAGTCGCCGTTGGGCACCTCGGCGAGCCGGACGTTGCGGAAGTCCTGGGCCTCGCGGAAGAAGGCCAGCGCGTCCTCCGGCGGCACCGGCGAGCCCGCCGGCAGCGCCGGGACGACGGTCGGGTCGGCGGCCGCGGCCCGGGCCAGCAGCAAGCGGGCCTGGCCGAGCAGGTCCAGCGCGATGTTGGCCAGCGCGATGTCCTCCTCCAGGTCCGGCGCGCGGCTGCACCACTCCGAGAGCCGGTGCGAGAGCACCAGCGCGTCGTCGCCGAGCATCAGGCAGTACGACGCGAGCGCGGCACCGTCGACGCCCTCGGGCAGGGTCGTGTCGACGCCGGCGAGCGGGTCCTCGAAGTCGGTGCCGAACGCCCACTGGGACGAGTCGGAGCCGAGCAGGCCGTCGTACACGCTGCCGTGCTCGTCGCTGGGGTCAGGCGCTGAATGGCTCATCGAGTCCGTCCGGGGTCCCGGGGAATCGCTCGACGGAGGAGCGAAGCGGAGGAGGCGGGGATTTCATGGGGTGGTTCACATGTGAGGGACGTTGTCGGGGATGTCGTAGAACGTCGGGTGCCGGTAGACCTTGTCGCCGCTGGGCGCGAAGAGCGGGTCCTTCTCGTCCGGGCTGGACGCGGTGATCGCGTCGGCGCGGACCACCCAGATGCTGACGCCCTCGTTGCGGCGGGTGTAGACGTCGCGGGCGTGCCGGACGGCCATCTCGTCGTCGGGGGCGTGCAGCGAGCCGACGTGCACGTGGTTGAGGCCGCGCTTGCCGCGCACGAACACCTCGTAGAGGGGCCACTCGTCGCGGGTCATCGCTCGCCCTCCTCGGCCGAGCGCCCGGCGAACGCGGTCGCGGCCTCGCGGACCCAGGCGCCGTCCTCGTGGGCGGCGCGTCGGTGGGCGATGCGCTGGGCGTTGCAGGGTCCGTTGCCCTTCACCACCGCCATGAACTCGTCCCAGTCGGGCTGTCCGAAGTCGTGGTGGCCGCGGTCTTCGTTCCAGACCAGGTCGGGGTCGGGGAGCGTCACGCCGAGCGCCTTCGCCTGCGGCACGGACATGTCGACGAACCGCTGGCGCAGGTCGTCGTTGGTGTTGCGCTTGATCCCCCAGGCCATCGACTGCGCGGTGTTGGGCGACTCGTCGTCGGGCGGGCCGAACATCATCAGCGCCGGCCACCAGAACCGGTCGACCGACTCCTGCACCATCGCGCGCTGGGCGTCGGTGCCGCGCATCATCGTCATCAGGAGCTCGTAGCCCTGCCGCTGGTGGAAGGACTCCTCCTTGCAGATCCGGATCATCGCCCGGCCGTAGGGCCCGAACGACGTGCGGCACAGCGGCACCTGGTTGCAGATCGCGGCCCCGTCGACCAGCCAGCCGATGGTGCCGACGTCGGCGTAGGACAGCGTCGGGTAGTTGAAGATCGAGGAGTACTTCTGCCTGCCCTCGATGAGCATCCGGGTCAGCTCGCCGCGGGAGACGCCGAGGGTCTCGCACGCGGAGTAGAGGTAGAGGCCGTGGCCGGCCTCGTCCTGGACCTTGGCGAGCAGGATCGCCTTGCGGCGCAGCGACGGGGCGCGGGTGATCCAGGCGCCCTCGGGCTGCATGCCGATGATCTCGGAGTGCGCGTGCTGGGCGACCTGGCGCACCAGCGTCTTGCGGTAGCCCTCGGGCATCCAGTCCCGCGGCTCGATGCGGTCCCCCGCCTCGATGGTCTCGTCGAACTGCGCCTGCAGCACCGACTCCAGCACGGCTTCCGACGTCATCTGCTCACCTTAGGCGTGTCCAGGCCTGTCGAGATAATTACTGACCGATCGGTCTGGAACAATAGTGGCACGGTCGCGCCCCGCGGACAAACGGCTCCCGGACCGACGCGCGGCCACCCCTGGTGCGGCGTCGCCGCAGCGACCATGCTGAACGTCTGCGGACGCCGAAGGAGGCCCCATGCTGTTCCACATCGAGCAGACCCACACCCCGGAGAACTGTCCCTACGGGAAGGGCGGCTCCCGGTCGCTGCACGACGCGTCCGTCGACGGGGTGGAGGTGAAGGGGGTGTACGGCGCCTTCACCGAGCACGTCATCTTCCTCGTCGTCGAGACCGACGACATCGACCTGCTGCACCGCTTCCTGCTGCCCGGGATGAAGGTGTGCACCACCCGCATCCGCCCGGTGAGCGACCACGCCCTGCCACAGTAGGACGCCCCGACCCCCGACCAGGAGGACCAGCCCGTGTCCCTCATGCTCCAGAGCTACGCCGCCGGGACGTGGTTCACCGCCACGGACCCGGGCGCTCCCCTGCTCGACGCCGCGACCGGTGACGAGGTCGCCCGGATCAGCAGCACGGGTCTCGACCTGGGCGCGATGACGTCGTACGCCAAGCGGGTCGGCGGTCCCGCGCTGCGGGAGATGACCTTCCACGAGCGGGCGGTGCTGCTGAAGGAGCTGGGCAAGCACCTGACGGCGGCGAAGGACGAGTTCCACGCGCTCTCGCTGCGCACCGGCGCGACGCCGCGCGACGGCATGGTCGACATCGAGGGCGGCATCGGCACCCTCTTCGGCATCGCCAGCAAGGCGACCCGCGAGCTGCCCAACGACATCGTCGTCCTCGACGGCGGGCTGGAGCGGCTGGGCCGGGAGGGCACCTTCGTCGGCCAGCACGTGTACGCCTCGCGGCCCGGGGTCGCCGTGCAGATCAACGCGTTCAACTTCCCCGTCTGGGGGATGCTCGAGAAGCTCGCGCCCGCCTTCATCGCGGGCCTGCCCACGATCGTGAAGCCGGCCAGCCAGACGGCGTACCTGACCGAGCTCGTCGTCCGCCGGATCATCGAGTCCGGGCTGCTCCCCGAGGGCACCCTCCAGCTGCTCAGCGGCTCGGCCGGCGGCCTGCTCGACGAGCTGACCGTGCAGGACTCCGTCGCGTTCACCGGGTCCGCGCACACCGCGGGGATGCTGCGCACCCACACCAACGTGCTGCACGGCGGCGTCCAGCTCGGCGTGGAGGCGGACTCGCTCAACTGCTCGATCCTCGGCCCGGACGTCACCACGGACGCGCCGGAGTTCGACCTGTTCGTCAAGGGCCTCGTCGCCGAGATGACCTCGAAGGCCGGGCAGAAGTGCACGGCGATCCGGCGCGCGATCGTGCCCGCGGCGGTCGCCGACGACGTGGTCGAGGCGGTCGCCGCGCGGCTGGCCAGGCTCCCCGTCGGCAACCCCGCGCACCCCGACACCCGGATCGGCGCGCTGGCCAGCCTCGAGCAGCGCGAGGAGGTGCGCAAGGCGATCCAGTCGCTGCGCTCCTCCGCCGACATCGTGTACGGCGACCCCGACCACGTCGACGTGATCGACGGCGACGACCGGCGCGGCGCCTTCCTCTCCCCCGTCCTGCTCCGGGCGGCCAGGGGCGCCGTCGAGCCGCACGACGTGGAGCCGTTCGGCCCGGTGTCCACCGTGCTCGCCTACGACTCCGTGGCCGAGGCCGTCGAGCTCGCGGCCCGCGGCAAGGGCAGCCTGGTCGGCTCGCTGGTGACCCACGACCCCGACGTCGCGCGCACGATCACGCTCGGCCTCGCACCGTGGCACGGCCGGATCCTGGTCCTCGACCGCGACGACGCGGCCGAGTCCACCGGCCACGGCTCGCCGCTGCCGATGCTCGTGCACGGCGGCCCGGGCCGGGCCGGTGGCGGCGAGGAGCTCGGCGGTGTCCGGGGCATCGTCCACCACATGCAGCGGACCGCGATCCAGGCCTCGCCCGACATGATGACCGCGATCACCGGCCGCTGGACGACCGGCTCGGCCCGCCGGACCGGCGACGTGCATCCCTTCCGCAAGAGCCTGGCCGAGCTGCGGATCGGGGACACCATCGCCTCCGCGTCGCGGACGGTCACGCTGGCCGACATCGACCACTTCGCGGAGTTCACCGGCGACACGTTCTACGCGCACACCGACCCGGAGGCCGCCGCGGCCAACCCGCTCTTCGGCGGCATCGTCGCGCACGGCTACCTCGTCGTGTCCCTGGCGGCCGGGCTGTTCGTGGACCCCGACCCGGGCCCGGTGCTCGCCAACTTCGGCGTCGACAACCTGCGCTTCCTCACCCCGGTCAAGGTCGACGACACGATCGCCGTCTCGCTGACGGTCAAGCAGATCACCCCGCGCAGCAACGCCGACTACGGCGAGGTCCGCTGGGACGCGCTGGTGACCAACGCCGACGGCGAGCCCGTGGCGACGTACGACGTGCTCACCCTGGTCGCCAAGACCTGGCCCGCGTGACCCACCGGTGAGTGGCGCACCGGGTCTCCAGGCTCGCTCCGCTCGCACGTCGACCAACGGGCCGTTCCTGGCCGCGGTCGTCACGGCGGTGGTCTCGACCGGGCTGCTGGTGCTCGCCGTCCGGTTCGGCTGGCTCGGGCCGGACACCGGCCGGGGCGCGAACTTCTGCGAGGCGGCCCGCGACGGCTACCTGAAGCAGCCGGCCAACAGCCTCTCCAACCTCGGCTTCGTGGTCGCCGGGCTGATGATCGGCTGGCGGGCGCGCACCCCGGAGCTGCTGGGCGACACCCTCCCCCGCTTCCCCGGGCTGGCCACCGGCTACGCGTGCGTGGTCGTGCTGCTCGGCCCGGCGAGCGCGGCGATGCACGCCACCCAGTCGTCGCTGGGCGGGGTCCTCGACATGACGTCGATGTACCTGGTCGCGGGCTTCGCCGCGGCCTACTCCCTGACCCGGTGGTGGCGGCGCGAGCCGGTGTTCTTCTGGCAGCTCTTCCTGCTCCTCGTCGCGGCCTGCGAGCTGGTCGGGCTCTGGGACGGCGACGTGCCGGTCGTCCACTACGGCGGGAACCTCGCCTTCGGGCTGCTGCTGGTGCTCGCCGCCGTGGTCGAGACCAGGCTGTGGCGGCGCGGTCCGGCCCGCGCGGACCTGCGGTACGGCGTCGGGGCGCTGGCCAGCATGCTGGTCGCCTTCGTGATCTGGAACCTCTCCCAGCACGGCTGGTGCGACCCCCACTCGCTGGTCCAGGGCCACGCCGCGTGGCACCTGCTCGACGCGGTGGCGGCGTACCTGCTGTTCCGCCTCTACGCCTCCGAGCGGGCCTGAGCCTCAGACGCCCATCGCGGTGAAGCTCGCCGCGGTCGCGGCCAGGGTCGCGTCGTGCGCGGTGGCGGTCCGGGCCGCCAGCAGCGCCTCGGCGAGCCCCGCACCCTCGTGCAGGCGGGCGTGCAGGGCGACCATCACCTCGACGGTCGCCTCGTCGTTGACCACGGCGACGCTGGAGACGACGCCGGCGGTGCCCAGCGACATCAGGGCCGCGCCCAGGCCGAGCAGCTCACCGGCACCGACCGGCTTCATCACCCCGGACTCGCAGGCCGAGAGGACCACCCGGTACGGCGCCCGCTCCAACCGCTCGAAGTCGTGGACGACCAGCGGCCCGTCGTCGAGCGCCAGTGAGGAGAACAGCGGGCTGTCCTGTCGGAAGTGCCCGTGGGCGGCCAGGTGGGCGAGCCGGGTGCCGTCCAGCGCGGCCAGGGTGGTGTCGACGCTCGCAGTGCCGCCGCCCAGCAACACCGCATCGGGCGTCCGCGCGGCGAGGACCGGCACCTCCGCGCCGCCGCTCGCGAGGCCGGGCCCGACCACGAGGAGGGTCCCGCCGCTCCGCGGCGCCGGCGTGGACCGGGCCCGGAGCCAGAGCCCGGCCGAGGGGACGGTCGTGACCGGCCGCTCCGCGAGGGCCGGGAGCAGTCCCCAGGGCACGGCGTGGAAGCGGCTGGTCGGCGAGATCACGACCGGCCCGACCGGCAGCGCGGCCGCGACCGGACCGAGCAGCGTGCGCTGGAGGCGTTCGCCCGCGGCGTCGACCTGCGCCGGCCGCCCGCGGGCGGCCTGGCGGAGCGTGAAGTGCGCGTAGCTGAGTGCCTGCACCGCCGCGGCCACGGGGCCGACGGCGAACCGACGGACCCGCCCGCCGGTCACCACGAGCGCGTGCAGCGCGTCCCCCACCTCCACGAGCTCGACGAACGCCGTGTCCGCGGTCGCCTCGACGAGCCGGTCGACCTCCGGCCCGGCGGGCCCCGCGGCCGACGATCCGGTCGTCTGGTGGCGGAGGCGGCGCACGCGGTCCTCGAGCTGGGCCTGTTCCGCCTCCAGCCGGGTGGTGTCGGCACCCTCGCCGCGGGCGACCTGCAGCCGACGGGCGGTGTCGCGCAGGGCCACGAGCGGCCCCGCGGTGGCGTCGTCCTCCGGTCGCACCGGCGGCTCGGCCAGGGCGGTCGCCCGCCAGCGCTCGCTCCACCAGAGGAAGGTGCGGGGCCGGGTGTCCACGGCGTGCGCGAGGGCGAGGTCCGCGAGGTCGGCGCCGTAGCCCGTCGCGAGGGCGCGCAGCTCGGAGCTGCCGAGCGTGGCCCGGTGGAGGTCGAGGGCGTCCAGACCGCGACGGCACGCCGACAGCACCCCGCGCCGGTCCCCGGCGACCTCGCGCTCGAGTGCGTGCGCGAGCCAGCCGCTGGCGCGCACCAACGGCAGCCGGTGGGTGCGGTGACCGGCCCCCATGCGCAGCGCGTGGGTCGCGTCGACGCGCGAGAGCCGGGCGGCCAGCAGCCAGGCCTGAGCGGCCTCGTCGGCCCCCTCGGCCTCCAGGCGGCTGGCGACGGACACCGCCGCCGCACCCGCACCCCGACCCGACCGGCCGCCGGCCTCGCGCGCCCGCAGCTCGGTCAGCTCGGCGCGCAGCGCGAACCAGTCCCGCCCGTGCCTCCGGTATGCCCCCCGGGCCAGCCGCGCCGCGGCCAGCGCGGCCTCCGGGTCCCCCGCCGCCAGCAGCGCCTCGGCCCGCCACCGGTGCAGGTCGGCCGCGCGGATCGGTGGCCAGGTGTCCGCGCTCGAGGCGCGCCTCGGCGACCGTCGGCGGCCTCCGCGGCCAGGCCGGCGGCGAGCAGCGCCTAGCGACCGGTCCATCGCCAGCTCGGCCCCATCGAGACCGAGGGCGGCGAACCGGGCGGCGGCCTCGTCGTAGAGCCGGAGCGACGTCGGGCAGGTCGCCGCGGATGTACGCCACGTCCCCGCGGTTGTGGAGGGCCTGGGCCGCCTCCGACTCCAGGCCCTCCGCGGTCAGGATCCGTTCCGCCTCGACCGCCGCGGACTCCGCGGATTCGACGTGGCCCAGCATGGACGTGCAGCCAGGCGAGGTTGTTGAGGGTGCGCGCCTCCCAGAGCCGGTCGCCCGCCCGGCGGACGCCCGCGAGCGCCCGCTCGTAGTCGGCGAGGCCGTCGTCGTGCCGGCCCACGATCGCCGAGAGCACGTAGCCGCGGCGCATCAGGACCTTCGCGGCGCCAGCGCCGGGTCCTCGGCCTCCGGCGACCGCGCGGTCCAGCTGCGGCGAGGCCCTGCGCGGTGCGGCCGGCCATCGCCAGGGCGACACCGAGCGTGGCCCGGACGTCGGCCTCCCGGTCGGGGTCGCCGGTGGCGGCGGCCAGCCGGAGGGCGCCGCGGAGCTCGGGGAGGGCTCGGGCGAAGTCCCCACGCTCGCGCTGGGCCAGCCCGCGGGCGTGCCGGGCGACCGACCGCAGCCACGGATCGGCCGTCCCGGACAACACCTCGGTGGCCCGGGCCTCGGCGGCGTCGGGGTTGCTGACGGCGAGAAGCAGGAGCTCGTCGGCGAGAGCCGCGCGCTCGTCCGTCCCCATGCTCCACCTCCCGAATTGGTTCCCAGCCTGTCAGGAACGCGACTACGGTCGAGGCGGGAATCTCACTTTGACGTCCGATGACAGGAGATGGCAGTGGCTGGAGACTTCAAGATCGGTGACGACCACCGGCGGCGCACGACCGACCAGCTCGACCTGCTGCGACAGGCGAACGACGGTCGGGTCGCCTGGGACACCGAGGCTCCGGCCGACTTCACCTACCTCTACGACCCCGACCACGTCCTGGTCCGCGCCGCGGACACCGACGACTTCGAGCGGGCCCTGGCCCGGACCGAGGGCATCTTCGACGGCACGGCGGACCGGCTTCCCGACCCGGTGGACGGCGAGCTGGCGCGCTACCGGCTCCCGGCCCGGCGCAAGGGCGAGTCGCTGCCCGACGTCCTCGACCTCCTGGACGCCGACCCCGAGTTCGGGCCGGGACGGGCCAGCCTCGACCACTACCTGCACGTGACACCGGGCGGGGGCACCGCCTGCCCGGCGACCGAGCCCGAGGAGACCGGGCTGGACGAGCCGTGGCCGCCCGTGTGCGGCCACGGCCGCGGCAAGGGCGTCAGCGTCGTCGTCGTCGACACGGGCTGGCACCCGCCGGCGGCGACCGACCCGCGGACGCCGTGGCTGCACGGCGTCGACGGGGACGACGAGAACAACGGCCCCGACCTGCGCGAGTACGCCGGCCACGGCACCTTCATCGCGGGCGTGGTCCGGTGCCTGGCGCCGGACACCGGTGTCTTCGTCGAGGGGTTCGCGGTCAACGGCGTCGGCGGCGGCGGCATCCTGGAGTCCGACATGGTGGTCCAGCTCATCGAGGCCCTCGACCACAAGCCGCAGGTCATCAACCTGTCGGCCGGGTGCCGCACCCGCGAGGACCGTCCCCCGCTGAGCTTCGAGGTGTTCTGGTCGCACTACCTCAAGCGCCGCGACTGCGTCCTCGTGGCGGCCGCCGGCAACGACACCTCCCCCGCGCCGTTCTGGCCCGCGGCGTTCCCCTGGGCGGTGGGCGTCGGCGCCCTGGACCGGGACGGCCGGGTCTCGGACTTCTCCAACTACGGCGTCTCGGCCGACGTCTACGCCCTGGGCCGCAACCTCGTCAACGCCTTCCCCGACGGCACCTACGAGTGCCACGAGACGCCCCACAAGGGCGACCTCCGGGTGTTCAAGACCGGGATGGCGCGCTGGAGCGGCACGTCGTTCGCCGCGCCCGTGGTCGCGGGCCTGATCGCCGCGGAGATCTCCGACTCCGGCAGCGACGCCGCCACCGCCCGCGACGCGGTCCTCGCCCGCGCCCTCACGGTGTCCGACCCGATCGTCGGGCCGATCGAGTCGCTGCGCCAGCCCTACTGCTAGAGGTGATGTCCGGCCAGGTTGTCCAACCTGGTGATGGGTGTCGCCTTCCCGATCGCTGCTGGGAGGGCAGGTTTGTCTGCGGTTGGTGACCAAACCGCAACCCACCAGCGGGCCGGCCATCGCCGGCGTCACCGATTGGTCAGGAACCGCAGCTCGAAGGCCGCTTTCACTGCGGTTGGTGACCAAACCGCAACCCAGCAGCGGGCCGGCCATCGCGGGGTCACCGATTGGTCAGGAACCGCAGCTCGGAGGCCGCTTTCACTGCGGTTGGTGACCAAACCGCAACCCAGCAGCGGGCCGGCCATCGCGGCGTCACCGATTGGTCAGGAACCGCAGCTCGAAGGCCGATTTCTCTGCGGTTGGTGACCAAACCGCAACCCAGCATCCGCCCGCGGCCCGACAGGTCAGACTTCTCACTCCACCGACCAGGTCGTGTGGACCACCACCGTGGCCTTCACCCCGCTGCGGACTCAGATCGTCTCGTCACACCGATTCGACCAAGGTCCTTGGACCTCACAGCTAGAGGACGATCCACTCCGTCACGTAGCGCGCGTCGTTGCTGCGCAGGGCGAACCGCACCAGACCGTGGTCCTCGCCGGTGAGGGAGAAGAAGCCGAAGTCGTCGGTGGGGACCTGGCGGACCCGGCCGTCGGCCGACTCGAAGGTGACGTCGCTCGACGACGGGCCGGTCAGCTGACCCATGATCTCCCGCTCGGTGAGCTCGACCTCGAGGCTCACGCCACCGCCGGTGAAGGACACGGTCCGCGGCTCTCCGGTGCCGCGCACCGCGGCCCCCGCCTCCAGGGTGGAGTCGTGGGTCAGCGCCAGCAGCTCGTCGTCCACCGTGCGCCACTCGTACGCCGCCAACGCGGCCTCGCGCCAGGCGTCCGACGTGCTCTGGTCGCCGTGCAGCGCCTTGCCGAGGATCGACATGACGACGTCGTCGTCGTTGAGGTCGGACATGTCAGGCTCCTTCCTGTTCGCCGGCAGGGGCCGACTCGGTCCAGGCCCGCACGGCCCGGGTGTTGCGCAGCTGGTTCAGGGCACGGGCCCGGGTCGGCCCGATGCTGCCGACCGGGATGTCGAGCACCCGGCTGATCTCGTCGTAGGGCACCGGCGGGTCGGCGACCAGGAGCTCGAGCAGCGCCCGTCGCTGCGCCGGCAGCTCGGCGAGCCCCGCCCGCAGGGCCAGCGCCTGCTCCTGCTGCAGGACCTCGCGGTCGATCTCGGTCTCGTCGACCCCCGCGGCCAGCGTCGGCGCCTGCGGGTCCACCGGGACGGACCGGACGTGCGACTGGAACGCGCGGATCGACTCCCGCCGCGCCGTCGTCGCCAACCAGCCCGGCAGCGCAGCCGGCTCGCGCAGCTCGTCGAGGTGCTCGACCAGTCGCAGCCACACCGTCTGGTTGACGTCGGCCGCGTCGTGCTGGGGGAGCCGGAACCTACCAATGACCCCCCGAACCATTGGTAGGAACCGGTCGATCAACGCCTCCCAGGCCTGCGGGTCGCCTTCCCTCGCTGCGCGCACGAGTGCGGGGACGTTCGACGGATCCAGCTCCATCGAGGTCCTCCTGGCGATGCGCTCCGCGGTCATGGTCGGCATCGATCCTCCCCTCTACTGACATGGAGGGCCGACCCGGGCCCGTGATACGTCGCAGTCGAGAAAAATCGTCGTGCCGATGCTAGGCGACCACGAGCCGCCCGGCTGACGAAGGCCGCCAGGCGTCCGGCGAAGAGCGTGCGTACGACGGCCGCGCGCCCTCCCACGACCGGCGCTCGAGCCGCACGAGGGCCTTCCGGCCCCGGTGATACACCCCGGCCCAGGTCACCGGCTGCGGTCTAGGCCGAAGGTCAAAGCCGTGTATCACCGGGTCGGTGGGGGCGTCTGCTCGGACAACACCGTGGAAGCGCTGCGGTACCAACGAAAGGAAGCACCATGACCGAGATCTCCACCGGTGCCCGACGTGGCATCGCCGTCGCCTTCATCTTCGCGATCGCGACAACCGCTGCCTGCGGCAACGAGACGGGGGCCACCGACGTCTCCACCTCGGTGCCGGGGTCCATCGTGCAGCAGGCGCCGTTCGGCACCTCCGCCGACGCCGCCGAGCGTCGGGGTGCCCAGGGCCAGCAGTCGCCCACCTCGGCCGACGCCGCCGAGCGGAACACGCAGGACCAGCCGGCGCCCGGGGGCAAGCGTGTGCCCGACGCGCGTCCCTGACGCTCGACAGCACCGCCGCCGCCGCACCATCGACGATCGCCCGGACCCGACCAGGGGTCCGGGCGATCGTGTCGTCCGGCCGTGGCCGGGCTCGAAGCCCGCCTGGCCCTAGGCGTCCGGCAGGGCGAGCCACTCCGCCCAGGTGAGGTCCCGGCCGACGTAGCGAGGGTGCTCCAGCGGCCAGTCCTCGGCCACCCAGCGCGGGACGAGCGCGTCGAGCGCGGCCTCGAGGTCGGTCCCGACGCACTCGTCGACGACCCACCAGGAGATCTCGGCGTCGGCGCCGGGCTTCTCCGGCGGGTCGATGTAGACGCAGCCCAGCAGGGCGGTCTCGTCGGCGTCGAAGAGCGCGTAGTTGAACGACTCGTGGGTGACCATCTCGGCCGCGTGCCGAGCGAGGTCCTCGCGGTCCTGCTCGGCGGTCATGGTCGCCGGGGGCCAGCCCCACGCCTCGCCGTAGATGCTCCAGAGCCGCTCGCGCGACCCCATCACCGCGACCATGTCGAGGTCGACGTCGTCGGCCCGGATCGGGCGCAGGTGGTGACCGAACGGCACCTCGACGAACGTGGGGTGGACGAAGTCGGCGGGGAGCCAGGGGGGCGTGGACACGTGAGGGCCTTTCGTGTGGGTCAGCCGGCGAGCGCCAGGTCGGCTCGCTCGACGCGCGCGCGCAGCGTCGCGAGCGCGCGATGGGTGTTGGACTTGACGGTGCCCGGTGAGCAGCCGAGCGCCGACGCCGTCTCGAGGACCGAGAGTCCTTCGTAGAAGCGCAGCACCACCGTCGCCCGCTGTCGGGGCGGCAGCGCCAGCACCAGGTCCCAGAGCCCGACCTCGTCGCGGATCGAGGCCTCGAACCCACCCCCGCGGGGCTCGGGCACCTCGGCCGCCGCACGCTCGCGGCGGCGCACCTGTTGGCGGCACCAGGTGTAGTGCTGGTTGAGCATGGTGCGGCGGACGTAGGCGTCCGCCGCACCACGGTCCCGGATCGACGACCAGCGCGGCAGCACCCGCAGGAGCGCGGCGTGCAGCAGGTCCTCCGCGGCGTGCACGTCACCGCTGATCGCGACCGCCGCGCGCAGCAGGGCGGGGCGACGGAGGGCGACGTACTCCGCGAAGTCGAGGTCCTGCCCGGTCGTCGGCACCATCGGAGTGCTCAGCGACCGCGCCGCGACACCAGCAGCGCGACCGCTGCCACGGTCAGCCACAGCGGGCCCGTCATCCCGGCCATGTACTGCAGCGGGCTGATGCCGAACAGCAGCGTCAGACCGCCCAGGACCGCGCTGGTCCAGCCGAGCCACCGCGCGTAGGCGCCGTGACCCAGCGCCGCCAGGGCGACCGCCACGGCCGCCAGACCGGCCCCGACCCACAGCCACGGGATGGTGGCGATCCAGTGGCTGAAGAACACCGCGGTCTCGGGCACCAGCAAGTCGGGGTCGGCGACGCCGAACACGAACTCCGTGGTGAGGCCGGAGCCGATGAGCTGCGCCACCGCCACGAGCAGCAGCCCGGACGAGGCCACCGACGGCAGCAGGCTGTCGGCCGGCAGCCGTCCGGCGAGGTCACGGCGCAGCCCGGCGGCGAAGACCACCATCAGCAGCGCCGAGACCATGGTGGCGGTGTGGAACACCAGGATCGGCGTGGTCAGCTCGGCCAGCCGGGCGGTGATGGCGACCGCGTCGCCGGCGATGTCCTCCTCGTAGACCGCGCCGATGAGGCCGCTGGCGGCGACCGAGACGATGCCGGCGACACCGGCGACGACGCCCGTCAGAGCCCAGCGACGGCCGTGGCCGGAGGTGGTGGTGTCCCGGGCGTCGAGGTGGACGCCGGGGTCGTACGTGGTGGTCACGGGATCTCCTCGGGTTGGCTCGCGGCCGGGTCCGGCCACGGCCCCAGGGTCGAGCCGGCGACACCCCGCGCGCCACGGACAGTGCGAGGTGTACGAGTGCTGTGCGGGTGGCGTCAGCCCGCAGGCGCGGGCTCGCCGAGCGCCAGGGCCGCGGCGCGGTCGGGGGACAGCGCCCGGCCGGTGTCGAGCGCGTCGTCGTAGCGGTCGGCCCCGAGGTGCCGGCGGGCGCCCTCGGCCGCCGCGGCCATCGCCACCGGGTCCGGGCGGTAGTAGCCGTAGCCGTGCGACCCGATCGTCTCCCGGATGGCCTGCGCGGCGCCGAGCAGGAGCGGCACCCGGGCCAGGGTGCCGTCGGCGGCCTCGACCACCGCCAGGGCGTCGAGCAGGTAGGCCAGGTTGGCGTGGTCGCCGGTCTCCAGCGAGAGCCGCATGCCCTCCTCGAGATGGCCGCGCGCCTCGGCGTGCGCGCCGCGGGCGAGCTCGACCTGGGAGAGGTTGTAGAGCGCGATGTACGCCGTCAGCCGGTCCCCGCGGCGGCGGGCCGATGCGAGGCCCCGCTCGATGCTCCGCACGGCCGCGTCCGGGTCGCCGACCAGCAGCGAGACGGTCCCCTGCCAGATGTGCGCGAGCGCCTCGGTCCACTCGGCGTCGGGGCCGCCGCGGGCGGCGAGGTCCAGGGCCGCGGCGAAGTGACGCGTGGCCTGGTCCAGGTCTCCGGTCGCGAGCGCGGCGAGACCGACTCCCGCCACGGCGTTGGCCCCGATGACCGGGTCGGCGCCCGCGTGCTCCTCCGCGGCGATCCACCAGTCCCGGGCGGGCTCGACGTCGTCCATGGCGAAGGTCATCGTGGCCGCGGCGAGCTCGGCGCGGGCCCGGACGTCGGCGGGCAGGTCGTGGCGCAGCACGGCTCTCGGCCAGGCGGCGTCCGTGCGCGTGGTGGCCGCGCAGCCACCAGTACATCCACAGCGCCCAGGCCAGCCGGGCCGGCGTGACCGGGTCGCCCGCGGCCAGCCGCCGCTCCGCGGCCGCGGTCAGGTTGGGGTGCTCGAGGTCGACCCGCGCGAGGGCGGCCACCTGACCGGCGTCGCGGTAGCGCGGCCCGGTCTCCTCCGCGAGGGCCACGAAGTGCTCGGCGTGCGCCGCGACGGCCAGGTCCCACTCGCCGGCCTCCTCGAGCCGGACGCGGGCGTACTGCGCGACCGGCTCCAGGAGCCGGAACCGGCGGCCCGCCACCGGGCACCGGGACCACGAGGGACTGCGCGGTGAGCGCCTCCAGCAGGGGCAGCACGCGGGACGGCTCGACGGTGCCGGCCCGCGCCGCCACCTCCTCGAGGTCGTCGAGCCGGAAGCCGCCCACGAACACCGCCAGCAGCCGCAGCAGCGCCTGCTCGGCCGGGCCGAGGAGCCCGTGGCTCCAGTCGAGGGTGGCCCGCAGCGTGCGCTGCCGCGCGGGCAGGTCGCGCGGCCCCTCGAGCAGGGCCGGATCGAGGCGGCCGAGCAGGGCCGCCGGGTCGAGCACCCGCGCGCGGGCGGCCGCCAGCTCGAGGGCGAGCGGGATGCCCGCCAGACGGGCGCAGATCGCGGCCACGTCCGCGGCGTCGGCGGGGCCGGTCCCCCAGCCCGGGTGCACGGCGCCGGCGCGGTCCAGCAGCAGGCGGACGGCGGGCGAGTCGTCCGCCCCGGCCTCGGCCGACGGGAGCCGCAGCGGCTCGACGACGAGCTCGGTCTCGCCGCGCACGTGCAGCGGCGCCCGGCTGGTGGCCAGCACCGTCAGGCCCGGCGCGACCTCGATCAGCGCGGCGACGGCGGGCGCCGCCTCCAGCAGGTGCTCGAGGTTGTCCAGGACCAGCAGCAGCTGCTGGTCGCGCAGGCGGGCGGCGATGTCGGCGACCAGGTCGCCGCCGGGAACGACGACCGCCTCGACGGCGTCGCCGATGGCCGGCAGCACGGCCTCGTGGTCGAGCAGTGGCGCCAGCTCGACGAAGACCACGCCGTCGACGTACCGGTCCCGTTGCGCGGCCCCGACGGCGAGCGCGAGCCGCGTCTTGCCGACCCCGCCGGTGCCGGTGAGGGTCACCAGCCGGTGCTCCCGGACCAGCCGGCCGATCCGACCGACCTCCTCGTCGCGACCGACCAGCGGGGTCGGGGGCACCGGCAGCTCGCGGCCGCGGGCGGTGGCGGCGTCACCGGGCGGTCGGGCCCCGGCGCGGGTGCGCGGCCGGACCGCCCCGATCAGGCGGGCGCGCTGCTCCTCCGAGACGTCCAACGCGTCCGAGAGCGCGCGCAGCGTGTGCGGGTAGGGGCGGGTGCGGGTCCCTCGCTCCAGCGCACTGACCGCGTGGCTGCTCAGCCCGGCCCGCTCGGCGAGCTCCTCCTGCGAGAGACCGGCGGCCTCGCGGAGCTGGCGCAGCACGGC
>CAVQLC010000014.1:0-248446 GCA_963713255.1 uncultured Actinomycetota bacterium
CTGCAGCCCGAGCACCGGCCATCTGGGCGCAGACCCGTCTCTGGACCCGGGCCGGGCCGATAGCCGCCGTCGCTTGAAGGGTGCTGGTAGCAGATGGTGGGTACAGGTGTGGCGTGGAGTCTCCGATTCAGGATCTGGCGCCTGCTCTCGCGATCGACGCCCGCCTCGCAGAGATCGAGCGCAGCGTGAACCTGCTGCTCAACACCACGCCGGTCAACGCAGCGGAGGCATGGGTGGACTTCGAGCGGAGTGACTTCGGGACCGTCCCCACGCTGCGCCTCAGAGCACTGGACTTCGAGCCGGATCTGGTGCGGCGGGACCTCTACGACCTCGAGATCGAGAGTGTGGCCGACCCTGCGTTGCACACCCTGTTCCGGTCGAAGCGCGACGAGATAGCCCGACAGGTCACTGCCTTGGAGGATCGCGACACGTCGCGGTTCCTCTACGCGTCGTTGCAGCTCTATGGGGGGATCGCCCGACCTCTCGCGTCCGCCGCCGAGCAGCTGCTCGACACGATCCCCGCCCAGTCTCCCAACACGCAAACCGTCACCGCGCGGGTGTTCGCGGACGCCGCTCGCGCGGAGGTGGATCGGTACCGTGCTGTGTATCCGGACTTTCCCGCGCACATCGAGGTGCGCGACGACGTATCCGATCTGATGGTGTCGTTCGGCCGGCTGCTCATCCCCGAGGCGGCCGCGTTCAGGGCGGACCGTGTCGAGCCGTTGCTCCATCACGAGGTCGGCACCCATGTGGTCACCTATCAGAACGGCGCCAGGCAGCCCCTGTCCCTGCTGCGGGTCGGGCTGCCTGGCTACGACGAGACCCAGGAGGGACTCGCTGTGCTGGCCGAGTACTTGGCCGGCGGCTGGACCCACGCCGTCTCCGGGTGCTGGCGGCGAGGGTGGTCGCCGTGGACAGGATGCTCACCGGCGCCGGATTCCTGGAGATCTTCGAATCGCTTCGCGCAGAGCATCGGATGCCCCCGAGGACTGCCTGGTCCATCGCGACCCGGGTCGTGGTCGGGGGCGGATCGGTGAAGGACGCGATCTACCTGCGCGGCATCACGCGCATCCTCGAGGCCCTGGCAGAGGGCGGCAGTCTCGACGTGCTCTTCGTCGGCAAGCTCGCGTTGGACCACATTCCGTTGATCCAGGACCTGCTGGACCGCGACGTGCTCACGGAACCCTGGATCCGGCCACGATGGCTCGACGTGCCCGGCGCCCAGGAGCGCCTCGACAGACTGCGCGCGGGCGCGTCGGTCACCGATCTCTTCGAGGGAGATGTGGCGGCATGAGGATCGCCTTCTTCGTCAACGACGTGGCGACCGAAATCGACGAGTACACGACCTCGAGGCTGGCGAGAGCGGCGGCCCAAGGCCAGCATGAGGCCTGGTACGTCGGGGTCGGCGACATCGAGCTCGGAGCGGGCGAGGGACATCTGGTCGCCCGGGCCCGTGCCGCAAGGTTCGAGAAGGGCGACACGCTTCAGACCTTCATGGAACGCATCAAGGACCGCGACGGCGAGCGCGTCGTGCTCGATGACCTCGATGCCGTGTTCCTACGAAACGAATCGATCGACGATCTTCAGGAACGGCCGTGGGCCAGCCCGCTGGGAGTGGTCTTCGGCCAGCTGCTCAAGGCGCGAGGCGTCACGGTCGTCAACGACCCGATGTCGCTGCTCCGCGCAACGAGCAAGCTGTACCTCGAAGAGTTCCCCGAGACGATCCGACCGCGATCGCTGGTCACGCGCGACCCAGAGTCGATCAGGCGGTTCGTAGGCCAGGTTGGCCACTGCGTGGTGAAGCCGCTCTACGGAGCGAAGGGTCGCAACGTGTTCATCGTCGAGGACGAGAACGAAACGAACCTGGCACAGCTGACGGAGGCGGTGCTCCAGGACGGCTACGCGATCGTTCAGGAGTTCATCGATGGGGGTGAGCACGGTGATGCTCGGATCTTCCTGCTCGAAGGGCAGATCCTCCAGCGCGACGGAAATCCGGCCGCCTTCCGCCGACTGCCGTCGGGCAACGACCCGCGAGCCAACATCAGCGCTGGCGGACGCCCGGCCCCGCTCGAGATCGGCGATGCGGAGTGCCGCATCATCGATGCGATGAGCAGCAAGCTCGTGGCCGACGGCATGTTCTTCGTGGGCATCGACGTGATCGGGGACCAGGTGGTCGAGATCAACGCGGAGAGCCCGGGTGGGATGCAGAGCGTCGAAAGGCTCTACGGGATCGACGTCTGCCCGACCATCATGGAAGCACTGGAACGCCGCCTAGCCTCGAACTCCTGAATCTTTGGCCACCAGAAGGCTGCACTGTCCGTGAGCGGCTGACTGGATCAGCGCCAGTCGTGCCCCGGGGTCTGCGCGGGCGGAGTCTCCGTCCCGGCGGGCGATGGCGATGCCCGAGGGTGGGTACTGGCTGTGCATGAGAAGACTCTGGTCGGCGATGGTGCCCGTCGCGGCAGTGGGCGCGGTCGCCGCTCACGACCTGTTGCAGCGCCGGCATGCGATCTTGCGCAACTTCCCCGTCGTGGGGCACGCGCGGTTCTGGCTGGAGGCGATCGGTCCCGAGCTGCGCCAGTACATGGTCGCCGGCAACGACGAGGAGCGACCCTTCAGCCGCGACCAGCGGCGTTGGGTCTACGCCTCGGCGAAGCTGCAGAACAACTACTTCGGCTTCGGCACCGACAACGATCTCGAGCACGGCGCCGGGAACGTCATCGTGCACCACAGGACCTTCGCCCGGGCCTACCCCACCCACGGAGCCGTCGGGTCAACAGGCGCGGTTGCCGAGCGCCAAGGTGCTGGGCGGACCCAGGGGGCGGCGGCACGCCTTTCGACCCGAGTCAGTGGTGAACGTCTCCGGGATGAGCTTCGGCTCGCTCTCGGGAAACGCCATCGAGGCGATCAACCGTGGGGCCGCCGCAGCGGGGTGCCTGCACAACACCGGCGAGGGTGCGGTCTCGCCGTACCACCGCAACGGGGCGGATCTGGTGTTCCAGATCGGCACCGCGTACTTCGGCTGCCGCGACACCGACGGTCGGTTCAGCCTGCCCAGGCTCAAGGAGCTGGTGGACAGCGCTCCAATCCGGGCGCTCGAGATCAAGCTCAGCCAAGGGGCCAAGCCCGGCCTCGGTGGAGTCCTGCCCGCGCCGAAGGTCTCGCGGGAGATCGCCGAGACCCGCGGGGTGCCGGAGGGCGTGGACTGCCTGAGCCCGTCGCGGCACGCGGAGTTCGACGACGTCGACTCGATGCTGGACTTCGTCGAGCTTCTGGCAGCCGAGACCGGGCTGCCGGTGGGGATCAAGTCGGCGGTGGGTGACCTGGGCTTCTGGCAGGAGCTAGCCGACCAGATGGCGCGCAAGGAGCGCGGAGTCGACTTCGTGTCCATCGACGGCGGCGAGGGCGGGACGGGTGCTTCGCCGCTGATCTTCACCGACGCGGTGTCGCTCCCGTTCCGGCTCGGGATTCGCCCGGGTCTACGGCGAGTTCGCCCGCCGAGACCTCCACGAGGACGTGACCTTCATCGGTGCTGGAAAGCTGGGGCTACCCGACAACGCGGTGGTGGCGTTCGCGCTGGGCGCCGACCTGGTCAACGTCGCCCGCGAGGCCATGCTTGCCGTGGGGTGCGTGCAGGCACAGAAGTGCCACACGCGGTGATTGTCCCACCGGCGTGGCAACCCAGAACCCATGGCTGGCGCACGGTCTCGACCCGTTGTCCAAGAGCGAGCGGATGGCCAACTACATCAAGACGTTGCGGCGCGACCTGCTGAAGGTGTCCGAGACGTGCGGGGTCGAGCATCCAGCCCTGATCGGCCCGGAGTCCGTGGAGGTCCTGGACACCCTGAGCGACGGTCGGCTGCTCGATGAGGTCTACGCCTATGAGCCGGGCTGGGGTCTGCCGTCCGCTCGCGACCGGCACGACATCGTGGCGATCATGTCGGCGGTCGACGAGGCGGAGACCCAGACCGCAGGACCACCCGAGACCTCCGAAGACGGCCAGCAGGGCCAGCGCAGCGGGTGAGTGACCCGGGGCCAGGCAACAGGGGAGGACCAGGCCACCCCTGATCCGCCCGATCACTCGCTCACCCTTCGGGGGGAATGGCACATGCGCGCGCGGACGCGGGGTACGGATCGGCATCACCAACGACTCGGGAGGACCCTCATGACAACCACAGGCACCAGAACCGATACGGCGCGAGAGACCGCCGGCACCGCCGCCGAGGAAGCCAAGCACCTGGGACAGGTCGGCGCTCAGGAGGTGCAGAATGTCGCTGCGGAGGCCAAGGACCAGATCCGGACCCTGCTCGACGAGACCAGGACACAGCTCAACGACCAGTCGACCCAGCAGCGCGACCGCCTGGTCAGCACGCTGCAGACGTTCAGCAGCGACCTCGAGGACATGGCCGGAAGCTCCCCAAGCTCCGGCCTGGCCACGGATCTGGCAAGGCAGGCCGCCCAAGGTGCTCGGGACCTGAGCGGCCGGTTGGACGGTCGGGAGCCGAGCGAGCTCCTCGATGAGGTGCGCGCCTTCGCTCGTCGTCGCCCGGGCACCTTCCTGCTCGGCGCCGTGGTCGCGGGTGTCGTCGCGGGCCGGCTGGCTCGAGGGGCGAAGGCCGCCACCACCGGCGTCGCCTCGTCGCAGTACCCCGCGCGCACGGGCACCAACGAGCCCGCGACCGGCTGGGACGCGAGGGTAGCCACCACGGCGCCGGCGTCGGAGCCCGACGTGTCTCGGGCCGTGCCGGACTACTCCGCGCCGTACGCCGCCGACACCATGAGTGATGTCCCGCTCGCAAGCGAGCGTGAGGACAGCATCGCAGGGGTCCGCCAGGACGACCCGGAGGGGCTGCGGGGACAGGCCGGCTCGCCGAGCGGGGGTACCCCGTGACCACGTCGTACGACGCGGGCTCGGCCGGCCCGTCACCCCAGGACGACCGGAGCCTGGGCGACATCGTCAGCGACGTGGCCAACGACTTGAGCACCCTGGTGCGTCAGGAGCTCGACCTCGCCCAGACGGAGCTCAAGCAGGAGGCCTCCCGTGCGGGCAAGGGTGCGGGACTGCTCGCCGGGGCCGGGGTGGCCGGCCACCTGGTGCTGCTGTTCTTGTCGGTCGCCGCGATGTACCTGCTCGACAACTGGATCCCGGTCGAGGTCGCGGCCGTGCTCGTGGCCGCCACCTGGCTCGTGGTCGCCCTGGTCATGGGATCCGCCGGCCGGAAGGCCCTCAAGACCGCGAACCCGCAGCTGCCCCAGACGCAGCGCTCACTCAAGGAGGATGCAGAATGGGTCACACGACAGAAGAGCTGAACGCCGAGATCGCCGGGACGCGGGAGACACTGGCCGCGGACCTCGACGCCCTCCAGTACCGGGTCAGTCCAAGCGCCATCGTCGAACGCCGGAAGGCGGCGGCCAAGGGCCGGGTCCAGCAGGTGCGGACGCGCGTCATGGGCTCCGCGGACTCCGCGAGGTCGAGCGTCGGCAACACGACCGGCAGTGCGACCGACGCCGTACGCGACCGTGCCGGTGGCGTGGTCGAGGCTGCCGAGGAAAGGGTCGACGGCAGTCCGCTCGCGGCTGGCCTGGTGGCCTTCGGTGCGGGCATGCTCGTCGCTGCGCTGATGCCACCGACCGAAGCCGAGCGCCGCGCTTCTCAACGCCTGGTCGACGCCGCCAAGGAGCACGGCCAGCCCGTCATCGACGACGCCAAGTCGGTGGGCCAGGAGATGGGAGCCCACCTCCAGGGCGCGGTCACCCAAGCGGCGGATGAGGTGAAGACCGCCGCCCAGCAGTCCGCTGGCCGCGTGCAGAGCGAGGGCGAGGCATCCGCGCAGCACGTCAAGAACCAGACGCAGACCCACTGACAGACGGGGTCAACCCTGGCTCGCCGTGCTTGTTGGAGACCAGGGTGGGCCCGCGAGAGACGCGGGCCCACCCTGGTGCCGCCCCGGTGCGGTGCCCCGGCAATCCGCGACACCGATCGCGAGCCCGTTCCTCCCTGACACCCGAGCAAATGGCCGCCTGTGGGTGAGCGGGGAGACGGGTGCCGGCGCTGCATGCAGAGGCAGCCCGGCACCCTGCGCAGCTTCTTCAGAGCCGCGCACACCGGATGCGGATTCCCCCCGGATTCCGCACCTCGGTACACCCGGACGCTACGTTGGCAACGGCTCCGCCCCCACACCCCAATGGCAGGGTCAGGCTGCGAAAATTGGGGAACTGGGGAGGACCCGCGCGCCTCGGTGTCGGGTATCCGGGGCCACGGTGCAGGATGGCTGGATCCCGGCGTGCTCAGCAGGCGTCGGGAAGCCTCCGCCCCGACCAGCGTCGTCCCCCGTGCGCAGGACGGGGCGGAGCGCCGTCGCCGCGACTCGAGCACCCTGGACACCTACAGCCATCTCTGGCCGGACTCCGACGACCGCACCCGCGCGGCGATCGACTCGGTGCTCGGCTCGGTCACAGAAGTGGTGCGGACGGGCTGCCGTAGGCCGGGGCTGTCCCCGCGCGCTCAGAGCGCGATGGCTGATCATGAAGTTCCCTCTGGCCTGGGGAAAGTTCCCTAGGCCCCACGGCCGTCGGCAGGCAGCTTGCAACGAAGCCTCAATACGCCGGAGGTGGGCGCGCGTGGCCGTTGGCTACTTGCGGGGCGGTCGGGGTGCGGCCGAAGCCGCAGGGCGTACCAGGAGGGCTGGGTCGATCGTGCGTAGCGTGTCGGGCTTGAAACCGTGGTCGACGGCCCAGAGCAGGGCTTGGGTGCGCCGTTCGACGCCGATCTTCCGGTAGGCCGAACGGATAACACTCTTCACGGTATTGATGGCGATAAACGCACGATCTGCGATCTCCTGGTTGCTCAGACCCTGGGTGATCAGCGCGATCACCTCGGCCTCGCGCGGCGACAACCCCGCGTCGCGTCCCGGCCAGTCGCCAGCCCCGCCGACACTGGTCTCGTCGTCCCCGGCCAGGATCACGGTTTCGCCGCTCATGATGCGCTCGAGGGCTTCGACGATCGCGGGTCCGGTGAGCACTTTGGACAGATAGCCGCTGGCGCCCCCCACCAGCGCTTGCTCGATCAGGTCCCGGTTGAGGTTCCAGCTGTAGATCACGATCTTGGCGCCGCCGCTGTTGCGGACGAAGTCCTCGAGGTCGATGCCCGTGCCCTGGATCTGGCCGAAGGTGTCGTACAGCACGATGTCCACGTCTGAGATGACAGGTTCTGACGCTCCGGTCTCGACCACGTCGATGCGCTCGGCCTTGAGGAACTGGGCCACCCCCGCGACGACCACGGCGTAGTCGTCGACGATGGCCAACCGCAGGGGCCGGCTCAGTTCTGCCATGGCTCACAACCTAGACCTTCGCTCACCCAGCCGGGCGCGGCTGTAGGCAACCTGCCAGGTCGGATAGCCGGGGCTCAACGACGCTGCTGTTAGCTCGGCCGAGCACCTCGCTTGACGACGACTGACGAGTTGGGTGACCGCCCGAGCGCTCAGCCCGACGAGGCCTTCATCACGATCGGTCCGCTCTCGCTTGAGCCGGCCCGCGACATCGGGGAGCCTGGGACAGGAGGTCGCCATGGCGAGCATCGAGAAGCGTGAACGCAGCGGCAAGCCCGTGTGGCGTGCCCACTACCGCACGCCCGCCGGCGCGCAGCGCAACCAGACCTTCTCTCGCAAGATCGACGCCGAGCGGTTCCTCGCCTCCGTCGAGTCCTCGAAGAACTCCGGCTCCTACGTCGACCCGCTGCTGGCCCGCGTCACCGTCGGCGCGTGGGGGAAGATCTGGCTGGCCGGGCAGGCGCACCTCAAGCCCTCGACGCACGCCCGGTACGCCGGCATCCTCCGCGAGCACATCGAGCCCGCCTGGGGGAAGGTGCGCCTGGCAAACGTCTCGCACGCCGACGTCCAGACCTGGGTCACCGCACTGTCCCGCACCCGCTCACCCTCGACGGTGCGCAAGGTGCACCGGGTGCTCTCGCTGATCCTCGACCTCGCCGTGAAGGACGGCCGACTCGCCCGCAACGTCGCCGAGAAGATCAACCTTCCTCGACCGAGGCACGGGGAGCAACGACACCTGAGCATTGCCCAGATCGAGGCGCTGGCCGACGAGTGCGGCTACCCGTCGACTTTCAGCAAGCACCGCCCGCTGGCCGAGCGAGAGAACGAGGCCTACCGCCTCGTCGTCCTGTTCCTTGCCTACACCGGCGTCCGCTTCGGAGTGATGGCAGCGCTCCGGGTCGGACGGCTGGACCTCACGCGACGCCGCGCGGTCATCGCCGAGTCCGTCACCGTCGTCGCCGGCCAAGGGCTGGTGTGGGGGACCCCCAAGACCCACCAGCGTCGCGAGGTGCCCATCCCGCGGTTCCTGGCGACAGAACTTGCCGCGCACGTCGCCGACGAGGGTCCGCAGGACCTGGTCTTCACCGGCGTCCGGCGCGGCGAGCCGTTGCGCGCCGCGATCTTCCGGCGCGGCCACTTCGCGGCCGCGGCGACGGCCATCGGACTGCCCGGGCTGCACCCGCACGAGCTCCGGCACACCGCCGCCAGCCTCGCCATCGCCTCGGGAGCCGACGTCAAGGTTATCCAGCAGATGCTCGGCCACAGCTCGGCCACGATGACCATCGACACCTACGGACACCTCTTCGAGAGCCGCCTCGACGAGGTCGCCGACGCCCTCGACATGGCTCGGATCTCGGCCCGCAGCCGGGCCACCTTCGGCGGCGCCGAGACTGCGCCGCCGGGGGTGGATGCGGAGGTCCCGTTTCCTGCTATTGCCCCAGTGTTGCCCAGAGGGCGGGTTGGTTGACCTGGACACCCATCGTCCCCAGCACAAAACCGCAGGTCAGAGGCCATTTGAGAGTGGTACCCCCGGTAGGATTCGAACCTACGCTTCCGCCTCCGGAGGGCGGCGCTCTATCCCCTGAGCTACGGGGGCCCGGAAACGTCCAGACCGTGGTGCGAGCCAGACCTTACCGGCCGGGACTTCACGGAGTGAAACCGGTGCGGGGCCCGGGCGGGTGCGCGGATAGGCTTGACCGGTGACTCCCGAGCAGCTCTCCGTCGCGATCGTCGCGGCGCTCCAGGCCCTGGTGGACGACGAGACCGTCGCCCTGCCGGGCGGCGTGCCCCCGACCGTGACGGTGGAGCGTCCGCGCCAGCGCGAGCACGGTGACTACGCGACCAACGTCGCGCTCAAGCTGGCCAAGCCGGCCGGACTCAACCCGCGCGCGCTCGCCGAGCTCGTCGCCAAGCGGCTCGAGGCCACCGAGGGCATCGCCGCGGTCGACATCGCCGGCCCGGGCTTCCTCAACATCACCGTCGACTCGGGCGCGCAGGGCCAGGTCGCCGCGGACATCGTGGCGGCCGGCGGGTACTACGGCCGCTCGGAGACGGGCGCGGGGGAGCGGGTCAACGTCGAGTTCGTGTCCGCCAACCCGACCGGCCCGGTCACCCTCGCCTCCGCCCGCTGGGCGGCGGTCGGCGACACCATCGCCCGGCTGCTCGAGGCCACCGGCTCCACGGTCACCCGTGAGTACTACTTCAACGACCACGGCGCCCAGATCGACCGGCTCGCCCGGTCGCTGCTGGCCCGGGGCCGGGGACGCGAGGTGCCCGAGGACGGCTACCCCGGCAGCTACGTCACCGAGCTCGCCGAGCAGATCCTCGCCGCGCACCCGGAGGTCGCCGAGCAGGACGACGAGACGGCGTTCGAGTCGTTCCGCCGCTACGGCGTCGACCTGATGTTCGTGGAGATCAAGCAGACGCTGAAGGACTTCCGGGTCGACTTCGACGTCTACTTCCACGAGGACGACCTGCACCGGAGCGGCGCGGTCCAGAAGGCGATCGAGAGGATCACCGCGCTCGGCAACACCTACGAGCAGGACGGCGCCCTCTGGCTGGCGTCCAAGAAGTTCGGCGACGACAAGGACCGGGTCATCGTCCGGTCCAACGGCAAGCCGGCGTACCTCTCCGGTGACCTGGCCTACTACCTCGACAAGCGCGAGCGCGGCTTCGACCGCTGCCTGATCCTGCTCGGCGCGGACCACCACGGGTACGTCGGCCGGATGATGGCGATGTGCGCCGCGTTCGGTGACACCCCCGGCAAGAACCTCGAGCTGATCATCGGCCAGATGGTCAACCTGCTCAGCCACGGCTCCGTGGTCCGGATGGGCAAGCGGACCGGCAACATCGTCACCCTCGACGACCTGGTGGACTCGATCGGCGTGGACGCCGCGCGCTACGCCCTGGTCCGCAACTCGCTGGACGTCAACCTCGACATCGACGTCGACCTCTGGGCGCGGGCCACCAACGAGAACCCCGTGTTCTACGTCCAGTACGCCCACGCCCGGGTCTCCTCGATCCTGCGCAACGCTGCCGACCTCGGCCTGGCGGGGGAGGCCACGCACGTCGGGCTGCTCACCCACGACCGCGAGGGCGACCTGCTGCGCGCCCTGGCGGAGTTCCCGCGCGTGGTGGCGACCGCGACCGAGCTGCGGGAGCCGCACCGGATCGCGCGCTACCTCGAGGAGACCGCCGGGGCCTACCACCGGTTCTACGACTCCTGCCGGGTGCTGCCGATGGGCGACGAGGAGCCGGGCGACCTGCACCGGGCGCGGCTGCTGCTCGTCGACGCCACCCGGGTCGTGATGGCCAACGGGCTCGCGCTGCTCGGGGTCTCGGCACCCGAGCGGATGTAGGGCGCGTGCCCTCGCACGAGGCCGGGTGGGCGCACGCCGACGGCGCGCTGAAGGGACCGTCCTGGCTGCGCGAACCCACCGACACCAACCGGCTGGTCCCGGCGCTGTGGTCCCGGACCGCGCACAAGCGCGACGGCGACCTCGTGGTCGGGGGAGTGGCGTTGGCCGACCTCGCCGCCGAGCACCTGACCCCGGCGTACGTCCTGGACGAGGCCGACTTCCGGTCCCGGGCGCGCGCCTTCAAGGAGGCCTTCGCGGCGTACGACGTGTTCTACGCCGGCAAGGCCTTCCTGTGCACCACGGTGGCGCGCTGGATCGCGGAGGAGGGCCTGCTCCTCGACGTGTGCTCCCCGGGCGAGCTGACCGTCGCCCTGGCCGCCGGCTTCGACCCGGCCCGGATCGGCTACCACGGCAACAACAAGAGCCACCCCGAGCTGCGCCGCGCGGTGGTCGCCGGGGTCGGCCGGATCATCGTGGACAGCTTCGCCGAGATCGAGCGGCTCGACGCGATCACCCGCGAGCTGGCCTCGACGGGCTCGACCGACACAGCGGTGAGCGTCATGGTGCGGGTCACCGCGGGCGTCGAGGCGCACACCCACGAGTACATCGCCACCGCCCACGAGGACCAGAAGTTCGGCTTCTCGATCACCAGCGGCGACGCCCTCGAGGCGGTCCGCCGGGTGCTCGCGGCGCCGGGCCTGGTCCTGCTCGGCCTGCACTCCCACATCGGCTCGCAGATCTTCGACTCCTCGGGCTTCGAGGTGGCCGCCCGCCGGGTGCTCGCCCTGCACGCCCGGATCTCGGCCGAGCTCGGCGTGACGATGCCCGAGATGGACCTCGGCGGCGGCTTCGGCATCGCGTACACGACCCAGGACGACCCGTCCGACCCCGCCCAGCTCGCCACCGAGATGTCCAAGATCGTCGAGCACGAGTGCCGCGCCCTCGGCATCGAGGAGCCGCGCCTCTCCATCGAGCCGGGCCGGGCGATCGTCGGGCCGTCGATGTGCACCGTCTACACCGTCGGCACCGTCAAGGAGGTCGCGCTCGACGGCGGCGCCCGGCGCACCTACGTGTCGGTCGACGGCGGGATGAGCGACAACATCCGCACCGCGCTCTACGACGCCGACTACTCGTGCTCGCTCGCGTCCCGGCACAGCGACGCCCCGCCGGTGCTGGCGCGGGTGGTGGGCAAGCACTGCGAGGCCGGCGACATCCTGGTGAAGGACGAGTTCGTGCCCGGCGACCTGCGCCCCGGCGACCTCCTGGCGGTGCCCGGGACCGGCGCCTACTGCCGGTCGATGGCCTCCAACTACAACCACGCGCTGCGACCGCCGGTGATCGCGGTGCGGGACGGGCTGACGCAGGTGCTGCTGCGCCGCGAGACTGAGGCCGACCTGTTGGCGACCGACCTGGGAGTGACCCGTGCCTGAACCGCTCCGCGTGGCCGTGCTCGGCTGCGGCTCGGTCGGCTCCCAGGTCGTCCGGCTGCTCGCCGAGCAGGCCGGGGACCTGGCCGCTCGCGTCGGCGCCCCGGTCGAGCTGGTCGGCGTCGCCGTCCGGCGCATCGACGCGCCCCGCGAGGTGGAGGTCCCCGCGGGGCTCCTCACCACCGACGCGCAGGCCCTGGTCACCCGCACCGACGTCGACCTCGTCATCGAGGTGATCGGCGGCATCGAGCCGGCCCGCTCGCTGATCCTGGCCGCCCTCGAGTCCGGCGCCTCGGTCGTCACCGCCAACAAGGCCCTGCTCGCCGAGGACGGGCCCACCCTCTTCGAGGCCGCCGACAAGGCCGGCCGGGACCTCTACTACGAGGCCGCGGTCGCCGGCGCGATCCCGATCCTGCGCCCGCTGCGCGAGTCGCTGGCCGGCGACACGGTGACCCGGGTGATCGGCATCGTCAACGGCACCACCAACTTCATCCTGGACAAGATGGACACCGCCGGGAGCGGCTTCGGCGAGGCTCTCGAGGAGGCCCAGGAGCTCGGGTACGCCGAGGCCGACCCGACCGCCGACGTCGAGGGCTTCGACGCCGCGGCCAAGGCGGCGATCCTGGCCAGCCTCGCGTTCCACACCCGGGTCACCGCCGCCGACGTCTACCGCGAGGGGATCTCCGAGGTCACCGCCTCCGACGTCCGCTCGGCCCGCGACATGGGCTCGGTCGTCAAGCTGCTCGCCATCGCGGAGGTGACCGACGGCGCGGTGTCGGTGCGCGTGCACCCGGCGATGATCCCGAGGTCGCACCCGCTGGCGAGCGTCCGCGAGGCGTTCAACGCGGTCTTCGTCGAGTCCGAGGCCGCCGGCCAGCTGATGTTCTACGGCCCCGGGGCCGGAGGCGCGCCCACCGCCAGCGCCGTCCTCGGCGACCTGGTCACCGTGGCCCGCAACCGGCTCGCGTCGACCCGCGGCATGGGGGAGTCGGCGTACGCCGACCGCGTCGTGCTGCCGATGGGGCAGACCCGCACCCGCTACCACGTGGCGCTCGACGTCGACGACCGCGCGGGCGTGCTGGCCGCGGTGGCGACGTCCTTCGCCGACCACGGGGTCTCGATCCAGACCGTGCGCCAGGAGGGTCGCGGCGAGGACGCCCAGCTGGTCGTGGTGTCCCACCGCGCCACCGACGCCCAGCTCGCGGCCACCGTCGACCAGCTGCGCGCGATGGACATGGTCCGGGAGGTCACCTCGGTGATGCGGGTCGAGGGCGGGGACGACGAATGAATCCCGACAGGCTCGATCAGCGGCTGCCGTGGCGCGGCGTCATCGAGGAGTACCGCGACCTCATCGACCTCCTCCCCGACGACCTCGAGCCGGTGACCCTCGGTGAGGGCGGCACCCCGCTGGTGGAGTCCGGCTGGCTGTCCGAGCTGACCGGCGGCCGCGTGTGGCTCAAGGTCGAGGGCGACAACCCGACGGGCTCCTTCAAGGACCGGGGGATGACCTCCGCCATCAGCGTCGCGAAGCACGAGGGTGCCGAGGCCGTGGTCTGCGCGTCGACCGGCAACACCTCGGCCTCGATGGCGGCCTACGCCGCGCGCGCGGGCCTCACGCCGCTGGTGCTGATCCCCGAGGGCAAGATCGCCGCCGGCAAGATGGCGCAGGCCGTCATGCACGGCGCCCGGATCATCATGGTGCGCGGCAACTTCGACCACTGCCTGCAGATGGCCCGCGGCCTGGCGTGGGACTACCCCGTGGTCCTGGTCAACTCGGTCAACCCGGTCCGGCTCCAGGGCCAGAAGACCGCGGCCTTCGAGGTCGTGGACCGCCTCGGCGACGCCCCCGACTACCACCTGCTCCCCGTCGGCAACGCCGGGAACATCTCGGCGTACTGGATGGGCTACGAGCAGTACTACGACCTGGGCCGGTCCACCAGGCGACCGCAGATGCGCGGCTTCCAGGCCGAGGGCGCCGCACCCCTGGTGACCGGGGAGCCGTTCCCCGACCCCGAGACCAAGGCCACCGCGATCCGGGTCGGCAACCCCGCCTCGTGGAAGCTCGCCGAGGCCGCGGCCGTCCGAGTCCGGCGGCCGCTTCGCCGCCGTGTCGGACCCGCAGATCCTCGACGCCCAGGGCCTGCTGGCCCGCAAGGACGGGGTGTTCGTCGAGCCCGCGTCGGCCGCCGGGGTCGCCGGCCTGCTCGCCGACGTGCGCGCCGACCCCGGGGCGTACGCCGGCGCCACCGTGGTCGTGACGGTCACCGGCCACGGCCTCAAGGACACCGCCACCGCGCTCGAGGGGGCCGGCTCCCTCGTCGACCACGTCGTGGAGCCGGACGTCGCCGCGGCCGCCAAGGCCGCCGGGCTGTGACCTACGTCGACGGCCGGGTCCGGGTCACCGTGCCGGCGACGTCGGCCAACCTCGGTCCCGGCTTCGACGCGCTCGGCCTCGCGCTCGCGCTGCGCGACGAGCTCACCGCCGAGGTGACGGACACGGGCATCTCGGTCGAGGTCACGGGCGCCGGAGCGGAGGACGTGCCGCGCGACGAGTCGCACCTGGTGGTGCGCGCGATGCTGGCGGCCTTCGACCTGCTCGGGACCCGGCCGGCCGGGCTCAGCCTCACCTGCCACAACCGGATCCCGCACGGTCGCGGGCTCGGCTCGTCCTCCGCCGCGATCGTGGCCGGGGTGTCGCTGGCGCGGGCCCTCGTCGGCGGCGGCAGCCTGCTGGTCGACGACGAGCGGCTGTTCGGACTGGCCGCCGAGATCGAGGGCCATCCCGACAACGTCGCGCCGGCGTTCCACGGCGGGCTGGTGATCTCGGGGAGCGAGCACGGCCGCTTCTTCGCGGTCCCGGCGGTCGTCGACCCCCGGGTGAGCGCGGTCGTCTTCGTGCCGCCGACCCCGCTGGAGACGACGGTCGCCCGCGGCCTGCTCCCGGCCACGGTCCCGCACGCCGACGCGGCCGCCAACGCCGGCCGGGCGGCGCTCCTGGTGGCGGCGCTCGGCGGTCACCCCGAGCACCTCCTGCTGGCGACCCGGGACTGGCTGCACCAGGACTACCGGGCACCGGCGATGCCGGAGTCGGCCGACCTGGTGCGGGCGCTGCGCGCCGACGGCGTACCCGCCCTGATCTCCGGTGCGGGACCGACGGTGCTGGCGTTCTGCGACGGGCCGGCGTGCACCCCGGGGTCGGCCGAGGTGCTCCTCGACCGGTGCCCCCCGGGCTGGGTCGCGCACCACCTCGAGGTCGAGCGCGCGGGCGTCCTGGTCGGCTGATCCACCCCGGTGGGTGAGCCGCCGCGCGGGCGCGAGGAGGAAAGTGTGCCCGTTGCCACACATCGTGGAATCGGCTGCTACCGTTGCTCACGCACCATTCGGTGCGGCATCGGCCGCGACTCCGTCGCACGATGCGCGAACTTCCTCGACGTCGCGGTGCGCCGCACCACATCCGCCAGCACCCCTGTCGCGAGACGGCCCGGACCGGGCTCCGGGTGCCGGCGGCGAGGAAGAACAGACACCAAGACGCCGACGGGCTGCCGCAGGCACCCCTCGGCACTGAACGTGGGAAGGACCTCACGTGACGGACACTCTCGACTCCACCACGGATGCGCCGCAGAAGAAGCGCTCCGGGGGTCTCAACTCCCTGCTGCTCGCCGACCTCAAGTCGATGGCGGGCGGACTGGGCATCGCGGGCAGCGGGTCCATGAAGAAGGCCCAGCTCATCGACGCGATCAAGGCCGCCCAGAGCGGTGGTCAGAGCAGCAAGAGGGCCGACCAGGCCCGCAACGGAGCCGCCCAGGAGGCCTCCGCGGACAGCGCACCCGAGACCGCCCCGGACCGCGGCGAGCGCCGCGACCGGCAGGAGCGGCGGCAGCAGCCCGAGCAGGAGGAGCGCGCCGCCCGCACCGACCCCACCGACGGGGCCCGCGGCGAGCAGACCCAGGGCCGGCAGCGCGAGCGCACCCGGGACCGGAGCAGCCAGGGCGCCGCCCAGGACAAGCCGGAGCCGCAGGACAAGCAGGACCGGCAGGACCGGCAAGGTGCGGGCCAGGAGCGGACCAACCAGGGCAACCAGGGCAACCAGCAGCCCCAGGACAAGTCCGCCTCGGACCCGAACGCGCCGGACAAGACCGGCCAGGGCCAGCAGCGCGACCGCTTCGACGAGGACGGCGGCAGCCGTCGCAACCGGCGCCGACGGGGTCGCGACCGCGACCGCGAGCGCCCGGTCCCCAACCGGCAGGGCGGCAACACCGGGGGCGGCACCTCGATGCGCAACGAGCCGGACACCCAGATCCTCGAGGACGACGTGCTGGTCCCGGCGGCCGGCATCCTCGACGTCCTCGACAACTACGCGTTCGTGCGCACCAGCGGCTACCTGCCGGGCACCGACGACGTCTACCTGTCGCTCTCCATGGTCCGCAAGTTCGGCATGCGCCGCGGTGACGCCATCGTCGGCCAGGTGCGTCAGCCCCGCGAGGGCGAGCGCAAGGAGAAGTTCAACCCGATGGTCCGGGTGGACAGCATCAACGGCGCCGACCCGGAGTCGTCGAAGAACCGCGTGGAGTTCTCCAAGCTGACCCCGCTGTACCCCAACGAGCGGCTCCGCCTGGAGACCGAGCCGACCAACCTGATCGGCCGCGTCATCGACATCGCCGCCCCGATCGGCAAGGGCCAGCGCGGGCTCATCGTGTCGCCCTCCAAGGCCGGCAAGACGATGATCATGCAGTCGATCGCGAACTCCATCACCCGCAACAACCCCGAGTGCCACCTGATGGTCGTGCTCGTGGACGAGCGGCCCGAGGAGGTCACCGACTTCGAGCGCTCGGTCAAGGGCGAGGTCATCTCCTCGACGTTCGACCGCCCGGCCAGCGACCACACCACGGTCGCGGAGCTGGCCATCGAGCGGGCCAAGCGCCTCGTCGAGCTCGGCCACGACGTCGTGGTGCTCCTCGACGGCATCACCCGGCTCGGCCGGGCCTACAACCTGGCCGCCCCGGCGTCCGGCCGGATCCTCTCCGGTGGCGTCGACTCGGCCGCGCTGTACCCGCCCAAGCGGTTCTTCGGCGCCGCCCGCAACATCGAGAACGGCGGCTCGCTGACCATCCTCGCCACCGCCCTCATCGAGAGCGGCTCGAAGATGGACGAGGTGATCTTCGAGGAGTTCAAGGGCACCGGCAACATGGAGATCCGGCTGCGCCGCGACTTCGCCGACAAGCGCCTGTTCCCCGCCATCGACGCCGTGCAGTCGGGCACCCGCCGCGAGGAGCTCCTGATGAGCAAGGAGGAGCTGGCCATCGTGTGGAAGCTGCGCCGAGTGCTCTCGGGCCTCGACGGCCAGCAGGCGCTCGAGCTGCTCATCGAGCGGCTGAAGAAGAGCTCGAGCAACATCGAGTTCCTGATGCAGGTGCAGAAGACCACCCCGGGTGGCATCGGGGAGTAGGCCGGCCACCAGCCGGGAATGCCACGATTGGCCCGGTCGTTGAGACCGGTGGCATCATTGCCCGTCGGCTCCGGTTCACGTCCCACCACTCGGTAGGGCGACCCGGCGGCCATGAGAGAGGACGACCATGAAGAAGGACATCCACCCGGACTACGTGACGACCCAGGTGACCTGCACCTGCGGGGCCCAGTTCACGACCCGGAGCACCGCCACGTCGGGCACCATCCACTCCGACGTCTGCTCGCAGTGCCACCCGTTCTACACGGGCAAGCAGAAGATCCTCGACACCGGCGGCCGCGTGGCCCGCTTCGAGGCTCGCTACGCCAAGAAGGCACCTGCCGACACCGAGTCCAAGTAAGTTCCGGCGCCGTCATCTCTGGCCACATCATTTCTGGCGGAGCCTTCGACGCCCCCGACCTCCTGGCCGGGCTCGTGGACGAGCACGCGGAGCTCGAGAAGCAGCTGGCCGCGCCGGAGACCCACGCCGACCAGCGCCTGGCCAAGAGGCTCAACCAGCGGTACGCCGAGCTGTCTGCCGTCGTCGCGACCTATCGCGAGTGGCAGCAGCTCGGCGGCGACCTGGAGGCCGCCCGCGAGCTCGCCGGCGACGACCCGGCGTTCGCCGCGGAGGCCGACGAGCTGAGCGCGCGTCGGCACACCGTCGAGGAGCGGCTCCAGCGCCTCCTCGTGCCGCGCGACCCCACCGACGCCAAGGACGCGATCCTCGAGGTCAAGTCGGGTGAGGGCGGGGAGGAGTCGGCCCTGTTCGCCGGCGACCTGCTGCGGATGTACACCCGCTACGCCGAGGCGAGGGGCTGGCGGACCGAGGTCCTCGATGCCACCGAGTCCGACCTGGGCGGCTACAAGTCGGTGACGGTGGCGGTGAAGGCCCGTTCAAAGGGGCACACCCGCACCCGGCGAGGCGCCGTACGGCCTGCTGAAGTTCGAGGGCGGCGTGCACCGCGTGCAACGAGTTCCCGTCACCGAGTCGCAGGGCCGCGTGCACACCTCCGCCGCCGGCGTGCTCGTGATGCCGGAGGCCGAGCAGGTCGACGTCGTCATCGACGACAACGACCTCCGGATCGACGTCTTCCGCTCGTCGGGCCCCGGCGGCCAGAGCGTCAACACCACCGACTCGGCCGTGCGGATCACCCACGTGCCGACCGGCATCGTCGCCAGCTGCCAGAACGAGAAGTCCCAGCTCCAGAACAAGGAGCAGGCGATGCGGATCCTGCGCGCCCGGCTGCTGGCCGTCGCCCAGGAGGAGGCCGACGCCGAGGCCAGCCTGGCCCGCAAGAGCCAGGTGCGCACCGTCGACCGCTCCGAGCGGATCCGCACCTACAACTTCCCGGAGAACCGCATCTCCGACCACCGCACCGGCTACAAGGCCTACAACCTCGACGCGGTGCTGGACGGCGACCTGCAGCCGGTCCTCGACTCGTGCGTCGAGGCCGACCTGGCCGCCAGCCTCGAGTCGCTCGACCAGTGACGCCGCGCGCGCTGCTGAAGGACGCCGCGGCGTCCCTCGCGGCCGGCGGGGTCGCCAGCCCCGAGCACGACGCCGCCGAGCTGCTCGCGCACGTGCTCGGCACCACGCGCGGCCGGCTCTCGCTCGTCGAGGACGTCCCGGCCGGGGCCCGGGACGAGTACGCCGCCCTGGTGGCGCGGCGCGCCGCGCGCGAGCCGCTCCAGCACCTGACCGGCTCGGCCGCCTTCCGACACGTCGAGCTCGCGGTCGGACCCGGGGTGTTCGTGCCCCGCCCGGAGACCGAGCTGCTCGCCGGCTGGGCGGTCGAGCAGGCGTCGCCCCAGCCTGAGCCGGTGGTGGTCGACCTGTGCACCGGCTCCGGCGCGATCGCCAAGGCGGTGGCCCACGAGGTCCCGCAGGCCCGGGTGCACGCGGTCGAGCTCGACGAGGACGCTCACGCGTGGGCGGTGCGCAACCTCGCCGGCACCGGCGTGGACCTGCGGCTGGGCGACCTGGCCACCGCGTTCGAGGACCTGCTCGGTGTCGTCGACGTGGTGACCTGCAACCCGCCGTACATCCCGCTCACCGCCTGGGAGTCGGTGGCCGCCGAGGCGCGCGACCACGACCCGCACCTCGCCCTCTTCTCCGGCACGGACGGCCTCGACGCCATCCGGGCGCTGGAGCGCCGTGCGGCGGCCCTGCTGCGGCCCGGGGGAGTGGTGGGCTTCGAGCACGCCGACGCCCAGGGCGAGTCGGCGCCGGCGGTCTTCTCGGACACCGGGAGGTGGCGCGAGGTGCGCGACCACCGCGACCTGGCCGGGCGTCCGCGCTACACGACGGCCCGGCTGGCACGATAACGCCATGCGCATGCCCACCAGCACCGACGAGGAACGCGAGACCGCGATCGAAGCGGCCGCGCTCGCCATCCGTCGGGGCGGTCTCGTCGTGCTCCCCACCGACACGGTCTACGGCGTGGGGGCGGACGCCTTCGACGCGGACGCGGTGAACGGCCTGCTCCAGGCCAAGGGGCGGGGCCGGGACATGCCACCTCCCGTGCTCATCAGTGCGGCCACCACGGCCGACGCGCTGGCGCTGGCGCTGCCCGGCTACGCCCGCGCGCTGATGGAGAAGTTCTGGCCCGGACCGCTGACCATCGTCGGCAAGCAGCAGCCGTCCCTGCAGTGGGACCTGGGCGACTCCCGGGGCACCGTCGCGATCCGGATGCCCGACCACCCGCTCGCCCTGGAGCTGCTCGAGCGCACCGGCCCGCTGGCCGTCTCGTCGGCCAACGTGACCGGGCAGCCGGCCGCCACCGACGCGGAGCAGGCCGAGGAGATGCTCGGGGACCACGTGAGCGTGATCATCGACGCGGGGCCCTCGGCGGGGGCCGAGGCCTCCACGATCATCGACGTCACCGGTGTGCAGGGCCGGGTGCTGCGCCGTGGGGCACTCGGGATCGACGAGCTCAACGCGGTGCTCGAGCCCCTCGGGACCACCCTGATCGACGAGGGCTGAGGGACTCTCCCGTGCGGGAGTACGTCCTCGTCTTCCTCGTCGCCGCGGTGGTGACCTACCTGCTCACCGTGGTCGCCCGCGAGTTCGCGCTGCGGACCCACGCCGTGGCGGTGGTCCGCGACCGCGACGTGCACGACGAGCCGATCCCCTACCTCGGCGGGCTGGCGATGATGGGCGGCCTCGTCGCGGCCTACCTGGTCGGACGCGAGCTGCCGTTCCTCGGGCGCGCCGACCCCTACATCTTCGACCAGGCGCGCGCCGTGCTGATCGCGGGCGCGGTCATCTGCACCGTGGGCGTGCTCGACGACATCTTCGACCTCGACGCGTTGACGAAGTTCGGCGGGCAGTGCCTGGCCGCGGGGATCCTGGTCTGGCAGGGCGTGCAGTACACCTACGTCCCCCAGCCCAGCGGGGGGGTGCTCGCCCTCGACCTCGCCCAGGGCGCGCTGCTGACCGTCTTCATCGTGGTCACCACGGTGAACGCGGTGAACTTCGTCGACGGCCTGGACGGGCTGGCCGCGGGGGTGGTCGGCGTCGGGGCGATGTCCTTCTTCGTCTTCTGCTACCTGCTCACGGACCTGAACGAGGTCACCCTCGCGACCACCGGCGCGCTGCTCAGCGCGGCGCTGGCGGGGGTCTGCACCGGCTTCATGCCGCACAACTTCCATCCTGCCCGGCTGTTCATGGGCGACTCGGGGTCGATGCTGATCGGCCTGGTGCTCGCCGCGTCCACGATCACCCTGACCGGCCAGTTCTCCGCCGAGGACCTCGGCAGCGCCGGCGCGAAGCTCACCCTCCTGCCGATCCTGCTGCCCGTGTCGATCCTCATCGTGCCGCTGCTCGACCTGGTGCTGGCGGTGTTCCGGCGCACCCGCGCGGGGAAGTCGCCGTTCGCCCCGGACAAGCAGCACCTCCACCACCGACTGCTGGAGTTCGGTCACTCGCACCGGCGGGCGGTGCTGATCATGTGGCTCTGGGCGGGGCTGGTGGGCTCGAGCATCGTGCTGCTCAGCCTCTACAGCGGACGCACCATGTGGATCGGGTTCGGGGTGATGGTGGTCGCGACCGTGGCCCTCACCTTCGCCCTGCCCCGGCTGCACAACCCGGTCCCGGACATCATCGGAGCGGGCCCCCCGGAGGCCTGAGAACCAGGCGGTTTCCACCCCGCGGAGACTTTGTGATAGTTTTCACGAGCGGTCCTGAGGACCGCCGACACCTCCACAAATCCTCCACAGATCAGGCCGCCGACATGACGACCGCGACGAAGCAGGCACCGCGTGTCACCGGCACGCGCCCTCTCGTCGGCGCGGCGCTCGCGGCCCTCGGGGTGGGTGCGCTCGTGGTCCTCGCCGCGGCCGTCTTCGGCGGCTCGGACGCCTCTACCGCGGCCCTGATCGGCACCCTCATCACGGCCGCCGTCTTCGTGCTCGGCTCGTTCTCCGTCAACCTCGTCGCCGCGCTCCTGCCGGCCGCGTCGCTCCTGGTCGCCCTGCTGACCTACGTGCTCCAGGTGGTGGTCATGGCGCTCGCGTTCGTGGCCCTGTCGGACTCGCCGCTGCTGGACACCACGGTCGCGCGCACGTGGCTCGCGGTGGCCGTGATCGCGGTGACGGCGACCTGGCTCGTAGCACAGATCTGGCTCACCACGCACCTCCGCATCCCCGCCTACGACCTGCCTCCGGAGGGTGCTCCAGAGGGCAGGACGGGGGGTGAACGATGACCCGGCCCGGCTGCTATTGTCCGGTGCGCGATGGCTCGACAGAATCCCCCGTCCAGTCGCACCGATCCCGTCTTGGATGGGGACCGACCCAAGGGAGACCCGTGGCACGCCTTCGGGTATCTCGTCTCGGGTGTGCTCGTGTACGGCCTCGTCGGATGGGGTCTGGACCAGTGGCTCGGGACCGGCTTCCTGGTGGCGATCGGGATCCTCGTGGGTGCGGGTTTCGGCATCTACATGACGTACGCCCGGTTCAACAGCTCCCCGTAGGACAGTTCCCCGCACGACGAAGGCAGGAGACGCAGTGAGCTCGACGGCGATGACGACGCTCCGGACCGAGGAGTTCACGCCTCCCAGCCCGGGAGACTTCAATCTGCCGCCGATCGGTGGCAGCACCGAGACCTTCAACTTCCTCGGCCAGGACATGCCGCTCGGCGTGACCAAGCCGATGCTCCAGGTCGTCATCGTCGCGGTCGTCGCCTTCGGGTTCCTCTTCCTGGCCGCGCGCAAGCGCGCGATGGTGCCGGGCCGGCTGCAGTTCTCCGGTGAGTCCGCCTACGGCTTCGTGCGCAACTCCATGGGGCGCGACATCATCGGCAGCCACGACTTCATGCGCTTCGTGCCGTACCTCGTCACCGTCTTCTTCTTCATCCTGTTCAACAACCTGATGGCCTCGGTGCCGTTCTTCCAGTTCCCCACGATGGGGCGGGCGGGCATGGTCTACGGCCTGGCCGGCCTGAGCTGGGTCATCTACAACGCCGTCGGCATCAAGAAGCACGGCTTCGCCGGCTACATGCACCTCCAGTGCGTCCCGGCCGGCATCAAGGGCCCGATCCTGCTGCTGCTGGTCCCGCTGGAGTTCATGTCCAACCTGGTCGTCCGGCCGATCACGCTGGCCCTCCGTCTCTTCGCCAACATGTTCGCCGGCCACCTGCTGCTGATCCTGTTCGCGCTGGGCGGGGAGTACCTCCTCGTGCACGGCTCCGCCCTGGTCAAGCCCGTCGGGATCCTGGCCTGGCTGCTCTTCATCGCCGTGGCCTTCCTGGAGCTGCTGGTGCAGTTCCTGCAGGCCTACGTCTTCACCCTGCTCAACGCCATGTACATCTCCGGTGCTCTCGCAGACGAGCACTGAGAGTCGATAGGAAAAGCAACCGAAAGGAAAAGCCGTGGAAGGCTCTCTCAACATGGTCGGTTACGGCCTGGCGGCCATCGGCCCCGGTGTCGGCATCGGTCTGATCTTCGCCGCCTACATCAGCGGTGTGGCCCGTCAGCCGGAGGCCCAGGGCCGCCTGCAGTCGATCGCCATCTTGGGGTTCGCCCTCGCTGAGGCGCTGGCCATCATCGGCATCGCGCTCGCGTTCGTCCTCTGACAGTCGCACCACAAAAGGACTCGCCATGCAGTCATTGATCACCCTCGCGGCCGAGGAGGGGGAGCTCAACCCCCTGGTCCCGCACCCGATCGAGATCGTTCTGTCCCTGGTCGTCTTCGGCCTTCTCTACCTCGCGATCAGGAAGTACGTCGTCCCGAGCTTCGAGAAGACGTTCGCCGAGCGCACCGAGGCGATCGAGGGCGGGATCGCATCCGCCGAGGCCAAGCAGGCCGAGGCGGACGCCCGGCTGGCCGAGCTCGAGCAGCGCCTCGGTGAGGCGCGGCACGAGGCGGCCCGGATCCGCGAGGAGGCTCGCGAGCAGGGCGCCCAGATCGTGGTCGAGATGCGTGAGCAGGCTCAGGTCGAGTCCGCGCGGATCGTCGAGCACGGCAAGGCGCAGATCGAGGCCGAGCGCCAGCAGGCGGTCACCTCGCTGCGGGCCGAGGTCGGCAGCCTGGCGACGGCGCTGGCCGGCCGCATCGTGGGCGAGAGCCTGGAGGACGACGAGCGGTCCAACCGGGTCGTCGATCGCTTCCTGGCCGACCTGGAGACGCTCGAGTCGGCCCGGAGCGACGCGGACGGGACCCGCTGATGGAGCTGCGCGGTCCGTCGGCCGAGGCCTTGTCCACCCTGGAGTCCCAGCTGGTGGCCGAGGTCGCGACCGTGGGGTCCCGCAAGACGGCACAGGTGGGCGAGGAGCTCTTCGGGCTGGCCGCCGTGCTGCGCAGCACGCCCAGCCTGCGCCGGGTCCTCACCGACGCGACCGTCGAGGCCAACGCCCGCGAGGGCCTGGTCCGCCAGGTCTTCGAGGACAAGGTGGACGGCATCACGCTGCACGTCGTGGTGACGGGCGTCCGGCACCGCTGGACGGCCGGCCGCGACCTCGCCGACGTGCTCGAGCACCTCGGCGTCGGTGCCGTCGTGCGCTCCGCCGATGACGCCGGGCGGCTTGCCGACGAGCTCTTCGCGGTGGCCCGGTTGCTCAACGACAACCCCGACCTGCGCAGCGCGGTCGGCGACCCCACCCGCTCCCAGGCGGACCGGCGGGCGCTGCTCGACGGCCTGCTCTCGGGCAAGACGCTGGCCGCCACCTCGCGGCTGGTCGACCAGTCGTTGGCCGGCTCCTATCGCACCGTCTCGGCGGCGATCCTGGACTACCAGAAGATCGCGGCCGACGTCCACGGTGAGCGGGTCGCCACGGTGCGCTCCGCCCGGGCGCTCACCGACACCGAGCTGGCCCGGCTCCAGGGCGCCCTGACCGCGCAGTACGACCGCGAGGTCCACCTCAACGTCATCGTCGACCCCCGGGTCATCGGCGGCATCCGGGTGGAGATCGGCGACGACGTCATCGACGGCACCGTCGTCAGCAGGCTCGACGACGCACGACGCAAGCTCGCCGGCTGAGTCCCGGCGCACCACAACTTCACGAGCAGACGAGAGAAGAGGAACTGAAATGACGGAGCTTTCGATCCGTCCGGAGGAGATCCGGGACGCCCTGCAGCGGTTCGTGTCCGACTACAAGCCGGAGACCGCCAGCCGCGAGGAGGTCGGCCTCGTGGCCGAGACCGCGGACGGGATCGCCCGGGTCAGCGGCCTCCCCTCGGCGATGGCCAACGAGCTGCTCGAGTTCGAGGACGGCACCCTCGGCATCGCCCTGAACCTCGACACCCGCGAGATCGGTGTCGTCGTCCTCGGTGACTTCGAGAAGATCGAGGAGGGCCAGACGGTCCGCCGCACCGGGGAGATCCTCTCCGTGCCGGTGGGCGACGCCTACCTCGGCCGCGTCGTCGACCCGCTGGGCAACCCCATCGACGGCCTCGGCGAGATCGAGAGCACCGAGCGGCGCGCCCTCGAGCTCCAGGCCGCCGGCGTGATGGACCGCAAGTCCGTCCACGAGCCGCTCGCCACCGGCATCAAGGCGATCGACGCCCTGACCCCGATCGGCCGCGGCCAGCGCCAGCTCATCATCGGCGACCGCGCGACCGGCAAGACCACCGTCGCGATCGACACGATCATGAACCAGAAGGCGAACTGGGAGACCGGCGACCCCGACAAGCAGGTGCGCTGCATCTACGTCGCGATCGGCCAGAAGGGCTCGACCATCGCGGCCGTGCGCGGCTCGCTCGAGGAGGCCGGCGCGTTGGAGTACACCACCATCGTCGCCTCGCCCGCGTCCGACTCGGCCGGGTTCAAGTACCTCGCGCCGTACACCGGCTCGGCCATCGGCCAGCACTGGATGTACGACGGCAAGCACGTGCTGATCGTCTTCGACGACCTGACCAAGCAGGCCGAGGCGTACCGCGCCGTGTCCCTGCTGCTGCGTCGCCCGCCGGGCCGCGAGGCCTACCCGGGTGACGTCTTCTACCTGCACTCCCGCCTGCTGGAGCGGTGCGCGAAGCTGTCCGACGACCTCGGCCACGGCTCGATGACCGGCCTGCCGATCGTCGAGACCAAGGCCAACGACGTGTCGGCGTTCATCCCGACCAACGTCATCTCGATCACCGACGGCCAGATCTTCTTGCAGTCGGACCTGTTCGCGGCCAACCAGCGCCCGGCGATCGACGTCGGCGTCTCGGTGTCGCGCGTGGGTGGCGCCGCCATGACCAAGGCGATGAAGGCCGTGACCGGCTCGCTGAAGGTCGACCTCGCGCAGTTCCGGGCGATGGAGGCCTTCGCGATGTTCGCGTCCGACCTCGACGCCGCCTCGCGCCAGCAGCTCGACCGCGGGCAGCGGCTGATGGCCCTGCTCAAGCAGCCGCAGTACTCGCCCTACCCGGTCGAGGAGATGACGGTCTCGCTGTGGACCGGCACCAGCGGCCGGCTCGACGCGGTCCCGACCGAGGACATCCTGCGCTTCGAGAGCGAGTTCCTCGACTACCTGCGGCGCAGCCACGACGGGATCCTCTCCGGCATCCGCGAGTCCGGGAAGTTCGACGACGACACCGAGTCGCAGCTGACCTCGGCGTACGACTCGTTCGTCACCCAGTTCGAGACCTCCGACGGCGGTGCGATCAAGGCCGGCCACGAGGAGCACGAGGCGCTCCCCGACGACGAGCTCGAGCAGGAGCAGATCGTCAAGCAGAAGCGAGGATGACCGCTCATGGCCGTATCGCTGCGTGAGTACCGCGCTCGGATCAAGTCGGTCGAGTCGACCAAGAAGATCACCCGCGCCATGGAGCTCATCGCTGCGTCTCGCATCATCAAGGCGCAGCAGCGGGCCCAGGCGGCCGCGCCGTACGCGCGCGAGCTGACGCGGGCGGTCTCGGCCGTCGCGACCTTCTCCAACGTCGAACACCCGCTGACCACCGAGCCGGAGGACCCCAAGCGGGCCGCCCTGCTCATCGTGACCAGCGACCGCGGCCTCGCCGGCGCCTACTCCTCCAACGTGCTCAAGGAGGCCGAGCGGCTCATCGAGAAGCTCCGGGGCGAGGGCAAGGACGTCGACCTCTACGTCACCGGGCGCAAGGGCCAGGCGTACTTCCGCTTCCGCCAGCGCACGGTGCTGGAGGCGTGGACCGGCTTCAGCGACCAGCCGACGTACGACGTGGCCCGCGACATCGGGGACACCCTCATCTCGGCCTTCCTCAACACCGAGGAGGAGCCGATCGAGGACGCCCCGCCGCCGGTGGACGAGGTGCACGTGATCTACACGCGCTTCCGGTCCATGCTCACCCAGGAGCCGACCGCGGTGCGGCTGCTGCCGCTGGAGGTCGTCGAGGGCGAGGAGCGTCCGGAGGAGGACGACCTGCTGCCGCTCTACGAGTTCGAGCCGTCGCCCGGCGACGTGCTCGACTCCCTGCTCCCGCGCTACGTCCAGAGCCGGATCTTCTTCTCGCTGCTCCAGGCCTCGGCCTCCGAGCTGGCGGCGCGCCAGAAGGCCATGAAGTCCGCGACGGACAACGCCGAAGAGCTGATCAAGAAGTACAAGCGAATCGCCAACCAGGCCCGCCAGGCCGGGATCACCCAGGAAATCAGCGAGATCGTCGGTGGCGTCAATGCCCTTGCCGACGCCAGCGCGGGGAGTGAGTGAGAGAGACATGACAACGACCATTGACGAGACCAGCACCGACACGAAGGGCGGCGGCGTCGGCCGGATCGCCCGCGTCATCGGGCCGGTCGTCGACATCGAGTTCCCCTCGGACGCGATGCCCGAGATCTACAACGCCCTCAAGGTGAAGTTCGAGCTCACCGGCGAGACCCACGAGATCACCCTCGAGGTCTCCCAGCACATCGGGGACGGCATGGTGCGCGCGATCTCCATGAAGCCCACCGACGGCCTGGTCCGGGGCGCCCAGGTGACCGACACCGGTGAGTCGATCAGCGTGCCGGTCGGCAACATCACCCTCGGCAAGGTGTTCAACACCACCGGCGACTGCCTCAACCTCGAGGAGGGCGAGACCCTCGACGTCAAGGAGCGGTGGGGCATCCACCGCAAGGCCCCGGCCTTCGACCAGCTCGAGTCCAAGACGCAGATGTTCGAGACCGGCATCAAGGTCATCGACCTGCTGACGCCGTACGTCCAGGGCGGGAAGATCGGCCTGTTCGGCGGCGCCGGCGTGGGCAAGACCGTGCTGATCCAGGAGATGATCGCGCGGGTCGCGAAGGACCACGGCGGCGTGTCGGTGTTCGCCGGCGTCGGCGAGCGCACCCGCGAGGGCAACGACCTCATCGTCGAGATGGAGGAGGCCGGCGTCATCGGCCAGACCGCCCTCGTCTTCGGCCAGATGGACGAGCCGCCGGGCACCCGGCTGCGCGTCGCGCTGTCGGCGCTCACCATGGCGGAGTACTTCCGCGACGTGCAGCAGCAGGACGTGCTGCTGTTCATCGACAACATCTTCCGGTTCACCCAGGCGGGCTCCGAGGTCTCGACGCTGCTCGGCCGGATGCCGTCCGCGGTGGGCTACCAGCCCAACCTGGCCGACGAGATGGGTCAGCTCCAGGAGCGGATCACCTCGACGCGTGGTCACTCGATCACCTCGATGCAGGCGATCTACGTGCCCGCCGACGACTACACCGACCCGGCGCCGGCGACCACGTTCGCGCACCTCGACGCCACCACGGAGCTGTCCCGCGACATCGCGTCGCTCGGCATCTACCCCGCGGTGGACCCGCTGACGTCGACCTCGCGGATCCTCGACGCGCAGTACATCGGCAAGGACCACTACGACTGCGCGGTCCGGACCAAGCAGATCCTCCAGCGCAACAAGGAGCTCCAGGACATCATCGCGATCCTCGGTGTCGACGAGCTCTCCGAGGAGGACAAGATCATCGTCCACCGCGCCCGTCGGATCCAGCGCTTCCTGTCGCAGAACACCTACGTCGCCAAGCAGTTCACCGGCATCGAGGGCTCGACCGTCACGGTCGCGGACACCATCGAGGCGTTCAACAAGATCGCCGACGGTGAGTACGACCACGTGGCCGAGCAGGCGTTCTTCATGTGCGGTGGGCTCGACGACGTCGAGGCCAAGTGGGCTGACATCCAGAAGAACCTCTGATGGCCGACTCCTCTGGCTCCGTCCTCCAGGTGGAGGTCGTCTCCGCCGACCGCCTCGTGTGGTCGGGGGAGGCGACGATGGTCATCGCCCGGACCACGGAGGGTGACGTCGGCATCCTGCCGAACCACGCCCCGATCCTGTCGCTGCTCATCGACGGCGTCGTCGACGTGCAGACCACGGAGGGGGAGACCTGGGTGGCGGCGGTCAGCGCCGGGTTCCTCTCGGTCGCCAACAACCGGGTGTCGGTGCTCGCGGAGTACGCCGAGGCGTCCCACGACATCGACCTCGAGAAGGCCCGGCAGGACCTCGACCGGGCCAAGGCGGCCGGGGAGAACGACGACCAGGCCGAGGAGCGGGTACGTCTCGCGGAGGCCCGGATCCGGGCCGCCGAGAAGGCGTCCTGACCGGCTCACCTGCGATTCGGATTTCAACAACCACCGCCCTAGAGTGTGCGCACCCCGCTGAGCCGAGGAGGGTCGCATGCCGTTGTGGCAGGTCGTGCTGGACGCGGTTGCCGTCGTCCTGGCGCTCGTCCTGCTGTACGGCGTCGCCCTCGTGGCGCGACGCCGGCTGCTCTCGCGCAACGGCGGCACCTTCGAGCTCAGCTACCGGATCCGTCCCGAGCGACCCGGCCGCGGCTGGCTGCTCGGCATCGGTCGCTACTCCGGTGACTCCCTCGAGTGGTTCCGGATCTTCTCCCTCGCCCCCCGGCCCAAGCGATCCTGGCCCCGGGGCGAGCTGGCGTTCGACACCCAGCGGGAGCCCGAGGGGGTCGAGAAGATGTCGCTCTACGGCGACCACGTGGTGGTCACCTGCCGGGCACCCGGTGGCGAGGACGTCGAGCTCGCGATGAGCCCGTCGTCGCTGACGGGGTTCCAGGCCTGGCTCGAGGCCGCGCCGCCCGGCACCCAGATGATCCTGTGACGTCGACGACGTCGGGCACCGAGGCGCTGGTCGCCCGCAACGCCGTCGGCCTCGTCTTCGCGCTGAACGGCCTGTGCTTCGCCACCTGGGTCTCGCGGATCCCCGAGGTGCGGGCCGACCTCGGCCTCACCAACGGTCAGCTCGGTCTGCTGCTGCTCTGCCTGGCGGCCGGCTCCGTGCTGTCGCTGCCGACGACCGGGGCCTTCATCAACCGGTTCGGCACCGGCACCGTGGTCCGCGCCGGCGCCTCCAGCGCCGCCGCCGGGCTGCTGCTGGCCGGCGCCGGCGCCGAGGCCGGCCTGGTGCCGCTGACGGCGGTGGGCCTCTTCGCCTACGGCGTCGGCACCGGGACGTGGGACGTGTCCATGAACGTCGAGGGTGCGGCCGTCGAGCACGCACTGGGCCGCACGATCATGCCGCGCTTCCACGCGGGCTTCAGTCTCGGCACCGTGGCCGGAGCCGGGCTCGGGGTCCTGCTCGTGGGCCTCGGCGTACCGATGCTCGCCCAGCTCGGCGTGGTCGCGGTCGGCGCCCTGCTGCTGGTCTGGGGCCGCGCCACGGCATTCCTCCCCGCGGTGCCCGTGCACGAGGACCGGCGTCCGGCCCGCTCGGCGTGGCGGGAGCCGCGCACGCTGATGATCGGGCTGATGGTGCTGTCCCTGGCCCTCACCGAGGGCACCGCCAACGACTGGCTCGCGCTGGCGCTGGTGGACGGCTACGACGTCCCCGCCTGGGTCGGGGTCGCCGGCTTCGCGGTCTTCGTGACCTCGATGACGGCCGGCCGGCTGGCCGGGCCGGTGCTCCTGGACCGCTTCGGCCGGCCGATCGTGCTCTGGGGCACCATGGTCGCCGGTGGCCTGGGCGTGGTGCTGCTGGTCTTCGGGGGACCGGCGGGCGCGGTCGTGGGCATCGTGCTCTGGGGGGTGGGCGCCTCCCTCGGGTTCCCGGTCGGCATGAGCGCAGCGGCCGACGACCCCGTGCAGGCGGCCGCCCGGGTCAGCGTGGTCTCCACCATCGGGTACGCCGCGTTCCTGGCCGGCCCGCCCCTGCTCGGCCTGGTCGCCGACCAGGTCGGCGTCCTGCAGGCGCTGCTGGTGGTCGCGGTGCTGCTCGTGCCGTCGGCCCTGGTGGTGCCGGCGACGCGGGCCCCGGTCGATGCGGGCAAACCCACCTGATCCGGTAGACTTCCTCTCGAGGGGAGTACTTCCCAACGACCCGACCCGGTCAGTACGGCGCCGCCATCGGTGCCCCGGGACGGGGCCCGGCTCTGCTGGGTGAAGGAGACCTCAGCGCTGTCCCAGCCTGAGGAGCCTCCGTGCCCGGATCCGCCGTACTCTCTGCCGCCTCCGCGACGTCCCCGATCGACTCGATCGGCACCCCCCTGCTGTGGGCCGGCGTCATCGGAGCCGTCGTGCTCCTGCTCGCCGTCGACTTCGTGCTGACCCGGCGACCCCACGAGGTCGGCATGCGGGAGGCGCTGGGGTGGTCGGCCTTCTACATCGCCGCTGCCGCTCGCCTTCGGCGTCTACGTCTGGTCCGCCTTCGGCAGCGAGCGCGGCGTGGAGTACCTCACCGGCTACCTGGTCGAGAAGTCGCTGAGCGTGGACAACCTGTTCGTCTTCATCCTCCTGCTGAGCGCCTTCGCGGTGCCCCGGGAGCTGCGCCAGCGGGTGCTGCTCTACGGCATCATCGGCGCCCTCGTGCTGAGGGCGGTGTTCATCGCGCTCGGCGCGGCGGCCCTGCAGACCTTCGACTGGACGTTCCTGGTGTTCGGGCTGGTGCTGGTGGCGACCGCGGTCAAGATCCTGAGGGACACGCTCACCGGCCAGGACCACGAGGTCGACGTCGACCGGATGCGCAGCGTCCGACTGGTCCGCCGGGTCGTCCCGGTGACCTCCGACTACGAGTCGACCCGGCTGCTGTCGAGGATCGGCGGCCGCCGGGCGCTGACGCCCCTCGCGCTGGTGTCGCTCGTCGTGCTGGCGACCGACATCGTCTTCGCGATCGACTCCGTTCCCGCGGTCTACGGCATCACCGGCGACCCGTTCCTGGTCTTCGCGACCAACGCCTTCGCCCTGCTCGGGCTCCGGGCGCTCTACTTCGTGCTCGAGGGCGCCCTGGGCCGGCTCGTGCACCTGGGCTACGGACTCGCCGCCATCCTCGGCTTCATCGGGGTCAAGCTCGCCCTGCACTGGGGGCACCTGCAGTGGGCCGGGGTGCCCGAGATCCCGACGCTGTGGTCGCTGGTGGTCGTCGTCGGCATCCTGGCCGTCGTCACCGTGACCAGCCTGCTGGCCACCCGGGACCGGGAGGACGTCGAGGACGCCGACGACGTCGAGGTGCCGTCCGGCGTCTGACCGGCAGGCTCCCTCCGAGGACCCTCCGTACGGCGCCGCTGAGCTCAGAAAGGGGTGCCGCGCGCGTCGTACAGGGTGACCGCCTCGTGCAGCGCGTCGACGACGTACGTCGGCACCTCGAGGCCGCGGTCGCGCTCCCACAACAGGTCCCGCTCGACCCGGCTGATCTCCTCGCCGAAGCCGCTCAGCCCGTCGCGCATGTGGAGGGCGGTCAGCACGCCGCCGAAGTCGGCCTTCTGCTCGGCGTTGTTGGCGCCCACCGGCCCCCAGGTGAGCCGACGGATCCGCCGGGTCAGCCAGGCCTGCCAGGGGGAGAGCCGGCCCGCCAGGTCGACGGCCGACAGCTTGTAGAACGCGTAGTGCGGCGGCTCCTGGCGACGGATCGGCGCGATGGCGGTCTCGGCGATCGCGGTCTCGCCGAGCTCGAGCATCCCGGCGTGCAGCTTGTTGTAGGCCAGCACGGCCGACCGCTCCGTCGACATGCCGGTCAGGTAGTAGAGCATCCGCACGATGTCCTGCACCGGCGTGAGGTGGGACAGCGCGCCGAGGAGGCGGATCTTGGCGGAGACGGTGTCGGTGTCCGGGCTGGCCGGGGGCCGGCCCAGGATCATCTGGAGCTTGTCCAGGATGACGCCGTGCTGGATCTCCTGGAAGTGCCACACGTCGCGGTAGAAGCGCACGTCGACCTCGGGCGGGTTCGGCAGCATCGTGTTCAGCTCGAGCACGTTGCGGTCGACCTCGAGCTCGACCCGGGCGAGGTAGTCCAGCACCCCACCGAACCGCTCGCGCATGACGTGCGGGCGCAGCACCGTGTAGTCGACGGAGTCGAGGGGCACCGGCGGTTGCTCGGCCTCGATCCGGTCGACGTGCTCGATGAGGCGGCGCTCAGCCGTCATGGTCATGCGCAGACTTTATGGCAGGCTCAACGATCCCCGCGCACGAGTCGGTCGGTTCGCGCGCTCCGTTCGTGCCTCACTCCGCACGCTCTCCTCGCACTACATGGTCGGTTCGCGCGCTCCGTTCGTGCCTCACTCCGCGCGCTCTCCTCGCACTACATGGTCGGTTCGCGCGCTCCGTTCGTGCCTCACTCCGCACGCTCTCCTCCGGGCACCCACAGGACATCGCCCGTCTCCCTGTTCGCATACCGGGCGAGGATGAAGACCAGGTCCGAGAGCCGGTTGAGGTAGTGGATGGCCAGGATGTTCATCGAGTCCTCGTGCTCGGCCCACGCCGCCCACGCCGACCGCTCCGCCCTCCTGACGACGGTGCGCGCGACGTGCAGGTGCGCGGCACCGCGGGTGCCGCCGCTGAGGATGAAGGACCGCAGCGCCGGCAGGTCGGCGTTGTACTGGTCGCACCAGCCCTCCAGTCGGTCGACGTAGGCCTGCTCGACCCGCAGCGGCGGGAACGCGGGATCGGGCACCACCGGGGTGCAGAAGTCGGCGCCGACGTCGAAGAGGTCGTTCTGCACGTGCGTCAGCACCGCCACCACGTCGTCGTCGAGGTCGCCCTCGGCGATGGCGAGGCCCAGGTGGGCGTTGGCCTCGTCGACGTCGGCGTACGCGAGCAGGCGGGTGTCGGTCTTGGTGGTCTCGCTCATGTCGCCGAGCCGGGTGCGTCCGGCGTCGCCGGTGCGGGTGTAGATGCGGGTGAGGTTGACCATGCGTTCAGGCTAGTGCGCACCCGCGCGGAGTCCCGAGTCACAACCGTCACACGAGTCACTTGCGACACGCCGAACACTTCTCGGGCCCGAGAGGCAACCGATCGGACGTGACGCGCGTCATAGTAGGTACAGGGACTGCGGCGGCGAGTCGTCCCGGAGCGTCTCAGGGCTCCGGAGCGGGACGGGGGCAGAGTGGACATCACCACGGACGGTCAGACACTGGTGCTGAGCGGCGACTTCGACGTGCGCAGCACGTGGGAGGTCCGGACCGCGATCTACGAGCATCTCGAGGGTCACGACCAGGACGTCATCGTCGACCTCACCGACGTCGGCAGCGTCGATGTCACCGCGCTCCGCGTGCTCGCCGTCGCCACCCGACGCGCCACCCGGGCCGGCCACCACCTGACGCTCCGGGGCTGCTGCCCGGCGGTCCGTCGGCTCCTGCACATCTCCCGACTGGCGCACGCGGTCGAGGTCGAGCGCGCGGCCGCCACCGCCTGAGACCGGTCTCGACAGGCCCGACGGCGTGGCGTGCTGGACCACCTGTCGGGCTTGTCGGGGCCACGCGTCGATGAGTTCGGCCCTGTCGCGCCGTCTGTACTCCCGACAGCCGGGGCACCACTCCGAAGCCCCGGCGGACAAGGAGCCGACATGACGACCGTCTCGAGCCTGATGCTCGGCACGACCGACATCGACCGCCTGCACGCGTGGTACACCACCGTGCTGCCGCCCGAGGCCGACCAGCCGCAGGAGCAGTACCGCATCCTCCGCTACGGCGACTTCCACCTCTTCCTCGACCCCCGCGACGACGTGGCGGGCAGCAACCACGAGCCGGGCCGGTTCCTGGTGAACTTCGACGTCGAGGACGTCCGCGCCGTGCAGGCCCGCGCGGACGAGTACGGCGCCACCTGGATCGCGCCGGTCGAGGACCGCGACGGCAACCTCTTCGGCACGCTGGCCGACCCCGACGGCAACGCCGTCCAGGTCATCCAGCTCAGCGCGGAGGCCCGGGCCGCGATGGCGGCACCGTCGTGAGCGGGCTGAGCGGGCTGGCCACCTTCAGCGGCTTCTCGGTCGACGACCTGGCCAGCGCGAAGGCGTTCTACGTCGACACGCTCGGACTGACGGTCGCCGACGAGACCGAGCACTTCTTCGGCCTGAAGCTGCCCGAGCAGACCGTGCTCGTCTACGCCAAGGGCGGCGCGCACGCGCCGGCGACGTACACCGTCCTCAACTTCCAGACCCCCGACGTCGAGGGGGTCGTCGACGACCTGACCGCGCGCGGCGTGGAGTTCCTGCGCTACGACGGCGCCGGCCAGGACGAGAAGGGCATCGCCCGGGAGATGGGACCGACCATCGCGTGGTTCGCCGACCCCGCGGGCAACGTCTTCTCGGTGATCGAGCCGGACTAGCTCACCCCGGCCGCGGTGTCGGATGTCCCACAGGTCGATGACCGGGACCCGACCCGCGGCCTAACCTCCGGGGCATGGCCCCTCCGATGGCAGAGAAGGATCGTCCCTGGGTGATGCGGACCTATGCCGGTCACTCGACGGCGGCGGCCTCCAACGCGCTCTACCGCGGCAACCTGGCCAAGGGGCAGACCGGTCTCTCCGTCGCCTTCGACCTGCCGACCCAGACCGGCTACGACCCCGACGACCCGCTGAGCCGTGGCGAGGTCGGCAAGGTGGGCGTCCCGGTGCCGCACCTGGGCGAGATGCGTGCGCTCTTCGCCGACATCCCGCTCACCGAGATGAACACCTCGATGACGATCAACGCCACGGCGATGTGGCTCCTCGCGCTCTACCAGGTCACGGCCGAGGAGCAGGCCGGGCTGACCGCGGGGTCGAGCGACGAGGAGCGGCTCGCGGTCGCGCACCGGCTCGCCGGCACGACGCAGAACGACATCATCAAGGAGTACCTCTCGCGGGGGACCTACGTGTTCCCGCCCGAGCACTCGCTGCGGCTCATCGCGGACGTGATCGCCTACACCGTCCACGAGATCCCGAAGTGGAACCCGATCAACATCTGCAGCTACCACCTGCAGGAGGCGGGTGCGACGCCCACGCAGGAGCTGGCCTACGCGCTGTGCACCGCGATCGCGGTGCTCGACCAGGTCAAGGCGTCGGGCCAGGTCACCGACGAGGACTTCGGCGCGGTCGTCGGGCGGATGTCCTTCTTCGTCAACGCCGGCGTCCGCTTCGTCGAGGAGACCTGCAAGATGCGCGCCTTCGTCGCGCTCTGGGACGAGATCACCCGGGACCGCTACGGCGTGCAGGACCCGAAGATGCGTCGCTTCCGGTACGGCGTGCAGGTGAACTCGCTCGGCCTGACCGAGGCGCAGCCGGAGAACAACGTCCAGCGGATCGTGCTCGAGATGCTCGGCGTCACGCTCTCCAAGAGCGCCCGGGCCCGCGCCGTCCAGCTGCCCGCCTGGAACGAGGCGCTCGGCCTGCCCCGGCCCTGGGACCAGCAGTGGTCGCTGCGGCTGCAGCAGGTGCTGGCCTTCGAGTCCGACCTGCTGGAGTACGACGACATCTTCGACGGCTCCCACGTCATCGAGGCCAAGGTGGCCGAGCTCGTCGCCGGGGCCCGGGCCGAGATCGACCGGGTGCAGGCGATGGGCGGGGCGATCGCCGCCGTCGAGTCGGGCTACATGAAGCAGGCGCTGGTGTCCGCGCACGCGGCCCGGCGGGCCCGCATCGAGAGCGGCGAGGAGAAGGTCGTCGGCGTCAACGTCTTCGAGACCACCGAGCCGTCGCCGCTGACCGCCGACCTCGACGCGGCGATCCAGGCGCCCGACCCGGAGGCCGAGCGATCCGCGCTGGCCAGCGTCGAGGCGTGGAAGGCCGAGCGCGACCAGGCCGCCGTCGACGAGGCGCTGGCCCGCCTCGCCGCCGACGCCAAGACCGACGTCAACCTGATGCCCGCGACGCTCGCCGCCGCCCGGGCCGGCGCGACGACGGGGGAGTGGGCCGGCACCCTGCGGGCGGTGTTCGGCGAGTTCCGGGCGCCCACCGGCGTCTCCGGCGCCGTCGGCACGGCCGAGGCGGGGGCGGAGCTCCGCGCGGTGCGCGAGCGGGTCCGCGTCACCGGCGAGGAGCTCGGCGGCCGGCTGCGGCTGCTGGTCGGCAAGCCCGGCCTGGACGGGCACTCCAACGGCGCCGAGCAGGTGGCCGTGCGCGCTCGCGACGCCGGCTTCGAGGTCGTCTACCAGGGCATCCGGCTCACCCCGCAGGAGATCGTCGCGGCCGCGGTGGCCGAGGACGTGCACTGCGTGGGGCTCTCGATCCTGTCCGGGTCGCACATGGAGCTCGTGCCGGCCGTGCTGGACGGACTGCGGGCCGCCGGGCTCGAGGACGTGCCGGTCATCGTCGGCGGGATCATCCCGGACGCCGACGCGCGCCGGCTCCGCGAGGCCGGGGTGGCGGCGGTCTTCACCCCCAAGGACTTCGGGCTGACCGAGATCATGGGCGGCATCGTCGACGTGATCCGCGCGGCGCACGGACTCGACCTCCACTAGCCTCGACCGGGTGGACGTCCAGTCGCTCGCCTTCCGCACCGACCTCGCCATCCTTGCCCTCGCCGGTTCCGAGATCGAGGACCAGGGCACGCGGATCGTGGTCCGGTCGCCGACCAACCCGTCGTACTACTGGGGCAACTTCTACCTGCTCGAGCGACCGCCGGCGGCCGACGAGGTGGACGCGCTGATCGCGGAGTACGACGCGGACTTCCCCGACAGCACGCACCGCGCCTTCGGCGTCGACGGCACCGGCGACCAGCGCGACGCGCTCGCCCCGCTGGCCGCGGCCGGTCCGGCGCTGGACATCGGCACCGTGATGACGGCGACCTCGGTGCACCCGCCGCCGCGCCCCAACACCGAGGCGGTCTACCGCCCGTTCGAGACCGACGACGACTGGGCGCAGCGCATCGAGCTCGCCATGGCCGTCGACACCGAGTACGAGCCCGAGATGCACCGCGTCTTCGTCACCCGCAAGGCCGAGCACGACCGCCGCGTCTGCGAGTCCGGGAACGGCTCCTGGTGGGGCGCCTTCGTGGACGGTCGGCTGGCCTCGGAGATGGGCATCGTCGACGCCTGGGGAGGGCTGGCGCGCTACCAGAACGTCGAGACGCACCCCGACCTGCGGGGCCGCGGCCTCGCCGGGACGCTCGTGCACCGGGTCGCGCAGCACGCCTTCGACGAGCGGGGGGCGCACACCCTGGTCATGGTCGCCGACCCGGACTACCTGGCCGTCCGGGTCTACCGGTCCGTCGGGTTCGACGACACCGAGGTCCAGTCCCAGCTCCAGCAGAAGGAGCGCGGCTGACCTACCAGCCCGCGCTGCCGGGCCGGCCCTTGAACGGTCCCACCACCCGGTCGGTGATCCAGCCGCCGTAGAAGCCGCCCTCCTGGGGGCGCACCACCTCCCCGTCCACGAGGCAGCCGTCGACCAGGCCGGGCATCACCGCGACGTGCCCGACCAGCGGCTCGAACCCGGCCGTGGGCGTCGGGTAGGTCCAGCCCGCGCGGGCCGCGACCCGGTCGGGGGTCACCAGGTCGAAGTACGCCGCCCGCCCCTTCCACTCGCAGAAGGTGGTGCCCTCGACCGGTCGCAGCACGCCGTCCTCGAAGGCCTCGGCGGGCAGGTAGTACGTCGGCGGGTGGCTGGTCTCCAGGACGCGGTACGTCGTCCGGCTGCGCGCGACGGTGCGCCCCCCGAGCCGGACCTCGACGTCCTCGCCGCTGCGCTCGAGCCGCGGGGGACGCGGGTAGTCCCACACCGACTCCTGGCCGGGACCGGGTGGTTCGGGCGTCACGCGGGGCACGCCGCCACGGTAGCCGGGCTCAGAAGCCGGTGGCCGCCGCCGGTCGCGCCTCGGTGCGCACCGCGTGCCAGAGCGCGCGGGCCGCCCCGGCCCGGGCCTGTTCGACCAGCCCGGCGCGGACCAGCCCCACCGGGGAGACGTCGCCGAGGTAGAGCGCCCCGAGGGCCTGCACGGGCAGCCGCAGGTCGGCGTCGGCCTCGGTCCGCTCCACGTGGGCGGCCCCGCTGCCGTCGACCCGCAGTCGCCAGCGGCCGGCGTTCCAGGGCGCGGACGTGTCCGAGACGTCGAGCACCACGTCGCAGGCGGCGGCGTACCCGCGCGCCTCCAAGGCCTTCGGCAGGTCGACGAGACGCACCCACAGGTTGTCGTAGACCGCGACCTCCGAGGCCCCGCGCGGGCTGCCGAGCCAGGTCAGCATCGGGTCGGCGACGCCGACGGACCACACCTTCACGGTGCCGATCAGGTCGAAGTCCACCAGCCGCCGCAGCAGCGCGAGGCGGGCCGCCGGGCCGCCGACCAGCGCGAAGACGGTGAGGTCGCCACCCGGCCGGCCGTGCTCCCACTTCTGCTCCCGCCGGAAGCCGGCCAGGCCGACGTCCTCGCCGTCGACGTGCGCGAACAGCACCCGGACCGGCTCCTTGCCGCGCCGGTCCTCCTCGCTCGAGGCGCACATCGCCTCGTAGAAGTCGTCCTCGCCGGTGATGATCCCGACGTCCGCCCCGGCACTGCGCTCCCAGCAGCGGCGGACCCGGGCCGCGATGCCAGGGTCGCTCGCCGTGCCGAAGGTGGTCCGCACGGCCTCGGCGGCGGCGTCGAGGTGCGGCGCCGTGAGCTTCGCCCCGCGGCCCAGGACGAAGGAGTGCTCGAGCGAGGCGAGCCCGTAGCCGTGCCGGCCGTAGATCGCCGGCTCGCTGGCGTGCAGCGCCGACAGGTGCCAGCCGGGCTCGTCGCGGACGGTCTCGAAGTGGTGGCGGAGCATCGCCGTCAGCACCCCGCGGCGCCGGTGGTCGGGGTGGACGCCGACCCAGGTGAGGCCGGCGCACGGCACCCGCCGCACCTCGTCCCCGGTCCCCGGCACCGACAGCGTCATCGGGCGGACCCCGTAGATGCCCGGATAGGTGGCCGGGTCGGCACCGTCGACCTGCGCGGCGTACCGGAACCCGGCGGGCACCCCGAGCAGCTGCTGCTCCGGGGTCTCACGGCCCACCTCGCCGAACCACACCGTCTGGTCGGTGCGGAGGAAGGTCTCGTGGTCCGGAGCCGGGCCGACGGTGATCGCCTGCGTGTCCATCCGACGAGCCTCCCGCTCCCGGTCGCGGCGCTCAACCGGTTTCCGTCTAACCTGCCGGGGTGAGCGATCTCCAGTGCCCCGCGCGGATCGTCCTCGCCCGGCACGGCGAGGCGGAGTACGAGTCGCCGCTCCTCCACGACCACGGCGGCAGCCTGACCCTCACCGGACGCGCCCAGGCGCGGGCGCTGGGCGACCGGCTGCGCGAGGAGCGGATCGCGCACGTGTACACCAGCAGCCTGGCGCGCGCGGTGCAGACCGGTGAGCTGGCGGCCGCCGTGCTCGGCGTCGAGGTCACGGTGCGCGAGGGCCTGCACGAGTTCGGCGCGGGCGACGCCCGCGGCCTGACCTTCGAGGACGCCCTGTTCGGGCCGGTCTTCACCGCCTGGCTCGGCGGCGACGCCGAGACCCGGGTGCCCGGCGGCGAGTCCGGCGCCGAGATCGCGCGACGCGTGGTCGACGTCCTCGACGACCTGGCGGACCGGCACCGCGGGGAGACGCTGTTGGTGGTCGCGCACGGCGGCGCGATCCTGGCCACGCTGTCGGTCGTCGCCTGGCGGGCGGGTCGCAGCGACGCCATCGCGAACTGCGCCTTCGCGGTGCTGGAGCGAGACGGCGACGGCTGGCGCCTCGCCGCCGACCTGCCGGCCCGTTAAGGTTAGGCAAACCTAATCTGCCTTGCTACTCTCTCCCCGTGTCGAAGACCAAGGGCAAGGCGAAGCAGCCGAAGTCGAAGTGCTGCATCTCCAAGGACCGCTGCAAGCGGTGTCCGATCCGGATGCTGAAGGAAGGCACCCTGCCCGCGGGGTATACGGTCAAGAAGCGCAAGTTGATCAAGGTCAAGGTCAAGAAGCAGAAGCAGCCGATCGCCGCCTGACCGCCCGGCGGCCGTCCTCCAGGAGAGCCCCGTGCCCGCAGTCCGCTTCGTCGAGCAGCTCAACGCCCAGATCGGCAACGAGTTCGCCGCGCACAACCAGTACCTCGCCTGCGCGGTGTACTACGACGCGCTCACCATGCCCCAGATGGCTGCGTTCTTCTACGGTCAGGCGCTCGAGGAGCGCGACCACGCGCTGATGATGGTGCAGTACCTCCTCGACACCGACGCCGACGTGACCATGCCCGGGGTCGAGGCACCCGTGTCGTCGTTCGACGACGTGGTCGCCCCCGTCGAGCTCGCGCTGGCGCAGGAGCGCCGCGTCACCGAGCAGATCAACGGGCTGCTGAAGACCGCGCGCGAGGAGTCCGACTTCGCCTCGGAGCAGTTCATGCAGTGGTTCATCAAGGAGCAGGTGGAGGAGGTCGCCACCATGAGTGACCTGCTCGCCGTGGTGACCCGCAACCGCACCGACATCGAGGACATCGAGGAGTACGTCGCCCGGGAGCAGAGCGCCGGAGGGGACGACCCGACCGCGCCGCGGATCGCCGGAGCCTGATCCGAGGGCACGCACCCCCAAATGGGGGAAACCCCCACGCGCTGAACCCCCGGTCCGGTGCCGCGCGGCAACCTTGCCGTCATTCCTCCCGACTGCTGGCCACGGGCACGTCCGTGCCGAGAACCGGGGGACCCCATGCGAACGACGGCGTTCCGCTCCACCGCACTCCTGCTCGTCGTCGCTGCGCTCACGTTCGTGACCGCGGCCCCCGCCGTGGCGGTCGACGAGATCACGCCCAGCCGGACCTCGGCCGTCGTCGCGGGTGCGATCGCCGACTCCTTGAGCCCTGGCGTCGTCACCCTCACCAACTTCGACGTCCTGCCGGTCTCGCCCGCCGCCACGCCCCACTGCCAGGACGGCATCGACAACGACGACGACGGCAGGATCGACTTCGTCCCGCCGACCGGCGGCACGGCGGACCCGGACTGTGTGTCGGCCACCGACAACAGCGAGTGGGCCGATCAGCAACCCGAGTGCGCGGACGGCTTCGACAACGACTTCGACGGGCTCGTCGACTTCGTCCCGCCGGCCGGCGAGACCAAGGATCCGGGCTGCACCTCGGCGACGGACAACCAGGAGGTCGAGGGAGAGCCCGACCCGACTCCTGCCTGCGCCAACGGCTTCGACGACGACTTCGACGGGCTCGTCGACTTCGTCCCGCCGGCCGGCGAGACCAAGGATCCGGGCTGCACCTCGGCGTCGGACCTCGACGAGAGCTCGGAGGGCTCGCCGCCCGGTCAGGACACGAACCCCGCCGCGACCTCCACGCTGCCGCTCGCAGGCTTCCCCACCAGCGGGTCCAGCTATGCCGTCATGAGCTCGGGCGACACGACGTTCGCCGACGACCCGAACACCAGCGACGGGACCACCCAGGACCATGGTGGCGGCGGTGGCAGCCATGGCAACTCGTTCTTCGACATGGTCAAGCTGACGACGTACCTCCAGGTCCCGCAGGGCGTCAACTGCCTCGCCGTCGACTTCCGGTTCTTCTCCGAGGAGTTCCCCGAGTACGTCGGGGGCTCGGTGAACGACGGTTTCGTGGCCGAGCTGGACACCTCGGACTTCACCGCGGACCCCGCGCAGAACAACGCCGTGGTGGCACCGCACAACTTCGCCTTCGACCAGGCCGGCAAGGTGATCAGCATCAACACCGCCGGATTCTCCGCCGCCGACGCAGCGGGCACGACGTACGACGGCGCGACGCCGCTGCTGCGCGCGACCACGCCGATCACCTCGGGCGCCCACACCGTCTTCTTCTCGGTGTTCGACCAGGGTGACCCGATCCTGGACTCCACGGTGTTCCTCGACCGCCTGCGCCTGTTCGACGCACCGGCAGGCACCTGCAAGGCAGGCACCACCGACGACCTGACGCCGCCGGACACGGCCATCACCGCGGGCCCCACGGGCACGACCAACGACAACACGCCGACGTTCACCTTCACGTCCACCGAGGCGGGCTCGACGTTCCAGTGCCGGGTGGACAGCGAGGCGTTCGCGGCCTGCACCACCCCGTTCACGACCGCGGCGCTCGCCGACGGGGCGCACACCTTCGAGGTGCGGGCGACGGACGCTGCGGGCAACACGGATCCGACGCCGGCGAGCCGGAGCTTCACGGTCGCCTCCGACGACACCACGCCGCCGGACACCAGCATCACCGCGGGGCCGTCGGGGCTGACCAGCGACAGCACGCCGACGTTCTCGTTCACCTCGACCGAGGCGGGCTCGACGTTCGAGTGCCGCGTGGACAGCGGGTCCTTCGCGTCGTGCACGACGCCGTTCACGACGACGGCGCTGGCCGACGGGTCGCACACCTTCGAGGTGCGCGCCACCGATGGGGCCGGCAACACCGATGCGTCACCTGCCAGCCGGACCTTCACCGTCGACACGACGCCTCCGGACACCTCGATCACGGCAGGACCGTCCGGGACCACCAACGACAGCACCCCGACGTTCTCGTTCACCTCGCCCGACAGCGGCGCGACGTTCCAGTGCCGGGTGGACAGCGGCGCGTTCACGGCCTGCTCCTCGCCGTTCACGACGGTGGCGCTGACGGACGGCTCGCACACCTTCGAGGTGCGCGCGCTGGACGCTGCCGGGAACGTCGACCTGACGCCGGCGAGCCGGACCTTCACCGTCGACACCACGCCGCCGGACACCTCGATCACGGCAGGACCGTCGGGGACCACCAGCGACAGCACGCCGACGTTCTCGTTCACCTCGACCGAGGCGGGCTCGACGTTCCAGTGCCGGGTGGACGCCGGGTCCTTCGCGTCGTGCACGACGCCGTTCACGACGACGGCGCTGTCGGACGGCTCGCACACCTTCGAGGTCCGCGCGACCGACGCGGCCGGCAACACCGATGCGTCCCCCGCGAGCCGCACCTTCACCGTGGACACGACGCTCCCGGTGGACACGACACCGCCGGACACGACGATCACCAGTGGGCCGACCGGCACGATCAACGTCCACGTCTCGACGTTCACGTTCACCTCCTCGGAGGCGGGGTCGACGTTCGAGTGCCGGCTCGACGCGGGGACCTTCGCGCCCTGCACGACGCCGTTCACGACCTCCTCGTTGGCCAACGGGACGCACACGTTCGAGGTGCGCGCCATCGACGGGGCGGGCAACGTCGACCCGAGCCCGGCCACCAGGAGCTACACCATCGACACGGTGGAACCGCAGACCACCATCACCGGTGGTCCGACGGGGACGACCAACGACAGCACGCCGACCTTCACGTTCGTCTCCTCGGAGGCGGGGTCGACCTTCCAGTGCCGGGTGGACGCGGGTGCGTTCACGGCCTGCACCACGCCGTTCACGACCGCGGCGCTGGCGGATGGGACGCACACGTTCGAGGTGCGCGCCACCGATGCCGTCGGGAACACCGACGCGTCACCGGCCACGCGGACCTTCACGATCGCCACGGCGACGCCGCCGCCTCCGGCCGTGCCGACCTGTGCCGGACTGAAGGCGACCATCGTCGGGACCGCCGCGGGTGACGAGCTCACCGGCACCAGCGGCAACGACGTGATCGTGGGGCTGGGCGGCAACGACCACATCAGCGGGGGTGGCGGCGCCGACGTCATCTGTGGGGGTGACGGCAACGACAAGCTGGACGGAGCCGCCGGCAAGGACCTGCTCGACGGCGGCACGGGCAAGGACAAGCTGGTCGGCGGGGGCGGCAACGACACCCTGCTGGGTGGCGACGACGACGACCGACTCCTCGGCAACGGTGGCGACGACCGGCTCGACGGCGGCGCCGGTGACGACCAGCTGACCGGTGCCGCGGGCGCGGACCGGCTCGACGGCCGGGCCGGTGACGACGTGCTCGAGGGGGGCGGTGGGGACGACGACCTGTCGGGCCACGCCGGTGACGACCGCCTCGACGGAGGCTCCGGCCGGGACGAGGGCGACGGGGGCCCCGGTCACGACGTCGTGGTGCGCTGCGAGACCTGAACCTGCGGCAGACTCGGCGCATGGCGCGGGTGATCGTGGTCGGGGCGGGCGTGGTCGGGTTGACCTGCGCGGTGCGACTGCTGGAGGCGGGGCACCGGGTCGACGTCGTCGCGCGCGACCTGCCGCTGGAGACGACCTCGGCGGTCGCGGCCGCGATCTGGTACCCGTACCTCGCCGAGCCCGTCGACCTGGTCGGCCGGTGGTCGCGGACGACCTTCGCCGCGCTGGAGGCGCTGGCCGGCGACGAACCCGAGGCCGGGGTGCGGATGGCCGAGGGCTCGGTGGTCTCGCCCGAGGGCACCGCCACCGAGGTCGTGCCGCTGGTCGAGATGCCGCTCTACCTGCGCTGGCTGGCCGCTCGGGTCGAGGACCTGGGCGGGACGGTCACCCGCCTGAACCTGTCGGCGCTGCCCTCCGGCGGCGACGTGGTGGTGAACTGCTCCGGACTGGGGGCGCGGCTGCTGGCGGCGGACCACGACGTCCAGCCGGTGCAGGGGCAGGTCGTCGTGGTGGAGCAGTTCGGGCTGGACCGCTGGTGGCTGGACCCCGCCGGCCCGACGTACGTCGTCCCGCGCAGCCACGACGTCGTGGTCGGCGGCACCGAGGTGCACGGGGCGTGGAGCCGGTCGCCCTCACCCGCCACCGCCACGGAGATCCTGGACCGCGCGGCCGCGCTGGTGCCCGCGCTCCGGGGCGCGCGGGTGCTCCGGCACAAGGTGGGCCTGCGTCCGGCCCGCAGCACGGTCCGGGTGGAGCGGACGGGTGACGTCGTGCACTGCTACGGGCACGGTGGGTCCGGCGTGACGCTGAGCTGGGGCACCGCGGACGACGTCGTCACCCTGGTCGGCTAGAGCGCTCGGGTCTCCACGACGGCGTCGGGGTTGAGCGGGCCGTAGATGTGCGGGTAGGTGTCGTCGCCGACCGGGTCCTCGCGCCACGGTGCGGTCAGCAGGTCGGTGTCGATGGTGAGCAGCAGCAACGGCTCCTCGACGTCGGCGTAGTACCGCGACCGCACGCCCTCCACCTGGTCGGCCCGCGACGCGTGCAGGAAGCCCTCCTGCTCGAGGGTGCGGCCGCGGGTCGAGGTCGTGTAGGCGCCGCGGGCCGTGGCTTCGGCCCACTCGGCGACGGTGGCGATGTGGAAGATGTGCACGTCGGGTCGCCTCTCAGAACAGTCGGTGGGTGGGGTCGTCGAGTCCTCGCAGGGCGTCGTAGTCGACGACCGCGCAGGCGATGCCCCGGTCGGTGGCCAGCACCCGCGCCTGCGGCTTGATCTCCTGCGCGGCGAAGATGCCGCGGACGGGGGAGAGCAGCGGGTCGCGGTTGAGCAGCTCGAGGTAGCGGGTCAGCTGCTCGACGCCGTCGATCTCGCCGCGGCGCTTGATCTCCACGGCGACCGCGAGCCCCGCGGCGTCGCGGCACATCAGGTCGACCGGACCGATGGCGGTGGGGTACTCCCGTCGGACGAGCGTCAGGCCCTCGGCCAGCGTGGCGGGGTGCTCGGCGAGCAGCTCCTGGAGGTGCTTCTCGACGCCGTCCTTCTGCAGGCCCGGGTCGATGCCGAGCTCGTGCGAGGAGTCGTGGAGGACCTCCTCGATCAGGATGCGCAGCGTGTCGTCGGTCTTGCTCGTCACCGTCCACTCGACGGCGCCGTCCTCGGTGGTGCCCTCCCGGAGCGTGCACGGCGGCGACATCCAGTTGAGCGGCTTGTAGGAGCCGCCGTCGGAGTGCACGAGCACGGACCCGTCCGCCTTGATCATCAGCACTCTCGTCGCCATCGGCAGGTGCGCCGTGAGCCGTCCCGCGTAGTCGACCTGACATCTCGCCACGACCAGTCTCACGGGCGGTGAATCTACAGTGGGTCGCATGTTCACCGGGCTGCAGATCAACTTCTACGTCTCCGACGTGGAGCGGGCGGTGGCGTTCTACACGGCCATCGGCGCCGTCGAGTCGTTCCGCACACCGCGGGAGGGACCGACCCCTCCACGTCGAGGTCAAGCTGGCCGGAGTGACCGTCGGGCTGGCGTCGGTCGACGCCGCGCGTGACCTTCACGGCCTCGACGTCTCGGCCGACGGGCAACGCGGCCGAGCTGGTGCTCTGGACGGACGACGCGGACGCGGCGTACGACGTCCTCGTGGCCGCGGGCGCCACCCCGATGAAGCAGCCGCACGTGATGCCCAACGGACTGCGAGGAGCGTGGGTCGCCGACCCCGACGGCAACCCGATCGAGGTCGTGCAGGAGGCCGACGCCTAGATCCGCAGGTGGAGCCGGCGGTGGTGGTGGCCGCAGAGGGGGATGGCGTCCTTGAGGTCGGTGTGGCCGCCGTGGGACCAGGGGGTGCGGTGGTGGAGCTCGCACCAGGCGAAGGGTCGGTCGCAGCCGTCGGCGGCGCAGGTGGTGTGTCGGGTGGCGAGGGCGGTGCGTTGGGCCTCGGTGAAGAAGCGTTGGGTGCGGCCGAGGTCGAGGACCTGGGAGGCGCCGGACAGGATCGCGGGCAGGATCCCGGCGCCGCAGGCGAGCCGGCGGGTCTCGGCGGCGGAGATCCGGTCGCCGGTGTCGAGGCCGGCCGCGGCCAGCTGGTCGCGGAGCTTGTCGTGGTCGAGGGTGAGGATCACGGTGGCGGCGACCTTGCCGTGCAGGCGGTCGGTGGGCAGGTGCTCGAGGACCTCGACGAACGCCTCGCCCTGCCGGCGGGCCCAGTCCGGGCCGGCGTGGGGGCGGGTGTGGGGTCCGCGGCGGCGCGGGGAGGCGAGCTGCTGGATGGCCTTGCGCAGGATGGCGCCGGCCAGGGTCGGGACCGTGAAGTGCCCGGACACGGTGCCGTCGTGGTTGTCGTGCAGGGTGAGCCGGGTCCGCTCCAGGGCGGCGGTCTCCTCCTCGCGCAGCAGCGCGTCCTCGTGGGCGTCGACCACCGCGACGTCGCGCTCGACGGCCTCCAGGGCCCGGCGCGCGGCCCGGCGGAGCCGGACCGGGTCGAGCCGCTTCGCCTTGGCGACCAGGGCGGCCTCGACGCGCACACGGTCCTCGACGGACAGGGACGCGGGCAGCCGTGCGGCCGTGTGGCGCGATCACCGTGGCGTGCGCGGGGGACATGGCGCCGGCGGCCGAGGGCGGTGGCGGTGGCCGGCAGGTCGTCGTCCAGGGCGGTGGCCAGCCGGACCTCGCGGGCGGCGTCGGCGCCGCCGGCGCGGGTGTGCACCGCCAGCCAGGCGCTGGTGCCGGGCATCCCGGCGTCCAGGGCGACCTCGGCCTTGTCGGCCGCGGCGAGGAGCTTGAGCTTCAACGCCTGCAGCCGGGTCACCGCGCGGTCGCAGTCGGCGACCAGGGCGGCGTACCCGCCCGCGGGCAGCGGCGCGGAGGCGTCCAGGTCGTCGAGCAGGTCGTCGAGCAGGTCGTGGATCTCGCGCACCGCGGCCACGGCCGGGTGGCCGGTGTCGGGGTGGAGGTCCAGGAGCGCTGACATGCCTTCATCATACTCGAACACATGTTCGAATACGAGAGGTTTCGAGTTCTGTGGAGAAGTCTTCGGGGCTTGGGTCTCGACACGCCCGCTCGTTCCTCGCGGGCTGCTCGACCAACGAGGCGTGCCGCTCGTTCCTCGCGGGCTGCTCGACCAACGAGGCGCTCGCGGGTCTCGACACGGCTCGTTCCTCGCGGGCTGCTCGACCAACGAGCGTGGCTCGTTCCTCGCGGGCTACTCGACCAACGAGCGGTCGCTACTCGGCCAGCGAGGGCGGGCGGGCGGCGATGGCCTCGACCTCGACGAGCTGGTCGGGGTAGCCGAGGGCGGCGACGCCGAGGAGGGTGCTCGGGGCGTCGTGGTCGCCGAACGCCTCGCGCACCACCTGCCAGGCGGCCACGAGGTCGGCGCGGTCTGCCGAGGCGACGTACACCGTCGACTTCGCGACGTCGCCGAGCGAGCAGCCGGCCGCCGCGAGGGCGACGACGAGGTTCTCCATCACCCGACGTGCCTGCCCGGCCACGTCGCCGGGGCTGACCACGCGGCCGTGCTCGTCGAGCGGACACGCGCCGGCGGTGAGGACCAGGTCGCCGACGACGGAGGCGTAGGCATAGGGCGCGGAGTCGGCGAGGGCGGGGGCGCGGACGAGCTCGACGGGCATGCGGCCATCGTCGCCCGCGGGTCAAGGCGTTTCTCCCTTGCCGTGGCAGCCCCGCCGGTGCAGGCTCAGCCCATGGGGTACGACGTGCGGCCGGCCGAGGCGAAGGACCTGCCCCTGCTCGCGGAGATCGAGGGCGCGGCGGACCAGCTGTTCACGTCCGTCTTCGGTGACCTCGACTGGGAGCCGCCCACGGACGGCGAGGTCCGCGCCGCGGAGCCGGGCTTCCTGCTGGTGGCCGGCGACCCGGCGGTCGGCTTCGTGCACGTGCTCTTCCTCGATGACGCCGCGCACCTCCAACAGCTCGCCGTCCACCCCGAGTCGATGGGCCGGGGGGTCGGCACCGCGCTCCTCGACGGCGCGTGCGGCGAGGCCCGGAGGCGGGGGTTCGCCGAGATCACGCTGACCACCTACGCCGACGTGCCGTGGAACGCGCCGTTCTACGCCGCGCGCGGCTTCACCGAGGTCACCGACCCCGCGCCGTACCTCCAGCGACGGCGCGCCCACGAGCGGGAGCAGGGCTACGACCGGCACGGTCCGCGGGTGGCGATGCGCCGCGCCCTGGGAGCGCTGGCGCCGACCTCGTGAACTATTTCACGCGTTCGGCTGCCCGCCCGTCCACCGTGCGATGATCCCGCCATGACGAGCGCGGCCGGCCACTCCGAGCACCCAGCACAGCACCTTCGACACCATCGGCGTCATCGGGCTCGGGACGATGGGCGCCGGCATCGCCGAGGTGTTCGCGCGCAACGGCTTCACGGTGATCGGCGTCGAGCAGAACGAGCACGGCCTCGAGCGCGGTCGCGAGCACCTCGAGCACTCGACCGGCCGGGCGGTGTCGCGCGGCAAGATGACCGAGGAGGAGCAGCGCGAGGTCCTCGACCGCATCTCCTTCAGCACCGACCTCAAGGACCTCGCCCACGCCGACCTCGTGGTCGAGGCGGTCGTGGAGTCGCTCGCGGCGAAGACCGCCATCTTCCGCGCGCTCGACGCGATCGTCGCTCCGGACGCCATCCTCGCGACCAACACGTCCTCGCTCTCGGTCACCGAGATCTCCACCGCCAACACCCGCCCGGGACGGGTCATCGGCGTGCACTTCTTCAACCCGGCGCCCGGTGCAGAAGTTCGTCGAGATCGTGCGCACCGTCGTCACCGAGCCGCACGTGCTCGCCGACGTGGAGGTCCTCGTCGGCCGGCTCGGCAAGAACCCGGTCATCTGCGGCGACAAGGCCGGCTTCATCGCCAACACGCTGCTCTTCGGCTACCTCAACCACGCGGTCGCGATGTACGAGGGCCGGTACGCCTCGCGCGAGGACATCGACGCCGCGATGCGCTTCGGCTGCGGCTACCCGATGGGACCGCTGGCGCTGCTCGACCTGATCGGCCTCGACACGGCGTACGAGATCCTCGACACGATGTACAAGCAGGGCCGCGACCGCCTGCACGCGCCGGCCCCGTTCCTCAAGCAGATGGTCACCGCCGGCCTGCTCGGTCGGAAGTCCGGCCGCGGCTTCTACACGTACGCCGGGCACGACACCGGCGAGGTCGTCCCCGACGAGCAGACCCCGTCCCCCGACGACCGTCCCCGGTTCAAGCACGACATCGCGACCATCGGCGTCGTCGGCACCGGCACGATGGCGTCGGGGATCATCGAGGTCTTCGCCAAGGCGGGGTACGACGTGATGTACGTCGGCCGGACCGCCGACAAGGTCGACGGCGTGCGCGCCACCGTGGAGCGCTCGCTCGACAAGGCGATCCAGCGCGGCAAGCTGCCCGAGACCGACAAGGCCGGCATCCTCGCCCGGCTCACCGGCACCGTCGCCCTCGACGACCTCCGCTCGGTCGACCTGGTCGTCGAGGCGATCGCCGAGGACCTGAACATCAAGACCACCCTCTTCGAGAACCTCGACGAGATCTGCAAGCCCGGCGCGATCATCGCCACCACGACGTCCTCCCTGCCGGTCATCTCCCTGGCCACCGCGACGAGCCGGCCGCAGGACGTCATCGGCATGCACTTCTTCAACCCCGCGCCGGTGATGCGGCTGGTCGAGGTGGTGTCCACCGTCGCGACGTCCAAGGACGTGGCGGAGACGGTGCGGGCGCTGTGCGACCAGGTCGGCAAGGTGGCGGTCTCCTGCGGCGACCGGGCCGGCTTCATCGTCAACGCGCTGCTGTTCCCCTACCTCAACGACGCGGTCAAGATGCTCCAGGCCAACTACGCCACCGCCGACGACATCGACACCGCGATGAAGCAGGGCTGCGCCCTGCCGATGGGCCCCTTCGAGCTGCTGGACGTCGTCGGCAACGACGTCGCGCTGGCCATCCAGCGCGAGCTGTACCTGGAGTTCCGCGAGCCGGGCTTCGCGCCGGCGCCGCTGCTGGAGCACCTCGTCACCGCGGGCTACCTCGGGCGCAAGGCCCAGCACGGCTTCCGGGACTACTCCGCCCGCTGAGCGGCACGCGGCTCAGCGCAGGTCGACGACCATGGCCGCCAGCTTGGCCCGGGAGCCGATGTCGAGCTTGCGGTAGATGTGCCCGAGGTGGGCGTCGACGGTGCGCGGTGAGAGGAACAGCTCCTCGGCGATCTGACGGCTGGTGAGACCGTCGGCGACCCGCTCCGCCACGTGGCGCTCGGACTTCGTGAGCTGGTCGAGGGGCGAGTCGGAGGGCGCCTGGTCCTGGGCGAACGTCGCGGCGGCGGCCCGGATCGCGAGCGGGGTGGCCAGGCCCTTGACGATCCAGCCGTCGGGGACGCTGCGCGCCGGTTCGACGCGGTCGAGGGCGGCGTACCCCCACGGCACCGCGAAGCGCGGCGCCCGCAGGGCCCGGGCGGCGGCGGCGAACTGGCGGCCCTGGCGCTGGCCCCGGCGGTCCGCGATCGTGGCCAGCCCGTCGAACGCGTCGGCGACCCGGAGCGGCATCGGCATCCCCGCCGCCTGCTCGAGCGCGTAGAGGTACGTCGTGGCCGCCTGGTCCGGCTCGTCCTGCGCGAGCAGCGCGTGGGCCAGCGTCAGCCGACCGTCCACGGCGTCGCGGCCCAGCCGGCAGCTGTCCGCGAGCACCACCACGTCCGCCGCCAGGCCGGCGGCGCGCGCGATGTCGCCGTTGCGGAAGTGGTCCCGGGCGTCCTGGCCGAGCACCGGCAGCCGGACCGCCCACGGCAGGCTCTCGCGGTCGACGTCGGAGGCCTCCGTGCCCGGCTCGAGCTGGCGCAGCACGGTCTCGGCGAGCAGCGCGACGCGCGCCTCGGCGACCCGGTCCGCGTCGCGCAGCGCCGCGCGGGCCGCGGACGCGCCTTCGACGTAGCGCCCCTGCTCGAGCGCGATCCGGGCCAGCAGGGTGCGGGTGGACAGCACGATCCAGCGCTCGAGCGAGGCGCTGGTGTCGGACAGGATGCGCTGGGCCCGCTGCTGGGCCGCGGCGAGGTCGCCCCGTGAGACGAGCACGTCGGTGATCGTCCGGGTGGCCTGCGCCACCACGAGACCGTCGACGTCGAGGTCGATGGCGCGCTGCGCCTCGGCCGCCGCCTGGTCGAGCGCGCCGGCGTCGAGGTGCATCTCCGCGCGGATCGAGGCGTTGCGGGAGCGCTCCAGGTCCGGGTCGGGGGCCCGGCGCGCGTGCTCGTCGGAGCGCTCGAGGAGCCACAGTCCCTCGTAGGTGCCGCGCACCTCGGACGCCGCGATCCCGGCCCTCCGGGCCACCTGCGCGCCGATCGTGGCCGGGCCGTCGCCGCTGACCAGCACCTCCTCGAGGATCTCCACGGCCTCGCGCGCCCGCATCGCGGTGTAGAGCGAGGAGAAGACCCGGTTGGCCAGCCCGTAGCCGGTGTCCCGCGTCTCCGGTCCGGCCACCGCGGCGGTGATCGCCGCCTTCATCACCGGCATGTCGGCGAGCCAGGGCGCGTCGGCGGCGCCGGAGTTGTCGTCCTGGGGGACCACCCGGTCGGCCCAGCGGACCAGGCCCTCGCGGGTCCGCAGCGCGTCGTCCGTGGCCGCGGTCAGGAAGGCGCCGTGCCGGCGGACCGGGGTGAGCATGTCGAAACGGCCGTCCGGCAGCACCTCCAGCAGGCTGCGACGCGCGAGGCCCGCGGCCAGGTCGGCCGCCTCGGGGCGCTGCACGCCGACGACCTCGGCGAGCACGTCGATGCTCACCGGCGTGGTGAGCTGGGCCATCCGGCGGAAGCAGCGCTTCTGGTCGTCGTCGAGCAGCTCGTACGACGCGTTCACGGCCTCGGCGAGGGACGCCGTCGGCGCCACGTTGGTGAGCCCCACGAGCGCGATCTGGACGGCCATCTGCTCGATCAGGAGGGGCAGCCCGCCGGTGGCACTCAGGAGGCGGCGGACGACGGCCTCCTGCTCGACGAGGTCGACCGGGTAGCCGCCCGCGGCCTCCACCCGGCGGGTGAAGAGGTCGACGGCCGGCCCGGCCAACGGCTCGTTGGCCGCGGGGATCGGCAGCGGGCCCACCCGCACCACGCGCTCGCCCGGCTGCCCCGACATGGTCCGCGAGGTCAGGGCGAGCCGGGCGCCCGAGGTGGTCTCCACGAGCTCCTGGAGGGCCGGCCCGAGCCCCTCGGCGTCGACGTCCACGCCGTCCATCACCAGCAGCGTGCCGGTGCCGTCGAGAGCCCGGCCCAGGGCCCCGCGGGTCGAGTCGCCGGGGGCGGCGTCGGCCCCCAGCCCGTTCAGGCACGCGGAGAGCACCGCGTCCGTGCTGGCCAGGCCGTGCGCGTTGACCCAGGTCGACTCCGGCGCCCGGGCCGCGAGGTGCCGCACCAGCAGGGTCTTGCCGCTGCCCGGGGGTCCGACGACGCTCACCCACCGGGCGCTCTGCAAGGCGTCGTCCAGCTGGGCGTGGACGCGCTCGCGACCCAGGCAGGGAGTCAGCACCTTGGCAAGGTATCGCGACGGGCGCCCCGGGCGCCCCCGGATACCCGGCCGTGGGACTTAGGTAGGACTACCGATGACGCTCGACCCGGCCGCGCGGGAGGCTGGTGCTGTCCCCGCCACCGGGCCGATCGGGGGACGGCCCGGAGGCGGGGGCTTCCACGTCCGGCGCCTTGTCGCCGTCCGTAGGCTGAGGGCATGAGGACGTTGGTGTTCCTGCTCCTGCTGGCCGCCGGCGCCGCCGCCGTGGTGATGATCCTGAAGGCCAACCAGCGCCGCACGGAGGCCCGCAGGATCGCCCAGCTCGAGCCGGTCAAGACGCTCGCCTTCGAGGACATCACGGCGCTCGGCGTGGCCCTCCAGGACCTCGACCTGGACCTGGCGGGGCGCGAGCTGGACGCGGGCGCCAACGCCGACTACCAGCGGGCCCTCGACTCCTACGAGGCCGCCAAGTCCGCCGGCGACCGGATCACCCGGCCCGACGACATCAAGCACATCACCGAGATCCTCGAGGACGGTCGCTACGCGATCGCCTGCGTCCGCGCGCGGGTCGACGGTCGGCCGCTGCCGACCCGACGGCCGCCGTGCTTCTTCGACCCGCGGCACGGCCTCTCGGTGGTGGACGTGCGCTACGCCCCTCCCGGGGGTACGCCGCGCGACGTCCCGGCCTGCGCCCTCGACGCGGAGCGGGTCCACGCGGGTGCCGAGCCCGACGTGCGCAAGGTGATGGTCGGCTCCCGGCGGGTGCCCTACTACCAGGGCGGACCGGCCTACCGCCCCTACGCGATGGGCTACTTCGGGGCCTTCGGGCCGATGGACTGGATGTTCATGGGCCTGATGTTCGGTGCCTTCGACGGCCTCGGCGAGGGTCTGGGCTCGCTGGCCGAGGGCATCGGCGACGGGGTCGGCGGGCTGTTCGAGGGCGTCGGCGACCTGTTCGACGGCTTCGACTTCTAGCGCTACCGCTCCGGGGCGGGCAGCGCCGTGCCGCCGGCGAGCTCGACGAGCCGTGCGGCGACCAGGTCGAGGTCCGCGCGGAGGGCCACCGGGTCGAGCACGGGCAGCAGGTCCTCCCAGAGCGTGACGAAGGTGCCGCGCAGCTGGGCCATCCCGGTGGGCCGCGCGAACAGCCACCAGTGCAGGTGCTCGGTGCCGTCCCCCCACCGGGCGACGTGCACCCGCGGCACCTCGAGGACGTCGCACGCCGCCCGCTCGGCGTACATGAGCAGCTCGCCCAGCCGGGCGGCCTCCTCGCGGGTGAGGTCGGAGAGGTCGGCGTGCCGCCGCGGCATCAGGTAGCAGCGGAAGGGCAGCGACGACTCCTGGAACGGCGCGCCGAGCATCGCGAGGTCGTCGCGCCAGAAGATGTACGCCGACGGGTCGTCGACCCGGCTGCGCTCGCACTGGGCACAGTCCACGCCGCCGACGCCCGTGCGCGGTCCCTCGTCGGCCGGCGGCGCGAGCGCGCGCACCTCGAGGTCGCCCTCGAACGGCCAGGTCGGCCACTGCGCCCACGGGCCCGCGCGGTAGCCGTCGGTCTCGATCCCGGCGCGCACCCGGGCGTACCACTGCGCTGGCGTCTCGGGCATGGGTCAATCCTGGCATTCGCGCCCTCCGGCTGCGGTTCCGCCGCTGACCGCCGGCCCTCGGGGGCGCGGGCTCCTTCGGCGACGACGTAGGATCCGTCGATGGAGCTGATCCTGCTGGTGCTGGTCCTCGGAGCGCTGGCTGCGCTCGCCCTCGCGTCGGGGAGACGCACCAAGGCCCGCGAGCTGAGCCGCCGTGAGGACGAGCTCGCTCCCGTGCGCAAGCTCGCCTTCGAGGACATCACCGCGTTCGGCGAGGACCTGCAGGAGCTCGACCTCGAGATGAGCGGTCACGAGCTCGACGCCGGTGCGAACGCCGACTACCAGCGGGCGCTCGACGCCTACGAGTCGGCCAAGCTCGCCGGTGACGCCATCGCGAAGCCCGACGACGTCCGGCACATCACCGAGATCATCGAGGACGGGCGCTACGCCATCGCCTGCGTCCGCGCGCGCGTCGACGGGCGGCCGCTGCCGACCCGGCGGCCCCCGTGCTTCTTCGACCCGCGGCACGGCCTCTCGGTCGCGGACGTCCCGTACGTCCCGCCCGACGGGGTCGAGCGGGACGTGCCCGCCTGCGCCCTGGACGTCGAGCGGGTCCGGGCGGGCGCCGAGCCCGACGTGCGCAAGGTGATGGTCGGGGCCCAGCGGGTCCCGTACTGGCAGGGCGGTCGGGCCTACGAGCCGTACGCCGCGGGGTACTTCGGCGCCTTCGGCCCCATGACGTGGATGTTCATGGGCGGGATGATGTTCGGCGGCTTCGACGGCGGCGGCGGATACGACGACGGGGGCGGTGGCGACGACGGGGGCGGTGGAGACGGCGGCGACGGTGGCGGCGACTTCGGCGGCGGCGACGGTGGCGGCTTCGACTTCGGCGGCGGCGACTTCGGCTTCTGAGACCGCCACCGCGAGCCCCCGGGCGCCGGGCGGATAGCCTGCGCGGGTGTCGGACGGGCTGTACACGCGGACGTTGGGCGACCACGGGTCGCGGGTCGTGCTCTGCCACGGGCTGTTCGGCCAGGGGCGCAACTGGACGCAGATCGCCAAGGCCCTGGCGACCGACCACCGGGTGCTGCTGGTCGACATGCCGGACCACGGACGCTCACCGTGGAGCGAGGGGTTCGACTACGTCGGCGTGGCCGACCAGGTGGCCACGCTGCTGGCCGACGAGCCCGCCGCCGTGGTCGGGCACTCGATGGGCGGCAAGGTGGCGATGGTCGCGGCGCTGCGGCACCCGGAGGTGGTCCAGCGGCTGTGCGTCGTGGACGTGGCGCCGGTCGTCTACACCGGCGGCAACGAGTTCGAGGGGTTCGTCGCGGCGATGCGCGACCTCGACCTGACCACCCTGGAGACCCGCGACGAGGCCGACGCCCGGCTCGCGGGCGCCGTACCCGACCCGGGGGTGCGTGCCTTCCTCCTGCAGAACCTGCGGCGCGACGGCGACGCCTGGCGCTGGCAGCTCAACCTCGACGTCCTGGGCGACGACCTCGACACGATCCGGGGCTGGCCGGAGGACCAGGTCGCCGATCGCGACCCGTACGACGGTCCGGTGCTGTGGGTCGCCGGGGAGCAGTCGGCCTACATCCGCGACGACCACGCCGAGGTGATGGAGCGCTGGTTCCCGCGGGTGCGCCGGGTGACGGTGAAGGGCGCCGGCCACTGGGTGCACTCGGAGCGCCCGGCGGTGGTCGTGGAGATCCTGCGACGGTTCCTGGCCGCCGGCTGACCGCGGCGCGGCCCGCCTACCTCTGGCGGGCCCGGTAGGCGGCGACCGCGTTGCGGTTGCCGCAGGTCGTGCTGCAGAAGCGGCGCGAGCGGTTGCGGGAGAGGTCGAGGACCACCCCGTCGCAGGTGTCGTCGGCGCAGACGCCGAGCCGGGACAGCTCGTCGGCGCGGATCACGTCGATCATCGCCATCGCCGTCTCGACGGTGATCCGGGTGGTGAGCGGGGCCGTGTGGTCGACCGCGTGGAGGTGCCAGTCCCAGTCGCCGTGCCGGACGAGCTGGGGGACCGCCTTCGCCTTGCCGAGCATCTCGTTGACGATCGCGACCGCCGGTGTCGCGGTCCGCGAGCAACAGCTCGCGGAGCACCGGTCGCAGGCGCCGGATCGCCTCGAGCTCGGCCCGGTCGCCGTCGTGCCGACCGGAGTACTCGAACCGGGCGTAGAACGCGTCGAGGTCGGCGACGGAGGTCAGCGTGTCCGGGTCCTCCGCGGTGTTGGCCAGGGTCACCGCGGCCTGGAGGGACACCTCCGTGTCATGAGCGAAAAGCACATTGACATGTTACCGCAACCTCCGTAGTGTCATGTTCCATGAGCGCTGTGACACATGACAGCCCGGTCCGGACCCCGCAGCAGTCGCGGACCCGCGCCGGGCTCGCGTTCGCGCTGGTCTCGGCCTTCTCGTTCGGGCTGTCCGGAGCGCTGGCCCGCCCGCTCCTGGAGACCGGCTGGAGCGCCGGTGCCGTGGTGCTGTTCCGGATCGGGCTGGCCGCCGTCGTCGTGGTCCCGTTCGGGCTCGTGTCGCTGCGGGGCCAGTGGGCGCTGCTCAGCCGCAACGCCGGGCTGATCGTCACCTACGGCCTCCTCGCGGTGGCCGGCGCGCAGTTCTGCTACTTCTCCGCGGTCAAGTACATGCAGGTCGGCCCCGCCCTCCTGATCGAGTACACCGCCCCCGCGGCGGTCGTGGTCTGGCTGTGGCTGCGGCACTCCCAGCGTCCCGGCCCGGTCACCCTGGTCGGCGCGGGGGTGGCCGGGCTCGGGCTGGTGCTCGTCCTCGACCTGATGTCCGGGGCCGACCTCAGCGTCCCCGGCGTCCTCTGGGCGCTGGCCGCGATGGTGGGCGCGGCGAGCTACTTCGTCATCTCCGCCGACGAGAGCAACGGCCTCCCGCCGATGGCCCTGGCGGCCGGGGGACTGCTCGTGGGAGCCGTGGCGCTGGCCCTGCTGGGCCTGGTCGGCCTCCTCCCGCTGGAGACCGCGGAGGTCCCGGTGACGTACGCCGGCGCCACGGTCGACCCGTGGGTGCCGCTGGTGCTGCTCGGCCTGGTGACCGCCGCGCTGTCGTACACCACCGGCATCGCCGCGATCCGGCGGCTGGGCTCCCGGCTCGCGTCGTTCGTCGCGCTCAGCGAGGTCGTCGCCGGCGTGCTGTGGGCGTGGTGGCTGCTCGACGAGCTGCCGCGGCCGGTCCAGCTGCTCGGCGGGCTGCTGATCCTGGGCGGTGTCGTCCTCGTGAAGCTCGGGGAGCGCGACGTCGTGCGGCCGGAGCCGGAGCCGGTCCCGGTCTAGCGGCTCAGCGGGTGTCCTGGCGTCGGATGAAGACCTCCCGCGTGAGCATCAGGAGGGCCGCGGCCACCGGGACCGCCAGCAGGGCACCGATGACACCGAGCAGCGAGGCCCCGGCCAGCGCGGCGACGACGGTGACCGAGCCCGGCACGTCGACCGTGCGGGTCATGATCCTCGGGTAGATGACGTAGGCCTCGAGCTGCTGGTACGCCAGGTAGTAGACGAGGCAGACCAGCGCCACGGTGGGGGAGATGGTCAGCCCCAGCAGGGTGATCAGGATGGCGGAGATCACCGAGCCCACGACCGGGATCAACGACAGCAGTCCGACCACGAAGGCCAGCGCGAAGGCGTACTCGCCCAGGCCGACGATGAAGGTGAAGATCAGGGTGCTGAGGCCGGCGCAGACGGAGACGAAGACGGCGCCGGCGACGTAGGACCCCGTGGAGCCGATGATCCGGTCGCCGAGCTCGGTGACCCGCGCGCGACGCGTGGCCGGCGCGAGGCGGTAGGCGGCACCCTTGATCGTCGGCAGCGAGGCCAGGAAGTAGATCGTCAGCACCAGGACGATGATCGCGTTGGTGAGCGCGGACAGGACGGCCATGCCGACCCCGAGCACGCCGCCGAAGACCTGCTGGCCGAAGTCACCCTTCTCGACGTAGTCGCGCACCCGCTGGATGACGTCGTACTTGTCGTCGAGCTCCTGCACCCGGTCGTTGCGCTGGATGTCGTCGAGCCAGCCGGGGGCGTTGTCCGAGATCTGGGCGACCTGCTCGCTGATCACCGGCGCGATGGTGAGCACGAAGACGGTCAGGGCACCGACCGCGCCCAGCAGCACGACGGCCAGGGCGAAGCCACGGCGCATGCCGCGGCGGATGAGCCACTCGACCACCGGGTTGAGGCCCACGGCCAGGAACATCGCGAGGACGATCAGGATCAGCACCGACGAGATGCTCAGCAGCTGCTCGGTGAGGAAGACCGCCGTGAGGGCACCCAGGGCGCCGAAGAAGCCGAGCGCGAAGGGTGAGTGGCTCAGCAGCGACCGGCGGGGCGGCACGCCGTCGTCCGTCGTCCCCGTGGGGTCGGCGGCGCGGACGGCGACCTTCGCCTGCGCGGCGGCCGCCTCGGCAGCCCGTTCGGCGCGCTCCGCGGCCTGCGTGGCGCGCTTGCCGATCAGGACTCGTCCTCGGTGAAGCCCTCGACGACGTCACGCAGGGAGGCGAGCTGGGCCACGATGCTGTCGCGCCGCCGGCTGAGCCGGTCGATCTCGGACTTCACCGCCGCCAGCTCGCGGTCGGCCTGGGCGGTGCCGGTCGAGGTGATCGAGTCGGCCTGGGTGTGCGCCGAGGCGACCACCTGCTCCGCCTCGCGGCGGGCCCGGCTGAGCAGCGCCTCCGCCTCGGCCTGGGCCTGCTGGCGCTGGGTGGTCGCCTGGGTCGTCGCCGCGCGGGCCCGCTCCTCGGCGGCCGTGGCGCGCTCCTCGGCCTCCTCGACCAGGCGAGCGGTCTCGGCGGTGGCGCTGGTGTGGTGGTCGGTGGCCTCGCGGGCGAGCCGCTCCTTCTCCACCGCCAGCGTGCGCCGGGCCTCCTGCACCTCGCGGTCCGCGGCCGCACGGGTCTGCTCGGCCTCGCGCTTGGCGCCGACCCGCAGCTCGTTGGTCTCCTGCTGCGCGGCGAGCCGGAGCTGGTCGGACTCGCGGCGCGCGGAGGCCAGGATGTCCTCGGCCTCCCCGCGGGCCAGCGTGAGCTCCTGCTCCGCGTCGGTCGTGGCGCGGGTGCGCGCCTCGTCGAGCTCCTTGAGCTGGACCACGCGCATGTCGTCGGCCTCGCGGCCGGCGTCCCCGCGGATGGCCTCGGCGTCCTTCACCGCCTGCTTGCGGATGTCCTCGGCGTCGCGGAACGCGGCCTGGCGCACCTCGTCGGCCTCCTCCTCGGCGAGCCGCAGCATGGTCGACGCCCGGCCGCCCAGGCCGGCGTACGACGGGGACTCGTGCTCGGCGAGCTGCTCGCGCGCCTCGGTCAGGTCGGCCTCGAGGGTGGTGAGCCGCTGGCGGGCGACGGACAGCTCGGCGTCGAGCCGGGCGGCGTTCTCGTCCAGGCGGCGCACGTGCGCGTCGACGGCCGCCTTGTCGTAGCCGCCCCGGCGGGACACCGGGAACCCGCCTGCCGGGCCGGACGACACGGGCGCGGCCGGTGCCGCCGCGGTCGTGGTGGGGCCGGCCGGCGTCGCAGGGGCGGCCGGGCGGGAGGCCGCGGGCCGCGCCGGAGCCGCCGCCGGCATCACCTTGGTCGCCTCGGTCTCGCTGGCCGTCGCCTCGCCCTCGTCGAAGATGGACAGGCCCTCGTCGTCGTCTCGCCCCATGACTGCACCCTTCCCGTGATCCGTGAGTGCCCAAGTCTCACACGTCCGGGTCCCGCCGCCGGGGTCACACCCCGCGGAACCTGTTGATCTCCGGGAGCAGCCGCTCGCGCATCGCCTCGTCGCGCACCCCGAGGCCCTCCGCCGGGGCGAGGCAGAGGACACCGACCTTGCCCTGGTGGGTGTTGCGGTGCACGTCGAGAGCGGCCTGCCCGACCTCCTCGAGGGGGTACGTCGAGGACAGCGTCGGGTGGATCATGCCCTTCGCGATCAGCCGGTTGGCCTCCCACGACTCGCGGTAGTTCGCGAAGTGCGAGCCGATGATCCGCTTGAGGTTCATCCAGAGGTACCGGTTGTCGTACTCGTGCAGGTACCCGCTCGTCGAGGCGCAGGTGACGATCGTCCCGCCCTTGCGGGCGGCGAACACCGAGGCGCCGAACGTCTCGCGCCCCGGGTGCTCGAAGACGATGTCGACGTCCTCGCCGCCGGTCAGCTCGCGGATCCGCGCGCCGAGGCGCCGCCACTCCTTCTGGTCCTGGGTGTGCTCGTCCTTCCAGAACCGGAAGTCCTCCGCGGACCGGTTGATGATCAGCTCGGCGCCCATCGCGCGGCAGACCTGCGCCTTCTCGTCGTTCGACACCACGCAGACCGGCGTGGCGCCGCCGTTGAGGGCGTACTGCGTCGCGAAGCCGCCCAGGCCCCCGGAGGCGCCCCAGATCAGGACGTTGTCGCCCTGCTTCATGCCCGCGCCGTTGCGCGAGACGAGCTGGCGGTACGCCGTGGAGTTCACCAGCCCGGGAGAGGCGGCCTCCTCCCAGGTCAGGTGCCGCGGCTTGGGCATCAGCTGGTTGGACTTCACCAGCGCGATCTCCGCGAGGCCCCCGAAGTTGGTCTCGAAGCCCCAGATCCGCTGCTCGGGGTCGAGCATCGTGTCGTTGTGCCCGTCGGGGCCCTCGAGCTCGACGGACAGGCAGTGGGCGACCACCTCGTCGCCGGGCTTCCACGAGTGCACGCCGACGCCGGTCTTCAGCACCACGCCGGAGAGGTCGGAGCCGACCACGTGGTAGGGCAGGTCGTGCCGCTTGGAGAGCGGGGACATCCGGCCGTAGCGCTCGAGGAAGCCGAAGGTCGCGACCGGCTCGAAGATCGACGTCCAGACGGTGTTGTAGTTGATGGCGCTCGCCATCACGGCCACGAACGCCTCGCCCGGCCCGAGCTCGGGGAGGGCCACCTCGTCGAGGTGGAGCGACTTGCGCGGGTCCTTGTCGGCGCTGTCGACACCCTCGAACATGTCCACCTCGTCCTTGTGGACGGTGACGCCCCGGTAGGACCCGGGGAGGTCGAGGGCTGCGTACTCCGCGGAGGAGGTGTCGCCCGCCAGGATCGCGTCGAGGATGTGCTGCACGGGTGCTCCTTGGGTCGGGTGGGTCAGGCGGTGGGGGCGGGCTCGACGAGCTCGACGAGCACGCCGCCGGCGTCCTTGGGGTGCACGAAGTTGATCCGGGAGCCGGCCGTGCCGCGGCGCGGCTCGTCGTACAGCAGGCGCAGCCCGCGCTCCCGCAGGATCCGCGCGGTCTCGTCGACGTCGGTGACCCGGAAGGCGAGCTGCTGGAGGCCCGGGCCGGAGCGGTCGAGGAACTTCGCGATCGTCGACGACTCGTCCAGGGGCGCGAGCAGCTGGAGGCACGGGGCGCCGGGCACGCCCGCGACGCCGACCATCGCCTCGCGGACGCCCTGCTCGGCGTTGGTCTCCTCGTGCAGGACCGTCATGCCGTACGTGTCGCGGTAGAACGCCAGCGCCTCGTCGAGGTCGGGCACGGCGATCCCGACGTGGTCGATGCCGGTGAAGAGGTGCTCCGGCAGTCCGTCGAGGGGAGTCATGGGCGTCATCGTCGTACGTCGGCGTCGCGCGGGCGCCACTGTTGTGACTTGTTCCTCATCGCCCCGGTCCGCTGCGATGGGTAATGTCGCCATCATGTCCACCTCTGTGATCGTCGCCGGAGCGCGCACCCCCATCGGACGGCTGCTCGGCGGCCTCAAGGACCAGAGCGCCGCTGACCTCGGAGGCGTCGCCATCAAGGCGGCGCTGGAGAAGGCCGGGATCACCGGCGACCAGGTCGAGTACGTCATCATGGGCCAGGTCATCCAGGCCGGCACCGGCCAGATCACCGCCCGCCAGGCGGCGGTGAAGGGCGGCGTGCCGATGACCGTCCCCTCGATCACCATCAACAAGGTGTGCCTCTCCGGCATCAACGCCATCGCGATGGCCGACCAGCTGATCCGCGCCGGTGAGCACGAGATCGTCGTCGCCGGCGGCATGGAGTCGATGACCCAGGCGCCGCACCTGCTGCCGAAGTCGCGCGAGGGCTTCAAGTACGGCGACACCGCGCTGGTCGACTCGATGGCCTACGACGCCCTCTACGACCAGTTCACCGACCAGGCCATGATCAACCTCACAGAGTCGTGCAACACCGCCGGCGCGCACCTCACCCGGGAGGAGCAGGACGCGTTCTCCGCCCGCTCGCACCAGCGGGCCGCCGAGGCGTGGAAGAACGGGGTGTTCGACGACGAGGTCGTGCCCGTCGAGATCCCGCAGCGGCGTGGTGAGCCCGTGGTCGTGAGCCAGGACGAGGGCATCCGCGGCGACACCACCGTCGAGACCCTGGCCAAGCTCCGCCCGGTGTCCAAGGACGGCTCGATCACGGCCGGCTCGGCGTCGCAGATCTCCGACGGCGCGTGCGCGGTGGTGGTGATGAGCAGGGCGAAGGCCGAGGAGCTCGGCCTGGAGTGGCTGGCCGAGATCGGCGCGTCCGGCCAGGTCGCCGGCCCCGACTCCACGCTGCAGATGCAGCCCGCCAACGCGATCAAGAAGGCGGCCGGCAAGGAGGGCATCGCGATCTCCGACATCGACCTGTTCGAGCTCAACGAGGCGTTCGCCGCCGTCGGCATCGAGTCGGCCCGCGAGCTCGGGGTCGACGAGGAGAAGGTCAACGTCAACGGCGGTGCGATCGCCCTCGGGCACCCGGTCGGCATGTCCGGCGCCCGGATCGTGCTGCACCTCGCGCTCGAGCTGAAGCGCCGCGGCGGCGGCGTCGGCGCCGCGGCCCTCTGCGGCGGTGGCGGCCAGGGCGACGCCCTGATCGTTCGCGTCCCCGGGGCGTGAACCGGCGCTCGACCGGTGACGTCGGCGACCTGGTCACCCGCGCGCGCCAGGGGGACCCACGCGCGGTCGCCCGCCTGATCTCGCTCGTCGAGGACGCCTCACCCCTGCTGCGCGAGGTGATGGCGGCCCTGGCGCCGCACACCGGCCGGGCCCAGATCGTGGGCATCACCGGCTCGCCGGGGGTCGGCAAGTCCACCTCCACGAGCGCGCTGGTGAGCGAGCTGCGGAAGGCCGGCCGTCGCGTGGGCGTGCTCGCCGTGGACCCCTCGTCGCCCTTCTCGGGCGGGGCGCTGCTGGGCGACCGGGTCCGGATGCAGGACCACGCCCTCGACCCGCACGTGTACATCCGGTCGATGGCCTCCCGCGGTCACCTCGGCGGCCTGGCGTGGACGACGCCGCAGGCGCTGCGGGTGCTCGACGCGGCCGGCTGCGACGTGATCCTGGTCGAGACGGTGGGCGTCGGGCAGAGCGAGGTCGAGATCGCCGGCCTGGCCGACACGACGCTGGTGCTCCTCGCACCCGGGATGGGTGACGGCATCCAGGCGGCCAAGGCCGGGATCCTCGAGATCGGCGACATCTACGTGATCAACAAGGCCGACCGGGACGGCGCCGACACGGTCCGACGGGACCTGCGCTCGATGCTCGCGCTGGGGGAGCGGTCCGAGGGGGACTGGCAGCCGCCGATCCTCAAGACCGTCGCCTCCAAGCCCGAGGGCCTCGACGAGGTGGCCGCGGAGATCGCCCGGCACTTCGCCTGGCTCGAGTCGTCCGGCGCGCTCGCGGGTCGTCGTACCCGCCGGGCGCGGGACGAGGTGGAGGCCATCGCCGTCACCGCGCTGCGCGAGCGTTGGGGCGACGTGCACGGCCGCTCCGAGCTCGACGACCTGGCCGCCGCCGTGGCGGCGGGGGAGACCGACCCGTACGCCGCGGCCGACGAGCTGCTCGCGACCGGCTTCGACGCGTGAGCGGCGGCAGTCACTATCCTCCGAGGCGATGAGCCTTTCCTTCGACCCGATCGACGAGGCCGCCCGCCAGTGGGGACAGCGCTGGAGCGCGGTGCCCGCCATGCACGCGGTGACCTCGCTGATGCGCGTGCAGCAGCTGGTGATCGCGCAGCTCGACGCCCTGCTGAAGCCGCACGGGCTGACCTTCGCGCGCTACGAGGCGCTGGTGCTGCTGGTCTTCTCCTCGCGGGGGTCGTTGCCGCTGGGCAAGATGGGGGAGCGCCTGCAGGTGCACCCCACGTCGGTCACCTCCATCGTGCAGCGGCTGGAGGCCGCGGGGCTGGTGCGCCGGGTCCCCGACGCGGCCGACCGGCGGGTGGTGCTGGCCGAGATCACCGACGAGGGTCGGGCCCTGGTCGAGCGGGCGACCGCGTCCCTGGTGGGCGCCGACTTCGCGCTGGGGGACCTCTCCGACGACGAGCTCACGGCGCTGTCGGGCCTGCTGCGGCCGGTCCGCCAGGGTGCCGGGGACTTCTGAGCCGATGACCACCGCCGACGACGTCCGGCGCGTGGGGCTCGCGCTGCCCCGGACCTACGAGCGGCAGGTCCGCGGCCGGTGGAAGCTCAAGGTCAAGCAGATCGTGTACGTCGCGTTCAGCCGCGACGAGGAGGACATGGGCTTCGGCTTCCCCAAGGCCGAGCGGGACGGACTGGTCGCCTCGGACCCGGAGACCTTCTTCCTGCCGCCGACCTCCGACCTGCGGTACCAGTGGGTGTGCGCCCACCTGTCGCGGCTCGACGACGAGGAGATGCGCGAGCTGGTCGTGGACGCGTGGCGGATGTGCACGCCGGCGATGCTGCACGAGCTGCCCGACCAGCCGGTCCCCGCCGCCGCGGCCTGGGCGGCCATGGAGGCGGGCGAGTGGGGCGAGGTGCGGGGGCTGCTGCACCCCTACCTGCGGTTCACCGACCGGGGGCTGACGCTCACCGGCCGGCGCCACGTGCTGGCCCACCTCCGGGAGCACCCGACCCCGCGCCCGCCGCGCGAGGTCGAGGTGCGCGACGGGCAGATCTACCGCTGGCTCGACTGATTTACTAGGACGTCCTACTATCGAGTCATGGTCCCGACAGGCTCGACCGACGAAACCCCCGCACGCGCCGACGACGGCTCGGCACGTTCCCGCTGGCAGGCCCGCTACGAGCGGTCGCGGGTGCGCGACGCCGACTTCAGCACGCTGAGCGGGCTCGAGGTGCAGCCGGCGTACGGCACCGAGGACTCGGAGTGGCCCGGGGAGTTCCCGTTCACCCGCGGCCTCTACCCGACCGGCTACCGCGGCCGCACGTGGACGATCCGGCAGTTCGCCGGCTTCGGCAACGCCCAGCAGACCAACGAGCGCTACCGGATGATCCTCGGCCGCGGCGGCGGCGGGCTCTCGGTCGCCTTCGACATGCCGACGCTGATGGGCCGCGACTCCGACGACGCGATGAGCCTCGGCGAGGTGGGGCACTGCGGCGTGGCCGTCGACTCGGCCGCCGACCTGGAGACGCTCTTCCACGGCATCGACCTCGGCGAGGTGACCACCTCGATGACGATCAGCGGACCCGCCGTCCCCGTCTTCTGCATGATGATCGTGGCCGCCGAGCGGGCCGGCGTGGACACGGGCAAGCTCAACGGCACCCTGCAGACCGACATCTTCAAGGAGTACATCGCCCAGAAGGAGTGGATCTTCGGCCCCGAGCCGCACCTGCGCCTCATCGGCGACCTGATGGAGTACTGCGCGGAGAAGATCCCGGCGTACAAGCCCCTCAGCGTCTCCGGCTACCACATCCGCGAGGCCGGCTCGACGGCCGCGCAGGAGCTCGCCTTCACGCTGGCCGACGGCTTCGGGTACGTCGAGCTCGGGCTGTCGCGCGGCCTCGACGTCGACGTCTTCGCGCCCGGCCTGTCCTTCTTCTTCGACGCCCACGTCGACTTCTTCGAGGAGATCGCGAAGTTCCGCGCCGCCCGGCGGATCTGGGCCCGCTGGCTGCGCGACGTCTACGGCGCCGAGACCGAGAAGGCCCAGTGGCTGCGGTTCCACACCCAGACCGCCGGCGTCTCGCTGACCGCGCAGCAGCCCTACAACAACGTCGTCCGCACCGGCATCGAGGCGCTCTCGGCGGTGCTCGGCGGCACGAACTCGTTGCACACCAACGCCCTCGACGAGACGCTGGCGCTGCCCAGCGAGCAGGCCGCCGAGATCGCGCTGCGCACCCAGCAGGTGATCATGGAGGAGACCGGCGTCGTCAACGTCGCGGACCCGCTCGGCGGCAGCTGGTACGTCGAGGCGCTCACCGACCAGATCGAGGCCGAGGCCAACGCGATCTTCGACACCATCCTCGGGCTCGGCGGATCGACGCTGACCTCGGCGGACGTCGAGGGACTGGCCGCCGCCACCCGCAACGGCGAGAACCCGGTCACCAAGGGGCTGCTGCGCGGCATCGAGGACGGCTGGTTCATGTCCGAGATCGCCGAGGCGGCGTTCCAGTACCAGGTTGCCCTCGAGAAGGGCTCCAAGCGGATCGTCGGCGTCAACTGCCACGAGGAGTCGGTGACCCACGAGCTGGAGATCCTCCGGGTCTCCCACGAGGTCGAGGTCGAGCAGGTCCGGATGCTCGCGTCGCGCAAGGCCGACCGCGACGACGCGGCGGTGGCCGCGGCGGTGACCCGGATGGTCGAGGTGAGCCGCACCGACGGCAACATGATCGACGCGATGCTCGACGCGTGCCGGGTGGAGGCCACGCTCGGTGAGATCTGCGACGCGCTGCGCGCGGAGTGGGGCACCTACCGGGAGCCCGCGCGCTTCTGACCGCGCGGTGCGGCACACGGCGGGAGCGCTCCGGCGCTCCGCCCGTCTGACGTCCGCCGGGACGCCCTCCCTAGGATTGGCGCCATGACGCAGCAACCGTTCAGCCGTCCCGGAGCCATCGACCTGTCGGCGCTCAAGCGACCGCCCGCCGGCGCGCCCGCCCCGGCCGCCGCCGGCGGCGCCCCGGGTGCGGGTGGCTCGGCGTACAGCGTGGTGCTGGACGAGCAGAACTTCCAGGCCACCCTCGAGTCGTCGATGACCGCCCCGGTGCTGCTGGTGTTCTACTCGCCGACCCGGCACCCCGCCAGCGCCCAGCTCGCCGAGGACATGAAGACCCTGTCCGACGAGTTCGAGGGGCGCTTCCTGCTCGGGCTCGTCGACATCGACGCGGTGCCGCAGATCGCCCAGGCGATGCAGATCCCGTCGGTCCCGCTCGTCGTGGCCGTGCTCGACGGCCGGCCGATGCCGCTCTTCCAGGACGCGCTGCCGCTCGAGGAGCTGCGCGCCGCGTTGACCCAGGTGGTGCAGCAGCTCACCGCCCAGGGCGTGACCACCCGGCACCAGCCGCGCACCGCCGCCCCGGAGCCCGCCGACGAAGGGGAGGAGCCCGCGGTCGACCCGCGGTACGCGCCGGCCCAGGACGCGCTCGAGGCGGGCGACATCGACGGTGCGGTGGCGGCGTACCAGAAGCTGATCGACGCCAACCCCGCCGACACGGAAGCCGCCGCCGGCCTCGCGATGGCGAAGGTGCTCCAGCGCACGGCGGGGGTGGACCTGAACGCCGCGCGCGCGGCGGCCGCCGAGGCCCCCGACGACGTCGCGGCCCAGACGTTGGTGGCCGACCTCGACCTGCTCGGCGGCCACGTCGACGACGCGTTCAACCGGCTCGTCGAGCTGGTCCGGCGCTCCTCCGGCGCCGAGCGCGACCAGGCCCGCCAGCACCTCCTCGGCCTGTTCGCGGCGGTCGGCAACGACGACGCGCGGGTGCTGAAGGGTCGCCAGCGGCTGGCCTCGGCGCTGTTCTAGGTCTCGACACGCTCGCTTCGCTCGCTGCTCGACCACCGAAGGGGGTCAGTCGCCGCCGACGGCCGAGCGGCCGGCCTCCAGCCGGGCCACGGGGACCCGGAAGGGCGAGCACGACACGTAGTCGAGACCCACGTCGTCGAAGAAGTGCACCGACCGCGGGTCGCCGCCGTGCTCGCCACAGACGCCGAGGTGCAGGTCGGGACGGGTGGCGCGGCCGAGGTCGACCGCTTTCCTGACCAGCGCGCCGACGCCCTCGACGTCGAGGGACTCGAACGGCGAGACCGGGAAGACCCCGTGCTCGAGGTAGGTCGAGAAGAAGGACGCCTCCACGTCGTCGCGCGAGAAGCCCCAGGTCATCTGGGTCAGGTCGTTGGTGCCGAACGAGAAGAACTCCGCGGACCCGGCGATCTTGTCGGCGGTGAGCGCCGCGCGGGGCAGCTCGATCATGGTCCCGATCTTGTAGGGCACCTCGACGCCCTGCTGCTCCCGCACCGCTCGCCCGACCGCGACGATCTTGTCCTTGACGATGTCGAGCTCGCGGACCGCGCCGACCAGCGGGATCATGATCTCCGGTTCGGCCCGGCCGCCGGCCTTGATCCGCTCCGAGGCGGCCTCCAGGATCGCCCGGGCCTGCATGGTGAAGAGGCCGGGGATCACGATGCCCAGCCGGACGCCGCGCAGCCCGAGCATCGGGTTCGACTCGTGCAGGCGCTGCACCGCGGCCAGCAGCTTGCGCTGCCGCTTCTTGCGGTGACCGCGCACGTCCGCCACCGCCATCGCCACGGACAGCTCGGTGATGTCCGGGAGGAACTCGTGCAGCGGCGGGTCGATCATCCGGATGGTGACCGGCTGGCCGTCCATGGCCTCGAAGATCTCGGTGAAGTCGGCCCGCTGCAGCGGCAGCAGCTCCGCGAGCGCGGCCTCCTGCTCCTCCTCGGAGTCCGCGACGATGAGGTTCTCCACGAGTCCGCGGCGCTCGCCGAGGAACATGTGCTCGGTGCGGCACAGGCCGATGCCCTGGGCTCCGAAGCGCCGGGCGCGGGCGGCGTCCTCGGCCGTGTCGGCATTGGTGCGCACCCGCAGCCGGCGCTTGGCGTCGGCGTGCTCCATGATCCGGGTGACCGCCTCCACCAGGGGCTCGTCGACGTCCTCGCCCTCGAAGTAGCGCACCACGGCGGAGGGGGTGACCGGGACGGCCCCGTCGAAGACCTCACCCGTGGAGCCGTCGATCGAGATCACGTCGCCCTCGACGACCGTCTTCCCGCCCCGCACCGTGAACTCGCCCTCGCGGGTGTCGACGTCGAGCGCCTCGGCGCCGCACACGCAGGTGCGGCCCATGCCCCGCGCGACGACGGCCGCGTGCGAGGTCTTGCCGCCCCGGCTGGTGAGCACGCCCTTGGCGACCATCATCCCGTGCAGGTCCTCGGGGGTGGTCTCCTTGCGGACCAGGATCACGTCCTCCCCGGCCTCGGTCCACTCCACGGCGGTCGCCCAGTCGAAGACCGCCTTGCCGACGGCCGCGCCGGGCGAGGCGTTCATGCCCTTGGCGAGCAGCACCCGCTCGGCCTTCTCGTCGAAGCGCGGGAACATCAGGTTGGCCAGCTGGTCCCCGGTGACCCGGCGCAGCGCCTCGTCGGCGTCGATCAGGCCCTCGTCGGTCATGTGCACGGCGATCCGGAAGGCCGCCTCCGGCGTGCGCTTGCCGACCCGGGTCTGGAGCATCCAGAGCTTGCCCTGCTCGACGGTGAACTCGATGTCGCACATGTCGCGGTAGTGGTGCTCGAGCTTCGCCATGATCGCCAGCAGCTCGTCGTGGGAGCGGCGGTCGACCTCGGCCATGTCCGCGAGCGACACGGTGTTGCGGATGCCGGCGACGACGTCCTCGCCCTGGGCGTTCTGGAGGTAGTCGCCGTACACCCCCTGGTCGCCGCTGGCCGGGTCGCGGGTGAAGGCGACCCCGGACCCCGAGCTCATGCCGCGGTTCCCGAACACCATCGCCTGGATGTTGACCGCGGTGCCGAGGTCCTCGGGGATCCGCTCCTGACGGCGGTAGAGGACCGCGCGGTCGGTGTTCCAGGAGTCGAAGACCGCCGCGATGGCGAGGTCCATCTGCTCGCGCGGGTCCTGGGGGAACTCCCGGCCGGCGTGCTCGCGGATCACCTGCTTGAAGGTGGCCACCAGCCCGCGGAGGTCGTCCACGTCGAGGTCGAGGTCCTCGGCGGTGCCCTTGTCGTGCTTCGCGGCGTCCAGGGCCTCGGAGAAGTGCTCACCGTCGATGCCCAGGACGGTGCCGCCGAACATCTGCAGGAGCCGGCGGTAGGAGTCCATCGCGAACCGCTCGTCGTCGCTCTGCTTCGCGAGACCCTGGATCGACTCGTCGTTGAGGCCGATGTTGAGGACGGTCTCCATCATCCCGGGCATGGAGAACTTCGCGCCGCTCCGCACGCTCACCAGGAGGGGGTCCTCGGCGTCGCCGAGCCGACGTCCCATCGCCTCCTCGAGCGTCGCGAGGTGGCGCGGAGACCTCCTCGGTGAGGCCGTCGGGAGTGTCACCCGCCTCGAGGTAGGCCCGGCACGCGGCCGTCGAGATCGTGAAACCCGGCGGCACGGGCAGGCCCAGGTTGGTCATCTCCGCAAGGTTGGCGCCCTTGCCACCCAGCAGGTCCTTCTGATCCTTGTCGCCCTCGGCGAAGTCGTAGACGTAGGTGCCCATCTCTCCACTCAACCACTGATCGGGCGGCAGGGGCAGGGGTCGCCCGGGCGGCTCCGGGCTCTCGAGGTGCAGGCGGCGTCCTACCGCTGAGGCCCGCTCGCTACCCCTCGTACGGCGGGGCCTCGCCCCAGCCCCAGCGTGGGGTGGGCAGCACCGGCGGGGGCGTCGCGCCGGGCACGGAGTTGGCCATCGCGATCCGGGTGCCCCACTCGACGTACGCGACGAAGGCCGAGCGGAACTCCGGGTCGGCCGGCAGCCCCGCCTCGTCGGCGCTGGCCGCGATCAGGGCGGCCCAGCGGGACCGTTGCTCCTCGGTGATCGCCAGCCCGAGGTGGTGCCGCAGCATGGCGGGGTAGCCCCCGAGGTGCTCGGTGTAGTCGGCGGGACCGCCGAACACCTCGCCGAGCCACTGCGCGACGTGGTGGCGGTGGTCGCGGCCCATGTGCCGGAACACCGGCTCGAGCACCGGGTCGGCGAGCACCCGGTCGTAGAACACGTCGGTGAGGCGGTGCAGGGCGTCGCTGCCCCCGCACCAGTCGTAGAGGGTCGGCACCGGGTCGGTCATCGGCCGGACTCCGTGTAGCCGGGCACCCCGGTCTCGAGGCTGCGGAGCACCGCCTCGATCCGGCGCGCGGTGAAGTCCGCGCACCGGGCGTGCACGTCCTCGAGCGTGGCCCACTCCGCGGTGCGGATCTCCCGCGCCTGCGCCACGATGCGGTCCACGATCGCGGGCTCGTGCACGCCGCCGTCGAAGACCAGGCAGACGGCGTCGTCCCAGCCGCCCCACGGCGGCAGCCAGTCGGTGAGCAGCAGGGTGCCCGCGTCGAGCCGGAGGCCGAGCTCCTCGGCGACCTCGCGCGCCACGGCCAGCCGGGGAGACTCGCCGACCTCGACCACCCCGCCGGGCAGGTCCCAGTCCCGCTTGTAGGTGAGCTGGCAGAGCAGCACGCGGCCGTCGGTGTCGCGGATGAACATCTGGCCGATCGCCCGCTTCCGGGGCAGGAACGAGTTCAGCAGCGCCCGGAACGCCTCCGGCTCCGAGAGCGGGGGGTCGGTCGCGAGTCGGGCCGAGGACGACGTACTCGGTCGTGGCCTCGCGATCACCGGTCCCGGGCGCGACCCGGCGCACGCCCTCGCGGCGGAGCCCCGACCTGGTCGCCACCCGCAGCGAGGCCTGGTTGCCGGGCTCGACCTTGGCCTCGACCCGGCCCAGGCCGAGGCCGCCCTGGCCGGTCTCGGTGAGCGCGTAGTCGGCGAGCATCCGGACCGCCCTGGTGGCGAGCCCGCGGCCGCGGTGCCCGGCGTACAGCGTCCACGAGAGCTCACCGGCCCCGTCGCCCGCGCGCCGCACCTCGCAGCAGCCGGCCACGGCGCCGCCGTGCTCGATGACGAAGTTCACGACCGTGCGACCGTCGCGGTACGCCGCCCGCCACCGCTCCACCGCTGCGTGGTGCCCGTCGTAGCTCGGGGTGACCTCGGCGAACCCGAACCAGTGCGCGATCTCCGCGTCGTGACCGGCGATGGCTGCCTCGATGTCCTCGTCGCGCCAGGGGCGCAGGGTCACCTCGCCGTCGGTGAGCGTCGGCTGCTCGGGCAGGGAGTCGCTCACGGACTCACCCTAGCCAGCGCGATCCAGGTGCTGGGGGCCGTCCAGCCGGTCGGGTGACCGAGGGCCTGGTGCGTGTCTGGGAGCCCGTGCAGCAGACGCGAGGGTGAGCCCGAGGGCGCCGCGGCTGCGCCCGCGCTCGGCGGCGCGAGGACGGTGGTGCGCGACCACCTCCTGCTCCCGGTCCGCGACACGGCCGCCAGCGCGGGGTCGGGTGGGCGTCGCGCCGTACGTCACAACGTCGGATCTACCCCCGGGATTGTGGTGGATCGGCGTCAGAAACGGCTGGTCACGCCTTGCGCAGGTAGATCGTCGCGAGCGGGGGTACGACGATGGTCGCGCTCGCCGGCTGTCCCTGGTGCCCGTCGGGATGGGCCTCGACGGCGCCGAGGTTGCCGACGCCGGACCCGGTGTAGGTCTGCGCGTCGGTGTTGAGGATCTCCTCCCAGGTGCCCGCCGACGGCAGCCCGATGCCGGTAGTCGCCGTGCGGGATCGCCGAGAAGTTGGCGACGCACACGACCTCCGTGCCCGCCGCCGCCGCGGCGCAGGAAGGAGAAGGTGCTGCGGTTCGTGTCGTCGGCGTCGATCCACTGGAAGCCGTCCGGCGCGACGTCGGCCGCCCACAGGGCGGGGGAGTCGACGTAGGCCCGGTTGAGGTCCTTGACCAGCGAGTGCACGCCGAGGTGCTCGGAGTGCTCGAGCAGCCACCAGTCGAGCTCGCGGGACTCGGCCCACTCCGACTCCTGCCCGAACTCCGAGCCCATGAACAGCAGCTGCTTGCCGGGGTGCGCCCACATGTAGGCCAGGAAGGCGCGCAGGTTGGCCAGCTGCTGCCAGCGGTCGCCGGGCATCTTGCGCAGCAGCGAGCCCTTGCCGTGCACGACCTCGTCGTGACTGATCGGCAGCACGAAGTTCTCGCTGAACGCGTAGACGAGGGAGAAGGTCATCTCGCCGTGGTGGTGGCTGCGGTAGATCGGGTCCTTGCTCATGTAGCGCAGGGAGTCGTTCATCCAGCCCATGTTCCACTTGAAGCCGAAGCCCAGTCCGTCGCTCGAGGTCGGCCGGGTGACCCCGGGCCACGACGTCGACTCCTCGGCGATGGTGACGGCGCCGGGCACCCGGCGGTAGACGGTGGCGTTCATCTCCTGGAGGAACTGGACCGCCTCGAGGTTCTCGCGACCGCCGAACTTGTTCGGCGTCCACTCGCCCTCCTCGCGGGAGTAGTCGAGGTAGAGCATCGACGCGACGCCGTCCACGCGCAGGCCGTCGGCGTGGAACTCCTCGAGCCAGTACAACGCGTTGGCGTAGAGGAAGTTGCGCACCTCGTGCCGCCCGAAGTTGAAGATGTGGGAGCCCCACTCCTTGTGCCAGCCCCGCTGCGGGTTGGGGTCCTCGTAGAGCGGCGTCCCGTCGAAGCGGACCAGGGCCCACTCGTCGGTGGCGAAGTGGCCCGGCACCCAGTCCAGCAGCACGCCGATCCCGGCCTGGTGCAGCCGGTCGACGAGGTAGCGGAAGCCGTCCGGGTCGCCGAAGCGCGAGTCCGGGGCGAAGTACGACGTCACGTGGTAGCCCCACGACCCGCCGAACGGGTGCTGCATGACCGGCATGAACTCCACGTGGGTGAAGCCGAGGTCGCTCACGTAGCCGACCAGCTCGTCGGCGAGCTGACCGTAGTTGAGGGTGGCGCCGTAGGGCCTGCGCCAGGACGCGAGGTGCACCTCGTAGACCGACATCGGCTCCGCGTGCGGGGTCCGGCCGACGCGGGACTCCATCCAGGCCTGGTCGTTCCAGGAGTACGACGACTCGTAGACCACGGAGGCGGTCAGCGGCGGCTGCTCGGCGTAGGACGCCATCGGGTCGGCGCGCTCGGTCCAGACGTCGTCGGCGCCGAGCACGGAGTACTTGTAGTGGGTGCCCGAGCCGACGCCGGGCACGAAGAGCTCCCAGACGCCGGACTGGCCGAGCTGCCGCATCGGGTGCTCGCGGCCGTCCCAGCTGTTGAAGTCCGCCTTGAGCCGGACCCCCTTCGCCGCCGGGGCCCAGACCGCGAAGGCGGTGCCGCTGACCCCGCCGCCGAGGGCGGACTCGTAGTGGTGGACGTGGGAGCCGAGCACGTCCCAGAGCAGCTCGTGGCGGCCCTCGTTGATCAGGTGCAGGTCGGTCTCGCCGAGGGTGGGCAGGAACCGGTACGGGTCGTCGACCTCGTGCGGGCCGCCGTCGTAGGCGACCGCGAGACGGTAGTCCGGGACGTCGCCCTCCGGGACCGCGGCGGCACGCTTGCCCTTCGTCGAGCTTGTCTTCTCGGTGGTCGAGCTTGTCGAGACCAGGACCGCGGACCAGAACCCGGCGTACTCGTGCTCGAGCCGGGTCTCGGTGCCGTCGTGCCGGACCACGACGGAGGACGCCAGCGGCTTGAAGACGCGGACGGTCACCCCGCCGTCGTAGGGGTGCGGACCGAGGATCGCGTGGGGGTGCCCGTGCCGGCCCTCGATCAGCAGGTCCAGCTCGTGCCGGTCGACGGGCTTCAGCTCGCTCATGCCACGTTCCTCTCTGCCAGGCTCTCGATGGCCGCCATCGGGATGGGCACCCACTTGGGTCGGTTGCGCGCTTCGTAGACCACCTCGTAGACCGCCTTGTCGGCGACGTACGCGTCGAGCAGCGCCTGCTCGGCGTCGGTCAGGTCGCGCCCGGCGTAGGCGTCGAGGAAGGCGGCGCAGTTGCGCGCCGACCACTCCGCCGCCCGGAACTCGCGCTGGGCGGCGGCGCCGTCGTTGTCGCCCAGGGCGGCCGCGGCGACCCTCGGGGCGTAGTCGAAGGACCGGAGCATGCCGGCCACGTCGCGCCACGGGGAGTCGGGCAGCACCCGCTCGGCGAGGGTCTTGGCGGGCTCGCCCTCGAAGTCCACGATCTTCCAGCCGCGGACGGTGCGCAGGGTCTGGCCCAGGTGCAGGTCGCCGTGGATCTGCTGGACGGCGGTGCCGGCCATCGAGGCCACGTCGTCGAAGGTCGTCGTGCAAGCGCGTCGGCGTACGGCGCGAGCTCGGGCACCACGGCGGCCGCGGCGTCGAGCCGGGCGGCCATCGCCGCACCCAGGTCGCTCATCTCGGCGCTGGTGCGCTCCGCGGTGGGGAAGTGCTCGGCCAGCACCCGGTGCACGTCGGCCAGGGCCTCGCCCAGCCGGGCCGCCTCGGCGGCGAAGTCGCCGCCCACCTCGTCGGCGTGCAGGTCCGCCTCGGCGAACAGGTTGCGGACGCTGGTGAGCGCGAGGTCCCACCCGTCGCTCGCGGTGCGGAGGAACTGCTGGAGCATGGCGAGCTGGAGCGGCTCGGCGCCCGCGCGGCCGGGGATCTCCAGCCAGCCGTAGAGGGCGGCGACGTTGTCGGAGCCGGCCCGGGTGAGCACCTCGTGGATGGAGACGTCCGGGTTGATCCCCGGGCGTGACCTTGCGGAAGACCTTGAGCAGGGAGTCCTCGCCGAACATCACCGAGGAGTTGGACTGCTCGCCGCTGAACAGCGTCGAGTGGGCGTCCAGGTCGAGCTCGTACCCGGGCAGCCGGTGGAACACCAGCCCCCCTCCGTGGTCGGCCGCCCTCGGCGACCGGGCCGTCCTCGGTGACCCCGGCCGCGAACGCCCGCAGCAGGTGCGCCATCGCGTCGCGGTCGTGGACGGCGTCGTAGACGAAGGAGTGACCGTGGTCGGCCACGTCCACCTCGGCGAGCAGCGCGTGGTCGAGCCGCTCCTGCGGGTCGGCGTAGACCGCCAGCGGGAGCTGGTAGAGCTCCACGTCGCCCGTGTCGGCGTAGGTGAGCTCGACGAGGTCGAACAGCACCGTCGGACCCTCACCGACCGCACCCACCCGGCGGACGTCGGTGACCTCGAACGGGCGGCCCTTGCCGCCGAACCACCGCGCGTGCGAGATGAACTCGACGAGGGCGTCGATGAGGTGCTTGTTGTCGGTCACGACGGGGGTGCCTCCTCGGCGGGGGCGGACAAGCGGAACCAGTAGAAGCCGTACCCACCCAGGGTCAGGAGATACGGCAGCTCACCCACCGGCGGGAACGGCACGCCGCCGAGCATCTCGACGGGCGTCCATCCTTCCCAGCGGCGCAGGTCGAGCTCGACCGGCTGCGGGAACCGCGACAGGTTGTTGACGCAGACGATCACGTCGGTGTCCTCGGCGCCGTCCGCATCGGTGCTGGTGTGCACGCGGGCGTAGGACAGGATCGCCGGGTTGGAGCCGCCCAGGTCGGTGAACGACCCGAGGCCGAAGGCCGGGTGCTGACGCCGGGAGTGGATCATCCGGCGGGTCCAGTGCAGCAGCGAGGAGGAGTTCTCCAGCTGCGCCTCGACGTTGACGCTCTGGTAGCCGTAGACCGGGTCCTGGATCAGCGGGAGGTGCAGCTTGCCGGGGGTCGCCGCCGAGAAGCCGGCGTTGCGGTCGGGGGTCCACTGCATCGGGGTGCGGACGCCGTCACGGTCGCCGAGCCAGATGTTGTCGCCCATCCCGATCTCGTCGCCGTAGTAGAGGACCGGGCTCCCGGGCAGGCTGAGCAGCAGGGCCGTGAAGAGCTCGATCTGGTTGACGTCGTTGTCGAGCAGGGGCGCGAGCCGACGGCGGATGCCGATGTTGGCCTTCATCCGGGGGTCCTTGGCGTACTCGCCCCACATGTAGTCGCGGTCCTCGTCGGTGACCATCTCGAGGGTCAGCTCGTCGTGGTTGCGCAGGAAGATGCCCCACTGGCAGCCGTCGGGGATCGCCGGGGTCTGCTCGAGGATCTCCGAGATCGGGAACCGGGACTCGCGCCGCACCGCCATGAAGATGCGGGGCATCACCGGGAAGTGGAAGCACATGTGGCACTCGTCGCCCCCCTTCTCGAAGTCGCCGAAGTAGTCCACGACGTCGCTGGGCCACTGGTTGGCCTCGGCCAGCAGCACCCGCCCGGGGTAGTTCGTGTCCACGAACCGCCGGACGTGGCGCAGCGCCTCGTGGGTCTCGGGGAGGTTCTCGCCGTTGGTGGCGGGCCGCTCGTAGAGGTAGGGGACGGCGTCGAGCCGGAAGCCGTCCAGGCCCATGTCCAGCCAGAAGGACATCGCCTCCAGCATCGCCTCCATGACCTTCGGGTTGTCGAAGTTGAGGTCGGGCTGGTGCGCGAAGAACCGGTGCCAGTAGTACTGCTGGCGGACCGGGTCCCAGGTCCAGTTCGACGGCTCGGTGTCCACGAAGATGATCCGGGCGTCCTGGTAGAGCTCGTCGGTGTCCGACCAGACGTAGAAGTCGCCGTAGGGGCCGTCGGGGTCGGAGCGGGACGCCTGGAACCACGGGTGCGCGTCACTGGTGTGGTTCATGACGAAGTCGATGATCACCTTGATGTCGCGCTTGTGCGCCTCCGCGATGAACTCGTGGAAGTCCTCGGTGGTGCCGATCTCGGGAAGGATGTTGGTGTAGTCGGCGACGTCGTACCCCCCGTCCCGCAGGGGCGAGGAGAAGAACGGCGGCACCCACAGGCAGTCGACCCCGAGCCAGTGCAGGTAGTCGAGCTTCTCGATGAGTCCCTTGAAGTCACCGGTGCCGTTGCCGTCCGCGTCGCGGAAGGACCGCACCAGGACCTCGTAGAAGACCGCCGTCTTGAACCAGTCGGGCTGGGCGGACTGGTCGTCGAGAAAGGGCTGGTCGTCGGGGCCGGTGGTGTGGATCTCGGTCGGGACGGCCTCGCTCATTCGGGGTCCCCGACGCGGTGTGAGCGGAGCGAGCAGCGTGGTGGGGTGATGTTCATCCAGCCCTCCGCACGGCCAGGATGTGCGCGGGCTCGAGGTAGGGGTCGAGCTGCACGTAGTTGTGCTCGCCCCAGGTGTACTTCGCTCCGGAGAGCTCGTCCTCGACGACGAACGAGTCGTGCCAGTCGAAGCCGAGCGCCGGCATGTCGAGGTGCACCGTGGTCGCGCGGGTGCCGTGCGGATCGAGGTTGAGCACGACGATCACCGTGTCGTCGGGCTCGCCGGTGGAGCTCGTCGTGGTCTTGGAGAAGACCAGCGTGTGGTCGTCGTCGCTCCCGTGCAGGGTGACGTTGCGCAGCAGCTGCAGGGAGGGGTGCTCGCGGCGGATCCGGTTGAGCTCGGTGAGGTACGGCGCCAGGGTGTGGCCGCTCGCCTCCGCCCCGGCCCAGTCGCGGACCCGGATCTGGTACTTCTCCGAGTCGAGGTACTCCTCGCTGCCGGGCTTCACCGCGACGTGCTCGAAGAGCTCGAAGCCGGCGTACACCCCCCAGGTCGGGGAGCCCATGGCCGCCAGCACGGCCCGGATCTTGAACGCGGCCGGTCCGCCGTACTGCAAGAACGCGTGCAGGATGTCGGGGGTGTTCACGAAGAAGTTCGGCCGCATCAGGTGGTCGGTCTGGTGGGACAGCTCGTCGAGGTACTGCTCGATCTCCCACTTGCCCGTGCGCCAGGTGAAGTACGTGTAGGACTGGTGGAACCCGACGGCGCCGAGGCCCTGCATCATCGCGGGGCGGGTGAACGCCTCGGCCAGGAAGAGCACGTCGGGGTCGCTCTCGCGGATCTCCCCGAGCAGCTGCTCCCAGAACGCCACCGGCTTGGTGTGCGGGTTGTCGACGCGGAAGATCCGCACCCCGTGGCTCATCCACAGCCGGACGATCCTCAGCACCTCGGCGTAGAGGCCGTCGTAGTCGTTGTCGAAGTTGAGCGGGTAGATGTCCTGGTACTTCTTCGGCGGGTTCTCCGCGTAGGCGATGGTGCCGTCGGCGCGGGTGGTGAACCACTCCTGGTGCTTGGTCGCCCACGGATGGTCCGGCGCCGCCTGGAGTGCCAGGTCGAGGGCCACCTCGAGCCCGAGACCGTTCGCCCGGGCGACGAACGCGTCGAAGTCGTCGAAGTCGCCGAGGTCCGGATGGATCGCGTCGTGCCCGCCGTCCTTCGACCCGATCGCCCAGGGGGAGCCGGTGTCCCGGGGCCCGGGGGTCAGCGTGTTGTTGGGGCCCTTGCGGTTGACCTCGCCGATCGGGTGGATCGGCGGCAGGTAGATCACGTCGAAGCCCATGCCGGCGACCGCGTCGAGGCGGTCGGCGGCCGTGCGCAGGGTCCCGCTGGTGACCTCGCCGGTCGCGGGGTCGACGGTGGCGCCCTCGGACCGCGGGAAGAACTCGTACCAGCTGCCGTAGAGCGCCCGCGGCCGGTCCGCGAAGACGGCGTACGGACCCACCACCGTCAGCAGGTCGCGGATCGGGTGCGCGGCGAGCACCGCGGCGAGCTCGGGCGCCTGGAGCGCCGCGAGCCGCGCCTCGACGGGGCGCTTGGTGTCCTTCGCGGTGGAGACGGCCGCCTTGAGCACGTCGGCGGCGGGACCCTTCTTCTCCTTGCGGTCCAGGCCCTTGAGCACCTGCTCGAAGAGCAGCTGCCCCTCGGTGAACATCAGGTCGACGTCGACACCGGCCGGGATCTTGAGCCCGGCGGCGTGCTGCCAGGTCCCGATCGGGTCGGACCAGGACTGGACCTCGAAGGTCCACCGCCCGGCCTGGTCGGGCGTGAGCCACGCGTCGTACCGGTCCGGGACGTGGGCGTGCTTCACCATCTTCACCGGCGGCCGTCGCTTGCCGCTGGGATCGGTCGCGACCACCTCGGCGCCGAGCTTGTCGTGACCCTCGCGGAACACGCTGGCGGTCACCGGAAAGGGCTCACCGACCGTCGCCTTCGCCGGGAGGTCACCGCGGTGGACGGCGGGGTCCACCACGGGCGTGACGTTCATGACGGGGATGCGTCCGACCATGCCTCCACACTTTCGGTTCGGGTCCGGCGATGCAAGCCGGACCCTGCTGCGCTTGGATGGCGGACATGACGGACGGACCCTCGCGCCCCCGCAGCCGGGCGGTCTGGATCGCCGTGGCCGTCGGGGTCGCGTGCGTGGCCGTCGTCGCCGCCGCTCTGGTGCTCCGCGACCGGGGCGAGGAGGCCGAGGCGGACGGGCCGCGGCCGGTGCTCACCAAGCCGCGCGAGGCCGCCGGCTACACGCTGGACCGCAGCGACGCGGCCCGGCGGTACTCCCGCACCGCCGAGAAGGACCTGGAGTCGCAGGCGCCGGACGGCAACGCGCTCGTCGGCACCTACGAGGACGGGGAGAACACCCTCATCTACGTCGGCTTCTCGTTCCCCGCCGGCTCCGAGCAGGGCGACGCCCTCGACGCGTCGCCGGACGACGCGCTGACGAGCTACCTCGCCTCCGCCGGGATCGAGGACACCGAGCGCTTCGACCCCGGGCCGCTCGGGGGCTCGCTGCGGTGCGGCCGGCTCGCCTCGGGGGCCGAGGCGCAGGTCGCCTGCGCCTGGGCGGACCGGGGCACCCTCGGCAGCCTGCGCTTCGCCCTCGGCCCGCTGGCGGACGGTCCCGCCGACGAGGCGGCGCAGGTGACCGTCGACTTCCGCGCCGCCGCCGAGCCCTCCGACTGAGCGCTCCCGACCGAAAGGTGGCGGAAGTTACGCACGGGTAGGCCGCCCTCATCTTGGAACGATCCAACCGAGTCCGCTACCGTCCTTGGGTGCGCGCGATCCGACGATTCACCGTCCGCCCCGTCCTCCCCGATGCCCTGGCCTCCCTGGGCACCCTGGCCGCCAACCTGAGGTGGTCGTGGCACCCGGAGACGCAGGACGTCTTCTCCGCCGCCGACCCGCTGCTGTGGGAGTCCGTGGGGCACGACCCGGTCCGGCTCCTCGGCGCCCTCGGGCAGGCCCGGCTCTCCGAGCTCGCCGCCGACCCGGCGTACCTCGAGAGCCTGGCGACCGCCCAGGCCAGCCTGGACGCCTACCTCAGCGAGGACCGGTGGTACCAGCGGCGCGGTGGCGACGACGCGCCCCGCTCGATCGCCTACTTCTCCCCGGAGTACGGCATCACCGCGGTGCTGCCGCAGTACTCCGGCGGCCTCGGCATCCTCGCCGGCGACCACCTCAAGTCGGCCAGCGACCTCGGCATCCCGATCGTCGGGGTGGGCCTGCTCTACCGGCACGGCTACTTCAAGCAGTCCCTGTCCGCCGACGGGTGGCAGCAGGAGACCTACCCGGTGCTCGACCCCGACGAGCTCCCGCTCACGCCCCTGCGTGAGGAGGACGGGTCCCGCGCCCGGGTCTCGCTGACCCTGCCCGGCGGCCCCGACCTGGTCGCCAACATCTGGGTCGCGCAGGTCGGTCGGGTGCCGCTGCTGCTGCTCGACACGGACCTGGAGGAGAACCCGGGCCACTACCGCGAGGTGACCGACCGCCTGTACGGCGGCACCAGCGAGCACCGGCTCCGCCAGGAGCTGCTCCTCGGCGTCGGCGGTGTGCGCGCGCTGCGCGCCTACTCGCGCCTCACCGGCGCCCCCGAGCCCGAGGTCTTCCACACCAACGAGGGCCACGCCGGCTTCCTCGGCCTGGAGCGGATCCGCGAGCTGACGGCCGCCGAGGGCGGTCCCGGCCTGGACTTCGACACGGCGCTCGAGGTGTCCCGCGCCGGCACGGTCTTCACCACCCACACGCCCGTCCCCGCCGGCATCGACCGGTTCGCCCGGGACCTGGTGGAGCAGTACTTCGGCGGCGCCGGGGTCATCCCCGGCGTCCCGCTCGACCGGATCCTCGCGCTCGGCAGCGAGGACTACGCCGGCGGCGACGCAGGAGTCTTCAACATGGCGGTGATGGGCTTCCGGCTCGCGCAGCGCGCCAACGGCGTCTCCGAGCTGCACGGGCACGTCAGCCGCGGGATGTTCAACGGCCTGTGGCCGGCGTTCGACGAGGCCGAGGTGCCGATCGGGTCGGTCACCAACGGCGTGCACGGCCCGACCTGGATCGCCCGCGAGATCTTCGAGCTGGCCACGGCCCGCGGCGCCGACGTCGACTCCGACGACACCGACGCCCTCTGGCCGCTCGTCGACGAGATCCCGGGCACGGAGCTGTGGGCCCTCAAGCGGACCCTGCGGCAGCGGCTGGTCGACGACGCCCGCAAGCGGGTCGCCAAGTCGTGGGCCAAGCGCGGCGCCGCGCCGGCCGAGCTGGGCTGGATCGACTCGGCGCTCGACCCCGACGTGCTGACCATCGGCTTCGCCCGCCGCGTGCCGTCGTACAAGCGGCTGACGCTGATGCTGCGCGACCCCGCGCGTCTCAAGGCCCTGCTGCTCCACCCCGAGCGACCGATCCAGCTGGTGATCGCCGGCAAGTCGCACCCCGCGGACGACGGCGGCAAGAAGCTGATCCAGGAGATGGTGCGCTTCGCCGACGACCCCGAGGTCCGGCACCGCATCGTGTTCCTGCCCAACTACGACATCGCGATGGCGCAGCCGCTCTACCCCGGCTGCGACGTGTGGCTCAACAACCCGCTGCGCCCCTACGAGGCGTGCGGCACGTCCGGCATGAAGGCCGCCCTGAACGGCGGGCTGAACCTGTCGATCCTCGACGGCTGGTGGGACGAGTGGTACGACGGCTCCAACGGCTGGGCGATCCCGTCCGCCGACGGCGTCGACGACGAGGAGAAGCGCGACGACATCGAGGCGCGCGCCCTCTACGACCTCCTCGAGCACGAGGTCGCGCCGAAGTTCTACGACGTGGACGCCGACGGCGTGCCCACGCACTGGCTGGAGATGGTCCGGCACACGCTGAAGTCGCTCGGCCCCAAGGTGCTGGCCACCCGCCAGGTCCGCGACTACGTGCGCGAGCTCTACGCGCCGGCCGCGCGCAACGCCCGGGCGCTCAACAGCGACTACGCCGGCGCGGTCGTGCTGGCCGACTGGAAGCAGAAGCTCAAGAAGGCCTGGCCCGGTGTCCGGGTCGAGCACGTCGAGAGCTCGGGGGTCTCCGAGACTCCCGAGGTCGGGGCGGAGCTGGCCGTCCGGGCCTTCGTGTCGCTGGGCGACCTCACCCCGTCCGACGTCGACGTGCAGCTCGTGCACGGCTCGCTCGACGGCGAGGACCAGCTGCGCGACTCCGTGGTCGACTCGCTGACGCTGGCCGAGGACTACGACGGCGGCCGGCACCGCTTCGACGGCACCGTCGCCCTGGACCGGTCCGGTGCCTTCGGCTACACCGTCCGCGTGGTGCCCCACAACGACCGGCTGGTCTCGGCCGCCGAGCTCGGCCTGGTCGCCCTCCCGGTCTGAGAGTTGAGTTGGGCCTCCCTCGGGGTTGAGCTGGGCGATCTTCGCCCCACTCGATGCCGAGGGAGGCCCATTTCAACGTTGCGCTAGGTCTGGCGGAGGACCAGCACCGAGCGGCCCTGGAGGGTCATCTCGTCGCCGGCCGCGACGGGGGTGCCGATCGGGTTGCCGGTGTCGGTGGACAGCACCACCTCGCCGTGGTTGACCCACTGGTTCTCCGGCAGGGTGATGGCGGCGTCGTCGGGGCCGTTGTTGAGCCAGATCAGGAACGACGAGTCGTGCTGCTGCTCGCCGCGCGGGCCGGGGGAGCGCAGCGGGTCGCCCGAGACGAACATCCCGACCACCCGCAGCGACCCGTCGTACCAGTCCTGCGCGGCCATCTCGCGGCCCTCGGGGTGGATCCAGGCGAGGTCCTTGGGACCGCCGTCGATCGTCGGCGTCCCCACGAAGTGGTGCCGCTGGCGCAGCGCGGGGTGCTCGCGCCGCAGCCGGAGCGCGGTCTTGGTGATCTCGTAGAGGTCCAGCCACGCGTCGTCGGGCCGCCAGTCGACCCAGGAGATCTCGTTGTCCTGGCAGTAGGCGTTGTTGTTGCCGCGCTGCGTGCGGCCGCGCTCGTCGCCCGCCGTCAGCATCGGTGAGCCCGACGAGAGGCACAGCGTTGCCATGATGTTCGCGGCCTGCCGGTGCCGCAGCGCGACGATCTCGTCGTCGTCGGTCTCGCCCTCGACCCCGTGGTTCCACGAACGGTTGTTGTCGGTGCCGTCGCGGTTGTCCTCGCCGTTGGCCTTGTTGTGCTTGGCGTCGTAGGAGACCAGGTCGCGCAGCGTGAAGCCGTCGTGCGCGGTGACGAAGTTGACCGAGGTGTACGGCGACCGCCCGTCGTCGGCGTACAGGTCGCCCGAGCCGGCCAGCCGCGAGGCCATGTCCCGGATCGAGCCCTGGCCGCGCCAGAAGTCGCGCAGCGTGTCACGGAAGCGGTCGTTCCACTCCACCCACGGCGGCGGGAACGAGCCCACCTGGTAGCCGTCCATCGACGCGTCCCACGGCTCCGCGATGAGCTTGACGTGCCGCAGCACCGGGTCCTGGTTGATCGTGGTGAGGAACGCGCTGTGCATGTCCACGTCGTGCCCGGTGCGCGCAAGCGCCGAGGCGAGGTCGAAGCGGAACCCGTCGACGTGCATCTCGGTCACCCAGTAGCGCAGCGAGTCCATGATCAGCCGCAGCGCGCCGAGGTTGGTGGTGTCCACGGTGTTGCCGCAGCCGGTGACGTCCCAGTACGCGTCCCCGACCGTGCCCGAGCGCTTGTAGAAGCCGACGTCGTCGAGCCCCCGGAAGGAGTACGACGGCCCGTCGGGGCCGCCCTCGGCGGTGTGGTTGTAGACCACGTCGAGGATCACCTCGATGCCGGCGGCGTGGAAGTTCTTCACCATCTGCTTGAACTCGGTGATCTGCTGCCCGCGCTCGCCGCTCGCGGAGTACGTCGACTCCGGCGCCAGGAAGGCGATCGTGTTGTAGCCCCAGTAGTTGACCAGGCCGAGGTCGGCCACCGACGGCTCGGTGATGTAGTGCTGGACCGGCAGCAGCTCGACCGCGGTCACGCCGAGGTCCTGGAGGTATCGGGTGACCGTGCGGCTGCCGAGGCCGGCGTACGTCCCGCGCAGCTCCTCGGGGATCTCGTTGTGCAGCTGGGTGAAGCCCTTCACGTGCAGCTCGTAGATCACGGTGTCGCGCCAGCGGGTGCGCAGCTGGGTGTCGTCACCCCAGTCGAAGTCGTCGCGGGTGACCACGCAGCGCGGCATCACGGGCGCCGAGTCCAGGGTGCTGGGGGAGTGACTGTCGTCGACGTCGTGCGCGAGGACCTCGGGACCTTGGGTGACGACGCCGGTGACGGCCCGGGCGTAGGGGTCGAGCAGCAGCTTGTTCGGGTTGAACCGACGCCCGTGCCCCGGGTCCCAGGGTCCGTCGGCCCGGAGCCCGTAGAGCTGGCCGACGGGCACTCCGGGGACGGCTCCGTGCCACACGCCCAGGGTGTGCTCGGTGAGCCGGTGCCGGGTCTCGGTGCCGTCCTCTTCGAACAGGCAGACCCACAGCGAGGTCGCCTCGGGCGCCCAGACCGCGAAGTTGGTGGCCTCCTGCGTCCACGTCGCCCCGGGCACCTGGTGGCGGCCCGGCCAGACCGGCGCCTGCTCGTCACGATGCTGCCAGTGCCACGTCCGGGTGCGGTGGGGGCTCATCCGGCGAATTGTGCCGGAGGTCACTCCGGGGGATGAAGCCCCCCTCGTTAGGGTGGGCGGACCCGACTTCCAGGAGGTCTCCGATGGCGGAGTTCGTACGGCTCGAGGTCGCCGACGGCGTCGGCACGATCCGCGTCGACCGGCCCAAGATGAACGCCCTCAGCATCCAGGTGCAGCGCGAGATCGGCGCCGCCGCGGTCGAGGCCGGGGAGCGCGACGACGTGCGGGCCGTGGTGGTCTACGGGGGCGAGCGGACCTTCGCCGCCGGTGCCGACGTCAAGGAGATGGCCGACATGTCGCACGCCGACATGCTCGCGGCGTCCGCCGGTCTCCAGGAGGAGATGAGGAAGGTCGCCGCGATCCCGAAGCCGGTCGTCGCCGCGGTCACCGGCTACGCGCTCGGCGGCGGCTGCGAGCTCGCGCTGTGCGCCGACGTCCGCTTCGCGGCGGACGACGCCACGCTGGGTCAGCCCGAGGTGCTGCTCGGCGTGATCCCCGGCATGGGTGGCACCCAGCGGCTGTCCCGGCTGGTCGGCCCGAGCAGGGCGAAGGACCTGATCTTCACCGGCCGGTTCGTCAAGGCCGACGAGGCCCTCGCGCTCGGCATGGTCGACCGGGTGGTCCCGGCCGACCAGGTGTACGCCGAGGCGCTGGCCTGGGCCGGCCAGTTCGCCCAGGCCGCGTCGTACGCGCTCCGGCTGGCCAAGCAGACGATCGACCAGGGCCTCGACGGCGACCTGGACACGCGGGCTGGCCCTCGAGGCGGCCGCCTTCGCCGAGCTGTTCGGCACCGAGGACCGCGCCACCGGCATGGCGTCCTTCGTCGAGCACGGGCCCGGGAAGGCCACGTTCGTCGGCCGTTGAGCGTGTCCTCGACGCGCCTGCGTCGTTAGAGGGCGGGAGGTCGAGAAGATGACGAACGTGACGAACGAGACCAAGCGCTCGATGACCGAGCGCCTGCGGGTCGACGAGATCCGCAACCGGATCGCCCAGGTGGTCTGGCTGGTGGCGGTGGCGTGCGCGCTGATCCTGGTGGCCGCGGCGCTCCTCATCGCGCTGGGCGGCAACGACGGCAACGCCCTGGTGGACTTCGTGAAGCAGACCGCGGACCGGCTCGACTTCGACGTCTTCGACCGCAACAACGGGGTCTTCGACTTCGAGGGCAAGAACGCCGCGACGAAGAACGCCGTGGTGAACTACGGCCTGGCCGCCCTGGTCTGGCTGGTCGCGGGCAAGATCCTCAGCGGCATCATCCGGAAGTAGTGCCTCGGCTTCGCGAACTTGTCGGCCCCCGGACGACTCTGACTCCATCGGGACACCCCACGACCACGAGGAGGACCGCTCGATGACCCTCGCGAGGAACACCCGCCTGCTGGGCGCCGCCACGGTGGTCGCCCTGACCGCCGGCGCGCTCGGCGTCGTGGCGCCCGCCGCGGCCACCAGCGCCCCGCTCGCCTACACCTGCGCGGTGCTGGGCCAGACCCGGACCTTCACCATGGTCGCGGACCTCGACGCACCCCCGACCATCGCCTTCGGCGAGACGATCGCGGCCAACGCGATCGGCACGCTCACCGTCCCCGAGGACGTCACCGCCGCGATCCGCAGCGACCTGGCCGCCACGCGGGTCGACGGCAAGGCCGACGTCAACGCCGCCGTCAGCGGCACCTCGCGCCCGTGGACGCTGGTGTTCCCGGCGACCGACGTGCCCGCGGCCGGTCCGATGACGCTGATCGGCGTCGGCACCGCCGGCAACTACGCGGCGACCAAGGTGGGCACGACGTACGACGTCGTGGCCGGCCACTTCACCGCGGTCCTGAACTTCTCCAACGCCGCGGGCGCGCCCACCTCACCGGTGCCGTCCACGTCGGTGTCGTGCTCCCTGAACGCCGGTCAGACCGGTGCCGTGGACACGATCGAGGTGGTCAAGGACACCACGACGACCAAGGTCAAGGGTCGCGACCGCGCGCCCGGCGTCAAGCCCCGCGTCAAGGTCAAGGTCAAGACCGCCCACGGCCGGCGCGCGAAGGGCGAGGTCCGGGTCAAGATCCTCCGCAAGGGCGACAAGGTCCGCACCAGCATCGTGACGCTCGAGAAGGGCCACGCGCGGGTGCCGCTGGCGGGCCTGTCGGGCTCCTACGTCGTCCGCGCGAAGTACCTCGGCACCGGCCGGTTCAAGGGCTCGTCGGTGAAGGACAAGATCTCGGTCTGACCCCCACAACAACACCCGACCACGAGGAGAACAGCTCGATGCCTGTCGTTGCGAACACCCGCCTGAACCCACGCCTCCTGGGGGCCCTCGGCGCCCTCGCCCTCACCGGCGGTGCCTTGGGGGTGGTGGCGCCGTCGAGTGCCGCCACCGGCACCCTGGCCTACACCTGCACGGTCCCGGTCTCCGGGGCCAAGCCGTTCACCGCCGTGGCCGACACCGACGCTCCCGGGAAGATCGCGTACGGCGAGACCGTCACGCCCACGGTGACCGGGACGCATCACCTTCCCCGAGGACGTCACCACCACCCTGCGGGATGCACCGTGGGCGCCAAGAAGGTGGACGGCAAGGCCGACGTGGCCGCGACCGTCGACGGGGTGGCCACCCCCTGGACCCTCGCCGTCCCGCAGACCAACGTGCCTCCCAACGGCGCCCTGGTCCTCACCGGCACCGGCCCCGCCGGCACCTTCACCGGCACGAAGGTCGGCACGGTGTACGACCTCGCCGTCGGCAACTTCACCGCGACGATCAACAACTACCAGGCCAACGGGACGCCCACCACGACCCTGCCGACGGCCGTGGTGCCCTGCGTCCTGAACGCCGGGCAGAACGCCGCCGTCGACACCATCAAGGTGGTCAAGGACGTGACGACGACGACGGTCAAGGCGCCCGACATCAGCAAGGGCGAACAGGCCCGCGCGAAGGTGAAGGTCGTCTCCGACCACGGCCAGACCGCCAAGGGCAAGATCAAGGCCAAGCTGGTCCGCAACGGCAACGTCATCGTCACCAAGCTGGTCTCGCTGCAGGAGGGCAAGCGCAAGGTGAAGTTCGTGACGCTCACCAAGACCGGGAACTACTCCGTCAAGGTGAAGTACGTCGGCAACCAGAACTTCAAGGGCTCCAGCAGCAAGGACGCGTTCACCGTCGGCTGACCGCGACCCTGGCCGTGCGGACAGCGGCCTTCCGTGTGGGAAACCCCACCGCGACCCGTGTTCCGTGGTGGGGTTTCTCGCGGGTAACCTCGCGGCCATGAACATTGTGGTCTGCGTGAAGCACGTGCCCGACGCAACGGGTGACCGGCACTTCGAGGAGGACTTCACCGTCGACCGGGTCGGCGTGGACGGACTGCTGTCGGAGCTCGACGAGTACGCCGTCGAGCAGGCCCTGCAGATCACCGAGAAGCGCGCCGACGAGGAGCACACGGTCACCGCGCTGTGCGTGGGTCCGGAGAAGGCCCTCGACGCGGTCCGCAAGGCGCTGCAGATGGGCTGCGACCAGGGCGCGCACGTCGTGGACGACGGCATCGCCGGCTCGGACGCCATCGGCACCTCGCTGGTGCTGGCCAAGGCGGTCGAGAAGCTCGGTGAGTCCGCGAAGGTCGACCTGGTGGTGTGCGGGATGGCGTCGACCGACGGCGCGATGAGCGTGGTCCCGGCGATGCTCGCCGAGCGGCTCGGGCTGCCGCAGGTGACGCTGGCGTCGGTCGTCGAGACCCAGGGCGACCAGGTCCGGATCAAGCGCGACGGCGACGCCGCGACCGAGGTGGTCGGCGCGACGATGCCGCTGGTGCTCTCGGTCACCGACCAGTCCGGCGAGGCGCGCTACCCGTCGTTCAAGGGCATCATGGCGGCCAAGAAGAAGCCGCTGGAGACGTTCGCGCTCGGCGACCTCGGCATCGAGGCGGCCCAGGTGGGTCTCTCGGTGGCCTGGAGCCAGGTCGAGGACACCACCGCCCGACCCCCGCGCACCGCGGGCGAGATCGTCAAGGACGAGGACGGGTCCGGCGCCACGGCGCTGACCGAGTTCCTCGCCGCCAAGAAGTTCATCTGAGGAGAGCGCCGACATGTCCGAAGTCCTGGTTCTGATCGACCACGCCGACGGCGCGGTCAAGAAGCCGACCTACGAGCTGCTGACCATCGCCCGACGTCTCGGTGAGCCGTCCGCGGTGTTCATCGGCGCCGGCGCCCAGGGCGCCGAGGTGGCCGAGAAGGTGAAGAAGTACGGCGCGGCGAAGGTCTACGTGATCGACGACGCCCAGATCAAGGGCTTCCTGGTCGCCCCGAAGGCCGAAGCCCTCCAGCAGCTCGCCGCGAAGACGTCGCCGGCCGCGATCCTGATCCCCTCGTCCTTCGAAGGCAAGGAGATCGCCGCCCGGCTCGCGATCAAGCTCGAGTCCGGGCTGATCACCGACGCCGTCGACGTGCAGGACGACGGCGGCGCGCCGGTCACCACGCAGTCGGTGTTCGCCGGCAACTACACCGTCCGCGCCAAGGTCACCCGGGGCACGCCGATCATCACCGTGAAGCCCAACGCGGCCGCACCGGAGGAGAGCGACGGAGCCGGGACCGTCGAGGAGTTCGCGGCGGAGGTCTCCGAGGCCGCGAAGGGCGCGCAGATCGTGGCCACCCAGCCGCGCCAGGCCACCGGCCGCCCCGAGCTGACCGAGGCCGCGATCGTGGTCTCCGGTGGGCGCGGCGTGGGCTCCAAGGAGAACTTCGCGGTCATCGAGGGCCTCGCCGACGCGCTCGGCGCGGCCGTGGGCGCCTCCCGCGCCGCCGTCGACTCCGGGTGGATGCCGCACAGCTTCCAGATCGGCCAGACCGGCAAGACCGTCTCCCCGCAGCTCTACGTCGCCAACGGCATCTCCGGCGCCATCCAGCACCGCGCGGGGATGCAGACCTCCAAGACCATCGTCGCGGTCAACAAGGACGAGGAGGCGCCGATCTTCGAGCTCGTGGACTTCGGCGTCGTCGGCGACCTGCACACGGTGCTGCCCGCCGCCACCGAGAAGATCAACGCGCGCAAGGGCTGACGCGCGGCCTAGGCTCGTCGGCATGACCATCGAGCGCGACGTGCGGGCCGCCGCCGAGCGGGCGGGCGCGGCGGGTCGCGCCCTCGCGCTGGCCACCCGCGCCGAGAAGGACACCGCGCTGCTCGCGATGGCCGACGCGCTGCTGGCCGGCTCGGCCGCGGTCCTGGCCGCGAACGCCGAGGACGTCGACCGCGCCGAGGCCGGGGGTGCACCCGCCAACATCGTCGACCGGCTGCGACTGACCGACGATCGGCTGGCGGCCATGGCCCAGGGGCTGCGCGACGTCGCCGGGCTGCCCGACCCGGTCGGGGAGGTGGTCCGGGGCGGCACGCTCGCCAACGGGCTCGAGCTCCGGCAGGTGCGGGTGCCGTTCGGAGTGGTCGCGATGATCTACGAGGCGCGCCCGAACGTCACCGCCGACGCCGCCGGCATCTGCCTCAAGTCGGGGAACGCGGTGCTCCTGCGCGGCAGCTCGAGCGCCCGGTCCAGCAACGCCGCGATCGTGGCGGTGCTCCGCGAGGCGGCCGCCGCCAGCGGTCTCCCCGCCGACGTGGTGCAGCAGGTCCCGGGGGAGGACCACGAGAGCGTCAAGGTGCTGATGCGGGCCCGCGGCCTGGTGGACGTGCTGATCCCGCGCGGTGGCGCCGGCCTCATCCGCAGCGTGGTCGAGGAGTCGTCCGTCCCGGTCATCGAGACCGGGGTCGGGAACTGCCACGTGTACGTCGACCGGGCGGCCGACCTCGACAAGGCGCTGGCCATCGTGCTCAACGCCAAGACCCATCGCACCTCGGTGTGCAACGCCGCCGAGTCCCTGCTCGTCCACGCCGAGGTGGCCGACGCGTTCGTGCCCCGGGTGGTGGCCGCGCTCCAGGACGCCGGGGTGACCGTGCACGGCGACGACTCCTTCGCCCGCGTCGACGGTGTGGTCGACGCGACCGACGACGACTACGCGGAGGAGTACCTCTCCCTCGACATCTCCGCCCGGGTCGTGGAGTCCCTCGACGAGGCGCTGGACCACATCCGTCGGTTCTCCAGCCGGCACACCGACGCGATCGTGACCGAGGACCTCGCGGCGGCCCGTCGCTTCACCGCCGCCGTGGACGCCGCCGCGGTGCTGGTCAACGCCTCGACCCGGTTCACCGACGGCGCGGAGTTCGGCTTCGGTGCCGAGATCGGCATCAGCACCCAGAAGCTGCACGCCCGCGGACCCATGGGGCTGCCCGAGATGACCACGACGAAGTACGTCGTGACGGGCGACGGCCACACCCGCCCCTGAGAGCGTCCCTGTCGGTGGTCGAGCAGCGAGCGCAGCGAGCGTGCCTGTCGGTGGTCGAGCAGCGAGCGCAGCGCGTGGCCCTGTCGGTGGTCGAGCAGCGAGCGCAGCGAGCGTGTCGAGACCTGTAGTCTGCGGGGCATGTCGCTGATCGCTGTGAGCACGGTGCACGCCCTCGCCGCCGGGGAGCCCCTGGAAGGCATCTCGCCGTTCGTCGTCGGCGGTGTCGTGCTGGGCGGTCTCCTCGCGCTGCTGCTGGCGGTGCTCGCCTTCGGAGCCGGCCGCGAGCACAGCTGAGGTGACGGCCTCGCCGTCCCTGGACAGCCGCCGCCGGGTGGGTGTCATGGGCGGCACCTTCGACCCGATCCACCACGGGCACCTCGTCGCGGCGTCCGAGGTGCAGGCCTGGTTCGACCTCGACGAGGTCGTGTTCGTCCCGACCGGCGACCCGTGGCAGAAGTCGGACCGCGCCGTGACGACGGCCGAGCACCGGTACCTGATGGCGGTCATCGCCACCGCGGCCAACCCGCGCTTCAACGTCTCCCGGGTCGACATCGACCGCGACGGCCCGACGTACACGATCGACACGCTGCGCGACCTGCGCGGGGTCTACCCCGACGCCGAGCTGTTCTTCATCACCGGCGCGGACGCGCTGGCCGAGATCTTCACCTGGCGCGACGCCGACCAGCTCTTCGGCCTGGCCCGGTTCGTCGGCTGCACCCGCCCCGGCTACACGATGGACCCGGAGACCCTCGCCGCGATCCCCAGCGACCGGATCACCATGGTCGAGATCCCCGCCCTGGCCATCTCCTCCTCGGACTGCCGGCTGCGCCAGCAGCGCGGCGAGCCCGTCTGGTACCTCGTCCCCGACGGCGTGGTGCAGTACATCGCCAAGCACGCCCTCTACCCCAAGACCTCGATCTCCACGGAAGCGAGCGCATGACCGCCACCGACCACGCCGTGTCCCTCATCGAGGCGGCCGCCAGGGCCGCCTCCGACAAGCAGGCGACCGACCTGCTGGCCTTCGACGTGAGCGAGCAGCTCGCCATCACCGACGCCTTCCTGCTCGCCTCCGCGACCAACGACCGTCAGGTGAAGGCGATCGTCGACGAGGTCGAGGACAAGCTCCGCGAGATCGGCGCCAAGCCGATCCGCCGGGAGGGCCAGCGTGAGGGCCGCTGGGTGCTGCTGGACTACGGCGAGATCGTCGTGCACGTGCAGCACGACGAGGAGCGCGCGTTCTACGCCCTCGAGCGGCTCTGGCGTGACTGCCCCGTGATCCCGCTGCCCGCCGACGTCGTCGACGGGCGCGGCCCGGTCGGTGACTGACGCCGCCAAGCGGCTGGTGCTGCTGCGGCACGGCCGCACCGCGTGGAACCAGGAGCGTCGCGCCCAGGGGCACACCGACGTGCCGCTCGACGAGGTCGGCCGGGCGCAGGCCGCCGCGGCCGCCCCCGCCGTCGCCGCCCTGCGGCCGGTGGCCCTGTGGAGCTCCGACCTGGCCCGCGCGCGGGAGACCGCGGCGTACGTCGAGGCGGCGGGCGGGCTGACCGCGGTCGTCGACCCCCGGCTCCGGGAGTACGACCTCGGCGAGCGCACCGGGATGACGATGCCGGAGTACGCCGCGTCGTTCCCCGACGAGTACGCCGCGTTCCGGCAGGGGCGCTACGAGGTGGTGCCCGGCGGGGAGTCCACCGCGACCGTGACCGCCCGGGTGACCGCGGTGCTGCGCGAGGCGCTCGCCGCGCTCGCTCCCGGGGAGTGCGGCGTGGTGGTGTCCCACGGCGGCGCTCTCAAGGTCTCGCTGGTCGAGGTGCTCGGCTGGCCGAGCGGCCTGGCGGCCACCGTGCGCGGTCTCGACAACTGCGGCTGGGCCGAGCTCGAGGACACCGGCGCCGGCGGTGCGCTGCGCCTCGCGGCGTACAACCGGGTAGCCGGTCTCGAGACGGTCGCTGCGCGACCTCGACCCAAGGATTTCGCGCCGCCGGAGGGGGTTGGCTAAGATTCCGCGAGTTGCCCGGCCGAGCCGGGACGAGATGGGGCTGTGGCGCAGCTGGTAGCGCATCTGCATGGCATGCAGAGGGTCAGGGGTTCGAGTCCCCTCAGCTCCACCGAAGGCCGGTCCCCCTGGGGCCGGCCGTTTTCGTACGGGGCCCGGCACCGGCCCTACGTCGGGTCGTCGGGGGCCGCGGTCGACGCCCGCTGGTGAGCCTCGACCGCGCGGTGGACGCTCCCATGGATGTGGTCGGCTCCGAGCCGGGCGACGACGCCGTCCCGGTCCAGCGTCCGACGTACCGCCGGCTTGAGGCGGGCCAGCCGCAGGGTGACCTCGGACTCCTCGGCGAGGGTGACCAGGTCACCCATCGTGGCCGAGCCCTGGGAGTCGACGATGTCGATCCCCCCGCAGTCGAGCACGACGCAGGTCACCCCCGGGGTCGCGAGGATCAGCTCGCGCAGCCGGTCCTCCAGCGCTGCCGAGGTGGCGAAGAACAGCCCTCCGCCCAGGCGGACGGCGAGCACACCCGGGATTCGCTCGTCGTCGGGGTGCTCACTCAGCTCACGGAAGACCTCCGTGCCGGCCTCGCGCGCCAGGACCGGCATGTCGGGATGGGTGGCCACGGCGATGAGCCACAGGAGGGACAGCCCGATCCCGATCACCACACCGGCGAAGACCCCGAAGACGAGGGTTCCGATGATCGCGGCGACGGCCACCCAGAAGTCGAACCGCTGGACGCGCGCGAGACGTCGCATCTCGGGCACGTCCATCATCCCGATCACCACCGCCTCGATGATCAGGGCCGCGAGCACCGGCTTGGGCAGGTCCGAGAAGAGCGGCGCCAGGGCGACCAGGGTCAGCAGCACCATGAGACCCGAGGTGAGCGAGGCCAGACCCGTCTTGGCGCCGGAGTTGTCGTTGAGCGAGCTCGCCGAGAGGCTGGTCGAGACCGGCATCCCTTGGAACAGCCCGGCCCCGGTGTTGGCCATCGACTGCGCGAGGGACTCCTGGTCGAGGTCGATCTGGTACCGATGCCGGGCCGCGAAGGCCCGGGCGTCACCCGCGGTCTGGGAGAAGCCGATCAGCACCAGCGCCACCGCTGCGACCGCCACGGTGGCCACGTGGTCCCACATCAGGCCCGCATCGGGGAGCTCGAACGACGGCAGTCCCCGGGGCACGTCGCCGACCAGGGCCACGCCCCGGGCGCCCAGGTCCAGCAGCCACGAGGCGAGCAGGCCGCCCACCACCAGGGCCAGGGCACCGGGGACCCGCGGTGCCACCCGCCTCAGCCCGAACACCACGACCAGCGCCACCACGCCGACGACCACGGTCGAGCCCTCGGCCTCGCCCAGGGTGCCCAGCCACGACCAGAGCTCCTGGAACGAGTTGTCTCCGCTCGCCTCGGTCCCGGTGAGCTTGGGGAGCTCGCCGATGACCACGTCGATGGCGGCCCCGAAGAGGAACCCGGTGACCACCGCCCGGGACAGGAACTGGGCGATCCACCCCATCCTCAGCACCGCCATCAGCAGGAAGAGGACGCCCGAGGCCAGGGTGATGCCCGCGACGAACGACGCGGCCTCCTGCTCGGTGGTGACCCCGGCCGCGATCACGGCACTCGCGGCGACGGTGGCCAGCCCCGAGCTGGGCCCCACCGAGAGCTGGCGGCTCGTGCCGAAGATCGCGTAGAGGATCGCGCCGGCGGCGGCGGCGTACAGGCCGTTCTGCAACGGGATCCCGGCGATGCCGGCGTAGCCGAGGTTCTTCGGGACGATGAGCGCCGCGACCGTGACGCCCGCGACCAGGTCGGCCCGCAGCCAGCGTCGGTCGTAGGTGCGGGCCCAGCCGAGAATGGGGATCAGGCCCGGTCCGCGTGCCGTCGTCAGCTCGTCGTGTCCGGCCATGGCCGGACGGTACCGCTGGGGGGCCCGCCGCGTTCGGACAACGGGCGTGGCGGCCCGGACCCGTGCGGAGGGCGCGCGCACGCGTGGTGACACGCGCGCGGCGTCGTGCCGTGCCAAAATGCGCTGACTCTCGGGACGGCGGATGTGCAGCAGCGCTCGCGAGCCGGAAGGAACAGATGACGGACCCCACGTTCGGTGCGCCTGCTCCTGGGCGCCGTCCGCGGCGAGGCAGCCATCGGCATGCGGTTCCGGCGTGCCCGGACCCTGCGCGGGGCGCTGGGGATCACGCTGCTCGGCGCCGTGCTGCCGGGGGCGGGCATGGTGTGGACCGGTCGGCGCGCGGGCTACCTGCTCCTGGTCCCGGCGCTGGGCTTCGCGGTGTACGCCGCGATCTCCCTGACCGACGTCGGCACCCTCGTGGCGCTCGCGGTGGACCCGGCCCGGCTGCGCACGGCGGTGGTGGTGCTGGCGGTGGCCTTCTCGGTGTGGACCTTCACGGTGATCGTCACCTACCTCATGGCGCGGCCGCGGCGGGCCCCCGTCGGCAGGATGCGCCTGGGCGGGGCCGTCGTCGTGCTCGCCTGCCTCGTGTCCGCGCTCCCGGTGGTCCAGTCGATGCGGTACGCGATGACCCAGGCCGACCTGGTCGACACCGTGTTCACCTCCAACGTGACCGCGACCGCGCCGCGCAACGTCACGGAGAAGGATCCCTGGCAGGGGCGCGACCGGGTGAACCTGCTGATCCTCGGCGGCGACGGTGGCGTCGGGCGGACCGGCATCCGGACGGACACCGTGATCCTGCTCAGCGTGAACACGCGCAGCGGGCGCTCGGTGATGTTCAGCCTGCCCCGCAACATGATGAACGCGCAGTTCCCGCCGGACAGCCCGCTGCACGAGGTGTTCCCGGACGGGTTCACCGGGGCCGGCGACCCCGGAAGCTGGATGCTCAACGCGGTCTACGGCCAGGTGCCGGCGCTGTACCCCGGGATCCTGGGGGAGTCCGACAACGAGGGGGCCGACGCCCTCAAGCAGGCGGTCGGCGGCAGCCTCGGTGTCACCGTGGACTACTACCTGCTCGTCAACCTGCTCGGCTTCCAGCAGATCGTCGACGCGATCGGGGGCGTCACCGTGAACATCAACGAGCCGGTCGCCATCAACGGTGACACGGACCAGGGCATCCCGCCGACCGGCTACCTCCAACCCGGCCCGAACCAGCACCTCGACGGGTTCCACGCCCTGTGGTTCTCACGCGGTCGCTGGGGCTCGGACGACTACGAGCGGATGCTGCGGCAGCGGTGCATGATCAGCGCCCTCATCGACGAGGCCGATCCGATGACCCTCCTGCGGCGCTACCAGGCGCTCGCGGAGGCGGGCAAGGAGATCGTGCGCACCGACATCCCGAAGAAGCTCCTGCCCGCCTTCGTCGAGCTGGGCCTGCGCGTCAAGGGCAAGCCCGTGCGATCCATCGCGTTCGTGACCTCGGACGAGTTCTTCTCGGGCGATCCCGACTACACCTGGGTGCAGTCCTCGGTACGCCGCGCGCTCCAGTCCCCACCGGCGCGTGCGGGCAGCGTCGGTGGCACCAACCCGACCGCGCCGACGCCGACGCCAGCCGACACCCCGCCGAGGAGGAGGTCGACCCCGGCGCCGCCGTCGACGTCGGCGCCAGCTGCGCCTACAGCCCCGAGCTCTGAGCGTCGCGTTCGTAGGGCTCCGGCGCTCACCCCTCGGGGTGGGATCTCGCGTGCTCGACACGCCACCCCCTGCGCGTCCGTCCGCGGGTGGTCTGGCAGGCTTGCCGCGGTGAGCCCGACGGGCTCGACTACTAGCAAAGGGATGACGATGGACTCAATGAACAACGACTTCGGCCAGGTGCTCCTCTGGAGCTTCTGGTTCTTCATCTGGATCGCCGCGATCTTTGTGTGGGTTCGTTGCCTCTTCGACCTGTTCAGTGACCACGAGCTCAGCGGCTGGGCCAAGGCGGCCTGGGCCGTCCTGCTGATCTTCGTGCCGTGGTTCGGCGCGCTGATCTACCTGATCGCGCGCGGCCGCAGCATGGCCGAGCGTCAGATGGCCGCGGCCAAGCAGCAGCAGGCGGCGCAGGCGGACTACATCCGGGACCTCGCCGGCACCTCTGGCAACCCGTCGGCGCAGATCGCCGACGCCAAGAAGCTGCTCGACGCCGGCACCATCGACCAGGCGGAGTTCGACGCGCTGAAGGCCAAGGCCCTGGCCTGACCCACTGCCGCGAGGCGGACAGCATCGCGAGGCCGGACCCGCACGGGTCCGGCCTCGTTGCCGTCCTAGGAGCCGCTGAGGGGCCGGTCGTTCTCGGGATCGATGCTGCCGCGCAGGCGAAGGTTCCGGCTGCGGAGCCGGAGGGTCTGCTTGTTCAGCTGGTCGACCCGCGTGGAGGCCTCCTGCAGACGCCCGTGCAGCACGGCGACCTCGGTGGTCAGGTGGGCGATCCGGTCACCGCGAGTGGCCAGCTCCGCGTGCAGCGCCTCCAGCTCGCGCTCCCGCTGCTCCCGGGTGAACGCGTGGTCCTGCTCGGCGAGCTCCAGCCGTCGTCGGAGCAGGCTCACCTCGGCCCTCGGCGGCCGCAGCACGTCGCGGAGGGACGGGCCGGGCCGGTCGGTGCGGCGGTGCGCCGCCCGCGGCCACCGGTGCAGCCGCGACGCGTGGTTGTCCACCGCCACCGACCTGAGCCGCAGACCCGGTCGCGGGACCGTGGCCACGAACGAGAGCTGGTCGCGGTGGGAGAAGCGCAGGAGGTGCTCCCACCAGTCCTGCATCGCCTCCTGCACCACCGGGACCCGCCGCCGCGCCAGCATCCCGGTCCAGTGGGGGTTCGCCTCCAGGGCGGCGGGTGAGGTGCGCGAGTAGACGCTCATCTGCTCGTAGACGCGGACGTAGTCGTCGCGCCCCAGCTCGAGGACCGCCTCCGCCTCGTCCACCACCGACGCCCGGTAGGAGTGCAGCGGCAACGCGAGGTCCGCGTCCGCCAGCCAGTCGTCGAAGATCTCCTCCGGCGGGACGAGGAGCTCCACGGTGTTGTCCAGCCACAGCGTCTCGTCGTACGTCTCGAGGACCGGATGCCCCACGATCTTCAGGTGCCGGGCGGAGCGGACCAGGTCCGCCGGGAAGCGCGGCTCCACCAGGACGAGCCTCCAGGTCTCGCTGGTCAGGTCCGGGTCGTCGGTGAAGCAGACGAAGTCCACGCCGGACTCGTGGGCGACCGGCTCCTCGCGGAGCGTCTCGTAGCCGCCGAGAAGGGCGCGGTACACCACCCGCGGGGCGGATCAACAGGCATGGGCGCAGCGTGCCAGACCGCCTAGCGCCGTGCCAGACCCAGGGCGAGGGTGGTCAGGCGTCTCGTGGGTCCAGGCGGGGGCCACGCCGGCGGCCCGGAGCAGGTAGGTCGCCCGCTCGTCCGCCGACCACCCCTGGAGCTCGCCGAGACCGCGCAGGATGGTGCGGAGGTACGCCGCCGACGGCGGCTCCGGCACCAGGGCCCGTCGTGAGGTGAGGCAGAACTGGGGCACCCCGTCGCGCTCGCCGAGGTGGACCAGTGCCTCGTAGATCCCCGACGGGGTCGGCCAGGGCCGGCCCGCCACCTCCGCCGGCGTCAGGTCGGTGCCGACCGGGTGCCGCGCCTCCTGGGCGACGAGGTCGCTGAGCTGGCCGAAGGTGAGCCGGTAGCCGCGCGCGACGACCTCGCCGTCCGCCTCCGTGTCGTAGAACGCCATCGCGCCCCCCCAGACCCGGGACCGCCCGGCGAAGACGAGGCGCCCCGGCAGCCGGAGCGCCACGTCACCGGTCGGGGGCGACGGGTCCCGGCAGCCCTCGTAGGTGCGGCGCCCGCCCTCGGGGCGCCCGCCGGCCAGGTAGCACCCCAGACGGTCGGCGGACAGGTTCGAGGCGTACGCGACGTACCAGACCGGGTCGTCGGTCGCAGAAGGTCCGGGTCACTGCGATGACGCAGGCCCTCGCGTCCGGGCCGACTCGGGCCTCCTCCAGCATCACGCGGCTGCGCTTCCTCGTACAGCTCCCAGGCGTGCTCGGCCGAGTCGCCGACCGCGGTGATGCCCCAGCCGCCCGCACTCGGTGATGCAGCTGATCATGTGCAGCACCGTCCCCGTCTGTCGGACGGCGTCGAAGTGCAGGCCGGCGGCGCGCCACGACGTCGAACACGTCGTCGACCGTGAGGGCGGTTGAGGGCGGTCGTCCTCGAAGTGGTCGGTGGCCACGAGGTGCTTCGGGCGCCCGTCGGCGGTCGCGGAGCGGCCGGTCGCGCCGTCGTACACCCGCCGGTCAGGAACTGGAGCGTCAGGAAGGGGTGGGTCGTGCCGCCCTTGCGCAGGTTGAGCTCGATCGCGTACGCCGACCAGGCGCCCTCGTCGTCCTGCACCGCGACGAAGTCGACGGCGAACCGACCGAGCACCCCGAGCGCGGCCAGGTGCCGGCCCACGCCAGGGCGGGCTCGGCGATGAGGGCGGCGTACGTCGGGGGCGGCGGGGAAGATGCAGCCGAGGTAGGACTGCCCGCTCGGGCCGCCGAGCAGCTGGTCGTGGGTCGAGAGCAGCTCGACGGTCCCGTCCGGGAGCGCCCGCATCTGCACGCTCGGGCTGGTCAGGGCCGCTGACCGGTGATCCGCTCCTCGACGATGCCGGCGCCGTTCTCGGAAGGCGGCCGAGGTAGGCGTCCAGGCCGATCGAGGGTTCTCCAGCGCCATGCCGAGCACCCGCTCGCGCAGGCGGTCGACCTCGTCGGCGGCGCCGGATGCCGGCAGGTCACGGAGGTCGACGAGGGCGTTCCCGGATCCCGAGACGCCCTCGTTGATCTTCGCGATGGCCTCCATCATGCGCGGGCCGCCGCCGGCGCATCTCGACCAGGGCTGCGACGAGGTCGTCGACCGTGTGCCAGGTCCTCGGCGCCGACCGGGCAGAGGATCTCGAGCTCGTCGAACATCCGGCGGCAGCCGGTCTTGCTGTCCCGAGGGGCAGCGAGCCGCGGGTCGGCGGCGTACATCGGGATGCCCAGCGTCAGCGCCACGTCTCGTTCGAGCGAGGTGGCGTTGTAGGGGACCAGGTGGCAGGATGCCCGGTTCGGGATCATCCGCCGGAGTCGCGCAGCACCCGCGGTCGGGCGAGCAGCTTGGCGCTCAGCGACGCCGGGCGTCGGCGTCGTTGAGCGCCACCATGGTGAGGCGTGAGCGTGCGTGGTGCGGGATCACGCCGGGCAGCAGGCCGAGGTAGTACTCCACGACGGCCTCGCGACGGGTTCGACGTCACGTAGATCATCCGCAGCCGCGGTTGCCGCAGCAGGAGCAGGAGGAACAGCGAGCGCTCCTCCATCGCCTGGGTGAGCGTGCCGCGGAGCGGGGCGCGTGAGGTGACCGACGGCACCACCACCACGGACTCGTCCCGGGGTGGCGGCGCATGCGGCCCACACGTCGGGCATGCCGCTGCTGGAGGCGTTCGTAGGCGGCGTACCGCTCGGCGTCGTCGAGGTCCGAGAGGGTCCGCGCTCCGGAGCCCGCGGCCGACGGTGTAGGTCGGTCATGTCGTCACCTCGTCGCCGTCGAAGGACCTGACCGTGTGGACCCGGACGGTTCGCGAGAAGCCCCGCAGCTGCAGGTCGCCGACCAGGTCGACCTCGGCCCGGTCGTCCAGCGCTGCGAGGACCCGGTCGCTGACCCGGATCTCCCAGTCGCCGGCGTCGTTGCACAGGCGGGAGGCGAGGTTGGTGACGCTGCCGACCGCGGCGTAGTCGAAGCGTCCGGGGAAGCCGATGCGGCCGAGGGTGGCGAAGCCCATGGAGATCCCCGTGCGGTGCGTCAGCGCATGCCCCGGCCGACGCCAGGCCTCCGCCAGGCGCCGGACGTCGCGGTCCACCTCCAGGGACGAGTCGCACCGCGCGCGGCGCGGGGTCGTCGCAGGGGACCGGGTCGTTGAAGAAGACCATGACGCCGTCGCCGGTGAACCGCTCCAGCGTGCCTCCGTGCGAGGCACGTGCGTCCCCACGGCCTCGTGGTACTCCCGCAGCACGGCCATCACCTCCTCCGGTTCGCTCGTCTCGGCGAAGGAGGTGAAGCCGTGGAAGTCGAAGAAGACCACCACGATCTCGCGGCGATGGCTGTCGAGCAGAGCGTCGTCGGCGACCACCACCTCGGCGAGCTGGGATCGCGAGGAAGTGGCGCAGCCGGCTGGTGCGCTCGAGCTCGGCGACGCCGACGGCGACCCGCCGCTCGAGCTCGGTGTTCCACCGGTCGCCAGCTCGGCGGCCTGCGTCTCGATGGTGTCGTGGTAGCGCTTGAGCCGGCCCAGGGAGGCGACCCGCGCCAGGAGCTCGGACTTGTCGAACGGCTTGGTCACGAAGTCGTCCGCACCGGCCTCCAGCGCGGTCAGCCTCTGCTCCGGGCCGCTGGCCGTGATCATCACGACCGGCAGGAACGCCGTCCGGTCGTCGGACCGGATCCGGCGACAGACCTCGTGCCCGTTCAGGCCGGGCATCATCAGGTCGAGCAGCACGAGGTCGACGTCGAGGTCGATGAGCAGGTCGAGGGCCTCGTGGCCGGTGGTCGGCGGGCACGAGGTGGTAGCCGCGCGGTGCTGAGCACGGCGTCCAGGAGCCGGAGGTTGGCCGGCTCGTCATCGACGGCGAGGACGGTGAGCGGCCGGTCGCTCATGGCCGGCCCCCGTCGAGGAACGCTTCGCACCTGGTGGACCAGGCCCCGCACGCTGATGGGCTTCTCGACGTACGCGTCGAAGCCGGCGCGCTCGGCCTGGGCGTGGTCCTCCGCCATCGCGAACGCGGTGACCGCCACGACCGGGACCCCGGGCCCGAGGCCGTCCTGCCGCAGCCGGTGGAGCGTCTCGCTGCCGTCGATGCCGGGCAGCTGGAGGTCCATGAGCACCAGCTCCGGCGTGTGCTCGGCGGCGACCCGCAGGCCCTCCTCACCGGACGTCGCCGACAGCACGTCGTAGCCCGGCCGCATCGAGCACGTCGCGGACCAGCTTGAGGTTCAGGGGGTTGTCCTCGACCACCAGGATGCGCTCGCCCGTCATGTTGCTCCCTCCGTGTGCGGCTGACTCATGGCGGCAGGCCCGGCGCGCGCGAGGGCGCCGACCAGGGCGTCCCGGCTCACCGGCTTGATCAGGTACTCGGTGGCGCCCTCCTCCAGACCCCGCGCGCGCTCGTCGACGACGGAGACGACGACGACCGGCACGTCCGAGCGTGGCGGGGTCCTCCCGCATCCGCTGGAGCACCCGCCAGCCGTCGACCTTCGGGAGGCGGATGTCGAGGACGACCGCCGCCGGGACGCGCCGCGGCGAGCGAGCGCAAGGCCTCCTCGCCGTCGTGGGCGCGCTCGAGAGCAGGGGTGCCCGCCTCGAGGTACGCCGTCACCAGGTCGAGCGAGGCGCGGTCGTCGTCGACCAGCAGGACGGTCGGGTGGATCGACCCGGGTGACCGTGGCGGCGGCGCCGTCCGTGCGGGGCAGCGAGAAGCCGAAGGTGCTGCCCGACGCCTTCCTGGGACTCCAGCCACAGCCGGCCGTCGAAGAGCTCGACGATGCGCCGGGACAGGGTGAGGCCGAGACCGGTTCCCTCCTCGCGCGCCACCCCGCGGCCGCCCTGCTGGAAGGACTCGAAGATCCGCTCCCGGTCCTCGGGCGGGATGCCGACCCCGGTGTCGGTCACCGTCACGACGAGCTCGTGGTCCACGTGGTCCGCCCGGATGGCGACCGAGCCTCCGTCCGGGGTGAACTTCACGGCGTTGGACGCCAGGTTGAGGACGACCTGCTTGAACCGGAGCTCGTCGGCGTGGATGGTCTCGACGCCGGGTCCGACGTCCACGGTGAGGGCGATGGCATGCCGGGCCGCGCGCTCGCGGACCAGGGACGCGGCGTACTCGAGGGCGTCGGCCACCCGGAACGTCGACGGCTCCAGGGCCATCTGGCCGGCCTCGACCTTGGAGAGGTCGAGGATCTCGTTGAGGAGCTCGAGCAGGTGGCGTCCGGAGTTCCAGATGTCGCGGACGTACTCGTCCTGGCGATCGTTGAGCTCGCCGAACATCCGGTCGGCGAGCACCTCGGAGAAGCCGATGACCGCGTTCAGCGGGGTGCGCAGCTCGTGGGACATGCTGGCCAGGAACTCCGACTTGTGCCGGCTCGCCACCTCGAGCTCGGCCGACTTGGTCTCCAGCTCGCGGAAGAGCCGGGCGTTGATGATGGCGATGGCCGACTGTGCGGCCAGGGTCAGCAGGAGATCGGTGGTGCTCGGTGGGAAGGTGCCCGGGGTGGGCCCGGCGCACGAGCAGCACTCCCACGAGCCGCTGTTCCCGCCTGATGGGCACACTGAGAAGTGAGCGCCACCCGTCGGCGATCAACAGCTTCCGCCATCGGGTCGAGGCGTCCGACCGTCGTGTCCGGGATCTCGAGCACCCGACCCTCCATGGCGGCGTGGCCGAAGCGGCCGAGAATGGTCTGCCCGTCCGCCACGCCCATCTGCTCGTCCAGACGATCGAGGAAGCTGGCGCTCGCGCCGAGCACGAGGCGGGTGACGAACGTCCTCTCGGCCTCGTCGTACTCGATCAACAGGCCCCCGTCTGCACTGGAGAGGCGGACCGCGCTGGCGAGGATGCGCTCGAGAACCTCGTTGAGGTCGAGGCTGGAGCTGATCGCTTCGCCGACCCCGCGCACGGCCTCGAGCAGCTCGACCTTCTGCGCCAGCTCGCGGAACAGCCGGGCGTTGACGATGGCGACCGACGACTGGGACGCGAAGGTCTCGAGCAGGTCCACCATCTCCTCGGGGAAGGCCCCGACCGACCGCCGACGGATGACCAGCACCCCCACGATCACGCCCCCGCGCACCATCGGGATCGCGAGCACCGATCGCCAGCCGTCGCCGTACAGGAGCCTCGAGGTGCGGGTCCGCGTGGTCCTGGGACAGGTCGCTGATCTCCAGCGGGCGCCGCTCGGTCGCTGACCGCCCGACCAGGGTCGAGTCGCGGCGGATGGTGATGGCGCGCAGCTCGGCGACGAGAGCCTCGCTGGTGCCGAAGGCGGTGCGCACCAGGAACGTGTCGGTCGCCTCGTCGTACTCCATGATCGACCCACCGTCGGTGCCGGTGAGCCGGACGGCGTTGGTGACGATCTCGGCTGGAGCACCTCGTCGGGATCGAGGCTGGAGCTGACGGCCTCGCCGAGCGTCGCGCAGCGCCTCGAGCTGCTCGACCTTGCTGGCCAGCTCGGCGCCCCTCGCCTCGAGCGAGCGCATCAGCTCCACCTGGCGCAGCGCGATGGCGGCCTGGGCCGCGAAGTCGTCCAGCAGGCGCGTGTCCCGCTCGCTGAAGGGCGCGACGGCCGTCCGCCACATGGTGAGGACGCCCACGACCTCGTCGCCGAGCACCATCGGCGCCGCGAGCAGGGTGCGGTACCCGGCGAGGCGCTGGAGGTCCTGCCGGCCGTACTCCTGATCGCCGAGCACGTCGGTGATCTGCTGGGTCCGCCGGTCCTCGGCGACCCGGCCCGACGATCGAGGCCCGGCTGCGCTCGACCGGGTGCTCCCGCATGTAGCGCTCGAACTCCTCGGACACGTCGCCGGAGAGCCGGGAGAGCCGGAACACGTCTCCCGTCGAGCAGGGCGAGCTGCGCGGCGTCGGCGCGGCACAGCCGCCGCGCGCGCTCGACGATGGTGTCGAGGATCTGGTCGGAGCTGTCGCCCTGGCGGCCCAGCGCCAGCAGGATCTCGCGGCTGGCGAGGGACTGCTCCATGGCGTCGTCGAGGTCGCGCGCGTCCACGGACGCACCGCCCGCGCCCTCTGGCGTGGCCTCTCTCTCCTCGGCCATCGCTACCCCCTTGGCCGCCTTCCATCATGGACTGGTCATCGCACCCGCGGCAACGGTGGTCTGGACGCCTTCCCCCGACGGCTACTGTCACCGCCGTGGACGTGGCGATCTGGGTGGCGACCGGGCTGATGCTGGTGCTCGCCCTCGTCTGCGCGCTGGCCGCGCTGGGCCTTCCCCTCGAGCGCGCCGGACGGATCGGCACCGAGGTCGCCGAGGGGCTGCTGTTCCTGGTCGTCGCCGCCGACCTGCTGGCCTGGGCCGTCGGGGACGGACCCGAGGAGCCGTTCACCCACGTGGGCTACGCCGTCGCCGCCGTCGCGGTGATCCCGTTGCTCACCCGGAGGCCCCAGGTCGAGGACGAGCCCCCGCCGGAGCCACCGTCGATGTGGGTGCTCGCCATCGCCGCCGCGACCATCTCGGTCGTCCTGTGGCGCCTGGGTGTGACATGAGCGAGCCGCGATGAGCACCGGCCGGCAGGTGCTCGTGGCGGTGTACGCCGTGTTCGCGCTGGCGGCGGGAGCCCGCTCCGTCGTCCAGCTGCTCACGAAGGGGGACGAGGCCCCGCTGGCGTACACGCTGTCGCTGCTCGCCGCCGTGATCTACCTCGTGGCCACCCTCGCCCTGCGACGGACGACCGCCCGGGCCCACCGGGTCGCCTTCGCGGCGTGCGCGTTCGAGCTCGTCGGGGTGCTGACGGTCGGCGCCCTCACGGTCCTGGATCCCGAGCTCTTCCCGGACCAGACCGTCTGGTCGACGTTCGGCGCGGGGTACGGCTTCGTGCCCCTGGTGCTGCCGATGGCGGGGCTCTGGTGGCTGGTGCGGCACCCCGTCGGCCCGGACGTCAGGTGATGGTCATCCCGCCGTCGACCGGGAGCGTCTGCCCGGTGATGTAGCCGGCCGCCGGCGAGGCCAGGAACACCACGGTGGCGGCGAGCTCGGGGAGCTCGCCCTTGCGACCCGCCGGGATCCGCGCCTGCTGTGCCTCCAGGTAGCCGGGCGGGTACTGCTCGGTCATCTCCGAGACGAAGAAGCCGGGCGCGACCGAGTTCACCCGGATGCCCTTGCGACCCGTCCACTGCTGCGCGAGATCGCGGGTCAGGCCGTTGAGGCCCGCCTTCGACGCGGCGTACGCCGCCTGCGGGAGCCCCGCCGTCGTCTGGCCGAGCACGGAGGAGATGTTGACGATGCTCGACCCGGGCTCCATGACCCGGCCGCACGCCTGGGCCATCCAGTAGGCGCCGTTGAGGTTCACGTCGATCACCTGGCGGAACTGCTCGGGCCGTCTCGCGGGTGGCGGGGACGGCGGTGCCGACCCCCGCGTTGTTGACCAGCACGTCGACGCGGCCGAACTCCGCCATGGCGGCGTCGACCAGCGCCTGGCACTGCGCCGGGTCGGCGACGTCGGTCCCCACCGCCAGCACCCGGCGGCCCGCGTCCCGGACCAGGGCGGCGGTGTCCTCCAGCCGGTCGACGCGGCGGGCGCCCAGCACCACGTCCGCGCCGGCCTCGGCCAACGCCTGCGCGAAGGCGACCCCGAGGCCGCTGGAGGCGCCGGTGACGATGGCCACCTTGTCGTCGAGACGGAACAGGTCGGTGACGGTCATGGGCGGACCCTAACCCTCCCCCGAGACCACCCTGAACCCACCCCGAAGCCGGAACAACCCGGCCGGACCGGGTGGTTGAGTAGACGCAGGAGCACCCCATCCCGAGGAGTCACCATGAACGAACCCGCCTACACCTACCGTCCCGAGCAGACCCCCATCTCGCCCACCGCGGAGCGCAACCTCGGCGCGATCAGCCACGCCGTCCCCGCGGCGGCGATGGTCCTCAGCGCCGGCTTCCTCGGCTTCGTCGGCTCGCTCGTCATCTACCTGATGTACAAGGACCGCGGGCCCTTCGTGCGCCAGCACGCCGCCAACTCGCTCAACATCCAGATCATCACCGGCATCATCCTGCTCGTCTCGCTGCCGCTGATGCTGGTGCTGGTCGGGTTCCTGACGTTCGGCCTCGCGCTCGTCTGGGCCTTCGTCCTGCACGTCATCGGCGCCGTCAAGGCCCACAGCGGCGAGTGGTGGGACCCGCCGCTCACGCCGCGCTGGGTGCGCTGAGCGACACCGCCGCCCGGGCGAACCGGCTCGCACCCGGTCCCGCCCGGGCGGTAGCATGGCTGTCATGCGCAGGATCCAGCTCCTTACCTAGCCGCGTCGGTTCGCACTCCTCGACGCGGCTGCCCCTCGTTCCCGAGGGGCTTTTTTGTGCTCCGGATCCGCCCACAGACGTGAGAGAGACCGCCATGAACGAGCAAGACCAGACCCAGGCAGCGACGTACGACGTCCATGCCACCGAGGCCAAGTGGCTGCCGGTGTGGGAGAAGCTGGACCAGTTCCGCGCCGCCGACGACAGCCCGCGCGAGAAGCGCTACGCGCTGACGATGTTCCCCTACCCGAGCGGCGACCTGCACATGGGTCATGCCGAGGTGACCGCGCTGCACGACGTCGTGGCCCGGCACTGGTGGCAGCAGGGCTACGAGGTGCTGAACCCGATGGGCTGGGACTCGTTCGGCCTGAACGCGGAGAACGCCGCGATCCGCAACAACGAGCACCCCGCGACGTACACCTACGCCAACATCGACACCCAGTTCGCCTCCTTCAAGAAGTACGGCGTCGCGGTCGACTGGTCGCGGCGGTTCAACACCTCCGACCCGGAGTACTACCGCTGGACCCAGTGGCTGTTCCTGCGGTTCCGCGAGCGCGGCCTGGCCTACCGCAAGAACAGCCCGGTCAACTGGTGCCCGAACGACCAGACGGTGCTGGCCAACGAGCAGGTCGTCGACGGCCGCTGCGAGCGCTGCGGCGCCGAGGTGACCAAGCGCGAGCTGACCCAGTGGTACTTCAAGATCACCGACTACGCGCAGGAGCTGCTGGACAACCTGGACGACCTGGCGCCCACCTGGCCGGACCGGGTGATCACCGCGCAGCGCAACTGGATCGGCAGGTCCGAGGGCGCGCACGTCGACTTCCCGGTCGTGGGGGCGGACGAGGCGCGAACGATCCAGGTCTACACGACCCGGCCCGACACGCTGTTCGGCGCGACGTTCATGGTGGTGGCGGCCGACGCCGCGCTGGCCAGGGAGCTGGTCACCGCCGCGCAGCGGCCGGCGTTCGAGGCCTACCTGGACGAGGTCCGCAAGTCCTCCGAGATCGACCGGATGTCCACCGAGCGACCCAAGTCGGGCGTGTTCCTGGGCGTGCACGTGCGCAACCCGGCCAACGACGCCGAGATCCCGGTCTACGCCGCCGACTACGTGCTGCCCGACTACGGCACCGGCGCGATCATGGCCGTGCCGGGCCAGGACCAGCGCGACTGGGACTTCGCGAAGGTCTTCGAGCTGCCCATCGTGCGGACCGTCCAGCCGCCCGAGGACTGGGACGGCGAGGCGTACACCGGCGCCGGACCGGCGATCGCGTCGTCCAACAGCGAGGTCGACCTGAACGGGCGGACGGTCGACGACGCCAAGGCCGCGATCATCGACTGGCTGGAGCAGAAGGGGTTCGGCACCCGCGCCGTCAACTTCCGGTTGCGGGACTGGCTGCTGAGCCGCCAGCGCTACTGGGGCGCCCCCATTCCCATCGTCCACTGCGAGAGGTGCGGAGAGGTCGCCGTACCGGACGACCAGCTGCCCGTGGTGCTGCCCGACCTGCGCGGCACCGACCTGACGCCCAAGGGGGTCTCGCCGCTGGCGGCGGCCACCGAGTGGGTGGAGGTGGACTGCCCGCAGTGTGGCGGCCCGGCGCGACGCGACGCCGACACGATGGACACGTTCGTGGACTCGTCGTGGTACTTCCTGCGCTACTGCTCGCCGCACGACGACTCGCAGGCGTTCGACCCGGACCTGGTGAACGACTGGGGCCCGTGCGACATCTACGTCGGCGGCGTGGAGCACGCGGTGCTGCACCTGCTGTACGCCCGGTTCTTCACCATGGTCCTGAACGACATGGGGCTGGTGGGCTTCCGCGAGCCGTTCTCGGCGCAGCTGAACCAGGGCATCGTCATCAACCAGGGCAAGAAGATGAGCAAGTCGCTGGGCAACGGCGTCAGTCTGGGGGACCAACTATCGGCCTACGGTGTGGACGCGGTGCGGCTGACCCTGGTCTTCGCGGGCCCTCCGGAGGACGACATCGACTGGGCGGACATGTCGCCCGCGGGCTCGCTGCGGTTCCTGCAACGGGTGTGGAGGCTGAGCGGCGACGTCACGTCGGCGCCCGGAACGCCCGTCGAGGGCGGTGACGTCGCGCTGCGCCGGACCGTCCACAAGACCGTCCACGAGGTGGCGTCGCTGCTGCAGGCGCAGCGCTTCAACGTGGTGATCGCGCGCACCATGGAGCTGGTGAACGTCACCCGCAAGGCGATCGACTCCGGGGTCGGTCCCGCCGACCCGGCCGTCCGCGAGGCGGCCGAGACGGTCGCGATCATCCTGTCCCTGGTGGCGCCGTACACCGCGGAGGAGATGTGGGAGCGGCTGGGCCACGAGCCCACCGTCTCCCGGGTCCCGTGGCCCGAGGTCGACCCGACCCTGCTGGTGGAGGAGTCGGTGACGGCGGTCGTGCAGGTGCAGGGCAAGGTCAGGTCGCGGCTGGAGGTCGCGCCGGACGTCAGCGAGGACGACCTGCGGACGGCCGCCCTGGCCGACCCCGACGTCGTCCGCGCCCTGGACGGCCGCGAGGTCCGCACCGTGATCGTCCGCGCGCCGAAGCTGGTCAACATCGTCGTGTGACCGTCCGGTGCCCGGCGCGACACCGGAAACTTGACCGTGGGGGTGTGCCCGATCGGGCGGCTGCGCCTCTACCCTCGAGGGACATACCTTGCGGGGCCGTGCCTGCGGCCCCGCTTCTCGGGGGTGAGCGCGATGGCACGACACGACCACGGCAGACGCGGCGTGCTCGGGAGACTGCCGCTCTTCTGGCTCAGCCTGACGGTCTGGGTGGTGTTCCTGCCGCTGCTCGTGGTGGCGGAGTCGCGCCCGGGTGAGGGCTGGTCCGTGGCCGCGAACCTCCTCACCGCGCTGGTCGGCGCGCAGTCCGCGATCGTGGTGGGGTCGCTCACCGTCGACCTGTGGCGGGCCCGCGAGCAACGCCGTCGCGACCGTGAGTGGGTGTCGTCGAACGCCGCCGCCACCCTCGACATCCACGCCACGCTGCGGACCTGGCTGGGCGACGTCGCCGACGACGCCTACCGGCTGGTGCGCCCGGTGCTCGCCCCGGCCGACCGGGTCTCCGCCGAGGCGTTGCAGGCCGACCTGGTGCGGCCTCCGGCGCTCCCGGGCGCCCCGGGCACCGCGGAGGACGAGGCGCACCTGGGTCAGCTGCGGCGCACCCTGGACGGCCCCCTGGAGACGGCCCGCGAGCAGGCCGTCTCCCTCGCCACGTCGGTCGGGCTCGGCGCCGACGGGGAGCGCCTGGACTGGGCGTCCGGCCGGCGCGACCGCACCGAGGCCCGGCCGGGGGACTGGGACCGGCTGCGCCTCGGGGCCGGCATCGTGGAGAAGCTCGTGGGCGACCTCGCCGACGAGCGGCTCGCCGCGTTCCACGCCACCCTGGTCGACCACGTCGTGGCCCGCACCGATCTCGAGATCGCCGAGGAGCGGCGGAGCCGCGCCGCGCTCAAGCTGCCCCAGCCCGAGCCGGGCGTCGTGGAGGAGCGCCGCCGGCGCGCCCGGGAGAACCCGTTCCTGCGCTTCCGGCGCGACAGCCGGACGCTCACCCACCACGTCGACCTGCTCGCGCTCGAGGCCAGCGGCGCGGCCTGGGCGCTGAACGAGCTGGCGCTCGACGACGCGGAGGCGAACGGCGAGCCGGACGAGCACGACCGCAAGGTGTTCGCCCTGGTCAGCGACGTCCTCGACGAGGTGCGCGCGCTCCACTACGAGCTGCGCGAGCAGACCGTCGTGGTGCTCGAGATCGCCGAGCGGGTGGCCCCGGCGGACCAGGCGGCGGGGCTGCGGTCGCAGGTGGACGAGGCGGCCGAGCCGGTCCATCTCCAGGCGGTGGACCGCCTCTGGGAGATGGAGCGCGAGCGGATCGGCAAGACCCGCCGCTTCCACCGCCGCACCAGCGTCTGAGCCGCACCGGGCCGACGCACGGACCCACCGACCCGGTCCCGGTAGCCTTCGCGCATGGCCGGCCACCCCGTCGTCGTGACGGACTCGACCGCGTCGCTCCCGCCCGAGGTGGCCACCGAACGCGGCATCGTCGTGGTGCCGCTGCATGTCGTGATCGGTGCCGGGGTCCACGACGAGGGCAGCCCCGAGGCCTCGCCCGCCAGGCTCGCCGCCGCGCTCCGGGAGTTCGTGCCGGTGAGCACCTCGCGTCCGACCCCGGCGGCCTTCGCGGAGACCTACGAGCGGTTGGCGGCCGACGGTGCGACGGAGATCGTCTCGATCCACATCTCGGGGGACATGAGCGGCACCTTCGAGTCGGCCCAGCTGGCCGCCCGCCAGGTGTCGGTGCCGGTGACGACGGTCGACAGCCGCCAGGTCGGCATCGCGACCGGCTTCGCCGCGCTCACGGCCGCGGACGTGCTCGATGCGGGCGGCTCCGCGGCTGCCGCGGTCGGGGCGGCGCGCGACCGCGCGGCGGCGTCGTCGTCGCTCTTCTACGTCGACACCCTGGAGTACCTCCGCCGCGGCGGGCGGATCGGCGCCGCCGCGGCGCTGTTCGGCGGGGCGCTGGCGGTCAAGCCGCTGCTGACGATCGCCGACGGACGGGTCTCGACCCTGGAGAAGGTGCGGACGTCGGCGCGGGCGCTGGCCCGGCTCGAGGTGCTGGCCGCCGAGCGCGCGGGTGACCTGGCCGTGGACGTGTCCGTCGCGCACCTCGCCGACGAGGACCGCGCCGGCCAGCTCGCCACCCGGCTGCGGGAGCGACTCGCCGCGAACCTCGACGGCCGCGAGGTCTGGTGCGGCGAGCTGGGTGCCGTCCTGGGCGCGCACGTCGGCCCGGGCATGCTCGCGGTCTGCGTGGCCCCGCGCCCCGGCTGAGGCCCCCAGGTCGTCCACACCCGGCGCGCCCGGCCGGGTCGTCCACAGCCGCTCCGGTGTGGGGTCGGTCGGCGGCGGGGCGCTCCTAAGGTCCGAGGCATGCGCAGCAACCGGCTCGGCTCCGAGCACCAGGAGGCGGTCTCACGGCGGCTTGCGCTGCTCGGCGCGGAGCTCGCGGCCGTGCGGGAGGCGGAGGAGGCCGCGGCGGACCCGGACGAGCCGTGGCGGGCGCCGCCGACGCACACCCGGGTGCGGCCGGACCGGCTGGCCCCGATGGCTCCTGGGCCGGTGCTGGAACCGGAGGCGCCCGTCGAGGTGCCGGAGCCGGGCCGGCACGCCCGCCGTCGCGGCTGGGCCCCGAGACTCCCGGGGCCGGTGGCGATCGGACCGGGGCAGCTCGCCGTCGTCGCGCTCGTGGTCGTGGTCGGCCTGGTCGTCACGACGGCGTGGCTGGTGCGGTCCGACCCGCGCGAGGTCCGCGCCCCCGCCGCGGCCCCGACCACCGCCTCGCCCCTGGTGAGCGGCTTGCCGGGGACGGGCCCACCCGCCACGGTCCCCAGCGGCGACGCCGAGCTGGTCGTCGACGTGGCGGGCAAGGTCCGACGGCCGGGCATCGCCGTGCTCGCGGCCGGCAGCCGGGTCGTGGACGCCCTCGAGGCGGCCGGCGGGGCGCGCCCGGGCGTCGACCTCACCGCCCTCAACCTCGCCCGGACCCTGGTCGACGGCGAGCAGATCCTGGTCGGCGTGAGTCCCGCGCCCGGGGTGGCCGCGGGCGCGGTGGCGGCGCCGTCGGCCCCCGGCTCCGTGGGCGTGCTGGTGCCGCTGAACAGCGCGGGGCAGGCCGAGCTGGAGTCGTTGCCCGAGGTCGGGCCGGTCACCGCGGCGGCGATCATCGCGTGGCGCGACGCGCACGGCGGCTTCACCGCCGTCGACGAGCTGCTCGAGGTCGACGGCATCGGGGAGGCGACCCTGGGTCAGCTGGCGCCGCTGGTGACTCTCTGAGCTCCGCGGGCGCGACCCGGCCCGACCTGCGGATGCCGCTGCTCGCCCTCGGCGCGTGGGCGGGCGGGCTGCTGGCCCTGCTGGTGCCACCGGCCGCGGCCACGACGCTCGGCGGGGCGCTGCTGGGGGCGGGTCCGTGGGGACTGCTCGGCGCGGGCACCGTGGTGCTGGTCGTCCTGGCCCGGGTCGGGTGGCCCGGCCGGGGCTCGGCGCCGCGGCCCGGCAGCACCGCGACCGGCGTGGTGGTCGTCCTGCTCGCCGTGCTGGCGACGGGCGTGGTCCGGGCCGACCGGCTGTCCCGGGACCCGGTCGCGGGACTGGCCTCCGACCGGGCCACGGTCTCCGCCGAGGTGACGGTGACGGGGGACCCCCGGCTGGTCGCCGGCCGTTTCGGCGACCGGGTGCTGTTCCGCGGTGTCGTGGAGCGGGTGACCGGACGCGGCGCGGCGTACGACGTGCACGTGCCGGTGCTGGTGGTGGCCGACCCCGGCTGGACCGGGCTGCGGCTGGGCGCGCGGGTGGGCCTGGCCGGACGTCTCTCCCCGTCGTCGGACCCGAGCCTGGCCGCGGTGCTCGCGGCCCGCGGTGAGCCCGTCCCGATCGCCGACCCCGATCCCTGGTGGCGCGCCGCCGAGGCGGTGCGAGCGGCGCTGCGTGCCTCGGTGCGGGAGCGACCCGACGACCAGCGCGCGCTCGTGCCCGCGTTGGTGGTGGGCGACGACGCGCGGATGGACGCCGCTCTCGTGGACGACTTCCGCACCACCGGGCTGACGCACCTGACCGCGGTGTCGGGGACCAACCTGACGCTGCTGGTGGGCTTCGTGCTGGTGCTCGCCCGCTGGCTGGGCGTGCGCGGCCGGGGGCTGCGCGCCGTCGCGCTCCTCGGGATCGGGGGGTTCCTGCTCCTGGCCCGCGCCGAGCCCAGCGTGGTCCGCGCGGCCGCGATGGGCACCGTGGCCCTCGTGGGGCTGGGCTCCAACGGGCTGCGGCGCGGGACCCGCGCGCTCGGGGTCGCGGTGGTGGTGCTCCTGGTGACGGACCCGTGGCTGGCCTCGAGCGTGGGGTTCGCGCTGTCGGTGCTCGCCACCGCCGGCATCCTGCTGCTGGCCCCGCCCTGGCGGGACGCGCTGGCGCGGTGGCTGCCTCGGTGGGCGGCGGAGGCGATCGCGGTGCCGGCCGCCGCCCAGCTGGCCTGCACGCCGGTGGTCGCGGCGATCTCGGGCCAGGTCAGCCTCGTGGCCGTCGTCGCCAACCTCGTGGTGGCGCCGGCCGTCGCGCCGGCCACGGTCCTCGGCCTCGGTGCCGCGCTCACCGGCGTCGCTGTGGGGGCCCGCGGGCGCGGTGCTGGGCACGTTCGCGTCCTGGTGCGTCGCCTGGATCGTGCTGGTCGCGCGCGTCGGTGCCGGGCTGCCCGGGGCGGCGGTCGACTGGGGCGCAGGGCCCCCTGGCCCTGGGCGTGCTCACCGGGCTGTGCGTGGGCGTCGCCTGGCTGGCGCCGCGGGTGCTCCGGCACCCGGTCAGCGGCCTGGCCGGAAGCGGCCTGCTGGTGGTCTGCGTGGTGAGCGCACCGCCCACGCCCGGGTGGCCGCCCGACGGCTGGGTGCTCGCCGCGTGCGACGTCGGGCAGGGGGACGCCCTCGTCGTCCACGTGGGCGAGGGGCGCGGCCTGGTCGTCGACGCCGGCCCGGATCCCACCGCGGTCGACGGCTGCCTGCGCCGGCTCGACGTGGTCGAGGTGCCGGTGCTGGTGCTCACCCACTTCCACGCCGACCACGTCGACGGGCTGCGCGGGGTGCTCGACGAGCGCCGGGTCGCGGAGGTCCTGGTCACCTCGCTGGCCGATCCTGCCGAGGGCGCCGCGCAGGTCGCCGCAGCGACGAGCGAGGCCGGGGTCCCGGTCGCCGTGGCGACGTACGGCGAGACCCGGACCGTGGGCGCGGCCACCCTCCAGGTCGTGTGGCCGCCGGCCGACCCGGCGCGGCTCGCCACCGAGGGCAGCCTCGCCAACAACGCGAGCGTGGTGCTGCTGGTGGCCGTGGCCGGGCTGCGCCTGCTGCTGACCGGGGACGTCGAGCCCGAGGCCCAGGCCGCGCTCGCCCGGACGCTGCCCGGTCTCCACGTCGACGTGCTCAAGCTCCCGCACCACGGCAGCCGGCACCAGGACCTGGGGTTCCTCACCGGCCTCCGACCCCGCGTCGTGCTGGTGCCGGTGGGGGAGGACAACGACTACGGCCACCCCGCACCGTCGGTGCTGGCGCCGTTCGAGGCGGCCGGCGCCGACGTGCTGCGCACCGACCAGGACGGGGACCTGGTGGTGGTCGTCCGCGACGGCAGCCTGCGGACCGCGACCCGCGACTGATCCCGCGACTGGCCCGCGACTGGCCCACGGCCCACGGCACCCGGCGCGGGACGTCGGCGCCCTGTGACAGGCTGCTCCCACCATGAGAGGCCCCCAGCCCGCCGACGTCCTCGGCCGCGTCACCTTGGTGACGGGCAAGGAGGAGTTCCTCAACGAGCGCACGGTCGCCTCGGTGCGCGCCGCCGTCCGTGGCCACGACGCCGAGGCCGAGCAGGCGGAGACCACGGCGGGCGACCTGAGCCTCGCCGCGCTCGGCGAGCTGGCGGCGGCCTCGCTCTTCTCCAGCACCCGCTGCGTGGTGGTGCGGGCGCTCGAGCAGCTCCCCGACGAGTCGGTCGAGGGCCTGGTGTCCTACTGCGCCGCGCCGGTGGAGGACGTCGCCCTGGTGCTCGTGCACGGCGGGGGCCAGAAGGGCTCCGGTCTGCTCGCCAAGCTGCGCAAGCTGGACACCGTGACCGAGGTGAAGTCCGCCGAGCTCAAGGGGGCCGAGTTCCCGCGGTTCGTCGGCGCCGAGGTCCGCACCCACGGCTCGACCATCGAGGACGAGGCGGCCGGGTTCCTCGTCCAGGCGGTGGGGCAGGACCTGCGCTCCCTGTCCGCCGCCGCCCACCAGCTCGCCAACGACTTCCCCGGGGAGCCGCTCACCGTCGAGAAGGTCAAGCGCTACTTCGGCGGACGGGCCGAGGCCAAGTCGTTCGCGGTCGCCGACGCGGCGTTCTTCGGCCGCCGGTCCGCGGCGCTCGAGGAGCTGCGCTGGGCGCTCGACGGCGGGACCCCGCCGGTGCTGGTCACCTCCGCGTTCGCCGGCAGCGCGCGGGGGGTCGCCCGCTACAAGGCGGCGCCGAAGGGGATGAAGGAGTTCGACCTGGCCCGCGAGGTGGGCGTGCCGCCGTGGAAGCTCCGGACCCTGCGCGACCAGTCCCGGGGCTGGTCCGACGACGGGATCTCCCGGGCGATCATGGCGGTGGCCACGGCGGACGCCGACATCAAGGGCGCGGCCAGCGACGCGTCGTACACGCTGGAGCGGCTGGTGCTCACCATCGCCGACCTCCGCGACCCTCGTTGAGACGGGGATTGGCCTGATCAGATGGCCCTGGATTGGCCATTTTGCCGGACCAATCCACGCCTACGCTCGACCCGTGGAGCGATCGGGACTGTCGGTCACGCAGGGCGTGGCGCTGATGCTGGGCGCGGTGCTGGGCACCGGGGTGCTCTCGCTGCCGGGACTGGCCGCGGAGGCGGCGGGCCCCGCCTCGCTGGTCGCCTGGGGCCTGCTCGTGCTGCTCTCGGTGCCGCTGGCGGTGACCTTCGCGGCGCTGGGCGGCCGGTTCCCCGACGGCGGCGGCGTCTCGACCTACGCCCGGCGCGCGTTCGGCGCCCGCGCCGCGACCGTCGTGGGCTGGTGCTTCTTCTTCGCGGTGCCCGTGGGTGCCCCGCCGGCGGCGGGCTTCGCCGGGGCCTACGTCGCCGACGCCGCCGGGGGCGGCCGGTCGACCCAGCTGGTCACCGCCGGGGTGCTGATCGTGCTCGTCGCCGCCATGAACTACGCCGGGATCCGGGTCTCCGCCACCGTCCAGCTCGGGGTGGCCGCCGTCCTGGCCGCCCTGCTCGCGGTCGCCACGCTCGCGGCGCTGCCGCACGCCCAGCTCGACCGGCTGACCCCGTTCGCGCCGTTCGGGTGGGCGTCGGTCGGCACCGCGGCCGCGCTCCTGGTCTGGGCGTTCGCCGGGTGGGAGGTGGTCTCGTCGCTGTCGGCGGACTACCGGGACCCGGCACGCGACATCCCGCGCGCGACCGCCGTCGCCGTGGTCGTGATCGGGCTGCTCTACCTGGGCGTCGCGTTCGCCACGGTGACCGTCCTCGGTGCCGACGCGGGGCCGGCGCCGCTCTCCGACCTGCTCGCGATCGGGCTGGGGGAGTGGGCCCGGCCGGTCACCACGGGCGTCGCGGTGCTGCTCTCGGTGGGCGCGATGAACGCCTACTTCGCCGGGTCCGCCCGGCTCGGGGCGGCGCTGGGCCGCGACGGCTCGCTGCCCGCGTGGTTCGCGCACGGCTCCGCACCGGGCGCGGTCCCGCGGCGGGCGCTGCTCGTGGTCACCGCCGGCAGCCTGGGCACGCTCCTGGTGATCGCGGTGCTCGGCGCCCGGCTCGAGAGCACCCTGCTGCTGGTGACCGGCGCCTTCACGACGGTGTACGTCGTCGGCACCGCGGCGGCGCTGCGGCTGCTGCCGCGCGGCGGGGCGGCCTGGCGCTGCGCGTTGGTGTCCTTCGTGGCCACCCTGGCACTGCTGGCCCTCACCGGTCGGCACATGGTCGCCTCGCTGCTCCTCGCCGTGGGTGCGCTGGCCTGGTCCGCGCTCAGGACCCGAGCAGCGGAGCCAGCAGCCGGATGCCCGGCCGGATCGACTCCGTGACCGTGGCGCCGTAGCCCAGGACCAGCCCGTCGCGCGCCAGGGGTCCGGCGGCGTAGCCGCTCAGCGTGTCGAGGGCGACGCCCACGCTGCGCGCCCGCCGGGCCACGTCGACCGCGTCGTGGTGGTAGGCCGTCAGGTGCAGGCCGGCCGCGGACGGGGCGACCTCGAGCCCGAGCGTCGCGAGCTCCTCGAGCACCCGGCGGCGACGCTCCGCGTAGACCTTGGCGGCCGCCCGCACGTGCCTGGCCAGGAGCCCGTCGTCGATGAACCGGGCCAGGGCCAGCTGGGTGGCCGGCTCGCCGTAGCCGTCGGTGAGCTGGCGGGCCGCGCGGAGCGCCTCACGCAGCGAGGGCGGCGCGACCAGGTAGCCGGCGCGCAGCGAGGGGAGGAGGGACTTGGAGAAGGTGCCGACGTACACGCACCCGCCCGTCCTCGTCGAGGCGGTGGAGCGGGTCGAGGGGGCGCTCCACGAACCGGAACTCGCTGTCGTAGTCGTCCTCGATGATCGCGGCGTCGTGCCGGGCGGCGTACGCCAGCAGTGCGTGCCGGCGGGCCAGCGAGAGCGGCGGACCGAGCGGGAACTGGTGGGAGGGCGTGGTGAAGACCAGCCGGCAGCGGCGCGGCAGCAGGTCGACGACCAGGCCCTCGTCGTCGACCGGCACGGGCACGACCGTCGCGCCGTGGGAGGCGAACAGGTCGCGCGCGAACGGGTAGCCGGGGTCCTCGACCGCGACCACGTCGCCCGGCTCGAGGAGGACCCGCGCCACCAGGTCCAGCGCCTGCTGCGTGCCGTGGGTGGCGACCACGTCCTCCGGGTCGGCCTGGACCCCGCGGGAGTAGGCCAGGTGCCGGGCCACCGCCGCGCGCAGGGCCGGATGCCCCTCGGGGGCGGCGTACGTCCCGGGCTCGCTCCCGCGGCGCACCTGGGCGGCGAGCAGCCGGCGCCAGGTGTCGAACGGGAAGAGCGTGGGGTCGGGGATGCCGACCCGGAAGTCGTACGTCGGGGTGGGCTCGGAGCCGCTCACCCGGTGCGGGCGCAGGTCCCAGGACCGGCGCGGCCGCAGCGTGGTCCGGCGGGCGCGTCGGGTCGGGCTCGCGCCGACCGCGGCCACGAAGGTGCCCGCGCCGACCCGCGTCTCCAGGTGTCCTTCGGCGACCAGCCGCTCGTAGACGGTGGACACGGTCGCTCGGCTGACGCCCAGGTCCGTCGCCAGCGTCCGGGACGCCGGGAGCCGGTCGCCCGGCCGGAGCCGGCCGCCGCGCAACGAGTCCAGCAGCGCGCGGTAGAGGACGGTGGCCCGGTCACCGCGGTGGGAGAGGTCGACGCTCAGGTCCACGCCGCCCACCCTGCCCCAAATGCCGACGACCCGCCCGAGGTGCCCGGGCGGGTCGGCGGAACGGCTGGCGGATCAGAGAGCGGCGGTGCGCTTCGCGATCGACGACTTGCGGTTGGCGGCCTGGTTCTTGTGGATGACGCCCTTGGACGCGGCCTTGTCGAGCTTCTTGGAGGCGTCGCGACCGAGCTCGACGGCCTTGTCCTTCTCGCCGGCGTCGATGGCCTCGCGGAACTTGCGCACGGCGGTCTTCAGGCCCGACTTGACGGCCTTGTTGCGCTCGTGACGCTTCTCGTTCTGCTTGTTGCGCTTGATCTGGGACTTGATGTTCGCCACTGATGAACCTCTGTGTCGCGGTGGATGAGGAAAAGTCTGGTCTGGTGACCGGCTACCGACAGGCCCACGCAGTGGTGGGCGGGCGCCGGACACGCGAGGAGCAACGCTACCAGCGGGCCGCCGGGCGGCCCAAATCGCTCACGACCACCCGCGACGCTCGCACAGCCAGTCCCAGGTGACCGCGCCCATCCAGCGCTGGTGGTCGCGGAGGTACGGCGACGTGGGCCGGGTCGGCTGCTCGCCCTGGCGGAGGAAGTAGCCGGCCACCAGCGCCAGCACCACGTCGACCGACTCGGGGGGCACGTCGCGGGTGAGCGGCAGCCCGGCCAGCAGCGACTCGACGTCGAGACCGTCGCCGCGAGGGGCCAGGAGCAGGAAGACGGTGTCCAGCCAGGCGGCTCCGGCGACGGGCCAGTTCCAGTCGCAGATCCACACCTGGTCGGCGTCGCCGAGGATCAGGTTGTCGTCGCGGATGTCGGTGTGCACGAGCGTGTCGCCCGCGGTGACCTCGGCGAAGCGGGAGGCCAGCGCGGCCGCCTCGTCGTGGTGCGGGAGGTCCCAGCCCTCGGCGCGCAGGGACGCCCACATCCCCTCGAACGGCGCGAACTCGGTGGCGAAGGTGTCCAGAGCCAGCGCCGGCGGCGCCGGGGTGAGCACCCGGGCGGTCTCCTCCACGGCGGCGAGGCAGCGCTCGAGCTCCGCGGTCCGCCACGGCCGCCGGGGCAGCCGGCCCTCGACGTGCTCCAGGCCGAGCACCACCCAGTCGTCGTCGTGGGACCACAGCAGCCGGGGTGCCGGGACGCCGCTCGGCAGCGCGGCCAGCTTGCGAGCCTCCTGGCGGTAGGAGTCGGCAAAGGTGGCCTGCGCGACCACGGAGGCCGCCTTGACGAAGTGCCGGGTGCCGTCCGCGCAGGTGAGCACCGACGCGAAGCCCGGGGTGAAGCCGCCGCCCTGGGACTCCGTCGAGACCACCGGTGACCCACAGCGCTGCTCCACCAGGTCGCGGATGTGCCGCGGCAGGAACTCCCACGCCAGGCGTCGCGCGGTCCGGCCCGCGGGCACCGGGTTGGGTCGCGGCTCGGCCATGCCCGGCATCCTGCCGCAGGCTGCGGTCGGGTGCCCGCTCCGCCCCGGTCGTCGGTTCGGGTCGAGGGTGCTCCGCGTGGAAGAATGAAGGCTTCCGCCCGCGTCGGCTGCGACGTCCGGGCCCACCTCGTCGAGAAAGCCGCCTGTGTCCTCGAGAACCGCGCCTGCGCCCGGTCGCACCGATCCCGCGATCATCCGCAACTTCTGCATCATCGCGCACATCGACCACGGCAAGTCGACGCTGGCCGACCGGATGCTCCAGCTCACCGGCGTCGTGGACGAGCGGGCCGCGCGGGCGCAGTACCTCGACCGCATGGACATCGAGCGCGAGCGCGGCATCACCATCAAGAGCCAGGCCGTCCGGATGCCGTGGACGGTGCCGGCGGGCAACGCCGAGGGCGCCGAGCCCGGCACCTACGTCCTCAACATGATCGACACCCCCGGGCACGTCGACTTCACCTACGAGGTCTCCCGCTCGCTCGAGGCGTGCGAGGCGGCCGTGCTGCTGGTCGACGCCGCCCAGGGCATCGAGGCGCAGACGCTCGCGAACCTCTACCTCGCGCTCGGCGCGGACCTGCACATCATCCCGGTGCTCAACAAGATCGACCTGCCCAACGCCAACCCGGAGAAGTACGCCGCGGAGCTCGCCGGCATCATCGGCTGCGACCCGTCGGAGGTGCTCCGGACCTCGGCCAAGACCGGTCTGGGGGTCGAGGCGCTCCTCAACGAGATCGTCAAGCAGACCCCGGCGCCGGTCGGCGAGGCCGACAAGCCGGCCCGGGCGCTGATCTTCGACTCCGTCTACGACACCTACCGCGGCGTGGTCACCTACGTCCGGGTCGTCGACGGCAAGCTCAGCCACCGGGACCGGATCAAGATGATGTCCAACGGCGTCGTCCACGAGATGCTCGAGGTCGGCGTGATCAGCCCCGAGCCGGTGAAGGCCGGCGAGATCGGCGTGGGCGAGGTCGGCTACCTGATCACCGGCGTGAAGGACGTCCGCCAGTCCCGGGTGGGGGACACGGTGACCAGCCAGCACCACGGCGCCACCGAGCCGCTGGGTGGCTACAAGCACCCCAACCCGATGGTGTACTCCGGGCTCTACCCGATCGACGGCGACGACTACCCGACGCTGCGCGACGCCCTCGAGCGGCTCCAGCTCAACGACGCGGCGCTCGCCTACGAGCCCGAGACGTCCGGGGCGCTGGGCTTCGGCTTCCGCTGCGGCTTCCTCGGGCTGCTGCACATGGAGATCGTCCGCGAGCGGCTGGAGCGCGAGTTCAACCTCGACCTGATCTCGACGGCCCCCAACGTGGTCTACGAGGTCGTCATGGAGGACGGCACGGTCGTCGAGGTGACCAACCCGAGCGAGTACCCCGACGGCGGCAAGATCGCCGAGGTGCGCGAGCCCGTCGTCAAGGCGACCATCCTGAGCCCGGCCGACTACATCGGCACGATCATGGAGCTGTGCCAGTCCAAGCGCGGGCAGCTCGGCGGCATGGACTACCTCTCCGAGGACCGCGTCGAGATGCGCTACACGCTGCCGATGGGCGAGATCGTGTTCGACTTCTTCGACCAGCTGAAGTCGCGGACCAAGGGCTACGCCTCGCTGGACTACGAACGCTCCGGTGACCAGGCCGCCGACCTGGTGAAGGTCGACATCCTGCTCCAGGGCGAGCCGGTCGACGCGTTCTCCGCGATCGTCCACAAGGACGCGGCGTACTCCTACGGCGTGATGCTGGCCGGCAAGCTCAAGGAGCTCATCCCGCGCCAGCAGTTCGAGGTGCCCATCCAGGCCGCCATCGGTGCCCGGGTGATCGCCCGGGAGAACATCCGGGCGATCCGCAAGGACGTGCTCGCCAAGTGCTACGGCGGCGACATCACCCGCAAGCGCAAGCTGCTGGAGAAGCAGAAGGAGGGCAAGAAGCGGATGAAGATGGTCGGCCGCGTCGAGGTCCCCCAGGAGGCGTTCATCGCCGCGCTGTCCACCGGTGGCCCGGCGGAGAAGACCGGCAAGAAGTAGCCGGCTCCGCATCGGCTAGCGTCCCTGACGTGCCGCCCTTGCTCGTCGTCCCCCCGGACCTGGAGGCGCAGCGGCGGCTCGGGCCCGACTGGGCGGGCTGGCTGGACCGGCTCCCGCGGCTGGCGGCCGACGTGGTCGAGGAGTGGGGACTGACCCTCGAGGGGCCGGTGTGGCACGGCTTCTGCTCCCTGGTGCCCGCCGTACGCACCGAGGACGGCACGCCGGCGGTCCTCAAGCTCACCTTCGACGGCGACGACGAGTCCGAGCACGAGGGCATCGCCCTCCAGCACTGGGGCGGTCGCGGGACGGTCCGGCTGCTGCGCGCCGACCCGCACCGCCGGGCCCTGCTGCTGGAGCGGCTCGGCCGCGACGACCTCTCCACGCTCGGGTACGTCGAGGCCGCCGAGACGGTCGGCGGCCTCTACCCGTCCCTGCACGTGCCCGCGCTGCCGCAGCTGCGCACCGTGACGTCGTACGTCGACGGCTGGCTCGACGACCTCGCCAGCCTGGGCCGCGACGCCCCGATCCCGCGGCGGATGGTCGAGCAGGCACTGCACCTCGGCCGGGCGCTGGTCAGCGACCCGGCCAGCACCGGCGTCATGGTGCACGGCGACCTGCACGACTACAACGTGCTCGCCGCCGCCCGCAGGCCGTGGCTCGTCATCGACCCCAAGCCGATGTCGGGCGACCCGCACTACGAACCCGCGCCGCTGCTGTGGAACCGCTGGGAGGAGATCGCGGACGGCGACACCCGCGCCGCCGTGCGCCGCCGCTTCCACGCGGTGGTCGACGCCGCGGGCCTCGACGAGGAGCGGGCCCGGGACTGGGTGGTCGTGCGGATGGTCATCAACGCGCACTGGACCATCCAGGACGGGCTGCGGACCAGCCGCCCGCTCGAGCGGGACGAGCGCGACTGGATCACCCGGTGCATCGCCATCGTCAAGGCCGTGCAGGACTGAGCGACCGGCGCCGAGTTCGCCGGGGCCGACCGGCTCGCCTACCCTGTCCGCGTGATCGGTCGGCGCGCACCCTGGCTGGCCGGCGCGCTCATGGTGGTCGCCTCGCTGGTCACCCTCGGCGCGTGGACGCTGGCCTCACCGCCGGGCTCCTCACCCGACGACAACTTCCACCTCGCCTCCCTCTGGTGCGCCGGTGGCATCAGCGACTCCTGTGCCGCGGACCCCAACGGCGACCCGGGCGTCCGGCTCATCCCCGCGCGGGTGGTCGGTGCTCCCTGCTTCCACTTCGACTCCACCGCGTCCGCGAGCTGCCAGGACAAGCTGCCGAAGGGGATGGACCCCGACACGCCCACCAACTGGGGCAACTGGAACGGCCTCTACCCGCCGGTGTTCTACGAGGTGATGGGCGTGCTGGTCGGTGACGACCTGGAGACCTCCGTGCTGCTGGTCCGCGCCATGAACGGGTTGGTGGTCGTCGGCCTGGTCGCGGCGCTGGCCGCGCTGGCACCCCGGCGGTTGCGCGCGGTCGTCGTGGTGCCGCTGGTGATCACCTCGGTGCCGCTCGGCCTGAGCCTGTTCGCCTCGACCAACCCCAGCTCGTGGGCCATCGCCAGCGCCGCGACCGTGTGGCCGGCGCTGTACGCCGCGTTCGACGTCACCGGGCGGCGCCGGCTGCTGCTGCTCGCCCTGGCGCTCGTCGCCGTCCTGATCGGGTCCGGCTCCCGCGGGGACGCCTGCCTGTTCTCGGTGGTCGGCATCTGCCTGGCCCTCGGGCTGCGCTTCCGGGAGCTGCGCGCCAACCTCCCGGTCGTCGGCGTGGGGGTCGTCGGCATCGCCCTCTCGGCCTACCTGCTGCTCGCCTCGGGGCAGTCGAGCCTCGCGGGCGGGCTGCCCGAGAAGTCGCTCGGGCTCCCGTGGAGCGAGCTCGCCCTCCAGAACCTCCAGCAGCTCCCGAACATCTTGTTCGGGGGCGTTCGGCTACGGCCCGCTCGGGGGCGGCGGCTGGTTCGACACGTCGTACCCCGCGCTGCTGCTGCTGTCCCTCGGGGTCTGGGCGGTGGTCGTCTTCGACGCCCTGCGGGGCAGCGACCGGCTCAAGGCGACCGCTCTCGCGGTGCTCGGCTTCGGGCTGGTCGCCTACCCGATGGTGGTGCTGGGCCGGACCGGCGTGCTGGTCGGCACCGCCTTCCAGCCGCGCTACGTGGCGCCGCTGCTGGTGATGTTCACCGGTGTCGCGCTCCTCGGCGCCGAGCGCCGGCCGCGACTCGGCGGCACGCAGGTGGTGGCGCTGGCCGTGGGGCTCGCCCTCGCGCAGTGCCTGGCCCTGGCCGCTCAGATCCGCCGCTACGTCACGGGTCAGGACGTCACCGGCTTCGCCCTCGACCGGGACCGGGAGTGGTGGTGGAACCTGCCGGTCTCGGCGACGTTCGTGTGGATCGCCGGGTCCCTGGCGTTCGCGCTGCTCGCCTACCTGGCGTTGCGCGAGTACGCCGCGGAGGTCCCGCCGACGGCCGATCCCGACGCCGCAGAGGGCTCGGACGGCGACCGTGCGGCCATCCCGGGACGTTCGGCTGCTACCGCCGCGTAACAAGGTGATCTAGGTTACTCCCCAACCAGATCGTCACGCCGTGGTCCGACGGCAGCCGCCGCGACCCCGCGAGTCAGGAGCAACCAGCGCATGCCAGCCAACATGGACGCCAGTTTCATCTCGAGCCTTCCCCCCAACGTCGCCGTGCAGTTCCTGGGCCGGGTGGCCAAGTCCGGGTCGAGCGAGGCCTTCCGCTACCCGAAGGGGGACGGCTGGGAGTCGGTCACCTGGAAGCAGGCCGGCGACGAGGTGTCGCGGATGGCCGGCGGGCTGCTCGCGCTCGGGATCGAGCCCGAGCAGCGGGTCGGCATCGCCTCCGGGACGCGCTACGAGTGGATCCTCGCCGACCTCGGGATCATGTGCGCCGGGGCCGCGACGACGACCGTCTACCCGAGCACCAACGAGGAGGACACGGCGTACATCCTCGCCGACTCCGAGTGCCGCGTGGTGTTCGCCGAGGACGACGAGCAGATCGCCAAGCTCACCGCCCGCAAGAGCGAGCTCCCGCACGTCGCCAAGGTGGTCACCTTCGACGGCACGGCCGACGGCGAGTGGGTCATCGACCTGAAGACGCTGGAGAGCCTCGGCGAGGAGTACCTCGCCGCCCACCCCGGGATCATCGAGCAGACCGCCGAGTCCATCTCCGGCGACCAGCTGGCCACCCTGATCTACACCTCCGGCACCACCGGCCGCCCCAAGGGGGTCCGGCTGCGCCACAGCTCGTGGGTCTACGAGGGCGAGGCGATCCGGGCGCGGAACATCCTCAGCGAGAGCGACCTGGAGTTCCGCTGGCTGCCGATGGCGCACTCGTTCGGCAAGGTCCTCATGTCGACGCAGATGGCCTGCGGGTTCTCGGCCGCGATCGACGGCCGGGTCGACAAGATCATCGAGAACCTCGCGGTCGTCAAGCCGACCTTCATGGGGGCCGCGCCGCGGATCTTCGAGAAGGCCCACGGCCGGATCATCACGATGCAGGCGGCCGAGGGCGGCGCCAAGGAGAAGATCTTCAACAAGGCCTTCGAGGTCGGCCTCAAGGTCGACAAGCTCAAGCGCGAGGGCAAGTCGGTGCCGACGCTCCTCGGCCTGCAGCACACGGTCTTCGACAAGCTGGTCTTCAGCAAGATCCGGGACCGGTTCGGTGGCCGGGTGCGCTTCTTCATCTCCGGTGCCGCGGCGCTGAACCGCGACATCGCCGAGTGGTTCCACGCCGCCGGGATCGTCATCCTCGAGGGCTACGGGCTCACCGAGTCCTCGGCGGGCTCCTTCGTCAACCTCCCCAGCGACTACCGGTTCGGCACGGTGGGCCAGGTGTTCCTCGGCTCCCAGGTCAAGCTCGGCGAGGGCGACGAGGTGATGATCAAGGGTCCGGGCGTCATGGACGGCTACCACAACCTGCCGGAGGAGACCGCCAAGTCGCTCACCGACGACGGGTGGCTGCACACCGGGGACAAGGGCGCCCTCGACGCCGACGGCTACCTCACCATCACCGGCCGGATCAAGGAGCTCTTCAAGACCTCCGGCGGCAAGTACATCGCGCCGCCGGCGATCGAGTCGAAGTTCAAGGCGATCTGCCCCTACGCCAGCCAGTTCATGGTCTTCGGGAACGAGCGCAACTTCGTCGTCGCGCTCGTCACCCTCGACCCGGACGCGCTGGTGGGCTGGGCCGCGGAGAACGACGTGACCGGCGACTACGCCGCCATCGTCGGCTCCGAGAAGTGCCGCGCGATGGTGCAGGGGTACGTCGACCAGCTCAACAGCCAGCTCAACCGCTGGGAGACCATCAAGAAGTGGGAGCTGCTCGACCACGACCTGACCGTCGAGTCCGGCGAGCTGACCCCCTCGATGAAGGTGAAGCGCAACGTGGTCGAGGGCAACTACGCGGACAAGATCGCGGCCTTCTACTCCTGAGCCACACGTCCCGCACAGGGAACGCACAGCAAGGACGGCTCGAATGGGTGCCGGTGGGAGACCACCGGCACCCATCGTCTTTCTCAGGAGCAGCCATGAGCCACCACCACGACGACCAGCCCGAGGCCCACGACCTCGGCCTCTCCCACGACCTGCCCCAGCTCGTCGAGCGCGGCCGGAAGGGTCTGGGGCGCCGCGGACTCCTCGGCATCGTCGGCGGCCTGGGCGTCGCCGCGGTCGCCGGCTGCGCCAGCGGCGACACCAGCGCCTCCACCACGTCGTCCGCGGGCAGGCCGGACCGGCCCCCGGGCGGCGGCGCTCCGGGAGCCGACTCGACGGTCGAGGTCGCGGACGGCGAGATCCCCGAGGAGACGGCCGGTCCCTACCCGGGCGACGGGTCCAACGGACCCAACGCGCTCACCGAGTCCGGCGTCGTGCGCCAGGACATCACCAGCAGCTTCGGCTCGGCGTCCGGCGTGGCCGAGGGCATCCCGGTGACGGTCAAGCTCACGGTCTACGACCTCAACGGCGACGACGCGACGCCGCTCGCGGGAGCGGCGGTCTACCTGTGGCACTGCGACCGCGCGGGGAGCTACTCGATGTACGACGGTGACGCGGTCGACGAGAACTACCTGCGCGGCGTCCAGGAGGCGGCCGACGACGGGACGCTGTCGTTCACCACGATCTTCCCGGCCTGCTACGCGGGCCGCTGGCCGCACATGCACTTCGAGGTCTACGAGTCGCTCGACGCGGCGACGAGCGCGACCGGCAAGCTGCGCACCTCCCAGCTCGCGCTGCCGCAGGACGTGTGCGAGACCGTCTACGCCACCGAGGGCTACGAGCAGAGCGTCGGCAACCTCGCGCAGGTCAGCCTCGACACCGACGGCATCTTCAGTGACGGCTACTCCCTCCAGATGGCCAAGGTCACCGGGTCCGTGGCCGAGGGCTACGTCGCCACCCTCAACGTCCCCGTCTGACCGCAGCGGGTCACCGGGCGCTGGTTGGATGGGGGGATGCCGTCCGCCCTGCCTCCCGGAGACCCGGTCCCGGCCGACGGCGCGCTCCCGGACGCCTCCCTGGCCGGCGTCGGCACCCGACCGCTGGGGCTGTACCTGCACGTGCCGTTCTGTGCGGTGCGGTGCGGCTACTGCGACTTCAACACCTACACCGCGCTCGAGCTGGGCGGTCCGTCCGCGTCCGTCACCCAGGCGTCGTACGCCGGGGTCGCCGCGGACGAGGTCCGGCTCGCCAGGCGGGTGCTCGGCCCCACCGCGCCGCCGGTGTCGACGGTGTTCGTCGGCGGCGGCACGCCGACCCTGCTCGCCGCCGACGACCTGGCCGGCCTGCTGGGCGTGGTCGCCGACGAGCTCGGGCTCGCGGAGGGCGCCGAGGTCACCACCGAGGCCAACCCGGACAGCGTCGACCCGGCCGGGCTCGCGCGGCTGCGGGAGGCGGGCTTCACCCGGGTGTCCTTCGGCATGCAGTCGGCCGTCCCGCACGTGCTGGCCACGCTCGACCGGACCCACGACCCGGAGCGGGTGCCGCAGGCGGTGGCCTGGGCGCGGGCCGCGGGCTTCGACGAGGTCAGCCTCGACCTGATCTACGGCACGCCGGGGGAGTCCCTGGCCGACTGGGAGACCAGCCTGGACGCCGCGCTGGCCAGCAGCCCCGACCACGTGTCGGCGTACGCGCTGATCGTCGAGGACGGCACCGCGCTGGCCCGGTCCGTCCGCCGCGGGGAGGTCGCCGCGCCGGACGACGACGACATGGCGGACAAGTACGTCGCCGCCGACGAGCGGCTCTCCGCCGGCGGGCTGGAGTGGTACGAGCTGTCCAACTGGGCCCGTCGGACCGCGAGCCGCTGCCGGCACAACGAGCTCTACTGGACCGGCGCCGACTGGTGGGGCATCGGTCCCGGCGCGCACTCGCACGTGGGGGGCGTGCGTTGGTGGAACGTCCGGCACCCGGCGGCCTACGCCGCTCGCATCGCCGCCGGCGTGAGTCCCGGCCACGCCCGCGAGCTGCTCGATCCCGAGACCCAGCGGGTCGAGCGGGTGCTGCTCGAGACCAGGTTGGTCGGCGGCCTCCCCGTCGACGTGCTGGACCCCGCGGGGCGTGCCGCGCTCCCGGACCTGGTCGCCGACGGCCTGGTCGAGGACCGCCCCGACCGGGTGGTGCTCACCCGTCCCGGCCGGCTGCTGGCCGACGCCGTCGTCCGGCGTCTGCTGCCCTGAGCAGCGCCGAGTTCCTCGCCGCCGGCGCTCGGAGTGGATATTCTCCGGAGGCGCCCTCTCGGGTATCGGACGCGGCTGGCTGAGGATCCGTGTGCGGAGGGGGAGGGCAGTGACGACCTGTCGGGAGTGTGGCGCGTCCGGCCAGCCCGACGGTGCCCGTTTCTGCTTCACCTGCGGGGTGAGCCTGGACCAGGCCCGTTGCGTCTCCTGCCGGGCCGAGATCGTCCCCGGCGCCCGCTTCTGCTCCGCGTGCGGTGCCGCGCAGGAGGCGGCGGCGGCGCCCCCGAGCCACCAGCCGGTCGCCTCGCGGCGGATCACCAGCGTGCTGTTCGGTGACCTGGTCGGGTTCACGAGCCTCGCGGAGTCCCGCGACCAGGAGGAGGTGCGCGAGCTGCTGTCGCGGTACTTCGAGGAGTGCAGCCGGATCGTGGCGCGCTACGGCGGCGTCGTGGAGAAGTTCATCGGGGACGCGGTGATGGCGGTGTGGGGTGTCCCGACGGCCCACGAGGACGACGCGGAGCGGGCCGTGCGGGCCGGGCTGGAGCTGGTCAACCGGGTCGAGTCGCTCGGCGGCGACCTGCAGCGTCCCGGACCTGGCCATGCGCGTCGGCATCGTGACCGGCGAGGTCGCCGTCACGATCGGGGCGGAGCAGCAGGGCATGGTCGCCGGCGACGCCGTCAACACCGCGGCGCGGGTGCAGACGGCGGCGGCGCCCGGCCAGGTCTGGGTGGACGAGACCACCCGCCTGCTGACCACCTCCGCCATCTCCTACGTCGACGTGGGCTCCCACGCCATGAAGGGCAAGGCCGACCCGGTGCCTCTGTGGTCGGTGCGCGCGGTGGTGGCCGCCGTCGGCGGCGGCGCAACGCGCCGACGGGTTGGAGGCGCCGCACATCGGGCGGGACCGGGACCTGCGCCTCGTGAAGGAGCTGTTCCACGGGGTCGAGGAGTCCGGTCGGCCCGCGCTGCTGCGTCGTCGACGGGGAGCCAGGGGTGGGCAAGACCAGGCTGGGCTGGGAGTTCGAGAAGTACTCCGACGGGCTGAGCGCCCCGGTCAGGTGGCACAGCGGGCGGTGCCTGTCGTACGGCGAGGGCGTGGCGTTCTTCGCGCTCGCGGAAGCGATCCGCGGCCGCCTCCAGCTGCTCCGCGAGGACGCGGCCGAGCAGGACGAGGTCGACGACCAAGGGCTGCTGCTGGAGCTGGGTCTCGACCGCTACGTCCCCGACCCTGCGGAGCGCACGTGGTTGCGGCCGCGACTCGGCGCCCTGCTCGGCATCGGCGCGGTGGCCACCTTCCCCCGGGAGGACCTGTTCTCCGCCTGGGCCACGTTCCTGCACCGGGTGAGCGAGGACTCGCACCCGGTGGTGCTCGTCATCGACGACGCGCAGCACGCCGACGACGGGCTCCTGCTGTTCCTGGAGTACCTCTTGGGGGTCGGCACCTTCCCCTGCTTCGTGCTGCTCCTGGCGCGCACCGGACTGGTCGAGGCGAACCCCAAGCTGGCGACCAACCGGCGCTCGACCGTGCTGCACCTCGAGCCGCTGTCGGCACGCGAGATGGGCGTGCTCCTTGACGGCCTCGTGCACGGGCTTCCCGACGGGCTCCGCGACAGCCTGGTGGCGCGGGCCGAAGGGGTCCCGCTGTTCGCGGTCGAGACGGTGCGCTCCTTGATCGACCGGGACCTCGTCATCCCGCGAGGCGGTCAGTACGTGCTCACCGACCCCGACCTGGACCTGGGCACGATCGGGGCGCCGGCCTCCCTGCAGGCCCTGATCTCGGCGAGGCTCGACACCCTGCCGGCGACCGAGCGTCAGGTCGATGGACCAGGCCAGCGTCGTCGGCGAGTTCTTCCCGCTGGACGTGATCGCGGCCCTCTGCCCCGGCGTGCCCGACCTCGAGGACGTGCTGGCCGGCCTCATCCGCCTCCAGCTGCTGCGCCGGGAGTCCAACCGCTTCAGCACCGAGCTCGGGCAGTACCAGTTCGTCCAGGGCGCCGTGCGCCAGGTCGCGTACGGGATGCTCGCACGGCGGGACCGCAAGGCCAGCCACCTCGCGATCGCCCGGCTCCTCGTGGCGGGCGACGACACCGCCGGCCAGGACGCCTCCATCATCGCCCAGCACTATCTCGAGGCGTTGGACGCCGTGCCGGGTGCTGCCGACGCCGACGAGCTGACCGACGCAGCCGTGCACCACCTGGAGCGTGCCGCGGCCCGCGCCAGCACGCTGGGCTCCCCGGAGGAGGCGGCGGGGCACCTGCAGATCGCCCTCACCCGGTGCCGGGACGAGCACCGGGCTGCAGTCCTCGAGGCCGACCTGGCCGAGCAGCTCGTGCGGATGGGCGATGCCGAGACAAGCGCGGAGCACGCCACCCACGCCGGCGAGGTGCTGGACCGGCTGGGCGACCCCCTCCGGGCCGGGTCGGCCGTCTCGACCCTGGCCCTGGCGCTCATCGAGCAGTCGGAGTTCGCCCGGGCCCAGGCGCTGGTCGACGAGCGGCTTGCCGCCCTGGACGGGGTGGAGGGGGCCGCTCCGGTGCTCCTGAACCTCACCCAGCGCCGGATCACCGCGCTGTTGCGGACCGGCGCGGACTTCCGGGAGGCGGCCGAGCAGGAGGGACGCCTCGCCGAGCTGGTCGGGAGCCCGGCCGAGATCGCCGGCAACTTCATGAGCCTCGCGCTGCACTACATGATCGTGGGCCCTCGTCAGGTGGCTCGGGTGTTGATGGACTCGGCGGCCGACCGCGCGCGAGACCTGCACGACACCCGCCTGCTGGCCCGGGTGCTCAGCAACCTCAACGCGGAGTGGACCCAGGACGACGCGGAGCGGGCGAGCGAGCTCGGTCGGGAGGCGGCTCGAGGCAGGTCGTCGCATGGGTGACACCTTCTGGATCCGGGCGGCCAACCTCAACCTCCTGATGGCGCTCTACGTCCACGGGGACTGGGACGACGCGCTGGCCCTGGAGTTCGACGGCAGCGCGTTCGCCGGCGTCTACCGGAGCCTCGTGGAGCGGGGGATCGCCCTGGCCCGCGACGACCTGGTCGTCCCGGCGCCGGCCCTCGACGTGACCGAGGCGGACCGTGCCGATCCCGTCGTCGCGGCGATGCTGAAGTTCCAGGATGCCTACGCAGCCCTCGCGGCAGGCGATCCCGCCGCCGGCGGCCTCGCGCTCACGGCCGCGCAGGCGGAGTTCGAGCTCGTCGGCCTCTTCGACGACTTCGCCGTCGCTGGCAGGCCGCCACCGACGTCGCGTGGCTGGCCGGGGACCGGGCCGCCGTCGAGGCGCTGCTGGCGATCGTGGAGGACGCCCACGACCATGCGCCGCCCACGGGGATCAAGGCGCAGCGGGCGCGGATGCGCGGGCTGCTGGCGTCGCTCGACGATGCTCCCCCGGACAGGTCGAGGCGTGGTTCCGGACCGCCGTGACCGAAGCCGATGCCTGGCGGTCCGCACCGACCGCGGCCCGGGCCCGGGCCGACCTCGGCGCCTGGCTCGTCCACGAGGGGCGCATCGCGGAGGCGGAGCCGCTGCTGGCCGCCGCCCGGGAGACCTTCGAGCGGCTCGGTGCGCGCCGGTGGAGCGCGCAGCTCGACGCTCGGCTCGCCGGTGCCCCGGCGTGAGGTCAGCCCAGCTTGCGCTCGAGGGCCCGGCGGTCGAGCACCGTGATCCGGCCGCGGCCCAGCTCGACGATGCCCTGGTCGGCGAGCCGCTGGAGCACCTGGTTGATGCTGGGCCGGGTGCCGCCGACCAGCTCGGCCAACAGCTCCTGGGTCAGGGTGATCACCACCGTGGGCTTCCCCTCGTCGTAGAGCGCGGTCAGGTCGACGAGCCGGCGGTGCACCCGGCGGTCCAGGCCGTCGTACATCACCTCGACGACCCGACCGGACAGCTCCTCCACCCGCCGGGCCAGCAGCGCGAGCAGGAACCGCTCGGCTGCCCGGTGCCGCTGCCGCAGCTCACGGAACGCGGTCGCCGACAGGGTGCGGGTGGTGGACGGCTCCAGGGCGACGATGCTCGCCGAGCGGATCGGGGCCCGGCCGTCGAGCAGGGACAGCTCGCCGAAGTACTGTCCGGGCCCGAGCAGGTTCAAGGTGGCGCGCTCGCCCGAGGGTGTGGTGACGCGGACGGCCAGGCGGCCGGACTCGACCAGGTGCAGGCTGTCGGCGGGGTCACCCTCGTGCACGACCACCTCGCCGCGCCCGAAGCGGCGGACCCGGGTGGTCGCCAGGAGCGCTCGGCGGTCGTCCTCGTCCAGCGAGCCGAGCAGGGGCCAGTCCATGCGGCGAGTGTGTCAGGAGAGGGGATGGGATGGCACTGGAGAAGGACCTGAGCGGATCCGTGGCGGGGGTGCGCGCGCTCTTCGGGGCGGCCGCGTGCTCGTGCGCGCTGGTGGATGACGAGGGCAGCGCGCTGACGTACGTCGCCGCCGACGGGGAAGGGTCCCGGGAGATCCTCGGGGTGGTGCTGCCCATCGGGCGGGGCATCGCCGGCTGGGCGGCCATGTCCGGGCAGCCGATCGCGGTGCGGGACGTGCGCGCGGACCCGCGCTTCGCCCGGGACGTCGCCGAGTCCACCCACTACATCCCGACCGCGCTGCTCGCGGCGCCCATGTTCGACGCCCAGGGCGAGGTGCTGGGCGTGCTCTCGGTGCTCGACCCGGCGGTCGACGAGTCCTCGGACTGGACGCTGGCGGTGCTGGGCACCCTGGCCAGCCAGGTGGCGGCCCTCGTGGTGGCGGTCCGGCGCGCGCCGGCGGCCGCGGCGGACGCCTCGCGCCTCGAGGCGCTGGGCCGCCGGGTCCTCGACGCCGTGGAGGACTACGAACGATGAGCGTGCTGCCTGCCTGGTCGGCGGCCTTCGCCGCGGACCTCACCCGGGTCCGGGCGCTGCCGTTGCCGGACGCGCGGGAGTGGGCGTTCGGCGGGTCGACCGGCGCGGGCGTCGCGGTGGCGGTCGTGGACAGCGGCGTCGACGCGGACCACCCGCGGGTCGGTGCGGTGGCCGGCTCGGTGGCGATCGAGGCCGATCCGGAGGCGCCCCAGGGGTGGCGGGCGGTCGAAGGTCCGCACGAGGACGTCGTCGGGCACGGGACCGCATGTGCCGGCATCATCCGGTCGCTCGCTCCGGACGCCGAGATCCACAGCGTCCGGGTGCTGGGACCGCAGCTGAAGGGCCGGGGCCTGCTGTTCCACGCGGGCATCCGGTGGGCGCTGGAGCACGGGATGGCGGTGGCCAACCTGTCCCTGTCCAGCAAGAGCGAGGCGATGTTCGCACCGCTCCACGAGGTGGCGGACGAGGCGTACTTCGCGGGCACCCTGCTGGTGGCGGCCGCCAACAACCAGCCGGGGCCGACCTACCCCTCGCAGTACGCCTCGGTCGTGTCCGTGGCCGCGCGCCCGGGCGCCGATCCGTGGGCGCTGGCCTACAACCCGCGACCGCCCGTGGAGTTCGGGGCGTGCGGGATCGACGTCGACGTGGCGTGGGGCGGCGGCCAGTCGATCGTGGCCACCGGGAACAGCTTCGCCGCGCCGCACGTGGCCGGGATGGCGGCCGTCCTGCTCGCGAAGCACCCGGGGCTGACGCCGTTCCAGGTCAAGGCGGTGCTCCAGGCCGTCAGCGACAACGCGGGTGACGCGGGGAGCGCGTCATGAGCTCGACGTCCGTTGTGTCAGCGCGCGAACGGACACGGCACCCCCCGACAGGGCAGGATGGGGTCATCGGGCCGGGGGTCCACCACCAAACCAATGAGGGAGAAGACGATGAACAGCAACGAGATCAAGAACGTAGAGCCGCCGAACGATGTCGATGCGCACGTGATGATCCCGGACTCGCACCGCAAGGAAGCCGTCCCCAACGAGGCCCGGCGCCTGGTCATCGGCGACAGCCGCGAGGACGACGTCGAGGCCCACGTGGTGCTGCCGGCCGACCTGGCGGGCATGCAGCCGCCCCACGACCTCGACATCGAGCGCTGAAGGCGAGTGGGCCTCCACCAGCCCTCGGACGACCGACATCTCGACCCGGCCCCGCAGGGCCGGGTCGTGATCGCGTGCGCAGGAGTCCGCGGCGTCCCTGAGCCGGCCCGATCTCCTAGGCTGAGGCCATGACGCAGCCCCCCGAGCCCGGTGGTCCCACCGACCCGACCGAGCCGATCCCGCAGCCCGGGCCGCCGCCGCCGCCCTATCAGCAGCAGCCGACCGCCCCGCAGCCGGCGTACGGTCCGCCGCCGGGCTACGGCTACCCGCCCGGCTACCACCCCGCCGCGCCGTACGGCGTGCACCCGATGACCGGCGTGCCCTACTCCGACAAGTCCAAGCTGGTCGCGGCGCTGCTCCAGATCCTGGTGCCCCTCGGCATCGGTCGGATGTACATCGGTGACACCCGGACCGGGGTGATCCAGCTGGTCGTCACGGTCCTCACCTGCGGGATCGGCGCCCTGTGGCCCTTCATCGACGGGATCATGATGCTCGTCGGCGACCCGGTCGACAGCGACGGGCGACCGCTGCGCAGCTGACCGTCAGGCGGTCACGAAGTCGATGAGCTCCTCGACGCGGCCCAGCAGCGCCGGGTCGAGGTCGTGGTAGGAGCGGACCCGGCCGAGGATGTGCTGCCAGGCACGGGCGATGTCGGCCTGGTCGCGGTGCGGCCAGCCGAGCAGCTGGCAGGTGCCGTGCTTCCAGTCCAGGTTGCGCGGGACCGCGGGCCACTCCTTGATGCCGAGCAGGTCGGGGCGCACCGCCTGCCAGATGTCGATGAACGGGTGTCCGACCACCAGCACGTGCTCGCCGAGGGGCGACCTGGCGATGCCGGCGGCGATCCGGCTCTCCTTGGACCCGGGCACCAGGTGGTCGACGAGCACTCCGACGCGACGCTCGGGACCGGGCCGGAAGTCGCGGAGGTGCTCGGCGAGGTCGTCGACCCCGCCGAGGTACTCCACGACGACGCCCTCGACCCGCAGGTCGTCACCCCAGACCTTCTCGACCAGCTCGGCGTCGTGCCGGCCCTCGACGAAGATCCGGCTCGCCCGGGCGACCCGGGCCTTGCCGCCCGTGACCGCGACCGAGCCGGAGGCGGTGCGGGTCGGCTTCGCCGGCGCTCCGGCCCGTCGCGGCGCCACCAGGATGACCGGACGCCCCTCGTGCAGGAAGCCGGGGCCGAGCGGGAAGGTACGCCGCTTCGACCGGCGGTCCTCCAGGGTGACCGTGTCCAGGTCGCGGTCGACCGCGACGATCGCGCCGCAGAAGTCGGTCATCACCTCCTCGACCACCTCGCCGAGGGTGGCGGGCGCCTCGGTGGCCCGACCCCGCTTCGGGACGCGCCAGTCGGTGGAGAGGACGTCCGCGGCGTACTGGCCGCGCTGGCCCGGTGGGGAAGTCACCCGGCCACGCTAGGCGGGACCGCCCTCAGCTCGTCGGTGGACGCGCCGGACGCGTCGTCGGCGTCACCCGACCCGTCGGCCGCGCTCGTCACCGGACTCGTCCTGCTCCTTGGCGTAGGAGCGGGACGGCTCGTTGAGGTCCACCTCGGAGGTCTCGCCGGGCTCCAGCGGCACGGCGAGCGGGTTGTCCTCTCCCGGCTGGAGGTCCTCGGGCAGCTGGTCGTCGCTGATGCCCTCGGTCTGGTCGTTCTCGTCGGAGGCGTTGCTCATGGGCCGAACCTAGCGAGACGGGCTCCGGCCGGGACCCACCCGAGAGGGTGGCCCCGGGTGACCCACGTGGTGACTCAGACCAGCGGCAGGCGCTTCTGGCTGCGGGGGAGGTGCTCGTAGCCGAGCCGGACCGCCTCGGCGAGGCCCTCGCGGGGGAACGGCCACTCGGCGGCCGCGAGCGCCTCGGCCAGGGGGACGCCGCGGGTGGCGAGGTCGCGGATGGTCTCGGCGACGATGCCGACGTCGTTGCGCTGCTGCTCCACGAAGTCCCGGTCCACCGGCGCCCCGTGACCCGGCACGACCACGCTGGCGGAGGTGGTCAGGGACAGCACGGTGTCCAGGGTGAGCGGCCACTCCATCGGGAAGGCGTCGGCGTTGTACGCCGGTGCCGCGGACTCCTCGACCAGGTCGCCGGCGAGCACCACGTCCACGTCCGGCACCCGGACGACCAGGTCGCCGGAGGTGTGGCCGCGGCCCGGGTGCACGAGCTCCACCATCCGGTCACCGAGGTCGAGGGCGACCGCGGAGGAGAACGTGTGGTCGGGGATCACCACCGTGGTCTCGGCGACGTCCTCGCGGTGCGGGTCGTCCGGGCTCTCGAGGTAGCGCCGCTTGGTCCGGGCCGCGAACTCGGTCAGCTCGGCAGCGGCGGACTCGTGCGCGTGGATGGGGACCGCGCCGTACGCCGTGCGGAACGTGTCGTTGCCGAAGGTGTGGTCGAAGTGCGCGTGCGTGTTGACGATCGCGACCACCTCGCCGGCGCCGAGCCGGCGGACGTCGTCGACCACCTCGCGGGCGGCGGCGGCCGAGCCGTGGGTGTCGACCACCAGCAGGCCGCGGTCGCTGCCCACGAGGGACACGTTGACGTCGAACCACTCGTACCGCGCCACCCAGACGCGGTCGGCCACCTCGGTGAAGTCGGGCATTCCTCGACCCTAATCGGCTTGCCCCCCGGGCCGCCGGGCGGTTGGCTCGACGGGTGACCGACCTCGCCTACGACCGCGCCGGACCGACCGGCGACCTGCCGCTGCTCCTGCTCCACGCCGGGGTCGCCGACCGGAGGATGTGGGACCCGCTGTGGTCCGACCTGACGGCCGAGCGGGACGTCGTCCGACTCGACCTGCGCGGCTTCGGGGACTCGGCGGCCCGCCCCGAGGACGGGTGGTCGCACGAGGCGGACGTGCTCGCCACCCTGGACGGGCTCGGGATCGAGCGCGCCCACCTGGTCGGGGCGTCGATGGGAGCGGGCATCGCCGTGGAGGTCGCCCTGGCCCGGCCCGCCCTGGTGGCGTCGCTGCTGCTGGCCGCGCCGGGCGGCTCGCTGATCCCGCGGATGACCGACGAGCTGCGGGCCTTCGTCACCGCCGAGAACGACGCGATGGACGCGGGCGACCTGGACGCGGCCGCCCAGGCGAACGTCGACTGGTGGCTGGTGTCGCCGCGCCGCGGCGCGGACGCGGTCCCCGCCGAGACCCGGGCGCTGGTCCACGCGATGCAGCGACGCGCGTTCGAGCTCACGGCCGACTGGGACGACATCGAGGAGGCCGAGCCCGACCCCGAGCCCCTCGAGCGGCTCGGCGAGATCGCGGTGCCGACGCTGGTGCTCACCGGCGGCCTGGACCTGGACGCCATCGGCGAGGCCGCGGACGCCGTGCTCGCCGGCGTCGCGGGGGCCCGACGTACCCAGTGGGAGGACGCCGCCCACCTGCCCAGCCTTGACCAACCTCACGCCTTCACCGCGCTCGTGCGGGAGTGGCTCGCCACCGTGGGCTAGTACCCTTGGCACTCAGCCGGTGGGAGTGCCAGCCGTGACGAGTGAGCGAGGAGGTGGGCCGTGGTCGAGGACCGCAAGCTCGCCGTGCTCCGCGCCATCGTCGAGGACTACGTCGCGACCGAGGAGCCGGTGGGCTCCAAGGCGCTGGTCGAGCGGCACGGGCTGGGTGTCTCCCCGGCCACCGTGCGCAACGACATGGCCGCCCTGGAGGACGAGGGCTTCATCACCCAGCCGCACACCTCGGCGGGCCGGGTGCCCACCGACAAGGGCTACCGGCTCTTCGTCGACCGGCTGACCACGGTCAAGCCGATGAGCAGCGCCGAGCGGCGCGCGATCGCGACGCTGCTCGACGGCGCCGTCGACCTCGACGACGTCGTGCAGCGCTCGGTCCGGCTGCTCTCCCAGCTGACCCGGCAGGTCGCCGTCATGCAGTACCCCACGCTCTCCGGCTCCACGGTCCGGCACGTCGAGCTCGTCCCGCTGGCGCCCACCCGGCTGCTGGTGGTGCTGATCCTGAGCACCGGCCGGGTGGAGCAGCGCCTGGTCGAGCTCGACACCGAGCTCGGTGAGGAGGCGCTGGGCCAGCTCCGGATGCGGGTCGGTCGCGCGGTCATCGGCGAGCGGATCGCGGACGCGGCCGCCGCCCTGCAGGCCCTGCTCGTCGTCCCCGCCGAGCAGCACCCGGGCACCCTGGGCGCCGTGGTGGCGGCCCTCGTCGACGCGATGTCCGACCACCGCTCCGACGAGCGGGTGGCGGTCGGCGGCACCGCCAACCTCGCCCGCTTCGGCGACAACTTCGAGACCGGGGTCCGGCCCCTCCTCGAGGCGCTCGAGGAGCACGTCGTGCTGCTCAAGCTGCTCGGCGAGGCCGTCAACGGCGACACGATCACGGTGCGCATCGGCGCCGAGGGTCCCTACCAGGAGCTGGCCGCCACGAGCGTCGTCGCGACCGGCTACGGTCCCGCCGACCACGCGCTGGCGACCCTGGGGATCGTGGGCCCGACCCGGATGGACTACCCGGGCACGATGGCCGCGGTGCGCGCGGTCGCCCGCTACGTGTCGCGGATCCTCGACGAGGCGTGACCCCATGACGACAGAAGGACTCAGGTGAGCCAGGACCTCTACGAGATGCTGGGCGTCGCCCGCGACGCGGACGCGGACACGATCAAGAAGGCCTACCGGCGCCTCGCCCGACAGCTGCACCCCGACGTCAACCCGGACCCGGCCACGCAGGAGCGCTTCAAGGAGGTCTCGGCCGCCTACGAGGTGCTCTCGGACCCGCAGAAGCGGGCGACGTACGACCGCGGTCCGGACGTCTTCGGGGGCGCCGGCTTCGGCGGCGGCCAGGGTGCCGGGTTCTCCTTCACCGACATCATGGACGCGTTCTTCGGCGGCCAGGGGCCCGTCCGGCTCCGGGCAGGGTCGCGGCCCGCGACCGCGGGTGCGTCGCGGCCAGGACGCGCTGGTCCGGCTCGAGATCGACCTGGCGGAGGCGGCCTTCGGGGTCACCCGCGAGCTCAAGGTCGACACCGCCGTGGTGTGCTCGACCTGCCACGGCGAGGGTGCCGCGCCGGGCACGCACGCGGTGCCGTGCGAGACCTGCCGGGGGGCCGGCGAGGTCGCCCACGTGCAGCGCTCGTTCCTCGGTGAGATCCGCACGCTGCGCCCCTGCGCGGCCTGCCGGGGCTTCGGCTCGCTGATCCCCGAGCCGTGCCGTGAGTGCTCCGGCGACGGGCGGGTCCGCTCGCGCCGCAGCCTCAACGTCAAGATCCCCGCCGGCGTCGACAACGGCACCCGGGTCCAGCTCTCCGGCGAGGGCGAGGTCGGACCGGGCGGCGGACCCGCGGGTGACATCTACGTCGAGATCCACGTCGCCGCGCACCCGACGTTCACCCGCAACGGGGGCGACCTGCACTGCACCGTCAGCCTGCCGATGAGCGCCGCCGCGCTCGGGACCACGCTGACGCTGCCCACCCTCGAGGCCGACCTCGACCAGGGGGCGGGCTCCGGGGTCGAGACGTCGTACAACCTGGAGATCCGGCCCGGCACCCAGTCGGGCACCGAGCAGGTGCTCCGCGGGCGCGGGGTGCCCGGACTGCGCGGCGGCCGCGGCGACCTGGTGGTCACCGTCGTGGTGGACACGCCGACCCGCCTCGACGCGCGTCAGGAGGAGCTGCTGCGCGAGCTGGCGGCACTCCGCGGCGAGGAGTCGCCGGACGGTTCGGTGCGGGCGCAGAAGTCGGTCTTCAGCCGGTTCCGCGACGCGTTCAACACGCACTGATGACCCTGCCGGTCCACCTGGTCGCGGCCCTGGAGGCCGCGGTCGGGGCCACGGTGACCGTGACCGGCGCCGAGGCGCACCACGCGGTGACGGTGCGGCGGCTCCGGGTGGGCGAGGCCGTGGTGCTCACCGACGGCGCCGGACGCTCGGCCGTCGGCGAGGTCACGGCGACCTCGAAGGGCTCGTTCGAGGTCGTGGTGTCCGCGGTCCGGGACCAGCCGGAGCCGGTCCCGACGATGGTGGTCGTCCAGGCGTTGCCGAAGGGTGATCGCGGCGAGCTCGCCGTCGAGGTGCTCACCGAGGTGGGGGTCGCGGTCGTCGTGCCCTGGGCTGCCTCCCGCTGCGTGGCGGTGTGGAAGGGCGAGCGCGCCGCGAAGTCGGCGGACAAGTGGCGGACGACGGCCCGCGAGGCCGCCAAGCAGGCCCGGCGGACGTGGTTCCCGACGGTGTCCGACCTGGCGACCACGCCCGACGTCGCGGCGCTGGTCGCCGGCGCCGACCTGGCGCTCGTGCTCCACGAGGAGGCCACGACCTCGCTGGCCTCCCTCGCCGTGCCCACCGCGGGCCGGGTGGTGGTCGTGGTCGGCCCCGAGGGCGGCCTCACCGACGACGAGGTCACCGCCCTGACCGCCGCCGGCGCCGTACCCGTCCGGCTCGGCCCCGAGGTGCTGCGTACCTCCACCGCCGGCGTCGCCGCCGTCGCCGCCCTCCTCAGCCGCACCCCCCGCTGGTCCTGACCCCACCCCCCGCCGACTCGGCGCAGATGGCGTGCCGAGTCGGCGGCGTTGGCGTGCCGAGTCGGCGCAGATGGCGACGTCGCCGCCATCTGCGCCGACTCGACGGACCATCTGCGCCGACTCGGCGGACCATCTGCGCCGACTCGGCGGAGGGGTCAGGAGATCGTGAAGGACTTCGAGTCGGTGGCGGGGCCGTTGCCCTCGGCGCCGCCGGAGGGGTCGTCGGTGCTGGCGGAGAAGGTGTAGTCGCCCGGTGGGAGCTTGGCGACGTCCACGGTGTCGGCCCAGGGGAAGAGCTTCTCCTCCATCCAGCCCTCGGCGGTGGTGAAGCCCTTCTTCACGACCTTGCCGTCGGCGTTGAGGATCTGCCAGGTGACGTTGGCCTCGAACGAGTTGGCCACCCCGGCGATGTCCATCGATCCCGAGACGGCGGCGCCCTGCTCGGGAGAGGTCACGCTCATGTGGTTGAGCACCTCGAGCACCGGGCCGTTCGCGAGAGGCTCGGCCGTGGGTACGCCGTACACCTGGTCCACGGGGTTGCCGCCGAGCATGAACTGCACCGGCGCGCGCTCCTGCGCGGCCGCCTGCATCGTGTAGATGACCGACTCGATCGCCGCCTGGGCCGTGGCTTCGTCCATCCCGGCCGGGATGGCCCGCAGCGCCGGCCCCGCGATGGTGACCCGGATGACGTCGCCGTCCATCGCCGCCGCGGTCAACGAACCCTCCGGCCAGGTGGCCGTGTAGTCGGGGTCGGCGGGGGTGCTCTGGAGCAGCGCCAGCCCGCGCGCGAAGTCGTCCGCTCCCGCCACCGACTGGAACTCCCGGAACAGCCGCGGGCCGGCCTGGGTGGTGCCGACGTAGTAGACCGCCGCCACCGCCTCGTCGCCGCCGGGCTCCGCGGTCGGCGAGGGCTCCTCGCTGGCCGACGGGGTCGGGGAGGGCTCCTTCGTGGGCTTGTCCTTGCCCGTGGACCCGGACGTGGGCCCGGCCGCCGGGTCGGGGTCGTCGCCCCCCAGCGGTGAGCCGTCGAAGAGCAGGAACACCGCGACGATCACCGCGGCGGCGAGCAGCGCGCCGGTGAGCGCGTAGGTCCAGGGGTTGGAGGAGGAACGGGACGAGGGGGACATGGTCGTCTCCTGGGGTCGGGAGTGGACGGCGGAACGGATGTCGGGGAGGGCGTCTCGCGGCTCGACGTCGGCGACGGCGTCCGACATCAGCCACCGCAGGCGGGGGTCGTGCTCGTCATTCATGGGGGTCCTCCAGCAGGTGGGCGAGCGCGGTCCGGAGCGCGGCGCTGCCGCGCGCGGCATGGCTCTTCACGGTCCCGGGCGCGATGTCGAGGGCGGCGGCGATCTCGGCCTCGGAGAGGTCGAGGTAGTAGCGCAGCGCGAGCACCTCGCGCTGCCGGTCGGGCAGCGCCGCGAGCGCGGCCAGGACGGCGGTACGACGGGTGGTCGCGGCGAGCGCGTCGTCGCCCGAGGGCGCGGTGGGCTCCACCGCGGGCTGGCGGGCCACGAACCGGGCCGCCGTGCCGCGACGTCGGAGCACCGAGCGCGAGCCGTTGACGACGCTCTGCCGCAGGTAGGCCAGGGCCTTCTCGGGCTCCCGGAGCCGCGTCCAGCGGGCGTGCATCGCGATGAACGCGTCCTGGACGACCTCCTCCGCGGTGGCGACGTCGCCGACCAGCAGCACCGACAGACGGACCAGCGAGCGCCAGTGCGCGGCGTACAGGTCCTCGAGCGCGGCATCGGCGGCCGACGCCCGCTCGGCGGTCACCACGCGGCGGCGGACGGGCCGCATCGGCGCGAGGATCGCATGGGTCTGCACGCTAGTTCCACGCGGAGGGGAGGTCGGGGGTTTACACGCCCGACGTTGCGACTTTGTTGCGCGGGCCCAACTAGAGTGTGCGGGTGGCCGGGCCCGACTGCGTCTTCTGCGCGATCGTCACGGGGGACATCCCCGCCGACGTCGTGCACGAGACCGACGGCGCGCTGGCCTTCCGCGACCTCGACCCGCAGGCTCCGACCCACGTGCTCGTCGTCCCCCGTGCCCACCACGAGAACGCCGCCGCGCTCGCGGCTGCCGACCCCGGCGCGCTGGCCGAGCTGGTCCGGGTGGCGGCCGAGGTCGCCGCGAAGGACGGCCTCGGCAACGCCTACCGGCTGGTCTTCAACACCGGCGCCGAGGCCGGGCAGAGCGTCTTCCACACCCACCTGCACCTGCTCGGCGGGCGCCCGATGAGCTGGCCTCCAGGATGAACCCCGGGCGCCGCCTGGTCGCGCTGGCCGCGACCGCCACCCTGCTCCTGGCCGGCTGCGGGCCGTCGGAGACCGACGACCAGCCGTCCGCGTCGGCGGGGACCTCGGCGAGCCAGGCCGCGGACGCCGGCGACGGCCACGAGGGCCACGACCCGGCCGCCACCCCGACCCCGACCGCCAAGCCCAAGCCGCTGCGCGCGGGGGAGAAGCGGGTGACGCTGGCGATGCCGGAGGCCTACACGCCGTCCGCGCCCAACGGCGTCGGCACCGACGACTACCGCTGCTTCATCCTCGACCCGAAGCTCGAGCGGGACGCCTTCCTCACCGGCACCAACATCCTCCCGGGCAACCCGGAGGTCGTGCACCACGTGATCATGTTCCAGCTGCCGCCGGACGCGCGGTCCTACGCCGAGCAGGCGGACGCCGCGGAGCCCGGTCTCGGCTGGACCTGCTTCGGCAACATGGGCTTCGGCGGTGGTCCCGGCGAGCAGCTCGACAACGCGCAGTGGCTCGGCGCCTGGGCACCCGGAGGCAAGGAGGCGGTCGCCGCCCCCGGCTACGGCACCCGGCTGGCCAAGGGCACCCAGGTCGTCATGCAGGTGCACTACAACCTGCTGAACGGCGAGCAGCCGGACATCTCCGCGATGCAGCTGCGGCTCGCCCCGGAGCGGCGCCGACCTCACGCCGCTGGAGACGATGCTGCTGCCCGCCCCGGTGGAGCTGCCGTGTCGGCCCGGCCACGACGCCAGCCCCTTGTGCGACCGGGACGCCGCGGTCGCGGACGTCAAGGCCCGCTTCGGCGCCGGTCCGGGCTCGACCAACGACGTCCTCTACTTCCTGTGCGGCGGCAAGGCGAAGCCGAGCCAGACCTCGTCGTGCTCGCGCTACATCCAGAAGCCGACGACCATCCGCGCGGTGGCCGGCCACATGCACCTGCTCGGCCGGTCCATCAAGATCGAGGTCAATCCGGGAACGCCGCGCGCGCAGACCATCCTGGACATCCCGATCTGGGACTTCGACAACCAGGGCGCCACCCAGATCCCGCCGATCCACCTCGACCTGTACGACACGCTCAAGGTGACCTGCACGCACAAGCAGTGGCTGCGCGACGACCAGCCGTCCTTCGAGACCCAGCGCGAGGACCGCTACGTCATCTGGGGCGAGGGCTCCACCGACGAGATGTGCCTCGGGATCGCCACCGTCACGCACCCCTGACCCGGCGTACGCCAAATGGTTGGTGTCCGCCAGGTGGTCCGCGGCATGCTCGGCGCATGTCCGTCCACGTGCACAACCTGACGTTCGACTGCGTCGACTCGCGCGCCCTCGGCGGCTTCTGGTCGACCCTCACCGGGTGGAACCTCTACTACGACGACGACCCCGAGGTGATCGTGGCGCCGTCGTTCCCCTACGACGGCACCGGATTCCTGTTCATCCCGGTGCCGGAGGGGAAGACGGCCAAGAACCGGCTGCACCTCGACCTGTCCCCGGACCAGGGGACCCGCGACGAGCTGGTCGAGGTCGCCGTGGGTGCCGGCGCGACCATCGTGGGGGACCACCGCAAGGAGGACGGCACCGGCTGGGTGACGCTCCAGGACCCCGAGGGCAACGAGTTCTGCATCGAGCGCGGGGCCGCGGAGCACGGGCCGGCGAAGCCCCGGCACTTCCGGATCGGCTGAGCCGCCCTCAGCCCTTCGCGCGGCCGCGTCGCCAGGCGAACACCCGGTCGACGGGCTCGTCGGCCAACGGCTCGGTCTGCTCCCACAGCCGGCGCCACGCGGCCACCTGGGGGCCGCCCGGGTCGGGCGTGCTGCCGGTCGCCGTCCGCCGCTTCGCCTCCCACCAGGTCGAGGAGTCCTCGTCCAGCAGGGCCGCGATCGCGTCCTTGACCCGCTGGGCGAAGTCCCGGACCGACTCCTCCGGCCCGGGCTGGATCGGAGCACCGAAGCGCACCGTGAGCAGTCGCCGGCCCGGGGCCGGCCAGTTGCGGCCGCGCGGCATCGCGGCGAACGTGCCGCGGTGCGCGATCGGCACGACGGGGACCCCGTGCTGGTGCGCCAGCATCGCCGCGCCCATCCGGAAGGTGCCCATCCAGCCGTCCTGGGAGCGGGTCCCCTCGGGGAAGATCAGCAGCGACCAGCCGTCGTCGAGGACCTCACCAGGCGTGGTGGCCATCGCACCGCCCCGCCGGTCGATCGGGAACGTGTTGAACAGCACCGACGAGCCGACCGCGCGCCACCAGGTGTCGAAGAAGTAGTCGGCCGCGGCCGCGACCGCGGTCTTGCGCCGCCAGGCGTCCGGCAGCGAGAGCAGCACCAGCGGGGTGTCGAGGTGGGAGGCGTGGTTGGCCGCGAAGATGACCGGCCCGGTGAGCCGGTCGAACACGTCGAGGCCGCGGACCTTGGTGCGCACCTGCGAGCGGAACACCGGCTCCAGGCCGGCCTTCTGCACCACCTCGCGGGCCGCGATCGCGGGCTTGCGGCGCGCCCAGTCGGACCGGAACACCGTCGACTGGGTCTCGGGCACCCACGGCTCGGCCGAGCGCGGCACCTGCGAGCGCCGGCCCCAGCGGAAGCCGCGGGCCGCCTGCCGGACGTCCTCGACGCCGCCGCGGATCAGGTTGCTCATTCGGGGTCCCTGTTCGAAGCGGAACGAAGTGAGCATTCGAATGGGGTGATCATTGACGTCGGCGATCATGTGCGGCGGGTTGTGCAGGTAGGTGATCGACGGGCTCGGGCCGACGGTGTCGGAGGCCATCTCGAGCGCGTCGACGAGGGTCGACGCGGCCCGGAAGCCCATCCGCGCCGCCGCCTTGCGGTTGCCCCCCACCCAGATCACGTCGTCGACGTGGTCCATCGCGTGCGCCGCCCAGTACCACATGTAGAACGGGTGGACGCCGTGGTAGGCGTGCGAGGTGCGGTACAGGTGGATGTACCACGGGTCCTCGGCGAACTGCGCCTCGTACTTCTGGCCCACCACCGCCGGGTCGGTCGTCTCGGCCAGGACCTCCTCGTAGAAGTCGACGTACGACGGGTGGTGCAGCTGGTTGAAGCCCTCGTTGAGCGGGTGGTAGAGGATCACCGCGCCGCCGCGCCGCACGACCGGCTTCCCGCGGTAGGAGTTGAAGTAGTAGCCGAGCCCCATGCAGGTGGCCAGGACCGGGTTCATCGACGAGTTGACGTTGTAGGGCCCGAGGTAGGGCACGCCGAGCACCAGCACGTCGGACTGGCCCTGCACCTCGACGAGCTGCTGCTGGTGCACCTTGGCGATCGTCAGCTCGTGGACCGGCTCGACGGCACCGGCGTTGATGCCGGTCAGGCCGTACGGCGAGCGCATGTCGTGGAAGAGCTTGTGCTTGAGCCGGGCCGGTGCGGCCGCGAGCCCCCGGCGCATGCCCAGCATCGTCGCCTGGTCGCGGATCGACCACTCCCACTCGCGCTTCATCAAGAAGTCGTAGGGCTTGGGGAAGACGTTGTTGTCGACGCTGGTCTCGATCTGGAAGACCTTGACGTGCTCGCCGATCAGCCGGCCCATCCGCCACGCCGACGCGTGCAGCTCGGAGTTCTTGTGGTCCATGAAGGACCGGGAGTTCACCATCGTCTCGTTGTTGTGGTGGTGGCGCAGCGAGCGGTACGACGACAGCCCGACGCCGACGGACTTGTGCCCGCCCTCCATCGGGACCAGCGTGATGTTGATGTAGATCAGCAGGTCCGACTCGGCGGCCCGCTTGTTGGTGACGACGTGCTCGTCCTTCTCGGTCTTCCCGAGGAAGACCAGGTTGTCGTGGTCCTCGGCGTCGTGGTTGGTCAGCAGGCCCTGACCGTAGAACGACCGGAAGACCCGCTCCCCGACGATGTGCTCGAGCTCCTTGGCGGTCAGCCGCCGGTGGAACGCGTTGGCCGAGATCAGCGCGACGTCGTCCACGCCGGCGTCCGCGGCCATCGTCAGCACCTGCTCGATGATCCGCTGCCGGATGTCGGGCGCCTTCATGGTCGGCAGCGTCAGCGAGACGTCGTCGAACGCGATGGTCAGGCGCATGCCGGCCGTGAGGAGCTCGGGCAGCGGCTCGATGTCGACGGGGTGGAGCAGCGCGTCGCGGATCGCGCCCTCGACGTCGGGGACGGTGCCGATCGACTCGTTCGGATAGACCACCCGGGTGCCGAGCGGGAAGTCCTCCATCCGGAAGCCGAGACCCTCGTGGACGAGCAGGGGTGGCGTGCGGTCGTCCACCTCGAGCACGAATCCGGGACGGGACATGGGGGTCAGCCTCGCTTCCTGGGGTCGAACGCGACCTTGACGGTGCCGAGCCGTCCGGCCGACTGGGCGTGGTCGAGTGCCTCGCGCCAGCGATGAAGGGGGTACGGCGCCACCGTCTTCGCCAGCGTGGCCACGGCGTCGTGGCCGGCCAGCTCGAGGGCGACGTCGAAGGAGCTGCGGCCGTCGGCACCCGGCTCCGTCCGGGCGGAGGCGTAGGTGCCGACGATCTCGAGCTCGCGGAACCACGCCGCGGACAGGTCGGCGGCGGCGGGCATGCCCGACAGGACCACCCGCCCGCCGGCCCTGGTGGCGTGCAGGGCGGTCTCGAGCGACTGCTTGCTGCCGACGGCGTCGAACGCGACGTCCACGCCGCCGAGCAGGTAGCCGCGGGAGTACTCCGGCTCCAGCTGGAAGGCGCCGCTGAGCCGGCGTACCCGGCGCAGCACCTCCTTGGGCGTGACCACCTCGGTGGCGCCGAAGTCGAGCGCCAGCTCGCGCTGGTGGCCGTGCTTGGCGACGACGATGATCTCGCCGACCGGGGTGAGCTGGCGCAGCGCGAGGGTGGTCAGCAGGCCGACCGAGCCGGCGCCGCTCACGAGCACCCGGGCGTTGGGCGTCACGTCCGCCCGCAGCGCGGAGTGGACCGCGCAGGCGATCGGCTCGACCAGCACGGCCTGCTCGTCGGAGTAGCCCTCCGGCACGGGGTACATCTGGCTGCGGTGGGCGCTGAGCTGCTGGCCCCAGCCGCCGCCCGTGGTGGTGCAGAAGCCGGTCTGCAGGCCCGGGAGCGAGGTGGCCGACGGTGATCCGGCTGCAGCGGTTGGTCGCCCCGGCGGCGCAGTCCGGGCACGGCTCGACGCCGCGCGCGGCGCAGGTCAGCACCGGGTCGATCACCACCCGGGTGCCCTTGGGCAGGTCCTCGCAGTCCTCCATCAGGTCCGCGACGACCTCGTGACCGGGCACGAACGGGAAGGAGACCACGGCCGAGAAGTAGAGGCTGGTCTTGCCCGACACCGCGCCGAGGTCGGAGCCGCAGATCCCCGAGAGCCGGGTGCGCAGCCGCGCCCAGCCCGGCTTGTCGACGCGCGGCGGGTCGATGGTCACCAGCCGGATCGGGTGGGCCATCCCGCCGACCAGGGGCAGCCGGTCGCCCAGGGTCTTGCCGGCCACGGTCCGCGGCAGCGACCGGAACATCTCCAGCGCGAGCATCATGAGGACTCCCACGCGGGGTTGAGGGGGCGGGCGGCGGCGTCGGGGCTGGCCCAGTCGACGATCGTCCAGTGGCTGCGCCGCGCGTGCCGGAACAGCGGTACGTCGGGCCGCACCGCGACCGGGTTGCCCACGGTGGCCAGCAGCGGCAGGTCGGAGTGCGAGTCGGCGTACGCGAACGACTGCGTGAGGTCGAGCCCGTGCGCCGCGGCGTGCCCCTCGATCCAGGCCGCCCGCGACTCGCCCACGAGCGGGGAGTGGCTCAGGTGCCCGGTGCAGATCCCGCGGTCGTCCACGGACAGCTCGGCGGCCTCGATGTGGTCGAAGAGCGGGGCGAACGGGCGGGTCAGCGGCCGGATCGCGCCCGTGATGAGCACCGTCCGGTGCCCGGCGCGGCGGTGCTCGCGGACCCGGCGCACCGCGTCGGGGGAGAGGCGGGAGAGCACGTGGGTGGTGAGGTGCTTGTCGACGATCTCCTCGAGCTCGGAGAGCCGGGCGCCGGCGTACTCGCGGTAGACGGTGCGCAGGAAGTCGCTGCGGTCCCGGCGCTCCGCCTGCACCATGCTCGGCACCTTGGTGGCGATCCGGCCCAGCTGGCCGAGCCGCTCGGCGCCCGAGAGCTCCTGGAGCCGGAGCCAGAGGTAGCCCTCGATGACGTTGGAGGACAGCAGGGTCCCGTCCATGTCGAAGAACGCCGCGATGCCCTCGCCCGGGACGGCCGCGCGCGGCACGTTGCGCTGCGGGCGCTTGGTGGCCATCCGGCGCTCGTCGAGCTTGCGGATCGGGGCCGTGACCGCGGGGCAGTGGATGTCCTTGAGGTAGACGTCCCAGTCGATGACGGCGGTGTCGAAGGCGAACGCCCGCTGGTCCTCGGTCGACAGCGACCGGTAGAGCGCCAGGGTCGAGGAGTCGTCGAAGCGCAGCTCGGCCTGGGCGTACTCCCGGTAGAGGTCGAGGTAGCGGCGCAGGAACTCCAGCCGCCGGCCCTGCAGGTCGAGCTTGCGGACCAGGTCCCGGGTGCGGTCGCCGCGCGGCACGTGCCCGAGGACGTAGTCGGCCGCCTTGTGCGCCCGCTCGCTGGTGCTCAGCAGCCGCTCGACGGCCTGGGCGCCGGGGAACCGCCAGTCCGGCAGCCGCACCGCGCCCCGGTCGCCGGTCACGAACGGGTGCTCCTCGAAGTAGTCGCGGACCGCGTAGTAGAGGTTGCGGAAGGTCAGCGGGTTGCGGTCACCGGACGAGACGTGGAAGTACGCGGGCGTCCCCGGCTCGGGCGGGTGCGCGAGCACCGCCACGATCGCCGCGACCACGTGGTCGACCGGGACGATGTCGACCACGGTGTCGGCGGACGCCGGGAACTCCGGCAGCTCGCCGCGGCCGTAGGCCAGGATCAGCGGCTCGGCCATCTTGAAGCCCTCGATCCAGCCCGGGTGGGGGCGGACCAGCGCGGACTCGATGATGCTCGGTCGGACGATGGAGACCGGGTGGGTGCGGGCGTCCGCCTCGACCACGCGCTCGCCGAGCGACTTGGTGAACGTGTAGCAGTCGGTCCAGCCCAGGCTGCGGGCCCGCTCGGTGCCGAGCCGCACCAGCTCGTCCTTGACCCACTCCTTGCGCGCCTCCTCGGTGGCCCGGGCGGCGGTCAGCAGGCCGGCGCGGCTGTGCGTGCGCTCGGCCTTCTTGCGCTGCGCCTCCAGGACGCCCGCGGTGCGGGAGCGGTGCTCCACCGACTGCCGCTGGGCGAGTCCCCAGGTGGTCTCGGCGTCGAGGTCGACCTGGTGCTCCACCGGACCCGCCGGCACGCGGCCGCGGCGGCGCCCCGCGACGTACGCCGTCGAGATGTGCACGTAGTGCGCGTTCTCGGTGCTGCCCCCCGCGGACCGGATCCGCTGGAGCAGCTCGCGGGTGCCGACCACGTTGGTGCGGAAGCCCTCGTCGACCGGCGGGTCGAAGGACACGTCGCCCGCGCAGTGCACGACCGCGTCGACGTCGTCGGGCAGCGGGGGCACGTCGGCGAGGTCGCCCTCGAGCGCCGTGACCCGCTCCGCCATCAGCGCCTCGACCCCGCCGCCCGCCTCGACGACTCCGGCGAAGATCGGCTTGCGCAGCAGCGAGGCGATCCGGGCCTCGCCACCGGTGGAGCCCTTGGGCCGGACCAGCAGGGTGAGCCGCACGCCGGGAACGTCGGCCAGCATCAGCTGGAGGAGCGCCTCACCGACGAAGCCCGTGACGCCGGTCAGCAGCACGTGCTTGCCCTCGAGTCGCTCGGCGATCCCGTCTGCCATCAACACCTCCCGGTGGGTCGATCCGAGCCGAGGGTCATTCTGCCCGCGCCCGAACCACGGCCGCGACCCGGTCCGCCCCTGGCGTCACGCCGACGGAGGTCGCGGTGACCCGGAAGGTACGGCGGTCGCCCGCCGCCGTGCGCCCGGTGGGGCGCACCACGAGACGCAGCGTCAGCCGCTGGCCTGGCCCGAGCACCCGGGTGCGGACCCCGTCGCCGGTGATCCGCCGGGTCACCTCGCGGTCGCCGAGGAAGAAGTGCCCGCTCAGGCCGGAGACCTTCGGCGCGGTCAGCGTGAAGCGGCCGGGGCTCGCGCCGGCGTTCCGCAGCCGGACCTTGGTGGTCACCCGGCCGTCCAGGGGCAGGTCGTGCCGCACCCGTTGCACGACGGGCAGGAAGCGGCCCGCCCCGACGAAGGACCCGTCGGGCGAGCGGACCAGCAGGTCCGGTCGCGCTGGTCCCACCGGCACCGGGGGTGTCGAGGGGACCCCGACCACGTAGGTGTGGCGGCGCACCGTGCGGTTGCCGTCGCCGTCAACGGCGGTCACCTCGAGGGTGCGGGTGCCCGGCGTGCTGGTGTCCAGCAACGCTCCGGACGTCGCCGCGGCCGAGCAGGTCACGAGGTCGGAGCCGCCGCGGTCCGTGCAGCCGTAGTCCGCACGCACGGTCGCACCCACGGAATAGGTCGCACCGTCCGCCGGCGAGGTCAGGTCCACCTCCGGCGCGAACGCGTCGGGGACCCGCTCTCGGTAGACGCGGTAGCTGCCCTGGCCGGTCGGCGTCTCGAGCTGCCACAGGAGCTGACCGGCCGGGTCGAGCTCGGATGCGATGGCGGTCGGCGCCGCTCCCCAACCGACGAGGGTGTTGCCGTTGTCGAGCCGGAAGGCCGAGCCGGTGAACGGCGCGTAGTGGTCGTTGTCGTACTCCCCGACCAGGGTCGCCGTCATCGCGTCCTCGTCGAGCGCGTACTCGACGTAGCGGCTGAACTCCCGCGGCACGGTCGGCCCGGAGCGGTCCTCGGGGTCGACGCAGAACGCGTGGCCGCTCAGGTCGTCGGAGCCGTTGTCGAAGATGACGACGTGGCCGTTGGGCAGCATGGTCGCGGTGTGCTGCGCGCACGGCCCGCCGTACTCGTCGTTGGGGAACGTGAAGTCGCTGAGCCGCCCGCCCAGCCGCCAGATGACCTCGCCCTGCGCGTAGCCGTCGTGCGCGGTGCGGGCGATCTTGAACACGGCGCTGAGCCCGCGGAACGACGCCAGGTAGTCGCCGTCGGGCGTCATCGTCACCGAGTTGATGTGGGCGTAGTCGAACCGGGCCAGCGGGTTGTCGAGGTCCACCACGGTCTCGGCGTTGCGGTCGACGTGGTCGCCGCTGTTCCAGGTCACGAACACGCTGCCGTCGGGGTTGATCTCCTGGATCACCGCGTCGATGGCGAGCTGGTTGGCGCTGAGCTCGTAGGCGATCAGCACCTCGCTGCCGTCGGCGCGCAGCAGCGAGTCGTGGAAGTCGGTGTTGACCAGCCCGACGGTCTCGTGCCGCGCGATCTCCTCGAAACGCGCGTTCATCTCGACGATCGCCACGCCCTCGCGTCCGGCCGTCGTGGTCCGCACCGCTTGGGAGAAGCGGCCGTTCTCCTGGAGCCGCAGGTCGTGGGAGGCGGTCGGCTCGCGACGGAACCACTTCGGCACGCCGTAGTCGTCGACGACCGTGTGGAACCGGTCGGGGCTCGTGCTCCAGTCGTTGAGGGTGAGCAGCAGGTCGCCCGGGGCGAGGCCGGGGACGGGCCCGGAGCCCTCGAGGTCGGGGAAGGCGGCCGGCAGGTAGATCAGGGAGTGCGCGGCGCTGCCGGAGCTGTCGTCGACGATCACCGAGATCTCGTCGCCCGCCTCCACGCCCGTGAGCGTCACCGTGCCGCCGGTGACCGGGCGACCGTTCACCCGGACCTGGCCGGCCGGGTCGCTGGTGGACGCGGACACGGTGACGGTGCCGTTGCTGGCGGGTCCGGTGCGCAGGGCGTAGCGGCGGATGGCGGGGTCGTAGGCCGGAGCCATGCTCACGTCCGGACCCGAGACCGACAGCGTGTGGGTCGGCGCCGCCGCGGCCGCCGCCGTGGCCGGGACGCGCGCCGCGCCGCCCACCAGGGTGGCGAGAGGCCAGGACCAGAAGCGCCGCGGGGACCGAGGGACGTCGCATGCGCAGACCCTAAGCGCTCAGCCGGGACTGGTCGGTCATTCGTAGTGGAGCCAGGCAAGCAGACGCAGCAGGACGGGGATGCCGACGATCACCATCAGCAGCCCCCAGGCCGTCAGCCGGTGCAGCCGCTTGGTGCCGTCGAGCCCGGCCGCGAAGGAGACCCAGGCGCCCTCCTCGGTGTTGCGGTCGAGCCCCAGCGCCTGCGCGTCGTCGGGCATCGACGGCGGGGTCCAGGCTCGCGGCGCGTCCTCGGAGTGCCCCGGATCCCCGGTCGACTCCAGCCGCCGATCCTCCATGTCCTCAATGTACGACCGGGCAGCGCCGGACCCCGGTCGGTGGGGCCGGGGTTTCGCGGCTCGCCGCGCTCGGGAGCACCGGGGAGCCGTCGGTCGCAATCGGGTGGGCGGCGCGCCGGGGCGCCCCGTAGCATTGGCGGAGCCACATCGCCGATCCAGAAGGGCCGCCCACCCGGGCCTCCATGACCGAATCCTCCACCGGCACCGCCGTCGCGAAGACCCGTCACGTCGTCGTCGTGCCCAACAGCATCAACATGGTCAGCGTCCTGGGTCCGGGAGACGAGCATCTCGGCCTGATCGAGAAGGCCTTCGAGGCCGACGTCCACGTGCGTGGCAACCGCATCACCCTGCACGGCGAGCCGCACGAGGTGGCGCTGGCCGAGCGGCTCATCGACGAGCTGGTCACCATCATCCGCACCGGTCAGGGCGTCACGCCCGAGACCGTCGAGCGGGTCATCGGCATGCTCCGGGTCGAGACCACCGAGCGACCGGCCGACGTGCTGTCGCTCAACATCCTCTCCAACCGCGGCCGGACCATCCGCCCCAAGACGCTGAACCAGAAGCGCTACGTCGACTCGATCGACAAGCACACCATCACGTTCGGCATCGGCCCCGCCGGCACCGGCAAGACCTACCTCGCGATGGCCAAGGCGGTGCAGGCCCTCCAGGCCAAGCAGGTCAACCGGATCATCCTCACCCGGCCCGCGGTCGAGGCCGGCGAGAGCCTGGGCTTCCTGCCCGGCACCCTGTCGGAGAAGATCGACCCCTACCTGCGCCCGCTGTACGACGCGCTGCACGACATGATCGACCCCGAGACGATCCCCAAGCTGCTGGCCGCCGGCACCATCGAGGTCGCCCCGCTGGCCTACATGCGGGGCCGCTCGCTCAACGACGCGTTCATCATCCTCGACGAGGCGCAGAACACCTCGCCCGAGCAGATGAAGATGTTCCTGACCCGGCTCGGCTTCGGCTCCAAGATCGTGGTCACCGGCGACGTGACCCAGATCGACCTGCCCAACGGCACCCGCTCGGGCCTGAAGGTGGTCGAGGAGATCCTCGACGGGGTCGAGGACCTGGTGTTCAACCGGCTCACGGCCCAGGACGTGGTGCGGCACCGGCTGGTCGGCAAGATCGTCGCGGCGTACGACGACTTCGACGCCCGCGGCGGCTTCAACCGGGAACCGCGAGAGAAGCGCCAGTGACCATCGAGGTGCTCAACGAGTCCGGCCTCGACCTGGACATGCAGCAGCTCGCGCAGCTCAGCCGCTTCGTGATGGACCGGATGCGGGTGCACCCGCAGGCCGAGCTGTGCATCAAGGCCGTGGACCGGGACACCATCGCCGCGCTCAACGCGCAGTGGATGGAGAAGGAGGGTCCGACCGACGTGCTCGCCTTCCCGATGGACGAGCTGCGGCCGGGCAAGGTCAACGACGAGCCCGAGGAGGGTGTCCTCGGTGACCTGGTGCTCTGCCCCGAGGTCGCCGCGCAGCAGGCCGAGACCGCCGGTCACAGCCGGGACGCCGAGATCGAGCTGCTGACCGTGCACGGCATCTTGCACCTGCTCGGCTACGACCACGCCGAGCCGGAGGAGCACAAGGAGATGTTCGGTCTCCAGGACGAGATCCTGGGGGAGTGGCGGGTCTCGAGGTCTCGAAGGGCTCGACCACCGACAAACGACACAAAGCTCATGACGAGTGGGGACCTATGGCTGCTCGTGACGGCCGCCGTCCTCGTGCTGCTCGCCGGGGGGTTCTCGGCCGCTGACGCCGCGCTCGCGTCGTTCTCCCGGGCCCGCGCCGACGAGCTCCTCGAGGAGAACCGCCCCGGCGCCAAGGCGCTGGTGCTGCTGCTCGAGGACGCCGCCCGCTACCTCAACACCCTGATCCTGCTCCGGCTCGCCTGCGAGATCGGGGCGATCGTGATCGTCACCCAGCTGGTCCGCGACGCCTACGACGGCGCGTTCTGGTGGTCGCTGCTCACCTCGATCGCGATCATGCTGGTGGTGTCCTTCGTGGTCATCGGGGTCGCGCCCCGCACCCTCGGCCGCCAGCACGCCGACCGGATCGCGCTGCTGGCCGCCGGCCCGGTCACCGCGATCACCCGGATCCTCGGCCCGATCCCGCAGCTGCTGATCCTGGTCGGCAACGCGATCACCCCGGGCCGGGGCTTCCGCGCCGGCCCGTTCTCCACGGAGACCGAGCTGCGCGAGCTCGTCGACATCGCCGAGGCGTCCAGCCTGATCGAGGACGCCGAGCGCAAGATGATCCACTCGGTCTTCGAGCTCGGCGACACCATCGCCCGCGAGGTGATGGTGCCGCGCAACGACGTCGTCTACATCGAGCGGTACAAGAACCTGCGCCAGACCCTCTCGCTGTTCCTCAAGAGCGGCTTCTCGCGGCTGCCGGTGATCGGCGAGAACCTCGACGACGTCCTGGGCTTCGTCTACCTCAAGGACGTGGTGCGCCGCGACTTCGACGCCCCCGACGCCGAGTTCACCGAGCGCGTCGAGCAGGTGATCCGACCCGCGCACTTCGTCCCCGACTCCAAGCCGGCCGACGAGCTGCTCTCGGAGATGCAGGCGATGCGCCAGCACATCGCCGTGGTCGTCGACGAGTACGGCGGCACGGCCGGCCTGATCACCATCGAGGACATCCTCGAGGAGATCGTCGGGGAGATCACCGACGAGTACGACACCGACCAGGTCGACGTGGAGGTGCTGCCGTCCGGCACCACGCGGCTGTCGTCGCGCTACCCGGTCGACGACCTCGACGAGATCTTCGGCATCAAGGTGGCCGACGAGGACGTCGACAGCGTCGGCGGGCTGCTCGCCAAGCACCTCGGCCGGGTCCCGATCCCCGGGTCCCACGTGGTCGTGCACGGGCTGCGCTTCGAGGCCGAGGGCGTCACGGGCCGGCGCAACCGGATCGGCACGGTGCTGGTCAGCAAGGTCGAGCCGGAGCCCGCTCCGGAGGGCACCGATCACTACGCTGACGCGCATGAGTGACCGGCGCCCTGTCCGCCGAGGACGCCAAGCTCGTCACCCTGGCCCGGGCCACCCGGGCGCGGACCCGGGCCGCGGAGGGCGCCGCCGTCCGCGACCTCGACGGCCGCACCTACGCCGCGGCCTCGGTGGCGCTGGCGTCGCTGACCCTGTCCGCGCTGCAGGTGTGCGTCGCGATGGCGGTCGCGTCGGGCGCACGGGGGCTCGAGGCGGGGGTGCTGCTCAGCGACGGCGACGGCGAGGTGGCCGACGCCGACCGGGCCGCGGTCGCCGACCTCGCGGGCCCCGGCGTACCCCTCCACGTGGGCGGACCGTCGGGTCAGATCCTCCGGACGACCACCTCCTGAGACGTCCGACGGCGGTCGGGGGTATTTTGTGGGGGTGACTCCGGTGCGGGGGGTGGCCGAGCATCAGACGGCCGTCGCGCGGCTGCGTGCGTCGTACGCCGCGATCCCGTCGCGCGCGCCGGTGCGGCTGGCCAAGAAGACGTCCAACCTGTTCCGGCCGCGGGTCGCCACCCGCACACCCGGGCTGGACGTGTCGGGCCTCGACGGCGTGATCTCGATCGACGTCGCGGGGCGGACCGCCGACGTGCAGGGCATGTGCACCTACGAGCACCTCGTCGACGCGACGCTGCCGCACGGGTTGATCCCGCTGGTCGTGCCGCAGCTGCGCACCATCACCCTCGGCGGCGCGGTCACCGGGCTGGGCATCGAGTCGACGAGCTTCCGCAGCGGGCTGCCGCACGACTCCGTCCTCGAGCTCGACATCCTCACCGGCGCCGGCGAGGTGGTCACCGCCCGGCCCGACAACGAGCACGCCGACCTCTTCGCGGCGTTCCCCAACTCCTTCGGCTCGCTGGGCTACGCCACCCGGCTGCGGATCGCGCTGGAGCCGGTGCGGAGCCACGTCGCGCTGCGCCACCTGCGCTTCGACGACGCCGAGCAGCTGACCAAGACCCTGGCCGCGGTCGTCGAGACCGGCGAGCACGAGGGCGTCCGCGTCGACGGGCTCGACGGCGTCTCGTTCGAGCCGGGCGAGCTCTACCTCACCCTGGCCCGCTGGACGGACGCGGGCTCCCCGGCGGCGAGCGACTACACCGGTCAGGAGATGTACTTCCGCTCGCTCCAGCAGCGCGAGACCGACCTGCTCACCACCTACGACTACCTCTGGCGCTGGGACACCGACTGGTTCTGGTGCTCGCAGGCCTTCGGGCTGGGCAACCCCCGGGTGCGCCGGCTGTGGCCGCGCCGCTGGCGGCGCTCGGACGTCTACCACCGGCTGGTCGCCCTCGACCGGCGGATCGGCCTGGTGGACCGCCTCGACAAGCGGGCGGGCCGTCCCGAGCGCGAGCGGGTCATCCAGGACGTCGAGGTGCCGGTCGAGCAGCTCCCGGCGTTCCTGGCGTGGTTCGACGCCGAGGTCGGGATGCGGCCGGTGTGGCTGTGTCCCGTCGTGACCACCCGCGCGTGGCCGACGTACCCCCTCGAGCCGGGACGCACCTACGTCAACGTCGGCTTCTGGGGCACCGTGCACGTCGGTCCCGACGCGCCGCAGGCGCCGCTCAACCGCGCGATCGAGGAGAAGGTGCGCGACCTCGGCGGCCACAAGTCCCTCTACTCCGAGGCGTTCTACGACCGCGCGACCTTCGACGCGCTCTACGACGGTGACAACCTGGCGGCGCTCAAGCACCGCTACGACCCCGACGACCGATTCACCTCCCTCTACGACAAGGTGGTGCGCAGACGATGACCTCCCCCTCCCGCGAGACCCTCCCGGTGGCCGATGCGCTGTCCTCGCTGCTGCGCGACGGGATGCCGCTGCGCTTCACGGCGTACGACGGCAGCAGCGTCGGCCCCCCGGACGCCGAGCTGGGGATGAACCTGCGCACCGAGCGCGGGCTGGCCTACCTGCTCACCGCCCCCGGCGACCTCGGCTTCGCGCGCGCCTACGTCGCGGGCGACCTCGACGTGACCGGCGTGCACCCGGGTGACCCCTACGACCTGCTCGTGCTCCTGATGAACAACCTGCGCTTCCGGGCGCCGAGCCCCACCGAGGCCCTCGCGATCCTGCGCAGCCTGGGCTTCGACAAGCTCCGGCCGCCGCCGGCGCCCAAGGAGGAGGCGCCGCCCCGGTGGCGCCGGGTGATGGAGGGCGTGCGGCACTCGATGGGCCGCGACGCCGAGGTGATCAGCCACCACTACGACGTCTCCAACCGCTTCTACGAGCTGGTGCTCGGCCCGTCGATGACCTACACCTGCGCGGTCTTCCCGGAGCCCGACGCCACCCTGGAGGCCGCCCAGACCGAGAAGTACGACCTGGTCGCCCGCAAGCTGGACCTGAAGCCCGGCCAGCGGCTGCTCGACGTCGGCTGCGGCTGGGGCGGGATGGTCCGGCACGCCGCGCGCGAGTACGGCGTCCGGGCGCTCGGGGTGACCCTGTCGCTCCAGCAGGCGCAGTGGGCCAAGGCGGCCATCGACGGCGAGGGGCTCGGCGACCTGGCCGAGGTGCGGCACGCGGACTACCGCGACGTGGTCGAGTCCGGCTTCGACGCCATCTCCTCGATCGGCCTCACCGAGCACATCGGGATCCGCAACTACCCGTCGTACTTCACCTTCCTCCGCGACCGGCTGCGTCCCGAGGGCCGGCTGCTCAACCACTCGATCACCCGCCCGCACAACCGACGGCAGGACATCGGCCAGTTCCTCGACCGCTACGTCTTCCCCGACGGGGAGCTCACCGGGTCCGGCCGGATCATCACCGAGGCGCAGAACGCCGGTCTCGAGGTCATGCACGAGGAGAACCTCCGTCGCCACTACGCGCTCACCCTGACCGGCTGGTGCCACAACCTGGTCGAGCACTGGGACGAGTGCGTGGCCGAGGTCGGCGAGGGCACCGCGCGGGTCTGGGGGCTCTACATGGCCGGGTCGCGACTCGCCTTCGAGCGCAACGAGATCCAGCTCCACCAGGTCCTCGCGGTGAAGACCGACGAGCGCGGCCACGACGGATTCGCGCTGCGACCCACGTGGTGAATACCGTGGCCGGGTGAGCACCCCGGCCCGGCAGTACGACGCGACGGTGCTGCGTCGCGAACGCCTGTCGGCCCACCTGGTGCGGCTGGTGCTCGGCGGACCGGGACTCGCGTCGTTCGCGTCCACCGGGATCCCCGACGAGTGGGTCGGGCTCGTGGTGCCGGGGCAGTTCCAGAGCCGCTACTACACGGTGCGCTCGTGGTCGGACGGCGAGCTCACCCTGGACGTGGTGGTGCACGACCACGGCCTGGTGACGGAGTGGGCGACCCGCGACATCGTGGGCGAGCCGGTCACGATCACCGAGCCGCGAGGGTCGTTCGCGCCGCCCGACGACGCGCAGTGGCTGGTCCTCGTGGGCGACCTGACCGGGCTGCCCGCGATGGCGCGGATCCTGGAGACGGTCTCGCTGCCGAGCCGGGTGTGGGCCGAGGTCGGCGACCCGCTCGGCGACTACCTGCCGGCGCGCGCAGGGGGTCGACGTCACCTGGCTCGCCCCGCCCGCCGACGCCGAGAGCGCCCTGGCCGCGGTCGTGGAGGCGATGGACTGGCCCGCCGGGCCCGGCTACTTCTGGATGGCCGGCGAGTCCGGCCAGATGCGGGCCATCCGCAAGCACCTGATGCGCGAGCGTCGGGGCACGGCGTACGACGTGATGGGCTACTGGCGCGGCGGCGCGAAGCGGCAGCCCCGCGCGGTCGATCCGGGACCGATCTGGCGGGCCGGCAAGGCCGCCGGGCAGTCCGACGAGCAGATCTGGGCGGCGTACGACGCCGCGAGGGAGTCATCGTGACCGAATCCGGACAGGCTCGATCACCGTTCCGCAGCGGCTTCGCGTCGTTCGTCGGCCGGCCCAACGCCGGCAAGTCGACCCTGACCAACGCGCTGGTCGGCACCAAGATCGTGATCACGTCCGACAAGCCGCAGACGACCCGCACCGTGGTGCGCGGCATCGTGCACCGGCCGGACGCGCAGCTGATCCTCGTCGACACCCCGGGTCTGCACCGACCGCGGACCCTGCTCGGGGAGCGGCTCAACGACCTGGTGCGCACCACCTGGAGCGAGGTCGACGTCGTCGCCGTGTGCTTCCCGGCCGACGAGAAGATCGGTCCGGGCGACCGGTTCATCGTCACCGAGCTGGCCAAGGTCCGCCGGACCACCAAGATCGCGGTGGCCACCAAGACCGACCTCGCCTCGCCCGAGCGGATCGGGCAGCACCTGATGGACATCCAGCGGCTCGGCGAGGAGACCGGCACCGAGTGGGCCGAGATCGTGCCCGTCTCGTCGGTGTCCGGCGACCAGGTGAAGCTCCTCGAGGAGCTGCTGATCGCGCTGATGCCCGAGGGGCCGCAGCTCTACCCCGACGGAGACCTCACCGACGCCCCCGAGGAGACCCTCGTCGCCGAGCTGATCCGCGAGGCCGCCCTCGACGGCGTCCGCGACGAGCTGCCGCACTCGATCGCGGTGGTGGTCGAGGAGATGGGGCTGCGCGAGGACCGGCCCGAGGACAAGCCGCTGCTGGACATCCACGCGAACCTCTACGTCGAGCGGTCGTCGCAGAAGGGCATCGTCATCGGCCACAAGGGCGCCCGCCTGCGCTCGGTCGGCACCGCCGCCCGCCACCAGATCGAGGCCCTGCTCGGCACCCCGGTCTACCTCGACCTGCACGTGAAGATCGCCAAGGACTGGCAGCGCGACCCCAAGCAGCTGCGCAAGCTCGGCTTCTGACCCGCCGCGGGCCCGCGGCTTGCGTCATCACGATCCGCACCTATGACCGCGGCTCTTGATGACGCATCGCACGCGATCAGGCCGAACGACGGGGCGCCACGTAGCCGGCCGCGGCCAGTGCCGCCTGGATCTGCTCGAAGAACGCGTCCGGCGCGACCCGGAGTCCCAGCAGCGGCAGCCGGAGCACCCGGTGGTGAGCGAGGGTGACGTGGTTCTGTCGCAGGGCGTCGTCGACCTAGCTGCCCCGCCCAGGTGTGCTGGATGCCGTCGATCTCGACGACCAGGCCGTAGGCGGACCAGAGAACGTCGAGGTAGTACTGCCCGTGCATGCCCCGACGGACCACCTGGCGGTCGGGCTCGGGCAGTCCTCGACGCCGACACTCGCGCGCGAAGTCGAGCTCGCCCAGCGAGCGCACCCCGTCGAGCAGGTCGAGCAGGACGGCGTGGATGAAGGAGCGGCGGCGCGCCTTGCGCACGCGGAGCATCTCCAGGCCGAGCTGCTCCGCCGACACCAGTCCCTGCTGGACCGACATCGTCAGCAGGAGCGCGGCCTGCCGGTCCGAGCGCGCCCACAAGGCGGCCCGCACCGCAGCGACCGCCGGCCGTGCGCGAGGGACACCACTGCCGGTGGCGACGTCGTCGGCGGACCAGCGGCGGGTCTGCCGGATGTTGAGGCCACGCCCGCGCCGCACCTTCGCGCCGCGCGGGACCGACACGCGGGTGGCCGTGGTCGCGTACCCCGTCAGACCGGCCGCCACGAGCGCTGACTCGCCATCGACGAAGGCACGCGGGCCGGCCTCGAAGACCGCTGCCCAGAGCCACGCGGCCTGCGGCACCGGGCCCGTGTGCACGCAGATGCTCTGGCTGAGCAGTCTGCGCCAGCGGGCCGCCTTCACGTTGGCGAGCACCTCGGCCCGGGTCAGGCCGGCGGCGTACACCTGGCGGCGGCTCACCACCCCCGCCTGCTCGGCGGCCAGGGCAAGGACCCGGCGGCGTCGTTGCTCGCGAAGCGCCGCGGTTCTCTGCTGCCCTGTGGTCCCCATCGACGACCAGCGTGCCCAGTCGCGGGCGACGTCGGCGACCCCTTCCGGCGGAGCTGTGGACGAGCCCGGCGTTGCGTCATCAGGACCCGCATCCATGGCCTCGGATCCTGATGACGGATCCGGCTCAGCCGGACTCCGGCGCCCAGCAGACGCCGTACCGCTTGCCCGCCCGCCACTGGTCGAGGGTCGGCCACTCGTAGCCCCACCGGAAGTCCAGCGGGTCGGCGGCCACGGCCCGGGCGGCGGCGGTGCAGGGCTCGTCCCCGAGCGCCTGGACGGCGGCCGGGCCCGGGTAGCGCTCGGCCGTGATCGGGACGGTGGTCAGCGCCCGCCAGGCGTGGCGACGCGCGCACGAGACGTGCTCGAAGCCGCTGGTGCCCGGCTCGGCGGTGCCGCAGAGGCCGTACTCGTCCTTCCAGCCCAGGCGGCCGAGCAGTCCCTCGAGCCGGCCCTCCAGCGGGGCCAGCTCGCCCTCGGCGGCGAGCGCGATGACGTCGCAGCGGTACCAGTCCTCGCCCCGGTCCGCCTGCGCCAGCGTGGGGGTGAACCACACCGGTCGGAACATGCTCAGCCGCAGCGCCTGCTCCGGTCCGCCGAGGAACTCCGCCAGCCGTCGCGGACACTCGGCGGCGACGGCGCGCTGCACCCGCGGCGAGTCGATCGTCGGCGTTCTTCCCCTTCACGAGCGCGCCGACGCGTCCGGAGAACACGGTCCGCAGCGTGTGCGGTCGGTCGCACGAGCGTGGCTTGGCGCGGGTCACCGGCGCGAGCGCCTCGTCGAAGGTCAACCGGTAGCAGGCGCGGACCGGCGGCAACGGCGCCGGCTCGGACGCCGCGCGACGTCCGGCGCCGCCGAGCCCGGGTCGGTGGGGGCGGCCGACGTCGTCGTGGGCCCGGGCGCGGCGTCATCGGAGTCGGCCGACCCGGAGCACCCCGTCAGACGTGAGGAGCACCAGGGCGAGGAGCAGCGCGGCCGCGCGTCGCGTCATGACTCCGTCTTGGCCCAGCACACCGAGCGACGGTTGCCGGCCTCCCACTCGGCCTCGTGGAACCAGGTGTAGCCGAAGTCGTAGTCCACCGGGTAGTTGAGCCAGGCACCCACCGAGTCCGAGCAGAAGTCGCGGGTGCGGACCTGCACGACCCGGTCGCCGGGGTAGGGGTCGGCGTCCTCGCCCAGCTTGATCGTCGTGACGGCGCGCCACGCGTGGGTCTGCGAGCACGGGATCTTGGCCCCCGCGTCGACGGTCTCACCGTCGACGCAGACCAGCCAGCGGTCGTCGGGCTTGCCGAGCAGGACGTCCTCGGCGGTCTCGGGGAGGGAGACGTACGACGCGCTCTGCTCGCCGCCGCCGATCACGTCGCAGCGGTACCACCGCGAGCCCGCGTCCCAGGCGCCCTCCGACGGCCGGAACCACGCCCAGCTCAGCACGGTGCGCATCACCAGGCTCTCGTCGGCGCCGAGGAACTTCATGAACGCGGTGGAGCAGGTCTTGTACGCGTACGCGCCGAGGCCGCGGTCGTCGTACTCCGCGTCGGCGAAGCGCTCCGGCAGGCTGCCCACCGCGTAGGTCTCGGCGGTGTGCTCCGTGCTGCAGTCCACGACCGCCGTGGCGTTGCTCGGCTCGGCGACGTCGGCGGGCGTCAGGTCCCGGCAGGCGCCCAGGGCGGGCATGTCCTCGGCGCTCACGGGCGGGTCGTCGCCGCCGGCGGCACACCCGCCGGTGAGGAGCACGAGGATCGGACGAGGAGGACGGCGCCCGCGAGGCCTCGGGCGTGCGGCACCAGGTCACCTCTGTCGATCACGTCGGGGGCTCGCCGGGTCAGTCGGCGATCAGTGCGGCGATGCTACCGCCCAGGTCGTACGCCGCCTCGACGTGCGCGCCGTCCACGTCGCCGAGGACCGCGAGGATCTCGGCGCTCTGCCGCCACGGCAGCGCGCCGGTGATCGCGAGCACCGATCGGACCGCTCCGGTGGTGTCGTAGCGGCCGTGCACGTAGAGGCCGAACGGGAGCCGTCCACCCGTGGCCGGGAGCGCCGGAGCCGTCGTCGGCCAGCGCTCCGCCGATCCGCAGGAACGTCGAGTCGAAGAAGTGCTTGAGGGCGCCGCTCATGTAGCCGAAGTTGGCCGGCGTCCCGAGCACGATGCCGTCGCACGCCACGACGTCGTCCGCGGTCGCCTCGAGGGCCGGGCGCACCACGACGTCGACGCCCTCGATCGCGTCGTCGTGGGCGCCCGCGACGACCCCGTCGGTCAGTGCCCGCATCGACGGTGTGGGGGAGTGGTGGACGACGAGCAGGCGGGGCACGTCCCGAGGCTAGCCGCGCTGCGCGAGCGGACCAGACCGGCATTGCTGGTCCCCGCCGCTCACCCCTAGCGTCGAGAGACGTTCGACCACGAAAGGGGTCCAGATGATCACCATCCGTTCGACTGCCACCGCCTTTCTCGGGACCCTCACCCTCGTCGCGGCCACGGCCGCCCTCGGAGCCGCGCCCGCGTCGGCCCGCGTGGTCGAACGCGGTGAGATCCATGACGCCTTCGACGGCAGCATCGACGACTTCTGCACGGACGGCCTCACCGTCGACTTCACGGCCACCGTCGACGGGCGCTACCAGGTCAACTCACGCGCTCCCGGCGGATTCTGAGTACTACCTCGAGAAGACGACGGTCGTGCAGGTGTTCACCGACCCGGCCACCGGCAAGACGGTGACCGACATCCAGCCCAACACGCTGGACAAGGACCTCTCGATCACCGACAACGGCGCCACGGTGACGGTCGTCGCCCTGCTCACGGGCGGCAACCGGACCTACGGTGACTCCGGCAAGCTGATCGCCCGGAACTCCGGCCAGGTCCGCTTCGAGATCGTCTTCGACGCGGTCACCGGCGCGGAGCTCTCCAACACCCTCGTGTTCGGCTCCACCGGCACCAACGAGGACTTCTGCGCCGCGGTCCTGGCGGACTGGGGGATCGCCTGACGGCGGGCCCCGGGTCACCCGGCGAGGCACTCCTGGAGCGGAGTCGTCGCCTCGGCGGCCGCCGCCTGGTCCTCGGAGAAGGTGGCCGAGAAGAACTTCGTCAGCACCTCTTCGGTCAGGGCGTCGTCGATGCACGACTCGACCTCGGGGCTCAGGTCCGCGCCGCTCAGCATGGCGTCCTTGAAGAGCTGGGCGGCGTCGACGCAGCCGACGAGGACCTTGCCGGCGCCGTCGGCGTCGTCGCCGGTCATCTTCGCCTCGATCGGCTTGTCCGTCGCCTCGAGGTCCTCGGTGATGATCCCGTACTCCTGGAGCTGGTCGACGCCGATCTCCTCCACGAACCCGTCACCGACGCAGTCGGCCTGCTCCTGGGTGAACTGGAACGCCCCGTCCTGGGCCTCGAGCAGCCCCGCGGAGACCGCCTCGGACGCCTGGTCCTCCTCCGAGGCGCCGCAGCCGGCGAGGGCCGCGAGCAGGGCGAGGCCGGCGGCGAGAGGTGCTGCTCGGAACATGGGGGTCCCCGTTCTGGTCGACAAGTGCCGACCAACCTAGGCCACCGCGTGCGGTGGCCTCAGCGCGGGCGTCGGTAGGCGCTGTTCTCCCCGACGATCCGGGTGCCGAGCCGGTGGTTGACCGCGATCATCGGCTCGTTGGTCACGTCGTTCCAGGTGTCGATCGCCCGGACGTCGGGCCGTTCGGCGCGGATCCAGTCCAGCACCTCGAGCTTGAGGAGCAGCCCGAGCCGGTGCCCGCGGTGGGCGGGCAGCACCGAGGTGTCCTCCTGCGCGGCGATCGCGGGGGCCGCCTCCGGCACGCAGAGCATCGTGATCCCGGCCGGCTCGCCGGTGTCCCGGTGCCGGGCCACCACGGTGTACTGCGTCTGGCCGCGCTCGACGAGCGACTGCTCGTACGCCGTGATCCGGTCGACCGGGTAGGCCTCGAACTCGTGGGCGTCCGGGGCGTCGTTGATCGCCTCGCGGAGGACCACCATCTCGGCCAGGGCGTCCGCCGGGGTGGGACCCCGGTGTCGGGAGACGACGTACGCGCCGGTCGCGCGGGCGACGTCGGCGCGGAGCGCGTCCTCGTCCGGCAGCGGGTCGGCCGGCGCGAGGCGTCGGACGGCGTGGGTCATGGTGCGCCGGAACCCCCAGGCCGGCACCGCCTTCGCGCCCGCGGTGCCCCGCCAGGCACGGAGCCGGAGCACCGGCCGGTCGGTCCGGGCCACCGCCGCCGCGAGCAGCGAGGCACCCACGCCCCGACGCTGGTGCGAGGGCGCGACCGCACCGCCGAGGAACGCCGCGTCGACGTACTCGTGCACGGGCTCGGTCAGCGTCGCGAAGCCCACCACCCCGCCGACCGTCGCGGGCCACCCACAGCGCGCCCGGCCGCTCGTCGGCACGCGTCATCTCGAGGCGGAGCATGTCACCGGTGTCCCGGGCGACGGGGACGTCCTCGAGCGCGGCGTTGCGGACGGCGGCGAGGTCCGCGGCGAGCGTCGCGTCGAGATCGTCCGGGGAGAGATCCTCGATCCGCGGGGCAACCGTCACATTCGCCAGATTAGGAGGGCTGTCCACCGGTAATCTGGGAGGCATGACCACGCGGGGGGCCTGGGGTCTTGTCGTTGACGGACGTGCGATCGTGTCGCCGCACGCGGCCGAGCCGACGCCGGGCGCGCTCGGCACGCGGGTGCTGGAGTGGGCGCGCGAGCAGCAGAGCTGGGGCGAGGTGCGGGTGCGCGCCCAGTGCCTGGAGGTCACCGACCAGGGACCCGCCGGCGACCCGCAGGCCTGCCTCGACCGGGGTGCCGTGGTGCACCAGGACGACCTCGCCTACGACACCCGCGCCTGCGAGTGGGCCTACCTCGTCGACCTCGACGACGACGCGCTCGAGGTGTACGCCGGGCGGCCGCCGAAGGGCACGCCCCCGCTCGGCCGATTCTGGGACGAGCGTCCCGAGTGGGAGGCGATCACCCGGGTCGCGGTCTGGAGCCTGTACGCCCTGCCGACCTCCGACCAGTTCGTCGCGCAGCTGCACGGCCTGTCCCAGACCGACTGAGATGTGGGACGGCCGCTGCGGCGGTCCCGGCCGGAGCGCTAGTCTGACGACGTCATGAGCATGCGCAGCCTTCTCCTTCGCTGCCGCAGCGGGGCCTGAGCCGGACCCCTCGCTGCGGGGAGCGTGCTGCGCGCCGGCGCCCGACCACTCCACCCGAGGACACCGCCATGACCCTGCAGAGCTCCGGCTTCACGAACACCCAACGCGCGAGCGGCATGCCCATCGAGCGCTACCGCGCCTTCGAGCCGATCGACCTGCCCGACCGCACCTGGCCGGCCAACCGCATCACCCGGGCGCCCCGGTGGCTCTCCACCGACCTGCGCGACGGCAACCAGGCCCTCATCGACCCGATGACGCCCGGACGCAAGATGAAGATGTTCGAGCTGCTGGTCCGGATGGGCTACAAGGAGATCGAGGTCGGCTTCCCGAGCGCCAGCCAGACCGACTTCGACTTCGTGCGCCAGCTGATCGAGCAGGACAAGGTGCCCGAGGACGTCACGATCTCGGTGCTGACCCAGGCGCGCGAGGACCTGATCGAGCGCACGGTCCAGTCGCTGGTCGGCGTGCACCACGCCAACATCCACCTCTACAACGCGCTGGCCCCGCTCTTCCGCCGCGTGGTCTTCCACGCCGGCAAGGACGAGGTGCGCAACATCGCCGTGCGCGGCACCGAGATGGTGATGAAGTACGCCGAGTCGTGGCTCGACAAGACCGTGATCGGCTACGAGTACAGCCCCGAGATCTTCACCGGCACCGAGCTGCCGTTCTCCGTCGACGTGTGCGAGGCGGTCTCGGACGTCTGGCAGCCCGACGACGGGCGCGAGATCATCCTGAACCTGCCGGCGACGGTCGAGATGGCCACGCCGAACGTGTACGCCGACCAGATCGAGTGGTTCTCCCGCCAGCTCACCCGGCGGGAGTTCACCACCATCTCGCTGCACCCGCACAACGACCGCGGCACCGCGGTCGCCGCGACCGAGCTGGCCGTGATGGCCGGCGCCGACCGCGTCGAGGGCTGCCTGTTCGGCCACGGCGAGCGCACCGGCAACGTCTGCCTGGTGACGCTGGGCATGAACCTGTTCAGCCAGGGCATCGACCCGCAGATCAACTTCTCCGACATCGACGAGATCCGGCGCACCGTGGAGTGGTGCACCCAGCTGCCGGTCCACCCGCGGCACCCGTACGCGGGAGACCTCGTCTACACCGCGTTCTCCGGGTCCCACCAGGACGCGATCAAGAAGGGTCTCGAGGACCTCGAGGACAAGGCCAAGCAGCAGGGCATCCCGGTGTCGCAGATGACCTGGGAGGCGCCGTACCTGCCGATCGACCCGAAGGACGTCGGCCGCTCCTACGAGGCCGTGATCCGGGTCAACAGCCAGTCCGGCAAGGGCGGGGTCGCCTACGTGCTGAAGGCCGAGCACAAGCTGGACCTGCCGCGACGGGCGCAGATCGAGTTCTCGCGGGTGATCCAGGAGCACACCGACGCCGAGGGCGGCGAGATCAGCGCGGACCGGATCTGGGAGATCTTCACCGCCGAGTACCTCGCCCGCGAGACCCCCCTGCGTCTCGACTCCGTGCACACCTCGGCCGCCGCGGGCGAGAAGGACCAGCTCTCCACCAACCTCTGGGTCGAGGGCGACCTCGTCACCCTCACCGGGGAGGGCAACGGCCCGATCGCGGCGTTCGTCAACGCGATCAACGAGCTGCCGCAGGCCTTCGACGTGCGGGTCCTCGACTACGCCGAGCACGCGCTCTCGTCCGGCGGCGACGCGATCGCGGCGGCGTACGTCGAGTGCCTCGTCGGCGACCAGGTGCTCTGGGGCATCGGACTGGACCCCAACATCGTCACCGCGTCCCTCAAGGCCGTCATCAGCGCCGTCAACCGCGCCTAGCCGGCCGGGCCCGGCCGGGTGTCGGTGGGCCGCGCGATACTGCCGTCATGGCGTACGACGAGGGGCTCGCGGACCGGATCCGTGACGCGGTCGCCGGGGAGCCCGGCCTGACCGAGAAGAAGATGTTCGGCGGCCTGGCCTTCCTGGTCCACGGCCACATGGCGGTGAGCGCCAGCAGCAAGGGCGGCCTGCTCCTGCGCTGCGACCCGGCCGAGACGGCGGCCCTGCTGGCGCCGCCGCACGTCGACCGCTTCGAGATGCGGGGCCGGGAGATGGACGGCTGGCTCCGCGTCGACCCCGAGGTGGTGGCCACCGACGACGACCTCACGCTCTGGGCCGAGCGGGGTCTCGCCTACGCGCGGTCCCTGCCACCCAAGTGAGCTGGGAGCCCTCGCGACGCGCGTTCGCCGACGCGGCGGGGTGGTTCGAGCGCACCACCGCGCAGGTGGGCGACCGCTGGGACGAGCCCGGCCTGGGGGAGTGGGACGTCCGGGCCCTGGTGGGGCACACGAGCCGGGCGCTGCTCACCGTCGAGGCCTACCTGGCGGAGCCGGCGGACGCCGTGGAGGTGCGCTCACCCGGGGACTACTTCCGCGCCACGAGCGCCATCGCGGCGGGACCAGCCGTCGCGGAGCGCGGACGGGCTGCCGGCGAGGCCCTCGGCGCCGACCCGCCCGCCGCGGTGGCGCGGATCCGCGCGCGCGTGCTCGCGCTGGTCGACGGCTGCGACGGGACGGAGCTGCTCACCACGATCGCGGGCGGCATGCGGCTGGCCGACTACCTCCCCACCCGGACCTTCGAGCTGGCGGTCCACACCGCCGACCTCGCCCATGCGCTCGGAGAGCCACTCGACGTGCCGCCGACCGCGGCCGCGGAGGCGCTCGGGATCGTCTCCGACCTCGCGGTGCGGGGCGGGCTGGCCGGTCCGCTGCTCCGGGTGGCCACCGGGCGGGCCGCCGGCGGCCCGGGTCTCAGCGTGCTCTGACCCCGAGAGCGGCGAGCGAACTTCCCGGCCCGCCCGGGACTGCAGACCCGTGACCGGGTGCTGCGCCGTACGCCACGCTGCGACGCATCATGTCTCGGAGAGGAGGCTCTCGTGGCCGCGGACGTCTGTATCCACATCGGGTTGCCGAAGACCGGCACCACGACCATCCAGGCGGCCCTCGACGCGAGCAGCCCGGCGCTGGGCACCTGCGGCGTCCTGGTCCCCGGCGACGGCCACGGCGCGCATCGCCGCGCCACCTTCGACCTGATCGGGCAACGCGTCGCGGGCGAGCACAACGTCATCCCCGGTGCCTTCGACAGCCTGATGGAGGAGGTGCGCGGCTACCCCGGCACCCGGGTGGTGATGTCCGAGGAGGAGCTGGCCCGGGCGCGGCCGCGGCACGTGCGGCGGATCGTGCGCGCGCTGGAGGGCCACGAGGTCTCCGTCGTGGTCGGCCTGCGTGACCTGGCCCGGACGATGACCTCGGCCTGGCAGCAGTCCGTGGTCATGGGCGCGACCACGCCGTGGTGCGAGTTCGCGGCCGGCGTCCGGAGCCTCGACGAGGGCTCGCCGAGCGCCGGTGCGTCCTTCCGGCTCCGCCACGACGCGCTCCGGGTGCTCGACGTCTGGGAGCGATGGATCCCCCGCGACCGGATCCGCGTCGTCACCGTGCCGCCGCCAGGAGCGCCGCGGACGCTGCTGCTGGAGCGGTTCGCCGCGGCGGCCGGGATCCCCGCGCACGCCTGGCGCACCGACCTGGCCACCCACAACGACTCCCTCGGCGCCGCCGAGACCGAGCTGATCCGGCGGCTCAACCCCGACCTGACCGGGCGACTGAGCGCCGGGCCCTACCGCTTCGTCATCGAGAGCGGCATCAGGGACGGCTGGCAGACGTCGGGCTCGCGACCGCTCCGGCTGCCCCGCGAGGAGCACGGCTGGGTGCGGGCGCGCAGCACCGCGCTCGTCGAGGAGCTCGGCGTGCGCGGCTACGCGGTCTACGGAGACCTGGCCGACCTGGTGCCCGTGGAGCCCGGCGAACCAGGCCCGGCCGCTCGACGACGTGTCCGACGCCGAGCTGCTGGTGGCCGCCGAGTCCGCGCTCGCCTCCCTCGCCGTCGCCCACGGCCGGCTCTGGCGCCGGCACCGCCGCGCGTTCTTCGCGCGCACCGGCCGGCCCGCGACCCTGGCCGAGCTGGTCGGCAGCGACGGCCGCGCCGCGCTGTTCGGGGTGCAGCGCCGGCTGCTCCGCCACTCCGACGACCACCCCGCGCTCGCCCGGCTGATGCGGAGGGTGACCGGCGTCAGGTCCTGATCAGGGACTTGATCGCGCGCCGCTCGTCCATCGCGGCGTACGCCTCCGCCACCTCGGCGAGCGGCACCTCGAGGTCGAAGACGACACCGGGGTCGATGTCGCCGGCGAGCACGAGGTCGCGCAGCATCGGGAGGTACTCGCGGACCGGCGCGACCCCGCCGGCGACGCCGACGTTGCGGGAGAACATCGCGCGGACGGGGAGCTCGACGCCGTGGGGTACGCCGACGTACCCCACCGTCGCGCCCGGACGCGCGACCCGGATCGCCGTGGTCATCGCCTCGCCGGTGCCGACGCACTCGAGCACGGCGTCCGCCCCGACCCCGTCGGTGAGCTCCGTGACGGCCGCGACGGCGTCGTCACCGCGCTCGGCCACGACGTCGGTGGCACCGAACCGTCGCGCGATGGCCTGCCGGGACGCGTGGCGCGACATCGCCACGATCCGGCCGGCGCCCAGCTGTGCGGCGGACAGCACGCCGCACAGGCCGACCGCGCCGTCCCCGACCACGACGACGGTGTCGCCCCGCTGCACGCCCGCCGCGACCGCGGCGTGCCACCCCGTGCCCATCACGTCGGAGAGGGCGAGCAGCGACGGGACCAGGTCGTCGGAGGGCACCTCGGCCGTGGCGACGAGGGTGCCGTCGGCGAGCGGGACCCGGGCGTACTCACCCTGCCCGCCGTCGACCCGCCGGCCGTCGCGGTCGGTGCTGCCCCAGAAGCCGCCGGTCGCGCACGCGGACTGGATGCCGGCCCGGCAGTGCGGGCAGGTGTTGTCGGAGTACATGAACGGCGCGACCACGAAGTCGCCGGGGCGCACCGTGGTGACCTCCGCCCCGACCTCCTCGACGAGGCCGACGAACTCGTGGCCGATCCGGGCCGGCTCGGGGACGTCGTTGATGCCGCGGTAGGGCCAGAGGTCGCTGCCGCAGACACAGGCAGCGGTGATCCGGACCAGGGCGTCGGTGGGCGCGACGATCGCGGGGTCGGGGATCTCGTCGACGCGGATGTCTCGCGGGGCGTGCAGCACGGTGGCCTTCATGGCTGCCACCCTGCCACCCGACCGGCAGTGGGGTCCTAGAGTCGGCCCATGGCCTTCGTGTACCAGGACGCCACCCTCGAGCCCGGCAAGCTGGAGCTGCTGACGGCGTGGCTGCCGTCGCAGCCGTGGTTCCCGGGCGGCAGCGTGGAGAGGGTCGCGGGCGCCTACCGCTTCGACGACCCGGCCGGCGAGGTCGGGCTCGAGGGGCAGCTCGTCCGGCTGGAGGACGGCCGCGTGGTCCACGCGCCCCTGAGCTACCGCGCCGCACCGCTCGCGGGCGCCGAGGAGTTCCTGGTGGGCACGACCGAGCACTCGGCCCTCGGCACCCGCTGGGTGTACGACGCCGTCGGCGACCCGGTCTGGGCGGCCGCCCTCGCGACCGCGATCCTCACCGGCGGCACGCAGGCCGACATCTACGTCGAGGTCGACGGCGTGCAGGAGCGGCGCGAGTCGCGCACGAAGGTGCGCGGCAGCGGGATGCGACGGGACGCCGGTGCCCGACGCCGCCGACCTGGACCTGGTCGTGGTGCGGGTCGTCGGCTTCGCCGACGAGCCGTTCGGCGAGACGCTCACCGCCACCTGGCCCGACGGCGGGCCGGCCGTCGTCGCCGGGATCCGGGGCTAGGCGGCGTGCACGAGCCCGCCTCCTGGATGCTGGGCAAGCAGGACCGCGGCAACCCGCGCACCACCCTCGACGACCCCCACCCCGGTGACGAGGCCTGGTCCCACGGCAACCTGGTGCGGCCGCTGGTCCACGGCGCGACGTACTTCGCCGAGCTGTTCGAGCGTCTCGAGGCGACCCGGCCCGGCGACCTCGTCCTCTTCACCGACTGGCAGGGGGACGCCGACGAGCGGCTGACCGACGACGAGGGCAGCGAGGTCGTCGAGGTGCTCGCGCGGGCCGACGAGCGCGGGGTGGACGTGCGGGGCCTGGTGTGGCGGTCGCACTCGAAGCTGCTCGGCTTCACCTCCGAGGTGAACCGGCGCCTCGGCAAGCAGCTCCAGGCCCGCGGCGCCGAGGCGCTGCTCGACATGCGGGTGCGGATGGGGGGCTCGCACCACCAGAAGCTGGTGGTGATCCGCTACCCGGACGACCCGACCCGGGACGTGGCGTACGTCGGGGGCATCGACCTGTGCCACTCCCGCCGCGACGACATCGAGCACCACGGCGACCCCCAGCCGATGGAGGGCCTTGCCAGCGAGTACGGCGAGACCCCGCCGTGGCACGACATGATGGCCGCGATCAGCGGCCCGGCCGTCCACGACGTCGAGACCGTCTTCCGCGAGCGGTGGCAGGACCCGACGCCGCTCACCCGCAACGTCGTGCTGTTCGCCAAGGACAAGCTGCTGGGCATGGACATGGACCCCGACCCGCTGCCGGAGCAGGCGCCGCCGCCGCCCCCGGTCGAGGGCGGCACGCACGCCGTCCAGCTGCTGCGCACGTACCCCAACCTCCGCCACGGCCGCGACTACCCGTTCGCCCGCGGCGGCGAGCGCAGCGTGGCGCGCGGGTACACCAAGGCGCTGACGAAGGCGCGGCGGCTGATCTACGTCGAGGACCAGTACCTCTGGGGCCTGCACGTCGGCGACGTCTTCACCCAGGCCCTGCGGGACAACCCGGAGCTCCGCGTCATCGCCGTGGTGCCCTTCTACCCCGACCTCGAGGGGGCCGTCGGCCGCACGCCGCACCTGCTCGGTCGCCGCCGCGCGATGCTCGCGATGATGGACGCCGCGCCCGACCGGGTCGCGCGTCTACGGCATCGAGAACGACGCCGGCACGCCGATCTACGTGCACGCCAAGTGCTGCATCGTCGACGACACCTGGACCTCGATCGGCTCCGACAACTTCAACCGCCGCTCGTGGACCCACGACTCCGAGCTCTCCGCGATCGTCGTCGACACCGAGGGGGAGTACGCCGAACGGCTGCGCCTCACCCTCGCCGCCGAGCACCTCGGCCGCGGTGGCGACCCCGGTGCGGCGGCCGACTGCGTCGACCCCGACGAGATGTACGCCGTCTTCGAGCGGACGGCCGCCGCGCTCGACGACTGGTACGCCGCCGGGCAGCCCGGGCCGAGGCCGCCCGGTCGCCTCCGGCGCCTCCAGCCGCCGGACCTCCCACGGCTGAAGCGGGCTCTCGCGCTGCCGCTGTACCTGCGCCTGCACGACCCCGACGGGCGACCCGGGACCGCTGCGGAAGAAGGACGAGTTCTGAGCGGCTCCGCGCTGGTGACAGGACCGCCGCCGAGTGCTTGAGTCGATCCATGTCTCTCTCGGAACCCCCCGTCTCCCGTCGTCTCGTCCTCGGAGGTGCGGCCGCCGCCGGCGCCGTCTCCCTCCTCGCCCCGGCACCCGCCTGGGCCAAGCCCGTCAAGATCGACTATCCGTTCACCCTCGGCGTCGCCAGCGGTGATCCGGAACCGACCGCGATCGTGCTGTGGACCCGCCTGGCGCCGAAGCCCTTCGACGGGGGGCACGGGATGCAGGGGCTCGACGAGGTGCCGGTGCGGTGGGAGGTCGCCACGGATGCGGCGATGACGCGCGTGGTGCGGCGTGGGACGACCTCGACGTTCGACGTGTGGGCGCACTCGGTGCACGTCGAGGCCCGTGGGCTGGAGCCCGGCCGGGAGTACTGGTACCGCTTCGAGGCCGGTGGGCACGTGTCCACGATCGGCCGCACCAAGACGGCGCCCGCGCCGGGTGGGTCGGTCTCGACGCTGAGCTTCGCGTCGGTGTCGTGCCAGGCCTACGACTACGGGTTCTTCACGTCCTACCCGCACATCGTGGCGGACGACCCCGACTTCGTGCTGCACCTCGGCGACTACATCTACGAGTACGGCATGTCCGCGACCGCCGGCAACCGGAACACGAAGGTGCCCGAGGTGGTGCAGCGGGCGCCCCGGACGTTGCGCGAGTGGCGCGCGACGCACGCGCTGTACAAGCAGGACCCCGACCTCCAGGCCGCCCACGCGCGGCTGCCGTTCGTCACCACGTGGGACGACCACGAGTACTTCAACGACTACGCGGGCGGCGCGCAGGACCCCGACGGCGGCGGAACGTCGGCGGTCCGCAGCGCGGCGTACCAGGCCTACTGGGAGCACCAGCCACTCCGCGCCGCGGCCCGCTTCAAGTCCGGCGAGATCCGGCTCTACCGCCGGCTGGCGTTCGGCGACCTGCTCCAGGTCGACATGATCGACGGGCGGCAGTTCCGGTCGGTGCCGCCGTGCGGCTGGGGCGAGGCCCAGGCGTGCGAGGCCGCGTACGACCCGGCGATCACGATGCTGGGGACTCTGCAGGAGCAGTGGTTGTACGCCGGGCTCGGCAGCGCCGGCGCGCGGTGGAACGCCATCGGCAACAACGTGATGGTCGCCCGGCTCGACCACGACGGCGACCTCGGCGACCTGCTCTGGAACGACGCGTGGGACGGCTACCCGGCCGCACGGAACCGGCTCCTCGACCAGATGGTCCAGCGATCCGTCCCCAACCCGGTCTTCGTGTCGGGCGACTGGCACTCGACGTTCGTCAACGACATCCGGCAGGACTTCGACGCGCCGGGCTCGCCGGTGGTGGCCACGGAGTTCGTCGGCACGTCGATCTCCACCAACGGCGACGACATCGTCTACGGCCCGTACTACGGCCCGATGGTGCAGTTCAACCCGCACATCAAGTTCTTCGACGGCGATCGCCGCGGCTACCAGCGGCACGTGCTGACCCACGACGCGTGGCGGACCGACCTGGTCATGGTCGACACCGTCACCCGACGGACGTCGCCGGCGTCGGTGCTCAAGTCGTTCGTCGTGGAGGACGGGACGCCCGGCGCGCTCGAGACTTGACCTTCGGGATCTGCCAATCCGGTCTCGCGCCGGTGAACCCCGGCTTACCGTGGGCGGGCCGTCCCCCTGACAGACAGGTCCCCCCGCATGTCGTCATCCGTCCTCGTCGAGGCGACTCCGCCGCACCCGACGTTGCCCGCGATCCTGCGTCGCGTCGCGACGAGCGTGCTGGTCGCGTGCGTCGTGCCGGCGACCCTGTTCTACGCGGTGATGATGCTGACCGGCGTCTGGCCGGCCATCGTGGTCGCCCTGGCCTGGTCGTACGGCGCCATCGGCTGGCGGCTGGCGACCGGTCGGCGCACCTCGGGACTGCTGATCCTCAGCGCGCTGGTGATGACCGGCCGGACCGTGCTCGCCGTGGCCAGCGACAGCACCTTCCTCTACTTCCTCCAACCGGTCATCGGCGACGGCCTGGTGGCGCTCGCGTTCGGACTCTCGCTCGCGACCGCCCGACCGTTGGTGGCCCGGTTGGCGGGCGACTTCTACCCGATGGACCAGGACCTGCACCTGCGGCCGCGGGTCCGCCGGCTGTTCCGCCACCTGACCGTGCTGTGGGCGGTGATCGCCGTGGTGAAGGCGTCACTCGCGCTGTGGTTGCTCGAGTCGATGTCGCTGGAGACGTTCGTGCTGCTCAAGAGCGTCGGCGTGCTGGCCCTCACGGGGGCGGCGATCGTGGCGACGGTGATGGCCGCCGCGCAGGTGGCCCGCCAAGAGGGGCTGATGGTGCCGGCGCCGGTGCTCGTGCGCGTCCGCGACTGAGGCACCGGCGGCCGACCGCGCCTCGGGCCCGAATGGGCCTCCCGGCGCGCTCGGGCGTACTGTGGCCGGACCGAGGAACCAGTCGTCGTGAGAGCACTTCGTCGTTTCGAGGCGAGCACTCACCGCAGACAGGCCCCCATGTCAGCACCGCACCCCCCGCACCGGCCCTCGCTGCCGACCGTGATCCGCCGGGTCGCGCTCAGCCTGGCGATCGCGTGCGTCGTCCCGGCCACCCTCTTCTACGTCTGCCTGCGGGCCGTCGGCGTCTGGCCGGCGATCATCGTGGCTCTCGGCTGGACCTATGCGGCCCTCGCGTGGCGCGCGGCCACGCGGCGGCGTACGTCGGGCCTCCTGCTCCTGACCGCCGTCGTGATGACGGGGCGGACCCTGATCGCGCTGCTCAGCGACAGCACGTTCCTCTACTTCCTCCAGCCGGTCATCGGCGACGGCGTGGTCGCGGCGATGTTCCTGTTGTCGCTGGCCACCGCGCGGCCGATGGTGGCCCGGCTGGCGGGCGACTTCTACCCGATGGACCGAGAGCTGCACCTGCGGCCGCGGGTGCGGCGGCTCTTCTGGCACCTCACCGTGATGTGGGCCGCCATCGGCATCGGCAAGGGGGCGCTGACCTTGTGGCTGCTGGAGTCGACGTCCCTCGAGACGTTCGTGCTGGTGAAGAGCATCCTGGTGCTCGTGATGACCGGTCTCGCGGTCGTCGCCACCGTCGGCGCCGCGGTCGTGGTGGCCCGCAAGGAGGGTCTGATGGGACCTCAGGCGGTCCACCTCGTCGCGGTCACACCGTGATGGCGAGCTTGCCCCTGACGTCACCGGCGACCAGGCGCCGCATCGCGTCGGCGGCCCGGTCGAGCGGGTAGGTCGCGTCCAGCGCCGGCGTCACCTCGCCGGCCTCGATGAGCACGTTCAGTCGCTCGAGGTCGAGGGCCCGCTCCTTGGTGACGCACAGGGCGAACCGCTGGCGCACGAACGGGGAGAGGAGCGCCGCCCGGATCTGGCGCCCCATCCCGGTCAGGTTGCCGCCCTGCTCGCCGCCGGCCAGGACCGCCGTGCCGGTGGGGGTGAGCGCGGCCCGCAGCCGCGCCACCGACGGGCCGCCCGCCAGGTCGATGATCAGGTCGAAGCGCCGGGACCCGTCGGCGAAGTCGTCGCGCGTGTAGTCGAGCACCTCGTCGGCGCCGAGGGAGCGGACCAGCTCGACCTTCCCGGTGCTGCACTCGGCAGTCACGTGCGCGCCGAGCGCCTTGGCGATCTGCACCGCGAAGCTGCCCACGCCCCCCGACGCGCCGGTGACGAGCACCCGCTGGCCGGCCTGGACGTGGCCGACGTCGGTGAGGGCCTGGAGGGCGGTGGGCGCCGACACGGGGACGATGGCGGCCTGCTCGAAGGTGAGGCTCGCGGGCTTGGGAGCGAGCTTGTCCTCGCGGGCCACGGCGTACTCCGCGAAGGTGCCGGTCCCGATCCCGTAGACCTCGTCACCGCGGGCGAACCGGGTGACCGCGGCGCCGACGTCGACGACGGTCCCGGCGAGCTCGTTGCCGATCACCGGCTGCCGGGGACGGCGCAGGCCGAAGGCCAGGCGGAGCGCGTACGGCGTCCCGCTCATGATGTGCCAGGTGCCCCGGTTGAGCCCGGCGGCGTGCACCCGGACCCGCACCTCGTGGTCGCGGATGGTCGGCTGCGCGACCCGCTCGGGGCGCAGGACGTCGGCGGTGCCGTACCCGTCCTGGATGACGGCGCGCATGGTGGTGGTGGTGCTGGCGGTGGTGGGCATGACGAGCTTCTCTCGGTGGGTGGGGTCAGGCGTGGACGAGCGGGCGGTCGGACGACGCGGGCGGGAGGGCGGGGGAGGAGCGGACACCCTTGACCAGCAGGTAGCCGAGCATCGAGCACTCGGCGAGCGTGACGATCGGGACGATGACGGCGCCGGAGACCGTCGCCGCGCCGGCGGGGGCGAGGAGCTGGAACGCGACGTCGACGACGTACGCCACGGCGGCCGCGATGAGCGCGAGGCCGATCCCTCGCGGGAACAGGCCGGACCGGAGCACGAGCCGGCCGAGGGGAAGCAGCCAGAGGCCGAAGAAGATCTGCGCGACCAGGTAGCCCGTGTGCTGGAGCTCCATGAGCAGCAGCACCATCCCGGCGGAGCCGTCGGGACCGAAGAGCGCGGCGTACGCCGGCTCGGTGGCGACCGTGAGCGCCCCGAACTGGCTCACCAGGTTGAGGCTGATGATGCCGACGAAGACGGTGACCAGCGTGACCATGAGGCGAGCCGTCGGTGGGTCGACGTCGCGGAGCAGGCGGAAGAGGGCGAGGACCAGGAAGACCATGAACGTCGCGGACGCGAGGTCGGCCACGAAGCTCAGCCGCACCAGGGTGGCGTGCTCCGTGACGTGCTGCAGCGTGGCTGCCGGGTCCCCGGCGACGTAGACCTGGGTGCGCACGACGTGGGCGAAGCCGCCGAGGACCGCCACGGCGAGGTAGTAGAGGCCGGCGGTGCGGGCGAGGCGGACGGGCGGGGTCATGGTCGGAGTCCTTGGTCGGAAAGGGTTTCGTACTAAGTACGGACACGCTACCGTACATTGTACGAAACCAACAGTGGAGGAGCCACGTGTCCAGACCACCCCTCAGCCGGGAGCGGGTGCTCGCCGGCGCCCTGGCCGTCGCCGACGCCGGCGGCATCACCGGCCTGACGATCCGGTCGCTGGCCGCCGAGCTCGGCGTGAAGCCGATGGCGGTCTACCACTACGTCGCCAACAAGGACGAGATCCTGGACGGCATCGTCGACCTGGTCTTCGGCGAGATCGACCTTCCCTCGCCCGCGGGGGAGTGGCGCCCGGAGATCGCCAAGCGGGCCCACTCGGCCCGCCGGGTGCTCGGCCGGCACCGCTGGTCGATCGGCCTGCTGGAGTCCCGCACCTCGCCGGGAGCGGCGACGCTGACGCACCACGACGCCAACATCGCGACCCTGCGCGCCGGTGGCTTCACCGTGGCCCAGACCGCGCACGCCTACGCGCTCATCGACAGCTACGTCTACGGCTTCGCGCTCCAGGAGGCGTCGCTGCCCTTCGAGGGGCCGGACAGCGCCGCGCAGGTGGCCGAGCCGATGATGGCGCTGATGGCCACCGGCGCCTACCCGCACCTGGTCGAGCTGGCCGTCGAGCACGCGCTCCTGCCGGGCTACGACTTCGCCGACGAGTTCGACTTCGGCCTCGAGCTGATCCTCGACGGCCTGGAGCGCCTCAGGTCCGCTGCCGCGACCGACGCCGCTGGTGGTTGAGGTCTACCCGGGGTCGACGTCGCGGGCCGGTGCGGCCTGCTGGGCCGGGTGTCCTGCACGCCGCTCGTGCACCCGTTGCTGAGCAGCCGGCAGGAACTCCAGGCACGGCGCCTCGGCGCCCGGGTGCTTCTCGTGCAGGTGCAGGACCCACCGGTCCATCGCGGCGATGTACCCGTTGTCGCCGCCGGGGCGGTACGCCGACCAGCCGCGCTCGCCCCGGGCCACGCACTGGGTGCAGCCGATCTTGTAGACGAACGCGTCGTTCGCCCCGAGGTCGATCCGCACCGTGGCGAGCGGACCAGCCTGCGCGCCGGCCCTCTTCGCACGCGCGGATCGGCTCGCTGTCACGGTGCACCCCTGTCGTCGACGTCTGCCGGAGCCTAGCTCCGGGCGCTCGGGGTGGGGTCCGGCCCGTCGGGCACCGCAGCCATCGCGACCGCTCCCCGCAGCGCCCGCGCCGGGTCGCCCTCGTGGTAGGGACGCTCCGTCGGCTCGATGTTGTCCAGGAACTTCTGGTAGACGACCGCTCCGTGGAGCGGGCCCAACGGCCGCGCCAGCTCGGCCGCGCGGCGGGCGTCGCAGCCGGGCACCTGGCGTGCCCACTCGCTCTCCCAGATGCTGATGGCTCCGCGCTGGTCGCGCGGGGTGAAGTACTCCAGGGCCGGCCTCAGGTCGAGCATCGGGTTGCCGATGCCACAGTCGCCCCAGTCGAGGATCCGGTAGCTGCCGGCACGTCCGCGCACGTTGCCGGGATGGAAGTCCCCGTGCACCAGGGTGTCCGGTATCCCGCAGGCGGTCAGTGCCGCGAAGCGCTCCGGCAGGGCACCGACGAGGACGTCGAGACGCGCGCCGCGTGTCGTCGTCCAGCTCGTGCCGGGTGCGGTCGACCACCGACTGGATCTGCGGAAGCGCCGCGTCGGGGCGCTTGTCGAGCACGGCGAGCGCCTCGAGCTCCGCCACGCGGTCCGCCCACGAGACCTGGAGCTCGATGAGCATCCGGGTCATGGAGCGGAGCTCGTCGCCGCGGGCGTCGTACTGGTCCTCGCCCGGCACGTCGGCCAGCAGCACCCGGCGGAGACCCGCACCCAGGACGGCGGGCACGACGCCGGGGTCGAGCAAGGGCATGACCGCCGCCTCGGAGGCGCAGAACGGGGGCGTCACCTTCAGCCAGACCAGGCCCACGCTGGTCGGGAGCCGCCAGATGCTGGAGAGGTTCCAGGTGCGCACCTGCACCGGCGCTCCGGTCAGCGCGATGTCGCGGGCGGCGAGCGTGTCCACGGCCCAGTCGAGATCGACGCTGGTGGCCACCGGGCTCGGCGTAGTCGAGGCGGTTCGGATGAGCCAGCAGCGGGTTGTCGGGCCAGGCACCGAGGGGTAGGTGCTCCGGCCTCCCGTCCACCTCGGCCAGGTAGGCGACGCGGCCGCCACCGGGGAAGTCCGTGTCGCCGGGCACCTCGAGGATCCGCAGCACCCGGACCTCGACGCCCAGCACCGCGCGGGCGCCGGTGACGACGTCCTCGACGTCGCGCCACCACTCGTTCCCGACCGTGAACGGGGCGGCCGCGCCGAGCAGCTCGCCCTGGGCGGTGCACAGCACCAAGGTGACCTCGAGACCCGGCATGCCACCCGACCGTAGGGTGCGCGCCCGCTCGCCGACCACCCGATTCCGGAGGACCGCCCGGTCAAGGGTGGTCAAGCGCGGGGTCCGGCCCTACCTTGAGTCAGGCGCCGATGTGCGATCCAGGGAATTTCTCGTGACGCGGTCCCGCCCGGGAGGCGCCCGATGGCGACCAGACTGCGTTCCACCGGGCACACGATGCCCCTCTCCGGACTCGTCCTCGCGGGGATGCTGGTCCTGGCGCCGACGGAGCCGGGGCGCGCTGAACCCTCGGCAGCGCAGGACTCCGCAACGGCGACAACCGTTGCCGAGGTCCTGCAGGGGGACACCTGGCTGCGACATCACCGCGAGGACCTGATGCCCTACTGGGACATGCCCGCCGCGCTCGGTGTTCCCGTCGGCAACTTCCCCTCGTTCCGCGGTCAGGACGGTGAGCTGCTGCCGGACGGCCGGCGTGGCCTGTCGACGCTGGCCCGGGGCGTCTACGGCTACTCCCTCGCGTTCATGCTCACGGGCGAGGAGCGCTACCTCACCTACGCCAGGGCCGGCCTCGACTGGATCAACGCCAAGGCGAAGGACCCGGTCCACGGTGGCTACTTCGGCGAGCTCGACGTGGCTGGGGAGCCGGTCAACCGCACCGCCAACAAGGACGTGTTCGACCTGGCGTCCCTGGGCCTGGCCTACGGCATGTACTTCAACGTGACCCGCGACCCCGAGGCGGAGGCGGACCTGCTGGCCGTCCGGGACCTGCTCTTCGACAAGTACTACGACCCGGCCACCAACCGGGTGAAGGACTCGCTCACGCACGACCTGCTCACCGAGGTGGACACCGGTGGCAACGGCGGCGACATCACCGACCTGCTGGTGCCGGGCACCGCCATCTTCCTCCCGAACGCCGCGCTGCTGACCGACGCCGGGCGACGTACGCAGTTCGGGGACGACCTGCGGAGGCTCACCGAGATCCTCATCGCGCGCCACCGCAATCCCGCGCCGGCGACGAGGACGTGGTGGTTCTGGGGCCGCACCCTGCGCTTCGGCAACTTCAACGCGGCGCAGACCGACTTCGGTCACAACATCAAGAGCTACGAGATGATCCACAACGCGAACGAGATGTTCGCCGACCGCCCGTGGTCCGGGCTCGGTCCCGACCGGGAGGTGCTGCTCTCCCGCGCCTGGGACGCACCGGTCGGGCGCTGGAACCAGCGCCTGGTGAACTTCAACCCGGGCACGGTCGAGCGCGACAGCGAGTGGTGGATCCACGCCGAGGCCGACCAGACCCTGGCTGCGCTCGACCTGAGCGACGGCTTCGCCCACCAGGACCAGCTCGCCGCCAGCGCCCAGAGCTGGCTGGACGTGTTCGTGGACCGGTCGTCCCCCGTCCGGGAGACCTTCGCCAGGGTCGCGCGCGTCGCCGCCGACAACGACCCGCGCAAGTCCTTCTTCGGCAAGAACATGCTGCACGCGCACGAGCACGCGCTGGTCATGTACCTGCACGGGCGTGCGTTGGAGGGCAGGCCCGCCCGGCTCTACTACGCCTTCCCGGAGGCGCAGACCCTCACGGCGGTTGCGAAGCCGTACTGGTTCGACGCAGCGGGGGAGTCGCGGACCGTCGCCGGCGACCTGGCGTCCCTGCCGGGCCATCGGCGGGTCGAGGTCGAGTTCACCGGCATCGGTGCGGTTCCGGCGCCGCCGTACCCCGCTCCGGACGACTCCGTCCCGCCGACCACGGTCGCCACGCTCACCCCCGAGGCGAACGCCCAGGGTTGGCACCACGGCGACGTGACCGTGTCGCTGGTCGCGAGCGACGAGGTGGTCGGCGTCAAGGAGATCCACGTGCGCGTCGAGCAGAGCAGCCCGGCACGGCCCGCTGTCGCCTACATCGACCCGGGTGAGGCGTTCGTCCTGCCGCCCCTGACCGAGGAGGGTGACTACGAGATCACGTACTTCGCGGTCGACCGGCTCGGCAACCCGGAGGCGCCCCAGCGGCTCGTCGTCCGGGTCGACCTGACGGCCCCCACGATCGCGGGACTGCCTCCGCAACCCTGCGTGATCTGGCCGCCGAACGAGAAGATGGTCCAGGTGGCCGACGTGGTCGGCTCCGACGACCTCTCGGGACTCGCCGGCCTGGTGGTCACCGGCGCTGCCAGTGAGCCGGTCGCCGAGGGTGACATCCGCATCTCGGGGGGCAGGGTCGACCTCCGTGCCGCTCGCGACGACGACGGTCCGGGCCGGACCTACACGCTGGTCGCGACCGCGACGGACCGGGCCGACAACGTGACGACCCGCGGCGCGACGTGCCTGGTGCCGCACGACCGAGGGCGGTAGCGGATCACGCGGGCTCGACGTCGACCTCCTCCGCGGTCAGCAGCGGCCACGTCGCACACCGAGGCGCGGAGCGGGGAGCTGCCGCTGATCGGGTCACTGGGCTGCTGGCGGAGGACCAGGTTCAGGTTCGCGCTGCCGGGCCCGAACGGCGGGTACGACGGCATCCCGAGGTCGGCGCACGCCTGCCACCAGCCGTGCTGCCCGCAGACGACCCGCGGATCCAGGCTGGCGTTGAGCCTGGCGCGTGCGCGGATGCTGCCGTGCGGCGTCTCCAACCGGACCCAGTCGCCCGCGGCGACACCGCGCGCCCGCGCCGTGTCGGGGTGCAGCTCGACCTGCGGGTCGGGGACCCGGCTGCGCAGGCTCGGCACGTTGCGGTGCTGCGTCTCGCAGAACCACAACGACTTCGCGCACGTCAGGATCAGGGGGAAGCGGGCGGCCAGGTCGGGACGCGACAGGGGGCTGGTGCGTGGCTCCTCGAACTCGGGCAGCGGGGGGTAGCCGTGCTCGGCCAGCTCCTCGGAGAACAGCTCGATCTTGCGGGTCGGTGTGCGGAACCCACGGGACACGTCGCCGTCCTGCTCGGCGTACTTGCGGTGCCGGGTCCGCAGCGGCACCTGCACGCCGGCGGGGTTCTCACGGAGCTGTTCGAGCGTGACTCCGCTGGGGGCGAGCTGGTGGCGGAAGGCGGCGTCCAGGTCCCCGCCCCAGAAGTGCTCGCCGAGTCCGAGGCGGCCCGCGAGCGCGAAGATGATCTGGAGGTCCGAACGGGCCTCGCCCCGCGGCGGCACGAGCGGGCGGCGCAGCTGCACGTGTGACTGGGCCGCTTCGCTGATCTCGAACCCGACCCGGAGTCCCTCCGACTCGAACGCGCTCGTCACCGGAAGCACGATGTCGGCGAGCTCGGCGGTCGGGTTCATGAACAGGTCCGCGTGGACGAGGAAGTCCAGCGCCGCGAGCGCGTCGCGGCCCCGTGCGCTGTCGCCGTGGGCCATCACCAGGTTGGCCCCGAGGTTCACCATCCCGCGCACCCGGTAGGGACGTCCCTCGAGCGCCGCGGTGTAGACGTCCTCGCCGGTGACGAACTCGAAGCGCGCGGGACCGAGGGGGCGCGACGAGACGCCGAGAGCCTTGGCCCGCTGGTCTGGGGTGAGGAGGTCGACGCCGTCGATCGCCTGCGTGGGCACGCTGGCGAACTGGACGTTCCCCCCGGGGCGTCGAAGTCGCCGGTCAGGGCGTACAGCTGGAGAACCGCTCGCACCGACTGGGTGGCGTTGCTCTGCTGCTCGAGCCCGCTCCACGCGTAGAACGCGAGCGGTCGCGACTCCCACAGCGTGCGGGCCGTCTGCTGGATGTCGTCGGCGGGCACCCCTGTGATCGTCTCGGCCACGGGCGGCCTCATGCGGCTGCAGGTCTCGGCGAGGAGGTCGAACACGGTGCGGCACGTCAGCGTGTCGGTCGCGGTCATGACCTGACGGACGCCGAAGAGGCCGAGACGTTCCTCGGCGACCGCGTACCGGCCGCGTCCGGGTCGTACGCGACCGGGCCGGCCGCCACCTCGTCCCAGGCCACGTAGTGGCGGGGATCGCCCGCCGGTGACAGCGCGTCGGCGCGGAGCAGGCGCCCGGTGTCGACCCGGACCAGGAGAGGGGCGTTGGTCCAGCGACGCACGAACTCGTGGTCGAACCAGTCGTTCTCGATCATCACGTGGGTCAGCGACAGCGCGAGGGCCGCGTCGGTTCCCGGGCGCACCCGCAGCCAGTGGTCGGCCTTGGTCGCGAGCCCTGCGCGCCGGGGGTCGACCACCACCAGGCGGGCCCCGCGGGCGAGCGCGGAGACCGTGCTCGTCGCGTGGGAGAGCCGCGAGACCGACGGGTTGTAGCCCCAGAAGAGGATGCAGCCGGCCCGGTCGAGGTCCGGCAGGTAGGCACCCGGCACCGGGGCCCCGAACGTGTAGAGGGGTGCGAGGTAGCGTCCCCAGCCGCACAGCTCCATGTAGATGCACTGGTTCGGGCTTCCGAACGCACGTCGCAGGCGCATCAGCCAGTCGACCGAGTCGCTCATCGCCGACGTCGACGGGGAGGCGGAGCTGAAGACCACGGACTCGGCGCCGTGGTCCCGGGCCAGGGCCAGGAGCCGCGCCGCGACCGTGTCGAGCGCCTCGTCCCAGGAGATGCGGCGCCAGCCCGGATCCGCGGCCCCCTTGGGGTTGGTGCGCGCGAGCGGGTGCAGCAGACGCTCGGCGTGGTGCACGATCTCGGGCGCGGCCTTGCCCTTGATGCAGAGGGCGTGGCCGGTCGGGTGCGAGGGGTCCGGCTGCAGCTCCAGGAGCTCGCCGTCGCTGACCGTGGCCGTGGCTCCGCAGCGCGACACGCACAAGGGGCAGAACGTCGAGACCTGTGTCGTCGCCATGAGGAATCCCCACGTTGGTGCGCCACAGGCCGGCTGCCTCAGGTGGCGCCTCCGTGTGCTGAATGCTACGCCGGTTGCTCACCCCGGCGTGGCGACCACCACGTAGCCGGTCACCGGGATCGTCAGCCGATCGTCGTCCGCAGACGTGAACTGCTCCAACACCCCGGCCGAGTCGGCGAGGATCCCGTCCAGCTCGGTCTGGGAGAGCCGGTCCGCGAGCGGTGTCGCGTTCACCTCGGTGAGCACCATGGCCTCCACCGAGGGGAACGACGCGGGCCGTTCGTGGTCATGGACCGCGGTCACCCGCAGCCCGGCCGCCGTGCACTGCTCTCGCATCCGGTCGCGGTCCCCGTGCACCCAGTAGGTCCCGAGCATCCGCAGCGCGTCAGGGCCGACATGACGCGCCACCATGGCGATCCACGGGCCGTACGCCGGCTGGTCGTCGCGCGAGGTCGAAGACCTGCACAGCGACGACCCCGCCCGGTCGGGTCACGCGTCCCATCTCCCGCAGGGCGCCGACGAGATCGGGGAAGAACATCGCGGCGGCCTGGCACGTCACGACGTCGAACGAGTCGTCGTCGAACGGCAGCGCCGCCACGTCGCCCCGGCGCCACGTGAGATCGGGCCGGATCCGCGATGCGACGGCGAGCATCGCCGCGTTCAGGTCGAGCCCGGTCACGTGCCCGGTGGGCCCGACCCGGTCCGCCGCCTGCCGGGCCACGATCCCGGTGCCGCAGCCGACGTCGAGCACGTGCTGGCCGGGTCGCACGCCGGCGGCGTCCAGCACCGCGCCCACCCAGTGTGCGAACAGGCCGGGCACGAAGCGCTCCTCGTAGGCCTCGGCCTGCTCGGCGGTGATCTGGAAGGTCTCAGCGGTTGCCATGGTCGCCTCCTCGTGGGGTCCCACCACCGTGCCGGGTGGCGGGCCGCCGAGCATCGGGCAGATGACCCATCCGGAGTCCGGTTCGGGCCGATAATGAGCGGATGGGGGACGAGGACCCCGGACGGCTCGAGGAGCGGGCGAGTCGCAGGGCAGAGGCCGGCGACTATGCGGCGGCCCTGGCCCTGAGGGAGCGTGCCTTCGCACTCCTGCGCGCCCGGGGCGACCTGCGCCGCGCGGCGTACGTCGCCGCCTACCAGATCGCCTTCGACCACCTCGCGCTCTTCGGCAACGGCGCGGTCGCCCAGGGCTGGCTCGAACGCGCCACCCACCTGGCGGAAGAGGCGGGCGAGTGCGCGGAGACCGGGTGGGTCGCCCTGTCCCGAGCCCTGCACACGGACGATCCGGACAGGCGGGCTGCGTTGGTCGCGGAGGCGTCGCGGCTCGCTCAGCGGTTCGGCGACGCCGACCTCGGCTTCGACGCCCTGGCCTACCGGGGGCTGGCGCTGGTCGAGCAGGGCCGGGTCACCGAGGGCATGCGGCATCTCGACGAGGCGGCGGCGGCCGCGCGGGGCGGTGAGGTCGCGAGCCCGATCGTGTCCGGCGAGATCTTCTGCAAGCTGCTGGTCGCCTGCGAGAGCACCCTCGACGTGCGGCGGGCGGAGGAGTGGCTGCCGGTGGCCACGCCGCTCGGCGATCGCCCCGAGGTCGCGTGGGCCTCGGCGATCTGCCGGACGCACTACGGCGGCATCCTGGTGGTCGCCGGCCGGTGGGACGAGGCGGCGCGCGAGCTCGAGGAGGCACTGCGGCTCTACGACGTGAGCTACCGCGCTCTGCGCTCGGCCGCCATGGTGCGCCTGGCCGAGCTGAGGCTGCGGCAGGGGCGGCCGGGCGAGGCCCGCGAGCTGCTGTCCGGGCAGGCGTGGGCCGGTCACGCGGCCCGGCCGTGGGCCCGGACCGAGTGGCTGAGCGCGGAGGGCACGTCGGAGCGCCGGGCCGTAGCCGCTCGGCTGGGGCGATTGCTGCGTGCGCGGCCGAGCCGCCTGTCCGACGTGCCGACGCTGGCTCTGCTGACGGAGATGCAGGTGGCGTGCGGTGCCGTCCCCGCCGCGACGCGCACCTCCCGCACGATCGTCGAGCTGACCGCGAGCGACCCGGTCGACGCCCTGGTCGGCTACGCGCACCTCAGCAGCGCGTGCGTCGCGGCTGCGACCGGTGGGTCGGGGCCCGCGGTCGCCGTCACGGAGCTGGAGGACGCGATCACCTCCTTCACCGCCGCGAGACTCCCCCTGGAGGCGGGACGGGCCAGGCTGCGGCTCGCCGAGGTCGTGCAGACCGACGATCCCGGACTCGCGCTGGGCGAGGCGCGGGCGGCCGCGGAGTCGTTCGCCTGGCTGGGTGCCCGGCACGACCTCGACCAGGCGACCGCCGTGCTCCGGGCTCTCGGGGGTCCGGCGCGCACCGGCGCGCGCCGCCAGGGGTCACTCACCGACCGGGAGGAAGAGGTGCTGGCCCTCGTGTCCCAGGGGCTCAGCAACCTGCAGATCGCCGAGCGGCTCTTCATCAGTCGCAAGACCGTCTCTCACCACGTCAGCAACGTGCTGACGAAGCTGGGTGTCCGCAACCGGGCCGAGGCGGCCGCGTGGGCAGCGGCTCAAGGCCTCACGGGTCGTCGGTGACGACCTCTGGTGACCCTTCTCCACCGGCCCCCGGCGCCCGCGTCAGGCCGCCATCGCCGAGAACGCCTCGTAGACCATGAAGGCCGGCCAGAACAGGCCCTGGAGGATCGCGAAGGCGTACTCCCAGAAGCCGTCGGCCTGCTGCCAGAAGTACACCCACGCCCCGAAGATCCCCAGCCCGTAGATGGCGCCGCCACCCGCGGCGCCGGCGTTGTTGGAAGCCATCTCTCCCTCGATTCTCGTTGAAGCGGTGCGACCACCCGGGGGTCGTGGCACCAGCCTGGCCGCCGACGGGCTGTCGCACAGGAGTCGGAGGTCCCGATCCTCGCGGGTCACAGGTCGGGTCGAGAAGACGAGCCAGCCGCGCACGTCACCGGGGGTGGCGGCTAACCCACGGACAGGGCGTCTCCGAGGTGGATCCGGCCCGTGCTCAAGGGTGCCAGCCACACGCCGAACCACACGGCCCCGTCCCACTTGCGGTGCCGGGAGAGGGTGCGGATCGGCTCCTTCCCCTTCTCGAGGGACACGGGGTCGATCGTCGTCAGCACGCACCGGTCGCAGGTCTGCTGCACCCGGAGGTCGACGTCGCCCAGGCGGACCTGGCCCCAGGTGTCCTCCTCGAACGGCACGTCCCCGTCGATGACGACGTTGGGCCGGAACCGCGCCATGGCCAGGTCCGGCTCGGGCCCGACCCACTCCTGCAGCTGGGCGAGCGACGTCTCGGACGTGAGCAGGAGCGGACCCGCGTCGGCCAGGCTCAGCGGCTCTCCCGCGAGACCGCCCAGGTCCAGCCTGATCGACCGGTCGGTGACCGAGGCCTGCCAGACGAGCCGGAGCGGGCGCCCGAGCTCGGCCGACAGGAGCCCGGCCGCCTCGTCGCCGGCGTCGAGGGCGTGGCTGAGGCGGGAGAAGGTGGTGGTGACCCGTCGGCCGTCGAGCGGGTGGGCCACGTCGAGGGCCCGACCGTCGCTGGTCTCGACCCGGACACCGTCCTCGGTCGTCGACGCTGCCAGGTGCAGCATCCCGGGCTCCTCCCGGGCGGTGACCTTCTCGCCGGTGCGGGCGTCGACGACGGCCCAGCGTCGATCGCCCACGGGGCCGCCGGGCTCGACGTCCAGGATCCGCTGCGAGACGGCGGCCATCGACTTGACCGGGTAGGTGTGGAGCGAGGTGACCTGCACGCGCCCCATCCTGGCGGACGAGGCTCAGGGCTCCGCATCGAGCAACGCGACGAGCCTTCGTGGCGCGACCGCCCGGTAGGCGTCCTGGCAGAGCTCGGCCACCTCGTCCCAGTCGACCGCGCCGTCGAGGCGGACCCCGAGCCAGCCGCGGTGCCCGACGTACGGCGGCCGGAAGATCCGGTCGGGGGCGGAGGCGACCAGCTCCTCCTGGGCGCCGACCGGCGCGGCGCACCACAGGTGCGGGAAGTCGTGGTCGTGGTGGCCGCGGTGCCACAGCATCACGAACTGCTTGCCGACGAAGAAGGCCGGCGATCCGTGGCTGTTCTTCTCGGTCACCTCGGGGAGCGCCGTGCAGATGGCGCGGACCCGGTCCTCGGCGGTGCTCACGGGTCCAGCCTGCCGCATCGTCGCGTCACGAGCGGCGATGGCGTGGGCCCGGGTGCGTGCGCCTGGGGCTCGAAACCCCGCGCCTACTGGCTCGTAACCGCGCGGACGTGGCAGGGTCGCAGGCGTGGTCCCGGAGGCGGGCCGAGCAATGGAGGTCCAGCGGGTGTTCAGTCGGATTGCGATCGTGAACCGTGGCGAGTCCGCGATGCGGCTCATCCACGCCGTCCGCGACCTGAACGCGGCGGGCGGGGAGCCGATCCGCACGATCGCGCTGCACACCGACGAGGAGCGGACGGCCATGTTCGCCCGCGAGGCCGACGAGGCGTACCCGCTCGGGCCGGCCTCGGCCCGTCCGTACATCGACCTGGCCGTCCTCGAGCGCGCACTGACCGAGAGCAAGGCCGACGCGGCCTGGGTCGGCTGGGGCTTCGTGGCGGAGGACCCGGCGTTCGCCGACCTCTGCAGCCGTCTCGGGGTCACGTTCATCGGGCCGAGCGCGGAGGCGATGCGCAAGCTCGGCGACAAGATCGGCTCCAAGCTCATCGCCGAGGAGGTCGGCGTCCCGGTCGCGCCCTGGAGCCGCGGCGGCGTGGACACGCTGGACGAGGCGCTGGCCGCCGCGGACAAGATCGGCTACCCCCTCATGCTCAAGGCGACGGCCGGCGGCGGCGGCCGCGGCATCCGCCGCGTCGACACCGGAGCCGACCTCGAGGACGCCTACCAGCGGACCCGCGACGAGGCCGAGCGCGCGTTCGGCAGCGGCGTGGTCTTCCTCGAGCGGCTGGTCACCGGGGCCCGGCACGTCGAGGTCCAGCTCATCGCCGACGGGCACGGCACCGCCTGGGCCGTCGGCGTGCGCGACTGCACCGTGCAACGGCGCAACCAGAAGGTCATCGAGGAGTCCGCCTCGCCCCTGCTCGACGCCGGGCAGACCGCCGAGGTCAAGGCGGCCGCCGAGCGGCTCGCGATCGCCGTGGGGTACGTCGGCGCCGGCACCGTCGAGTTCCTCTACCACCCCGGCGAGCGCAGCTTCGCCTTCCTCGAGGTCAACACCCGTCTCCAGGTCGAGCACCCCATCACCGAGGCGACCACCGACCTCGACCTGGTGAAGGCGCAGATCCACGTCGCCGCGGGCGGCCGGCTGGAGGGCGAGAAGCCGCAGGAGAAGGGCCACGCCGTCGAGGCCCGCCTCAACGCCGAGGACCCCGACCGCGACTTCGCGCCCGCGCCGGGCCGGATCGCGCTGCTCGAGCTGCCCTCGGGTCCCGGCATCCGCGTGGACACCGGCGTCGCCGAGGGCGACACCATCCCCGCCGACTTCGACTCGATGATCGCCAAGATCATCGCCTACGGCGCCACCCGCGACGAGGCGCTGGCCCGGCTCCGGCGGGCGATGGCCGAGACCACCGTGGTGATCGAGGGCGGCGCCACCAACAAGAGCTTCATCCTCGACCTGCTCGACCAGCCCGAGGTGGTGGCCGGCGACGCGCCGGGGGACCCGGCTGGGCCGACACCGGGTGGATCGACCGGGCCCGCGCCGAGGGCCGCCTGGTGGTGCACCGCCACTCCGGCATCGCGGTCGTCGCCGCCGGCATCGAGGCCTACGAGGACGAGGCGCAGGTCGAGATCTCCCGGCTGCTCGAGAGCGCCCACGGCGGCCGCCCGCAGGTGCAGCACAAGGTCGGCCGCGCGGTCGACTTCAAGCTCCGCGGCGGGTCCTACAAGGTCACCGTGCTCCAGATCGGGCCGCACCGCTTCCGGGTCACGGTCGCCACCGGGGACACGGGCGACGGGGCCCAGGTCGTGGACGCCGACATCGAGCGCCTCGACGAGTTCCACACCCGGCTCACCATCGGCGGCGAGCTGTACCGCCTGGTGACGGCCACCCACGGTCCGGTGCACCTCGTCGAGGTGGACGGGGTCGCGCACCGCGTCAGCCGTGACGAGGGCGGCGTCCTCCGCTCGCCGGCGCCGGCCCTGGTGGTCGCGTCGCCGGTCGCGCCCGGCGACCTCGTCGCCGCCGGCGCCCCGGTCCTCGTGCTGGAGAGCATGAAGATGGAGACGGTGCTCCGAGCGCCGTTCGCCGCCCGGGTCCGCGAGCTGCTCACCACGACCGGCAGCCAGGTCGAGACCGGCGCCCCGCTGGTCCGGCTCGAGCCGGTCGCGGACGACGCCCCCGAGGAGGCGGCCCCGGCCGAGGAGGGACCGAGCCTCGACCTGCCGAGGTCGGCGGCGTCGACGAGCGCCGCCGAGCGCGCCCGCCGGGCCCGCGAGGACCTGGCCGCGGTGCTGATGGGCTTCGACCTCGACCAGCAGCCGCGAGACCGCGGTCCTCGACGACTACCTCGCCGCGCGCGCCGAGCTCCGCGCGGAGGGCGTCGGCGTCGTCGCCGACGACATGGCGCTGCTCGGCATGGTGGCCGACTTCGCCGAGCTGAGCCGCAACCGCCCGGCCGGCGAGGACCTGCACACCGAGCTGCGGGTGCACAGCTCCAAGGAGCACTTCCACGCCTACCTGCAGAGCCTCGACGCCGACCGGGGCGCGCTGCCGCAGCAGTTCCGCGACCGGCTCGCCACCGTGCTCGCCCACTACGGCGTCGAGGACGGCGAGCGCAGCCCCGAGCTGGAGGAGGCGGTCTTCCGGGTGTTCCTCGCCCAGCAGCGCTCCGCCCCCGACGTCCAGATCGCGACCGCCCTGCTCCAGCGCTGGATCGCCGAGCCCGCGCCGTCCGACGGCATCGCGACGCGGGCCCGGAGCCTGCTCGAACGTCTGGTCCGCGCCACCCAGCTGCGCTTCCCGGTGGTCGGGGACCTGGCGCGCAGCATCAGGTTCCGCTGGTTCGACCAGCCCCTCGTCGAGACCGAGCGTGCGGGCGTCCTGGCCGGCGTCCGCGACGAGGTCGCGGCACTGGCCGCCGACCCCGACGCGGCGGACCGGACGCCGCGGATCGAGGCGCTCGCCGCGATCCCCGAGCAGATCGTCCGGTTCCTCGCCGAGCGGCTCGAGGTCGGGGTGCCCGAGCAGGAGCCGATGCTCGAGGTGCTGATCCGTCGCCACTACCAGGGCCACGACCTGCACGCGCTCGCCTCGGTGGTCCGCGCCGGCCGCACCTTCGCGACCGCCGACTACACCCTCGACGACCGCCCGACCCGGCTGGTCACCACCGAGGGCACCTTCGCCGAGCTCGGCGACGCCGACGGCCCGCTCGGCGAGCGCCCTCGCCGACCAGGTCGCCGCGCGCATCCCCGGCCACGACGCGGTGGTCGACCTCTACCTGTCGTGGCCCGAGATGCCCGAGCTGACCGAGCAGGCGAGCAACGAGCTGGCCGCCGTGGTCGGCCGGCTGCCCATCGCGAGCGACGTACGCCGGATCGCGGTGGCCGTCTGCCCGCGGCGCGGGTCGCGAGGTCACCTACTTCACCTACCGCCCCGCGCCGCACCCGGTGGGCGGGGTCGTCGAGGACGACCTGGTCCGCGGCGTGCACCCGATGGTGGGCCGCCGCCTCAACCTCTGGCGACTGCGCAACTTCCACCTGACCCGGCTCGAGGCGCCCGAGGACGTGCTGCTCTACGAGTGCGTGGCCCGGGACAACCCCTCCGACGTCCGGCTCGTCGCCCTCGCGCAGGTCCGCCAGCTCGCCGTCGTCCGCGACGAGGAGGGCCGGGTCATCGGCCTGCCGCACGCGGAGCGCGCGGTGGAGAACTGCCTCGAGTCGATCCGGCGGGCCCGGACCTCGCGCGCGACCGCCAAGAACCGGCTCGACACCAACCACGTGTGGGTCCAGGTGTGGCCCGTGGTCGAGGCCGACCCGTCCCAGCTCGCGACGCTGCAGAACAAGATCACCCCGCTCACCGACGGCGCCGGCATCGAGGAGGTGCTGGCCCAGGGGCGGATCGCCAACGGCGACGGGACCCCGACGCCGCTGGTCATCCGCTTCCACGCGCGGCCCGGGGCCGGGGTGACCGCCTCGCTGGAGGACCCGCCCACCGAGCCGCTCAAGCCTCTGGACGAGTACTCCGGCAACGTCCTGCGGGCCCGTCGCCGCGGCCTGGTCTACCCCTACGAGCTCGAAGGGGTGCTCGCCGGCCCGGGCGGGACCCTGGTCGAGCACGACCTCGACGACACCGGCGTGCTCGTGCCGGTCGAACGGCCGCGCGGCCTCAACAAGGCCGGGATCCTGGTGGCGGTCGTCAGCACGCCCACCGCCCGGCACCCGGAGGGCGTCACCCGCGTCGTGCTCTGCGGCGACCCGACCCGGGCGCTCGGCGCGGTGTCGGAGCCGGAGTGCTCGCGGATCATCGCCGCCCTGGACCTGGCCGAGCGGATGCAGGTGCCCCTGGAGTGGTTCGCCCTCTCCGCCGGCGCCCGGATCTCGATGGACTCCGGCACCGAGAACATGGACTGGGTCGCGGCCGGGCTCAAGCGGATCATCGAGTTCACCCAGGCCGGCGGCGAGATCAACATCGTGGTCGCGGGCATCAACGTCGGGGCGCAGCCGTACTGGAACGCCGAGGCGACGATGCTCATGCACACCAAGGGGATCCTGGTGATGACCCCCGACAGCGCGATGGTGCTGACCGGCAAGCAGTCCCTGGACTTCTCCGGAGGCGTGTCGGCCGAGGACAACTACGGCATCGGCGGCTACGACCGGGTGATGGGCCCCAACGGCCAGGCGCAGTACTGGGCGCCCGACCTCGCCGGCGCGTGCTCGGTGCTGATGGCGCACTACGACCACACGTACGTCGTGCCGGGGGAGTCCCGGCCGCGCCGCGCGACCACCACCGACCCGGCCGACCGCGACGTGTCGTCGTACCCCCACGAGATCCCGGACAGCGACTTCCGCACGGTCGGTGAGATCTTCTCGGCGGCCACCAACCCGGACCGGAAGAAGGCCTTCGACATCCGCACCGTGATGCGGGCGCTGGCCGACCAGGACCACCCGACCCTCGAGCGCTGGGCGGGGATGGCCGACGCGGAGACGGCCGTGGTGCAGGACGCCCACCTCGGTGGCTATCCGGTGTGCCTGCTCGGGATCGAGTCGCGGCAGGTGCCGCGGCACGGTTTCCCGCCCACCGACGGGCCGGACGTCTACACCGCCGGCACGCTGTTCCCGCGGTCGTCGAAGAAGGCGGCCCGGGCGATCAACGCCGCCAGCGGCAACCGCCCGCTCGTGGTGCTGGCCAACCTGTCCGGCTTCGACGGCTCACCGGAGTCGATGCGCAGCCTGCAGCTGGAGTACGGCGCCGAGATCGGCCGGGCGATCGTGAACTTCGAGGGCCCGATCATCTTCACGGTGATCTCGCGCTACCACGGCGGTGCGTTCGTGGTGTTCTCCAAGGCGCTCAACCCGAACATGACGGTGCTCGCGCTCGAGGGCTCGTTCGCCTCGGTCATCGGCGGCGCCCCGGCGGCGGCCGTCGTCTTCGCCGGCGAGGTGGAGAAGCGCACCTCGGCCGATCCCGCGGGTCAAGGAGCTCGACGCCGCGATCGCCGAGGCCACCGGCACCGACCGGGGCCGGCTCGTCGTGGAGCTCGCCGAGCTGCGCGCCGCCGTCCGCCCCGAGAAGATCGGCGAGGTCGCCGCCGAGTTCGACGGCGTCCACGACATCCACCGGGCGGTGCGGGTCGGCTCGGTCGACGAGGTGATCACCGTCGCGCGCCTGCGGCCCCGCATCATCGAGGCGATCGAGGCGGGTCTGCGCTAGCCCGCTCGCCGCTAGCCGCTGGCCGAGGTGGCGGCGGGGGCGGGCTCGGCGGTGCCGACCAGGGAGCGGGCGTAGCGGGCGACCATGGTCCACACGACCAGGAGCAGGGCGAGGTTGGCGGTGATGACCACGGCGTACTCCCACGGCGCCGCGTCGTGCACGGGCACGTCGTCACCCGGGACCTTCGCGAACACGAGCATCTCGTGGGCGACCACGAAGTACGTCGCGACGTAGAGGGCGGCGATCACCGCCCAGTTCAGGACCGGGGCCCAGGGTCGGGCCGCCTTCAGCTCGGGCGTGCCGTAGAGCCTCTGCAGCGCCCGGCGCGGACCCACGTCGAGGTAGCGGTAGGCCACCAGCCACCACAGCAGGAGGTAGTAGAGGTTCCACCGGACCGCGATCGCGGCGACCACGATGTGCAGGCCGTACTCGAAGAAGTTGCGGGCCACCACCCAGGTGCCGATGAGCCGCCCGAAGGACTGCGGGTTGCGGTTGAAGAACGCGGCGATCGGCAGCGACGACGAGAGCAGCGCGATCCGGCTGCCCCAGTACCAGAGCGTGCTCTTGTGCGCGACGGCCCACGGACCGAACACGAACAGGTCGAGCGAGACGACCACGATGTGCAGGGTGAAGAGGCTGATCGCCAACGGGTTGGTGAACAGCGGGTTGAGCAGCCGCTCCGGATGCCGCCGCGCCTGGAGGATCTGCCGGACCCCGACCCACAGCCCCCAGCCCAGCAGCGCGACGTAGACCGCGCTGATCGCCCAGTCCACGCCGTCATCCCCGCCGCGGAGAGCCGCCGGAACAGGGCCCGCGTGAGCGTCACGGGGTGGCTCACCGCGGTGACCACCTTGAAGCGCGTGCTGTTCGGGTCGAACGCCACGCCGAGCTGCCGCAGGGGCGTGCTCAGGTCCATGTAGATGCGCTCGTTGACCATCGACTCGCCCTCGAACTCGAAGACCAGGCACATCGGGAAGTCCACGCGACGACCGGTCGGCGGCAGCCCGCGCCACGGCCCCTCATGGGTTCCCTGGAACCGTCCCTCCACGACGATCACCTCGGGCGCCGGCGAGATGCGCGTGGGCTCGAAGTGGAAGTCCGGGAACGCGAGCTTGTTCTCGTCGAGGAAACCGGCGACCGCGGCCTCGCCGTCGTACGTCGTCCCGTCGGCGAGCACCTCGTACTTCGCCCGGCCGAACTTCGCTGCGCACGCCGGGAAGTCGTGGGCGTTCTCCAGCCGCATGTGGTCTAGCACAGTCTCAAGCCGAGGATCGGTTGGTGGCACGATCGGAGCATAGGGCGGAGGGCCGCCCTCGTCGTGGGTCGTCTAGCGCACCTCTCGGGCCCGGCAGAAGCGGCGGCGACGATGGGCGGAGGGTTGGTGCTTCGCGAGGTTCGGCTCGGGCTCGCCCTGAACGGTGGCGTCAGTCTGGCGATCTGGATCGGCGGCGTCGTCGACGAGTTCCTCCGCGCGGTGAGCGCCGGCTCGGGTCATCCGGAGGCCCAGCAGGAGTGGGTCGACCTGTGCCGCGAGCTCGACGTCCAGGTGCAGATCGACGTGGTCGTGGGCACCAGCGCGGGCGGCGTCAACGGCGCCTTCCTCGCCGCCGGCCTGGCGAACGACGCGGCCAACCTCGTGGCCCTGCAGAACCTCTGGATCGACAGCGGTGACTTCTCCCAGCTCCTGTACCCGCCGCGCTCGGTGGGGGTCCGGTCGCTGCTGCGCGGTGACTCGTACTTCCTGCCGAACCTCAAGTCCGCGCTCGAGACCGTGGCCGCGAGCGGACGGGGCGAGCGGGTGCTCGACCCGCCCCTCGACATCCGGCTGACGTCCACGGACCTGCGCGGCAAGGTCCAGTCGATCTCCGACGGCGCCTCGGTGCTCCAGAGCGTCGACCACACGGTCGAGTTCCGGTTCACCGACCGCGACTTCCACTTCGCTGCCGAGCCGAAGGCCTCCACCCGGGTGGCCCGGGCGTGCCGCTCGACGGCGTCGTTCCCCGGCGCCTTCGAGGCCAGCCCGGTGCCGACGGGCCTCTTCGAGGCGCGCCACGCGCCCGCCCTCGCGGTGGACGGGACCGTCGAGGCGACCTTCCTCGTCGACGGCGGGGTCCTCAACAACCTGCCGGCACGCAACGCCGTCGAGGCCATCGAGGCCCAGCCGGCGGGGGAGCAGGTCCACCGGGTGCTCGCCCTCGTGGTCCCGGACCCCGTGGTCCGGGCGTCGCAGGAGGGCGCCGAGCCGCTGATGGCGCAGACCATCGGGCAGGCGGCCGTCACCATCCCGCGGAACCAGTCGCTGTCCGCGTTCCTGGTCGAGGTGCGCGACCACAACAACGACGTGCTGAGCCGCCGGTCGGCGCGCGCCGCCTTCCTCGGTGAGCTCGGTGAGCTGGAGCCCGCGCCGGCCTGGGACCGCTTCGTGGCGGTCTCCGACGCGCTGTTCCCGTCGTACCGCGCCGCCCGGCACCGCCGCTCGTGCGACCGGATCCTCGCGCGGCTGGCCGACAAGCTCGACCCCGAGCTGGCCCGGGTGCTCGTGGACGTCGCCGGTGACGCGGAGTCGGTCACCCTGCCCTGGGTCCCCGAGGCGTTGGACGAGCGCCAGGGGGACTACTGGGGCGGCTCGCCGGTCCGGCGGCTCGTCGCCCTGATGCTCAGCTGGACCAACCTCGCCGGGACCGTCCTGCACGAGGCGGGGGCCGACGCGGAGGCGGCGCGGCTGCTGGGCCGCAAGCACCACCTGACCGCGATCCGGGCGGAGGCCGACCGGTACGCGCCGATCGGCGCCATCGACGAGCTGCTGCTCGAGGAGATGGCCCGGCCCGGCGCCGCGCCCGCCGAGGCCCTGGCCACAGCCCTGCGTCGGTGGTCGGTCGACGCCGACGCCCCGGAGCTGTCGGGCCTGGTCGGGCGCCTCGGCGGCCACCTGGGCCACCTCGTCGACGTGGTCCGGCCGTACGTCTCGGCCGCGCCGACCGACGCCGCCCGCACCATGTCCGGGCTGGTCACCCTGTACGACGGTGCCGGTGCGGCCGGGGCGGGCCGCCTGCTGCTCGGCTTCGAGGTGGTCGAGATGGCCTTCGGCCCGGCTGACCCACCGCCGGACCAGTTCATCCGGCTCGCCCACTTCACCGCCGACGAGCCGGTGGCGATGGACCCGGCGCACCGCGACGACCCCGAGGACAAGCTCGCGGGCGTCCAGCTGGGCCACTTCGCCGCGTTCCTGAAGCGGTCCTGGCGCGCGAACGACTGGATGTGGGGACGGCTCGACGCGGCCGAGCGTCTGGTCAGGCTCCTGGACGAGGCGTGCGGCCACCCACTCGCGGCGAGCGGTCGGCTCGACCACCACATCAGGGCGCTGCAGGCGGCGGTGCTGCGCGACCTGCTCCCCGTGGTCGCGGTCGAGATCGAGGTCGACGGGCTGGCCGGCGCGGCCGTCACCGACGAGGCGCGGCGGTTCGCCGACGCCACCCGGGCGGCCGCCCGGCCCGGTGCCGGGGCGGGCGACGTCGTGAACCTCGACGACGTCGACCTGGCCGGGCTCGAGGAGCTGCTCGCGCTCAACCGCGTCGGCGCCGAGCGGCTCGCCGCGGAGGTGGGGATGCCTCGCGCCTCGAACCTGATGCTCAACGCCGTCACCACGATGTCCGCGCTGCTGAACGACGAGGCGCCGCGTGGCACCCGCGCCGTCACCGAGGCGGTGTCGTCGCTGTCCGCCGTCGCCTGGCGCTGGCACCAGGTCCCGGCGGGCCGACGCCGGCTGGTGGTCGTCGCGGCCGCGGTGCTCACGGTCCTGGCCCTGGGCGTGGTCGTCGCCGGAGCCTTCGGCTACTCGCGCAGCGGGCTGACCGTCCTCGCCTGGATCGTGCTCGTTGTCGGCGCTCTGCTGGCGGCCGGCCGCTACGCCTTGTTCTCGCTCAAGCGGCGGGCCCGCCGACCCGCCGCACCGTCACCCCCCGAGAGGACCCCAGCAGCATGACCACCACCGTCCCGACCCCCGGCAGCGACGCGCCCGACCTCATCGCCGCCGGCGATGCCGACCTGCTCGCCGAGCGGTACGACGAGGCGCTGGCCCACTACCGGGCGGCCCTCGCGGCCGACTCCGGCGACGAGGCGCTCGGCCACAAGGTGCGGCGCGCGGAGGAGGCCGCCGCGAGCGCCGTCCACCGCGGCGAGCAGCAGACCCGGGTCTTCGAGGACCGGTTGTCCCAGGTCGCCTCCGGCGACGTGCTGGTGCCGGCGCCCGACCTGCCGGTGCCGGGCGCCAGCGTGCAGGCTCGGCGCGGCCCGGGTGACGCGGCGCGGGTCAAGGTGGGCCGGGTCGTCGGCGCCGGCGGGTCGGCGGTCTTCCATCGGCTGACCGCGCTGGCCGGCCGTCGCGGTGCGAGCGGTGAGACCTGGACGAACTGGTACTCGGTCGGCGAGCGGCTGCCGGGGCCGCTGCGGAAGTGGTACCAGATCCTCAAGCTCGCCCACATGCGCGAGACCCTGTTCGAGAACAACCTGGTCCGTCCCTATCCCGACGGCGTGAAGACCGGGTACGTCGACGGTGACCCCGAGCCACCTGTCTGGGCGCGGCGCTGGCGCAGCGCCGACGGGTCGTGGAACTACCTGCTGAAGGACGCCGACGGCCGCTACGACCCGATGGTCGGGGCCGCCTACACGCGCTTCTTCCGCAACGTCGGCGACGACCGCGGGCTGGCCGGGATCCAGCCGCCGGAGGACCCGGCGACCGACCCGGTGAGCGTGCGCGAGCTGAGCCGTCGACTGCTGACCAGCACCGGCGAGCGCCGTACCATCCCGTTCCTCAACCTCTGGGCGGCCGCCTGGATCCAGTTCCAGAACGCGGACTGGGTGAGCCACGGCTCCAACGACTCGAGCCGCACGGCCCGGATCCCGCTCGCGGAGGACGACCCGCTGCGCGCCTACGGCATCGACCACCTCACCATCCACCCGAGTGACCCGGACCCGACCCGCCGGCCCGAGGACGACGGGCTGCCGCCGACCTTCCTGAACGAGGTGACGCACTGGTGGGACGGCTCCCAGCTCTACGGGAGCGACTGGGAGACCCAGCGCCGGGTGCGCTCGATGGAGGGCGGCAGGCTCACCATCGGTGACGACGGGACCCTCCCGGTGGACCCCGAGACGGGCACCGAGCTCACCGGCTTCTCGCGCAACTGGTGGGTCGGGCTGGGGCTGCTGCACACCGTCTTCGCGCGCGAGCACAACGCGATCTGCGACCTGCTGGCGGAGCGTCACCCGACCTGGGACGACGAGACGCTGTTCCAGACGGCCCGGCTGGTCAACGCGGCGGTGATGGCCAAGATCCACACCATCGAGTGGACCCCGGCCATCCTGCCGAACCACTCGCTCAACGACGGGATGATGAGCAACTGGTACGGCCTGGTCACCAACGCCTTCGGCGGCAAGCACAAGCACGTGCTGGAGGACATCCCGATCACCAGCCGGGAGCTGGGCGGGATCGTCGGCAACCCGCAGGGCACGTTCGCGAAGTACGGCCTGAGCGAGGAGTTCACCGCCGTGTACCGCCTGCACTCCCTGCTCCCCGACGTCGTCCACCTCGTCGGCCTGGACGGGACCCCCACCGCCGACGTGCCGCTGGCCCGGACCCGGCACGCCGGGTCGCACCGGCTGATCGGCGAGCACGGCATCGAGTCCCTGGCCCGGTCGTTCGGCGAGCAGCTGCCCGGCGCCCTGGTCACCAACAACTACCCGGCGTCGATGCAGGACGTGTCGGTGCCGGGCATCGGCGTGATGGACCTCGGGTCGGTCGACCTGTACCGCGACCGGGAGCGCGGGGTGCCCACGTTCAACCAGCTGCGCCGCGAGATCGGGCTCAAGCCGGTGGCGTCCTTCGACGACCTGATCGACGACCCCGGGGTGGCGGCAGAGCTCCGCGACCTCTACGGCACCGACGCGCGGGGCCGCGACAACATCGATGACATGGACCTGTTGATCGGGACGCTCGCCGAGTCCCACCGGCCGACCGCGTTCGGGTTCGGCGAGACGTTGTTCCAGATCTTCATCCTCAACGCGAGCTGGCGGCTGCTGGGCGACCGGTTCTACACCGATGACTACCGGGCCGAGATCTACACGGCGGAGGGACTGGACTGGATCGACCGGGCGACGTTCAAGAGCGTGCTGCTCCGCAACATCCCGTCGTTGGCGTCCACCGGCCTGGCAAACATCGCGAACGCGTTCGAGCCGTGGGACGAGGGGCGGCTCAGCGAGGAGCGGCACCCACTGCGCGGCTGCACCAAGGGCCTCGGTCCGGACCCGTGGGCGGGCGACGCGGCCGGCGGTCAGAACCCGATGGGCAGCCCGGCGTAGTTCTCGGCCAGCCCGGTGGCGCCGGCCTCGCTGGAGGTCACCCACCGGAGCTGGGACAGCTGGAGCTGCTCGTCGAACGGGTCGCCCGAGCGGTGCAGCATCGTGGTCATCCACCACGAGAAGTGGGTGCAGCGCCAGACCCGGCGCAGCGCGTCGTCGGAGTAGGACTCGGCCGCGCGGGCGTCGTCCTTGCTCAGCAGCGCGACCAGGGCCGGGGCGAGCAGCGCGACGTCGGCGACCGCCAGGTTGAGGCCCTTGGCGCCGGTGGGGGGCACGATGTGGGCGGCGTCGCCGGCCAGGAAGAGGCGGCCGTGCCGCATGGGGGTCTGCACGAAGGAGCGCATCGGCAGCACGGACTTCTCGGTCACCGGCCCGGGCGTGAGCCGCCAGCCGTCCTGACCGTGCCCCAGCCGGGTGGCCAGCGCGTCCCAGATCCGGTCGTCGGACCAGTCCTCGACCGCCGTCCCGTTGGGGACCTGGAGGTAGAGCCGGGACACCGTCGCCGAGCGCATCGAGTGCAGCGCGAAGCCGTCGGGGTGCCAGGCGTAGATCAGCTCGTCGGTCGACGGCGCGCACGTCGGCCAGGATGCCCAGCCACGAGTAGGGGTAGACCTTCTCCCAGGTGCTGCGCAGCGCCTCGGGGACGGCGTCCCGCGACGGGCCGAACGACCCGTCGCAGCCCACCACCACGTCGGCGACCAGCCGCCGGTCGGCGCCCGCCGCGTCGGTGAACGTGACGGAGGGGGAGTCGGTCGTCGAGGTCGTGCAGCGCGGTGCCGGACACCTCGTAGTGGATCTCCTGTCCGGCCGCGTGCCGGGCCGCGACCAGGTCCTTCTGCACCTCGGTCTGCCCGTAGACCCACACCGAGCGTCCGGTCAGGTCGACGAAGTCGAGGTGGTGGCGCTCGCCGGGCCACTGCAGGTAGATGCCGCGGTGCGGGTCGCCCTCGCGCTCCAGCCGCTCGCCGAGGCCGCAGGCGCGGAGCAGGTCGACGGTCGACTGCTCGAGGATGCCGGCCCGGATCCGGGACGCGACGTACTCCTCCGAGCGCGACTCGACCACCACCGACGCCACCCCGTCGGCGGCGAGCAGGTGGGAGAGCAGGAGACCGGCGGGCCCGGCGCCGATGATCGCGACCTGGGTGCGCACGTCGTCCATGGTGCTACCCAACCGGTCCGCGCGACGGGCCCGCCATCACGGGTTTCCGCTGGGTGGAAGGGTGAGCGTCCGCCCGATGCCGCGCGCGGCCACCTGGAGGGCGGCCACCAGCCGGCGCTGGTCCCGCGCGAGGGACGGCACCACGATGCCCAGCGCCGCCACGACGTCGTCGCGACGCCGGATCGGGACCGCCACCGAGCAGGCGCCCAGGCTCATCTCCTCGACGGTCGTCGCGTAGTCGTCGCGCAGCGCCTGCGCGAGCTGGCGGCGCAGCCGCCCGGGCTGGGTGACGGTGTACGGCGTGATCCGCGGCAGGTCGGCCAGCACCTGCTGCTGGACCGGCGCCGGCGCGTGCGCGAGCAGCACCTTGCCCACCCCGGTCGCGTGCATCGGCAGCCGGGAGCCGACGGTGCTCACGATCGGCACCGAGGTGCTGCCGCGGAGCCGGTCGAGGTAGAGGACCTCGGTGCCGTCGCGCACCGCCAGGTGCACGGTGGCGAGCGTCGCGCCGTACAGGTCGTGGAGGAACGGCGACGCCTGCTCGACGAGCCCGGCCTGCACGGGGGCGAGCAGCCCGATGTCCCACAGCCGCCGGCCGACGACGTAGTCCCCGGACGACTGCCGCGCGAGCGCTCCCCACGTCACCAGCTCGGCCACCAGCCGGTGGGCGGTCGGCAGCGGCAGCCCGGCGCGGTCCGCGAGCTCGGTCAGGGTGAGCCGGCGGTGCTCCTCGTCGAAGGCGCCGACCAGCGCGAGCGCCCGGCTGGTGACCGACGGCGCCGGGAGCGGAGGAGCGGCCGGCCATGGCGGGCAGTCTTCCACTCACCGGAAGTCGGCGGCACGTCGCTCCCGGCCCGGCGCCGTAGCGTGCGGCTCGTGACCTCGATCGCGTCCTCCGACGCCGCCCTGGCCTCCCAGCACGAGGTCAGCGACGAGATGGCCGCGATCACGCGGGCGTACGTCGCGTCCGGCCGCGAGGAGACCCGGCCCCGCCTCGACTACCCGCCGTACCGCTCGAGCCTGCTGCGGCACCCCACCAAGAGCCCGCACCAGGCCGATCCCGAGGGCGTGGAGCTCTGGGCGCCCGTCTTCGGCCAGCGCGACGTCGGCGCCCGCGAGGCCGACCTGACCGTGCAGCACGACGGCGAGCCGGTCGGCGAGCGGATGAAGGTGACCGGGCGGGTGGTCGACGGCGACGGCCGCCCGGTGCCGGCACCAGCTCGTCGAGATCTGGCAGGCCAACGCCGGCGGTCGCTACGTCCACCAGCGCGACCAGCACCCCGCGGCGCTGGACCCCCACTTCACCGGCATGGGCCGCTGCCTCACCGACGCCGACGGCACCTACGCCTTCACCACGATCAAGCCCGGCCCGTACCCGTGGAAGAACCACCGCAACGCCTGGCGACCCGCGCACATCCACTTCTCGCTGTTCGGCACCGACTTCACCCAGCGGATGGTCACCCAGATGTACTTCCCGGGCGACCCGCTGTTCGCCCTGGACCCGATCTACCAGTCCATCGTCGACCCGCGGGCCCGCGCCCGGCTGGTCGCGACCTACGACCACGACGTGAGCGAGCACGAGTGGTGCACCGGCTACCGCTGGGACATCGTGCTGACCGGCAGCCACCGGACGCCGCGCGAGGAGGACCGGCCGTGAGCCTGCCCGCGACCCCCGGCCAGACGGTCGGCCCGTTCTTCGCCTTCGGCCTGGAGTACGACGGCGACTCGGCGCTCGTCCCGGCCGACCACCCCGACGCGATCACGCTGCACGGCCGGGTCCTCGACGGCGCCGGCGAGCCGGTGCCGGACGCGCTGGTCGAGCTCTGGCAGGCCGGCCCCGACGGCCGGGTCGTGCAGCAGCCCGGGTCGCTGCGCCGCGACGCCGCCACGTTCACCGGGTGGGGACGCTGCGGCACGGACGCGTCCGGCCGGTACGCGTTCACCACCCTCGCGCCCGCGGCGCCGTTCTTCGCCCTCACCGTCTTCGCGCGCGGACTGCTGGACCGCCTGCTCACCCGGGCCTACCTGCCGGACGCGGCGGACGACGCCTTCCTCGCGTCGCTCGGTGACCGGCGGAGCACCCTGCTCGCGGCGCCGGACGCGGGTGGGTTCGTCTTCGACATCCGGCTGCAGGGCGACGACGAGACCGTCTTCCTCGTCCATCCCCGAGACTGATCCCATGACGGACCTCTTCTGGCCCGGCGACGACCGCGCCGGCGACCACTTCACGGGCGGGCAGCTGCTCGCCGCGATGCTGGCCGTGGAGGAGTCCTGGCTCGGGGTCCTGGTGGCCGGCGGGGTCGCCCCCGAGGCCGTGCGCGGCCCCCTGCAGGTCCGGCACGAGCACGTCGAGTGGATCGAGGACCAGGCCGAGCTCGCCGGCAACCCGGTGCCGGCGCTCCTCGAGCTCCTCCGCGAGGACCCGGACCTCCCCCCGGAGACCCAGCGGTGGCTGCACCGCGGCCTGACCAGCCAGGACGTCCTCGACACCGCGCTGATGTGGTGCCTGGGCGGGGCGGTCGAGGAGCTGGCCGCCGACCTGCGGCGCCAGGCCGGCATCCTCGCCGACCTGGCGCGGACCCACCGGCGGACGCACACCGTGGCCCGCACCCTGACCCAGCACGCCGTCCCCACGACCTTCGGCCTGAAGGCCGCGACCTGGCTCACCGCCGTCCTCGACGCGTACGACGACCTGGCCGCGCTGACCTTCCCGGTGCAGATCGGCGGCGCGGCGGGCACGATGGCCGCCGCCGTCGAGCTGGGCCTCGACCCGGCGGCCGCCCGGGCGCGGGTGGCCGACGACCTCGGCCTGACCGACGGCCCCGCCTGGCACACCGTGCGCAGCAGCGTCACCCGCGCCGGGGACGCCCTGGTGCGCTGCACCGACGCCTGGGGCCGGATCGCCAACGACGTGCTGACCCTGTCCCGGCCCGAGATCGGCGAGGTCGTCGGAGGGGGTCGGCGGCGAGTCGTCCACGATGCCCCACAAGGCCAACCCGGTGCTGTCGGTGCTCGTGCGCCGCGCCGCGCTGACCACCCCGATGCTGGCCGCCACCCTGCACGTCGCCGCTGCCGCCCAGGTCGACGAGCGCGCCGACGGTGGCTGGCACGCCGAGTGGGCCCCGCTGCGCGACCTGGTGCGCCGGGCGCTGGTCGCGGGAGCCCAGACGACCGACCTGCTCGAGGGTCTCGAGGTGCACCCGGCCCGGATGGCCGCCACCGCGGCGGCGGCGGAGGAGGCCGTGCTCGCCGAGCAGGGCGCGATGGCCGCGCTCGCGGGACGGGACCCGGGGGAGGACTATCTCGGCGAGTCCGCGACCCTGGTGGACGCCGTGCTCGACCGGGCCCGGTCGCTCGTCGAGGAGAGCCCATGATCCCCGTCGTCACCGCCGCCCGCCTCAGCGGCGCCAAGCACCGGGCCGAGCTCCCGGTCCTCGTCCTGGGTCCCTCCCTCGGCACCTCGGCCCGGTCGCTGTGGGGCGACTGCGCCACGCACCTCACCGACGCCTTCGACGTGCTCGCCTGGGACCTGCCGGGCCACGGCCACAACCGGACGGTGCCCGCCGAGCCGTTCACGATGGCCGAGCTCGCGGCCGGCGTGCTGCGGGTCGTCGACGACGTGCTCGCCGAGCGCGGCGAGCTGAACGGCACCTTCTTCTACGCCGGCGTCTCGGTCGGCGGCTGCGTCGGGCAGCAGCTGCTCGTCGACGCCCCGACCCGGGTCCGGGCCGCCGTCCTGCTGGGCACCGGCGCGCGGATCGGCACCCGCGACCTGTGGACCGGCCGGATGGACCAGGTCTCCGCCTCCGGGACGCCGGTGATGGTGAGCGGCTCCGCGGAGCGCTGGTTCGGCCCCGGCTTCCTCGACCGCCACCCGGACCGCGGCTCGGCCCTGCTCGAGGAGCTCCGGGCCACCGACGACGGCGGCTACGTGCTGGTCTGCGGCGCCCTCGCGGACTTCGACCTGCGCAGCCGGCTGCCCGAGATCGCGGCTCCGGTGCTGGCGGTGGCCGGCTCCAGCGACGTGGCCACGCCCACGGACTCCCTGCGCCAGCTGGCCGAGCACGTCCAGGACGGTCGGCTCGTCGAGCTCGAGGGGATCGCCCACCTGGCGCCCGCCGAGGCGCCCGAGGTGGTCGCCCGCCTCGTGCGCGAGCACCTGCTCGGCGAGGTGCTGCCGCCGGACCAGGACGACACCCGCACCGTCGGCGAGGTGCGGGACGCCGGGCTCGCGGTCCGCCGGGAGGTGCTCGGCGACGCCCACGTCGACCGCGCCACGGCCGCCACCACCGACTTCACCCGGGACTTCCAGGAGCTGATCACGCAGTACGCCTGGGGCACCATCTGGACCCGTCCCGGTCTCGACCGGCGCAGCCGCTCGCTGATCACGCTCACCGCGCTGGTCGCCCGCGGCCACCACGAGGAGCTCGCGCTGCACCTCCGCGCCGCCCGCACCAACGGGCTGACCGACGACGAGATCAAGGAGCTGTTGCTCCAGACCGCGATCTACTGCGGGGTGCCGGACGCCAACACGGCGTTCCGGATCGCGCAGCAGGTCCTCGACGAGCCGCTCCCGGGAGACCAGCCATGACCGACGCGTTCCTGTACGCCGCGGCGCGCACCCCCTTCGGCCGCTTCGGCGGCGCCCTGGCCGAGGTCCGTCCCGACGACCTGGCCGCGACGGCGCTCAGCGCCGTGCTCGCCAAGGCTCCCGGCCTCGACCCGGCCCGGATCGGCGACGTCGTGTGGGGCAACGCCAACGGCGCGGGGGAGGACAACCGCAACGTGGGCCGGATGGCCGTGCTGCTCGCCGGGCTGCCGGTCTCGGTGCCCGCCACGACGGTCAACCGCCTCTGCGGCTCCAGCCTCGACGCCGCCATGATCGCCTCGCGCACCGTCGAGTCCGGGGACGCGGACCTGGTCGTCGCCGGGGGAGTGGAGTCGATGACCAGGGCGCCCTGGGTGCTGCCCAAGCCGTCGCGCGCCTTCCCGGCCGGCAACGTCACGGCCGTCTCCACCACGCTGGGGTGGCGGCTGGTCAACGACCGGATGCCGAAGGAGTGGACGGTCTCGCTGGGCGAGGCCAACGAGCAGCTCGCGGACGAGTTCCGGATCGGTCGCGCCCGCCAGGACGAGTTCGCGGCGAGGTCCCACAACCTGGCCGCCGCCGCGTGGGACGACGGCTTCTACGACGACCTCGTCGTGCGCGTCGAGGGGGTGGACCTGGCCCGGGACGAAGGCATCCGCCCCGGCAGCACGGCGGAGAAGCTGGCCGGCCTGACGCCGGCGTTCCGGCCGGACGGGACCATCACCCCCGGCAACGCCTCGCCCCTCAACGACGGCGCGAGCGCGCTGCTCATCGGCTCCGGCGACGCCGGCCTCGGCCTCGACCCGATCGCCCGGATCGCCGGGCGGGGGGTGCACGCGCTCGAGCCGCAGCGCTTCGGCTTCGCCCCGGTCGAGGCCGCCGCCAAGGCGCTGGCGAGGGCCGGCATCGGCTGGGGCGACGTGACCGCCGTGGAGCTCAACGAGGCGTTCGCCGTCCAGTCGCTGGCGTGCGTCGACGCCTGGGGCATCGACGCCGACATCGTCAACGCGAAGGGCGGCGCGATCGCCATCGGCCACCCGCTCGGCGCGTCCGGGGGACGGATCCTGGGCACCCTCGCCCACCGCCTGCGCGACTCCGGCGAGCGCTGGGGCGTGGCCGCGATCTGCATCGGCGTCGGCCAGGCGCTCGCGGTGGTGCTGGAGAACGTGTCGTGACGCTCGTCTGCTCGGCCGCGGCTGAGGTCCTCCTACCTCTCTGGTAGCGGCCGCACAGGCGGCGCACAGGTCGCACGCGACCTTGGGGCCATGAACGATCAGCCCACCCCCAGCGGCTCGCGCTGGGAGCCGACCGAGCCCACCCCGCTCCGAGCCGACCCAGTCTCGTCGGCCGAGCCGATCGCGGCCGCCGAGCCGCGGCCGGATCCGGCGCCGGCGTACGGCCCGCCACGCCCGACCGGCGGACCGGCCGCAACCGCGCGCTCCTCGCCGGCGTCGCCCTGGCGCTCGTCGGCGTCGGCGGGATCGGTGGCTACGCCATCGGCGCGACCACGTCCGACGGCGACCAGCCGACGGGGGTCGTGGGATCGACGGCGACGCGGTGACCACGGCCGCTTCGGCGGTCCCCAGGACGGCCAGCTGCCGCCTCCGGGCACGGACCCTTCGGGCCGGCCGACGGCCAGCTCGACGACCCGTTCGACGACGACGAGCGAGTTCGACGACGACGACGAGGACAGCCAGAGCGAGAGCCTCGAGCCGGGGTCGAACGCGTGACCATGGCGCCGCCGGTCCCGCGTCGCGCCGGCCCCCGCCCCATCCGGTCGTGCCCCGGGGGCGGGACACCGCCGACGCGGCGACGCGCACGGCGGCGGCCGGCGCGCTGTGGCTCTCCCTGCTGCTGGTCACCTTCTGGTGGGTCGCCGACGGCGGCATCACCGACCTCACGGGTTGGGCGACCGGCCTGACCTCCGTCGGGCGGATCCTCGGACTGGTCGCGTCGGTGCTGCTGCTGGTCCAGGTGCTGCTGATGGCGCGGGTGCCCGTGCTGGAGAAGGCCTACGGGCAGGACCGGCTCGCCGGGCTGCACCGGACCGTCGGCTTCACGTCCTTCAACCTGATGCTCGGCCACATCGCCCTCATCACGTGGGGCTACGCCGCCGGCCGGCTGATCGACGCCCCCGGCACCCTGTGGGACCTGACGGTCAGCTACCCGGGCATGCTGCTGGCCGCGGCCGGCACCCTGGCCCTGGTGATGGTCGTGGTGACCAGCATCAAGGCGGCCCGCAGCCGGCTGCGCTACGAGTCGTGGCACCTGCTGCACCTCTACGCCTACCTCGGCGTCGGCCTCGCGCTCCCGCACCAGCTGTGGACCGGCCAGCAGTTCGTGGGCTCGCCCGGCCGCACGCTCTTCTGGTGGGGCGCCTGGGTCGCGGCCGCCGCCTCGGTGCTCGTGTGGCGTGTGGGGCTCCCGCTCTGGCGGCACGCCCGGCACCAGCTGCGGGTGACCTCGGTGGTCCGCGAGGCCGACGGCGTCGTGTCGGTGTACGTCGCGGGCACCGCGCTGCACCGGCTCCGCGCCGAGGCCGGCCAGTTCTTCGCCTTCCGGTTCCTCGGCCGCGAGGGCTGGACGAGGGCCAACCCCTACTCGTTGTCGGCGGCGCCCGACGGCCGCAGCCTCCGGATCACGGTCAAGGACGCCGGCGACGGCAGCGCGTCCCTCGCCCACCTCGCGCCCGGCGGCCGGGTGCTGGTCGAGGGTCCCTACGGCCGGCTCACGCCGCGGGTCCGCACCCGCCGCAAGGTCGCCCTGATCGGCGCCGGCGTCGGCGTCACGCCGCTGCGCGCCCTGGCCGAGGGGCTGGCCTACGCGCCCGGGGAAGCGGTCCTGCTGCAGCGCTACACGACGGAGCCGCTCTTCACCCGCGAGCTCAACGTGCTGGCCGCGGAGCGCGGGCTCCACGTCGTGCACCTGCCGGGTCGCCGCCGCGGCGAGGACTCCTGGCTCGGCGACGGGATGGGTCCCGTCGACGACGTCAGCGCCCTGCTCGCCTGGGTGCCCGACCTCGCCGAGCGCGACGTCTACGTCTGCGGTCCGACCGCCTGGACCGACGCCGTACGCCGGGCCTGCGCGGCCGCGGGCCTGCCCGACCACCACCTCCACCTCGAGAACTTCAGCTGGTGACGACATGACCACCCCCCACACGCTGCTCACTCCGCTCGCACCGCGCCGGGGACCCCGGATGAGACGTATCTCCACGTGGATCCTCTCCACGATCAGCGTGCTGGTGCTGTTGTTCGGCTACCACACGTCCACCTCCGGGGTCGCGACGACCGCGACCACCTCGGTGATCTCCTCGACGCCGGCGCCGTCGGCTGGGCCCGACACCTCGCAGGCCTCGGGATCGACGGGCACCTCGTCGGGGACCACCACCGTGACGGGCAGCGCGGCGAGCACCCGCTACGGCCCCGTGCAGGTCGCGATCACCACCGACGGCGGCACCATCACCGAGGTGTCCGTGCTCGAGTACCCGAACTCGGACTCGCGGGACGTGGAGATCAACAACTACGCCCTGCCGATCCTGGTCCAGGAGACCATCGACGCCCAGAGCGCGAACGTCGACATGGTCAGCGGCGCGACGTTCACGAGCATCGGCTACCAGCAGTCCCTGCAGAGCGCCCTCGACCAGGCCGGGCTGTGACCACCACGACGACGGCGCCGACTGTGCGGTTCGTCGAGCACGTGATGGGCATGCCGATCAGCCTCGCCCTGCGCGGCGCGCACGCCGACGACGCCGCGGGCCTCGGCGCCTGGGAGGAGGCGGTCGCGACGCTGCGCGACGTCGACCGGGTGTTCAGCACCTACCGCGCCGACTCGCACGTCTCCCGGCTCGCCCGGGGAGAGATCACGATCGACGGCTGCCCGCCGGAGGTGGCCGAGGTGCTCGCCCTCGGCGAGCTCGCCCGGGTGCAGTCGCGTGGCGCGTTCGACGTCCGCCGGCCGGGTCCGGACGGCGTACCCCTCCTGGACCCGAGCGGCGTGGTGAAGGGCTGGGCGGTCGAACGCGCGGCCCGGCCGCTGCGGACGCTGAGGGGCACGGACTTCTGCCTGTCCGCCGGTGGCGACCTGGTCTGCCACGTGGACGCCCCGGACCGTCCCGCCTGGCGGGTCGGCGTCGAGGACCCGCACGACCCGTCCCGGCTGAAGGCCGTGGTCCCGGTCCGCCACGGCGCGGTCGCCACGTCGGGCCTGGCGCACCGGGGCGCCCACCTGGTCGACGCCCGCACCGGGCGTACGCCGGACGGCATCGCCTCGGTCACGGTCGTAGGACCGGACCTGACCGCCGCCGACGTCGACGCCACCGCGGCTTACGCCCTGGGCCGCGAGGCGCTGGCCTGGCTGACCAGCCGCCCCGGCCAGGCCGGGCTGGTGGTGTGGGACGACGGGAGCAGCGCGACCTTCGGCTCACCCGGCTGACGGGAGCCGCATCAGCTCGATCTGGACCTCCGACCCCGGGCGCAGGGGCTCGAGCTCGCCGGTGGCGACGAAGCCGTAGGCCGCGTACGCCGCCCGCGCTCCCGGGTTGACCAGGGCCACGTGCAGCTCGACGGGCAGCCGCCGCTCGGCGGCCCACCCCGTGACCACGTCGAGGATGGCGCGCGCGTGGCCGCGGCCGCGGTGCGCCGGGTCGGTCCACATCCCGAACACCATCAGTCCCGCGTCGACCGGGAAGCCGCCGCCGAGCGCGACCGGCTCCCCGTCCTCCAGGACCAGGACCCGCGGGCCCTGCGTCAGCCGCTCGCGCCACAGGCCCTCGGTGAACGGCGCCTCCCGCTCGTACGTCGAGCCGAACGCGTCGGGGGAGTCCCGGAGCGAGCGCAGCCGGATGTCCCGCCACGCCTCCCAGTCGTCGGGTCCGACGCGCCGCACCTCACGCATCGTCGAGCTCGAGGATGCAGGCGGTGCCGACGTCCTCGAAACCGACGCGTCGGTAGATCGAGGCGGCGCCGTCGGAGCCGGCGGACAGGAACAACGTCGTGACGCCGGCCTGCATCGCGGCCCGGACGAGTGCCTGGGTCGTCGCCGAGCCCAGCCCCGTGTTGCGGGCCCGCGGGATGACCCCGATCCCCATCAGCTCGGTGACCGTGCCGCGCGGCGACGTGGAGCCGCCCCCGACGACCGCGCCGTCCGCGTCGTAGGCCGCCACGACGATCAGCTCGCCCTCCTCGATGAGGCGCGGTTGGGCGGTCAGCGTGGCCGGCTCGAAGGTGTCGGCGCTGCCGAACGACGCGCCGACGGCGCCGATCGCGGCCGCCAGGTCGGGGTGGTCCGGGGTCAGCACGACCACGCCCGGCTGCTCGGCCGGGACCGGGTCCGCACGCCGGACCAGCAGCGGGTAGCGCTGGGTGTGCTCGCCGACCGCTGCCGCAACCGCGGGCCGCAGGGACGGCGTCACCTCGTCGACCCACTCGATGTTCCGGGGCAGCCCGAGCTCGGCGCGCCGGTCGAGAACCCGTCGGACGTCGTCGGCGGTGACCTCCTCGGTGAGGCCCAGCCGCGGGCGGGCGTAGAACGTCCACTTCGTGACCTCGGTCGGCACGAAGATCGTGAACGGGCCGCACTCCTCGGTGGTGCTGAGCGAGCGCGGGACGGTGTCGTAGTAGTGCTCCAGGGTGAGCAGCACGTCGCTGGGTGGGGTCACCGGCCCAGGGTGCCAGCGCGGAAGGCTACTTGCGAGTAGATTTAGGGCATGGCCGCGTCCCCGCTGGTGTCCGAACGGATCGGACAGTTCTTCGTCGAGACCGAGTCCGGACGCGACCGCCTGGAGTACACCGAGTACGGCGGCGGCGACCAGTGGGTCGTGCTGATGCACGGCCAGCTGATGCCGCGCCGGATGCAGCAGCCCCTCGCCCGGGCGCTCGCCAAGCAGGGCCTGCACGTGGTGACCCTCGACCTGCTCGGTCACGGTCGCTCGGACCGGCCCGCCGACCCGCTGGTCTACTCGATGCAGGCCTTCGCCGAGCAGGTCGTGCTGCTGCTGGACCACCTGGGCGCCGACCAGGCGGTCATCGGCGGGACGTCGCTGGGCGCCAACGTCTCGCTCGAGGTCGCCGTGCTGGCTCCTGGCCGGGTCCGGGGGCTGCTGGTGGAGATGCCGGTCCTCGACAACGCGGTGGAGGCCGGGATCATCGCCTTCTCGCCGCTGATGTTCGCCGCCCGCTTCGCACCGATCACCATCGACCTCGTGCGCTGGGTGACCCGCCCGATCCCGCGCGGTCTGGTGCCGTTCTGGGTCGGCATCGCGCTGGACACCCTCGACCAGCAGCCGGCCGCGATGGGCGCGGTGGTGCACGGGCTGTTCTTCGGCCGGATCGCCCCGTCGTCCCGCCAGCGACGGGCCATCGACGTGCCGGCCCTGGTGGTCGGCCACCCCGCGGACCCGATCCACCCGGCGGCCGACGCCGCGATGCTCGCGGCGGAGCTGCCGAACGCCACCTTCGTGAAGGCCAAGAGCATCCTCGAGTGGCGGATCGCTCCCGAGCGGCTGGACGCGCTGGCCGCCGAGTTCGCCCTGAACGCCTGGAAGCCGGCCCGGCGGGCGCGGCAGCGCCGTACCTCTGGCTGAGCGCGGCAGAATGGTGCGGTGCCTCTCTACCGCGACGAGGCGATCGTGCTGCGCACCCACAAGCTGGGTGAGGCCGACCGCATCATCACCCTGCTGACGCGCCAGCACGGCCGCGTCCGTGCGGTGGCGCGCGGGGTGCGCAAGACCTCCTCGCGCTGGGGCTCGCGGCTGGAGCCCTTCACCCACGTCGACCTGATGATCGCCGAGGGCCGCACGCTCGACGTGATCACCCAGGCCGAGACCCGGACGCCGTTCTCCTCGTGGCTCGGCGACGACTACGAGCGCTACACGGCGGGGACGGCGATGCTCGAGACCGCCGACCGGCTGGCCACCGAGGACAAGGAGCCGATGCTCCAGCAGTTCCTGCTGCTCGTCGGCGGGCTGCGGGCGATGACCGCGCGCGAGCACGGGCCGGGCCAGGTGCTCGACTCCTACCTGCTGCGGTCGCTGGCGGTGGCGGGGTACGCGCCGTCGTTCGACCACTGCGTCCGCTGCGGGGACGAGGGCCCGCACCGGTGGTTCAACCCGTCGGCCGGCGGCGTGATGTGCGCGTCGTGCAAGCTCCCCGGCTCCGCGACCCCGTCGGCCGCCACGCTGGTGCTCCTCGGCGCGCTGCTCGCGGGCGACTGGCCGGTCGTCGACGCGTCCGAGCCGCGCCAGCGCAAGGAGGCCAGCGGCCTCGTCGCGGCGTACCTCGCCTGGCACCTCGAGCGCGGCCTGCGGTCGTTGGCGTACGTCGAGCGCTGAGCCGCTCGGGTCGCTGCCCGGTGAGCGGTGAGCTGGCCACGGTTTGGCCGGCCGGTTCGGTGGCTGACTCACCGCTGCGCCGGCGCTCCTCTCGTGAGCGGTGAGCTGGCCACGGTTTGGCCGGCCGGTTCGGTGGCAGCACGCTCGCCGCGTCCGCCGTAGGCTGCCGAGCGTGAAGCGACAGGTCCGCCGGCCGACCCCGCACCCCTCGGGCGCGCAGCCACCGGCCATCCCCAAGGCGCTGGTCCCCCGGCACGTCGCGATCGTGATGGACGGCAACGGCCGGTGGGCCAAGCAACGAGGACTGCCGCGGACCGCCGGCCACGAGCAGGGCGAGAGCAGCCTCTTCGACGTCGTCGAGGGGGCGATCGAGATCGGGGTGAAGGCGATCTCGGCCTACGCGTTCTCCACCGAGAACTGGAGCCGCAGCCCCGACGAGGTCCGCTTCCTGATGGGCTTCAACCGCGACGTGATCCGCCGCCGCCGCGACGAGATGCACGAGCTCGGCGTCAAGGTCCGCTGGGCCGGCCGGGCGCCGCGGCTCTGGAAGAGCGTGATCAACGAGCTCAAGATCGCCGAGGAGCTGACCAAGGACAACGACGTCCTCACCCTCACCATGTGCGTCAACTACGGCGGCCGCGCCGAGCTCGCCGACGCGGCCCGCTCCATCGCGCGCGCGGTGAAGGCGGGCCGGCTGGATCCCGAGAAGATCACCGACAAGACCTTCGCCCAGCACCTCTACGTCCCCGAGCAGTCCGACGCCGACCTCGTCTGGCGCACGTCGGGGGAGCAGCGGCTCTCCAACTTCATGCTCTGGCAGGCGGCCTACTCCGAGCTCGTCTTCACCGACGTCCTGTGGCCCGACGTCGACCGCACCCACCTCTGGGCCGCGGTCGACACCTACGCCCGCCGCGACCGGCGGTACGGCGGCGCCGTGCCCAACGCCTGACCCGCGAGGATCAGGAGCAGCGCGGGCAGGTCCCGAAGATCTCCAGCTTGTGGGAGATGTCGGAGAACCCGTGCTCCGACGCGATCGACGACGTCCAGCGCTCCACCGCCGGGCCCTCGACCTCGACGGTCGCCCCGCACACGCGGCAGACCAGGTGGTGGTGGTGCGTGTCCGAGCAGCGGCGGTAGATCGCCTCGCCGTCCTCGGTCCGCATGGCGTCGACCTCGCCGTGGTCGGCCAGCAGCTGCAGGGTGCGGTAGACGGTGGCCAGCCCGACGCCGTCGCCGCGCTCGCCGAGGAGCTCGTGGATCTCCTGGGCGGACCGGAAGTCGTCGAAGGACTCCAGGGCGTCCAGCACCGCCCTCCGCTGCCGGGTCGGGCGCAGCGGCGGCCGGCCCTCGGGCTCAGTGCTCGTCATAGTGCTCTCCGTGGGGAGCGTGCCGGTGCCCGCCGTGCACGTAGTCGACGTGGTCGCCGTGGGTGACCGCCACGTGCCCGCAGTCGGGGCCGTGCACGTGCGGATGGGTGTCGGTGACCTCGTGCCCGAGGGGTGGCTCGGGCACGAACGGCTCGGCCAGCCGCTGCCGGCGTCGTACGGCGGCACCGATCGGCCAGGTGAGCGCGAAGCCCGCCAGGGCGAGCAGCACGATGGTGGGGCCGGGCGCGACGGAGTAGCGGTACGACGCCAGGGCCGAGACCACCAGCCCGCCGATCGACGCGACCACGCCCAGCAGCATCGCCAGGCCGAGCGTGGACCGGAACGACCGGGTGACCTGCTGCGCGGTCGCCACCGGGACCACCATCAACGCCGAGACCAGCAGCAGCCCGACCGTGCGCATCGCGACGGTCACCGTGACCGCCGCGAGCACCGCGATCAGCAGGTTGTAGGAGCGCACTCGCAGCCCGGCCACCGCGGCGAACTCCTCGTCCTGGGCGACCGCGAACAGCTGGGGGAGCAGGCCCACGCACAGGGTGACCACGACGAGCGCCAGGAGGATCGTCACCCAGACGTCGCTGACGGAGGTCGTGGTGATCGAGCCGAAGAGGTACGCCTGCAGCTGGGCGGCGCTCTGCCCGGCCAGGCCGATGATGAAGACGCCACCGGCGATCCCGCCGTAGAACAGCAGCGCGAGCGCGACGTCGCCGTTGGCCCGGCCCTGGTTGCGGATCACCTCGATGAGGACCGCGCCGAGGATCGCCACCGCGACCGCCGTCCACGTGGGGGAGGCTCCGGTGATGAGGCCGAGCGCGACGCCGGTGACGGCCACGTGGCCGATCCCGTCACCCATCAGGGCCAGCCGGCGCTGCACCAGGTAGGTGCCGACGGCCGGGGCGGCGAGGCCCGTGAAGACCGCGGCCACCAGCGCCCGGATCATGAAGTCGTAGGTCAGGATGTTCACGGCGCACTCCCGTCCAGCGGCCCGGAGACCTGCGGCGCGCGGTCGCGGTGCGCGGGCTCCGCGTGGTGGTGGCTGTGCGACTCGAGGAACAGCGGGTGGTGCACGGTGTCGTCGGCCAGGGGCGCGCCGTCGTAGGCGATCCGGCCGTCCCGCATCACCACCGCCCGGCCCACCAGAGGGGCCAGCGCGCCGAGCTCGTGCGCGACGAGGACCACCGTCGCGCCGCGCTCCTTGAGCACCCGCAGCGCGTCCGCGAGCGCCTCCTGGTTGGGCAGGTCGACCCCGGCGGTGGGCTCGTCGAGGAACAGCAGGTCGGGCTCCCCGGCCAGCGCGCGGGCGATCAGCACCCGCTGCTGCTGACCGCCCGACAGCGCGGTGACCCCGTCGCGCAGGCGGTCGCCGAGCCCGACGACGTCGAGCGCCGCCCGGATCGCGGCCTTGTCCGCCCGGCCGAGCGGCCGCAGCGGGCGGCGGCGCGTCAGCCGACCGGACGCGACCACCTCGTAGACCGACGCGGGGACCCCCGACGCGGCGCTGGCGCGCTGCGGCACGAAGCCGATCCGCTTCCAGTCGCGGTACGCCGCCAGGTCGGTGCCGAACAGCGCGACCGAGCCGGACACGAGGGGTCGCAGCCCGGTCATCGCGCGCACCAGCGTCGACTTCCCGGAGCCGTTGGCGCCCATGAGCGCCACGAACTCGCCCTCGTGCACGGCGAGATCGATGCCGCGCAGGACCGGGCGACCGCCGAGGGCGACCGCGACGTCGCGGACCGCGACGACCTCGGGAGCGTCTCTGGTCAGCATCCGTTGGCCGTCTGCAGCGCCGCGAGGTTGGCACTCATCAGGGAGAGGTAGCTCTCTCCGGCGGTCTGGTCGGTGAGCCCCTCGATCGGGTCGAGCACGGCGGTGTCGAGGAGCAGGTCGCGTGCCACCGACTCCGCCGCGTCCGGTCCTTCGAGCGGCTCGTAGAAGACCGTGGTCACGTCCGTGCGGTCCACCAGGTCCGCCAGGCGGGCGAGGTCGCGGGGGGTGGGCTCGGTGTCGGGGTTGGTGGTGATCGCGGTGAAGCGCGGACCGTAGCGCTCGAGGTAGCCGTAGGCGTCGTGGCTCACGATCACGTCGGTGCGGGCGCAGTCGGCGAGGCCTCGCTCGAAGGACGTGTCGAGCTGGGTGAGCGCCTCACGGAGCGCGGCGGCCCGCTCCTCGAAGCCGGCCGCGTCCTCGGGGGCGATCTCGGTCAGCCGGGCGGCGACCGCGTCGGCGACGTCCGCCATCAGCAGCGGGTCGAGCCAGAAGTGCGGGTTGGTGTCGGGGACCGGGACCACGGACCGGGTGTCGAGCACGTCGCCCTCGGCCAGGTTGTCGACCGCCGTGTCGACGGCGGGCTGGAAGCCGCTCTCGTAGACGACCAGGTCGGCGTCCTCCACCTCGGCGGTCTGCCGGATGCCGAGCTCGAGGTCGTGGGGCTCGCCGCCGGCGCTGGTGAGGTTGCGGACGTCGTACCCGTCCCCGGCGACCTGCTCGGCGACCCAGGCGAGCGGGTAGAACGACGCGACGACCGTCACCTCGGCGTCGGAGTCGGGCCCGCCGCCGGTCATCGCGGAGCAGCCGGTCAGCGCCGTGCACGCCACGACCAGGAGTGCCGGCAACCGCTTCATGAGAACGATTCTCACAGCAGTTGAGAATCATTGTCAAACAAGGGACGCCGCTAGGGTCGTGACGTGCTCGTCGTCAACCGCTTCCGCGTCCCCGACGGCACCCCGGAGGCCGCGCAGCTCCGCGCCGACCTCACGGCGGCCCACGAGGTGCTCGCGGCCCAGCGGGGGTACGTCGAGGGTCACCTCGGCCGCAACGTCGACGACCCGGACCTGTGGGTGCTCGCGACCCGCTGGGAGCACGTCGGCGCCTACCGCCGCGCGCTCTCGACGTACGACGCCAAGCTGACCGCGGTGCCGGTCCTCGGTCGGGCCCTCGACGAGCCGAGCGCCTACGAGATCGTCACCCCCGGCGCCGAGCTCAACCGCGCCGAGCCTCGGGACGCCACCACCGCTGCGGAAACGGTTCGACGCCGTCGTTAGGCTTGCCGTTCCGTCCGGCAGCCAGCCGGCCGCCCGCGTTCCAGGAGTCTGCCCCGTGGCCAAGCCGCCCCCGTCCACCGTCGACAGCGTCGTCTCCCTGGCCAAGCGCCGGGGTTTCGTCTACCCCTGCGGCGAGATCTACGGCGGCACCCGCTCGGCCTGGGACTACGGCCCGCTCGGCGTCGAGCTCAAGGAGAACATCAAGCGCGAGTGGTGGCGCGCGATGGTGCAGTCGCGCGACGACGTGGTCGGTCTCGACTCCAGCGTGATCCTGCCGCGCCAGACCTGGGAGGCGTCGGGCCACGTGGCCACCTTCAGCGACCCGCTGACGGAGTGCCAGTCGTGCCACAAGCGGTTCCGGTCCGACCACCTCCAGGAGGAGGCGGCCGAGAAGCTGGCGAAGAAGGGCGGCGAGGACGTCGACCCCGACTCGGTCGACCTGGCGACCCTGGCCTGCCCCAACTGCGGCACCCGCGGCGCGTGGACCGAGCCGCGCCAGTTCAACGGCCTGCTCAAGACCTACCTCGGCGTGGTCGAGGACGAGTCCGGCCTCCACTACCTGCGCCCGGAGACCGCGCAGGGCATCTTCCTCAACTTCGCCAACGTGGTGACCAGCCAGCGGATGAAGCCGCCCTTCGGCATCGCCCAGACCGGCAAGTCGTTCCGCAACGAGATCACGCCCGGCAACTTCATCTTCCGGACCCGCGAGTTCGAGCAGATGGAGATGGAGTTCTTCGTCAAGCCGGGCGAGGACGAGGAGTGGCACCAGCACTGGATCGACGAGCGCACGAACTGGTACGCCGACCTCGGCATCAGCCGCGACAACCTGCGTCACTTCGAGCACCCCACGGACAAGCTCTCCCACTACTCCAAGCGCACCGTCGACATCGAGTACCGCTTCGGCTTCGCCGGCTCCGAGTGGGGCGAGCTCGAGGGCATCGCCAACCGCACCGACTTCGACCTCAGGACGCACTCCGAGCACTCCGGCGTCGACCTGAGCTACTACGACCAGGCCGCCGACGAGCGCTACCTGCCCTACGTCATCGAGCCGGCGGCCGGGCTCTCGCGGAGCCTGATGACCTTCCTGGTGGAGGCCTACCAGGAGGACGAGGCGCCCAACACCAAGGGCGGGGTCGACAAGCGGACCGTGCTGCGGCTCGACCCGCGGCTCGCGCCCGTCAAGGTCGCGGTGCTGCCGCTGTCCCGCAACGCCGACCTCTCGCCCAAGGCGAAGGACCTCGCCGCGGAGCTGCGCCGCCGCTGGAACGTCGACTTCGACGACTCCGGGGCGATCGGCCGCCGCTACCGCCGCCAGGACGAGATCGGGACGCCGTTCTGCGTCACCGTGGACTTCGAGACCCTCGAGGACCACGCGGTCACCGTCCGCGAGCGCGACTCGATGGCGCAGGAGCGGGTGTCGCTCGACGCGGTGACGGCGTACGTCTCCGAGCGCCTCGGCTGACGGCACAATGACCGCATGAGGGGTCTCGTGGGCGCCGTGGTGCTGGTGTGGGCGCTCACCGGGTGCTCCGGTTCCGACGAGGACCCGGCGGCGGGCCCGTCGTCCGGCGACGACTCGTCGGCCGTCCCGTCGCAGGACGCCGCCACCGAGGCGCCGTACCTCCCGGTGCCCGACGGCGTCGAGCTGACCGCGCAGGGCTCCGAGCTCGAGGTCGGCGACACCGCGACCGTCGCGTGGGAGCCGCGCAAGAAGGTCGTCGGCGCGCTCGCCATCAAGGTCACCCGCCTCGAGAGGGCCTCGCTCCGCGCGCTCTCGGCCTTCCGCCTCGAACCGGCCCAGAAGCGCGCCACCCCGTACTACGTGCGCACGACGGTGAAGAACGTCGGCGACACCGACCTGGCCGGGGTCTCGATCCCGCTGTACGCCGTGGACGGCCAGGACCGGCTGATCCAGGCCACGCCGTTCGCCGCGACCTTCAAGCCGTGCCCGAGCGCCCCGCTGCCCAAGCCCTTCAAGACCGGCGCCAAGGTCGACGCCTGCCTGGTCTACCTCGTCCCCGACCGCGGCCGCCTCGAGGCGGTCAGCTTCCGCCCCACCCAGGAGTACGACCCGATCACCTGGACCGGCCCGATCGAGACCCCGAGACGAGCCCCGCAACCACCGGGATAGTCCGTCACGCATTGGTCGCTCGCGACCCTCGATCCGGACCGTTCCGTGACGGACTATCCCGGCGGGCGGAGTCCGAGGATCGGCGGATTGGGACACCCACAGCCGGCCGGGGAGAATGAGCGGCATGCCCACCTCCACGCTGCCGCGCGAGCTCGCGCTCGGGTCGTTGCGCGTGGACACCCCGGTGGTGCTGGCGCCGATGGCGGGCATCACCAACGCGGCCTACCGGCGCCTGTGCGCCGAGCAGGGGGCGGGACTGTACGTCTGCGAGATGATCACCTCCCGCGGTCTGGTCGAGCGCGACGCGACCACCCTCCAGATGCTGGTCTTCGACGAGCAGGAGAAGGTCCGCTCGGTCCAGCTGTACGGCACCGACCCGGTGTACGTCGGCAAGGCCGTCGAGATCCTGTGCGCGGAGCACGGCGTGGCGCACGTCGACCTGAACTTCGGCTGCCCGGTCCCCAAGGTGACCCGCAAGGGTGGCGGCGGGGCGCTCCCGTGGAAGCGCGGGCTCCTGGGCGAGATCCTGACGTCGGCGGTCGCCGCCGCGGCGCCGTACGACGTGCCGGTCACGATGAAGACCCGCAAGGGTCTCGACGACGACCACCTCACCTACCTCGACGCCGGCCGGATCGCGCAGGAGACCGGCGTCGCCGCCATCGCCCTGCACGGGCGGACCGTGGCGCAGTCCTACTCCGGGGTCGCCGACTGGGACGCGATCGCCGCCCTGGTCGACCACGTCGACATCCCGGTGCTGGGCAACGGCGACATCTGGGAGGCCGGCGACGCGGTGCGGATGGTCGAGCAGACCGGCGCCGCGGGGGTCGTCGTGGGTCGGGGCTGCCTGGGCCGGCCGTGGCTGTTCCGCGACCTGGCGGCGGCCTTCGGCGGGACCGACGTCCGGACCCTGCCGAGCCTCGGCGAGGTGCGCACGATGATGCGCCGGCACGCCGAGCTGCTGTGCGAGCACATGGGGGAGGAGCGCGGCTGCAAGGAGTTCCGCAAGCACGTGTCGTGGTACCTCAAGGGCTTCCGCGCCGGCGGCACGCTGCGGCACTCGCTGGCCCTCGTCGACTCGCTGGCGGCGCTCGACGCGCTGCTCGCCGAGCTGGACCCGGACGAGCCGTTCCCGGTCGCCGAGCTGGGCTCGCCGAGGGGTCGCCAGGGCTCGCCGCGGGCCCGCGTGGTGCTGCCCGAGGGCTGGCTCGACGACGCCGACGGGCGCGGCCGGCACGTCCAGGAGGACACCTCCGAGACCACCGGCGGCTGACCCCGACGGCGCCGGCGATCACCCCGAGAGGTGACCGGGAACACGCGCGAATCGTTCACCCCGGATTCGGACAGTCTTCAACTAGTGTGCTTGACTCGTGCTTCGTGTCCGTTTCGTTACCAAAGCGAGACGGACCGTCCCCTGTCAGCAACAGCAAAGGATCAGCGCTGTGGCACACCATCGCCACAAGCGGGAAACCAATGCCCGCCGCATGCCCCGAGCCACCGTCGTGGCTCTCCCGATCGCCCTCCTCCTGACCGCCCCGGCCGTCGCGCTGGGTGTCGTCGCCGCCGACCCACAGACCGGTGACGCCGTCCTCGCTGCCCGGCCACCGGTCAGCGCCTCGCTCTCCCTCGCCGACCTCGAGCGCGGCGACGTCTCGCGCTCCGGAGGTCGGGGCGACACCGCCGAGAGCTCGGTCCTGCGCGGCGCGGAGTACATCTTGTCCGCGCAGGACGCGTACGAGCGTCGCGAGGTCAAGGAGGCGACCGCGAAGGCGATCAAGAACGCCGACAGGAAGCTCTGGACGACCGCGCCGCTCAACCTGTGGAGCAACCCGTCGAAGAAGGCCGACAAGCACGGCGAGATCAAGCCCGGCGTGCACGTCCTGGTCACCGGTCGCAAGAACCTCGGCCGGGCCGAGATCGTGCTCGAGGGCCGCGCCCTGTGGGTCACCGACGACTACCTCTCCGGCGAGGAGCCCACGCCCGGCATCGGCGGCGTGTGCAGCAACGGCACCGTCGTCTCCAGCGGCGTCAGCTCCAACATCGCCGCCGTGCACAACGCCGTCTGCGCGGCGTTCCCGTCGATCTCGACCTACGGCACGCTCCGCGGCGGTGGCGGTGACCACCCGCTCGGGCGCGCCGTGGACATCATGGTCAGCGGCTCGCTGGGCTGGCAGGTCGCCGACTTCGTGCGTGCGCACTACGTCGAGCTCGGGGTCAGCTACGTGATCTACAGCCAGCACATCTGGTCGGTGGAGCGCGGCGGCGAGGGCTGGCGGCCGATGTCCGACCGCGGCTCGACCACCGCCAACCACTACGACCACGTGCACGTCTCGACGTACTGACCCGACCCTCCGGTCTCGCCGGTCAGGTCGACCCGGCGAACTCCTCCAGGAGCTCGGCCACCCGGTCCGGGTGGCCCAACTGGGGCACGTGCCCGCCGGGCAGCGTCTCGAGCCGGGCGTCGGGGATCTCGGACGCCACGACGCGCGCCTGCGCGAGGGGTACGACGGGATCGCGATCCCCCCAGATCATCAGGGTCGGCACGCCCAGCCGGTGGAGGTCCTCGTGGCCGAGCCGGGCCTCGGCCCTGAAGCCGCGCCACGAGAGCAACGCCCGGTACTCGGCCTGGTTGGCCCGGGCCGCGACCGGGTCGCGCGCGCCGATGACGAGGGACTCGAGCAGGTCGGGGTGCCGCACGATGGTCTCCGCCTCGCCCATCGAGGCCATCATCCGGACGAGCATCCGACGTCCGGGCCGCACCCTCCGCACCAGGTCACCGACCCCCGGGGTCACCACCAGGCGCAGGGGGAGCGGCGCGCGACCGCCGGGCAGGGTCGGCACGGATCCGAGCATGACGAGCCCGCGCACCCGTTCGGGGTGGTCCAGGGCGAACCAGGTCGCCCAGGTGCCGCCACCGGAGGCCCCCACGAGGACCGTCGTCTCGAGGCCCAGCGCGTCGAGCACGTCGGCGACGAAGTCGACGGCGTACTCGCGGAAGTGTCCCGTCCGGAACGAGTCCGGATCGCTGAGGCCGCAGCCGGGGCGGTCGACGAGGTAGGAACGGAGGCCGGGCGTCCGGCCGGTGAGCATGAGGTGGGAGAGCGACGACGTGCCGGTGCCGTGCAGGTGCACGACCGACGGGCCGCTGCCGTCCCCGGCCGTCACCACGTGAACCAGGCGCCCCGACGGTCGGGCGGCGAGCCGGCCCTGCGCGCCGGCGGCGTGCAGCATCCGGCGGTACACCTCCGCCATCGCGGCGGGGTGACCCGCCGGCATCGCGGCGCCACGGACCTTCGCCATGCCCCAGGATCCGTCCGGCAGCGGGCGGTCGACTAGTTCTGCTTTCGAACCCCGGGTGGGAGACTGGGGCGGTGGCCTCCCCAGAGCTGCCCGGCTACTGCTCCTTCACCAAGGCCATCGAGCACCTCGGCGACAGATGGAGCCTGCTCATCGTGCGTCAGCTCGGGGTGTTCGGCCCCGTGGGTTTCAACGAGCTCACCCGGGCACTGCCGGGCCGGATCTCCCGTTCGGTGCTCACCGAGCGGCTCCGGCGGCTGCAGACGCTGGGCCTGGTCGCGCACGACGACTCCTCGGGCTATCGGCTGACCACCGTCGGCACCGGGCTGATGCCGGTGCTGGCCGCGCTGCGTGGCTGGGCCGAGACGTGGATCCCGGACGACCCGGCCATGGTCGAGCGCGATCCCGACGTGGTCCTCGCCTGGCTGGGCCAGAGGGTCTGCGCGGGCCACCTGCCCGCCGAGCCCGTGGTGCTGGAGTTCTGGCCGCTCGAGCACGGGCGGCGCTACTGGCTGGTCGTGCAGGAGGGTGCGGCGCCCTACGGCTGCCTGACGGATCCCCTCCTCGACGTCGGCCGCTACGTGTACGTGCGGTGTGCGCTCGCGACCCTGCTGGCCGTGGCGCGCGGCCGCCAGGACTGGGCGGGCGCGCTGGCAGACGGTTCCCTCACCACGACCGGAGTCCCCGACCTGTGCCGCCGGTCGCCGGAGTGGTTCGCCCCGCTCGTCCGGTCACGTCAGCCGTCGGCTGACGTGACCGGCGTGCGGGGCCGGTGACCGGCCTCAGGGCAGGTCGCGGAACTGCGTCCAGATGTCCTGCATCCGGGTCCGCTGGCCCGCGGTGAACTCGTACATGCACTCGTCGTAGGTGTAGTCCATGAAGTTGTGGATCGGGTCGACGCCTCCACCCGCGCAGGTGTCGCGCCCGATCGGGCACGCGAAGGCGGGGGACGCCTCCGGGGCCGTGTCGGCGACGAAGTCGCCGTCGGGCCCGCAACCGCCCTGGAAGGTGTGGTAGAGCCCGAGCCAGTGGCCGACCTCGTGCGTGGCCGTGTCGCCGGCCCCGTAGACCTCGTACGCGCGGCTGTCGCCGGTGTCGTTCGGGACGGTCGGGAGACTGCGGAAGTCGACGACCACTCCGTCGAAGTACGTCGGCAGCGGGTTGCCGCCGGTGAACTCGCTGTCGAAGTTCGACGGGAAGTACGCCCAACCGAGCAGGCTCTGGCCGAGCGAGGCGGAGTAGATGTTCAACGTCTCGGAGTCGCTGTCGCCGTACAGCGCCTGCTTCATCTTGATCTCCTTGCCGCTGCCCCGGAAGTACCGCGGGTCGCCGCCGTTGGCGCCGATCAGGTTGAACCACTCCGGCTGCGTCGTGTGGGTCGTCTGCTCCAGGACGAAGGAGAAGCCCGAGCCGGCGTACGCGTCGTTGAGCACCTTGATCTGCTGGGCGATCCGGGCGTCGGACAGGTTGCCCCCGCCGTTGCCGTTGTCCTTCTGGATGACGTGGAAGCGCACGGGGATCACCGCTGGGGCGAACGCGGCGGCGGACACGCCGCGGCCGGTGCCCTTGGCGCCCTTCGCCAGGACGTCCTTCTTGACGATGTGGAGGTCGTCGCGGGGGATCGACCCCTTGGGTGCCGTGGCCACGTCGCCGTAGTCGATGCAGTCGACGGAGTCCTTGGCGGGAGTCAGGGCCGTGACGGGGGCGGAGGCCAAGGCGACCAGGCCGAGCGCGGACACCGCGACGCCGAGACGCCGGGTGAGACCGGAGGTGCGAGACATGAGCGTCCTCTCGTGAGCAGTGAGACTGGGACCGTAACCCGCGGGCGGACCCGGCAGAAGACCCGAAGGGAGGTGGATGACTAGGCTCGCGCCGATATGGACGTCGAGGACCTGTACGACGCCGCCGCGCGCGAGCGTCTGGTGGCCGAGCCGCCGAAGCGGGTCTCGGCGCCCGTGCGCCGATCCTTCGAGCGCGACCGCGCCCGGGTGGTGCACGCGGCCGCCTCCCGGCGGCTGGCGGCGAAGACCCAGGTGGTCGGACCCCAGACCGACGACTTCGTCCGCAACCGGCTGACCCACTCGCTCGAGGTCGCGCAGGTCGGTCGCGACCTGGCGCGGGCCCTCGGTTGCCATCCCGACATCGTCGAGACCGCGGCCCTGGCGCACGACCTCGGCCACCCGCCGTTCGGGCACAACGGCGAGCGGGTGCTGGCCGAGCTGAGCACGACGTGCGGCGGCTTCGAGGGCAACGCCCAGACGCTGCGCATCCTGACCCGGCTGGAGTCCAAGACCCACGACGCCGGCGGCAGGTCCGTCGGGCTGAACCTCACCCGCGCCACCCTCGACGCCTGCACGAAGTACCCCTGGACCCGGGCCGACGCCACGCCGCCCGCGGGCGTGCACGCGGACGGCTCGCCCCGGGTGGTCGTGAAGTTCGGCGTGTACGACGACGACCTGCCGGTCTTCCGGTGGCTGCGGCAGGGGATCGCCGGCCCGCGCCGCTGCCTCGAGGCGCAGGTGATGGACCTCGCCGACGACGTCGCCTACTCCGTCCACGACGTCGAGGACGGCGTGGTGGCCGGCCGGGTCGACCTCACCCGGCTGGACACCGCGGCGCTGTGGCAGACCGTCCGCGAGTGGTACGTCCCCGACGCCGACGAGGACCGGCTCGACGAGGTCCTCGCCGGCCTCCGGGCGATCGGCAGCTGGCCGTCCGCGCCGTACGACGGCAGCCGCGCCTCCATGGCCGCGCTGAAGAACCTCACCAGCGACCTGATCGGCCGCTTCTGCGGCGCCGTGCAGGAGGCGACCTTCGCGGCCGGCTCGGGGCCCTTCGTGCGGTACGCCGCCGACCTGGTCGTGCCCGACCAGACGATGCTCGAGATCGCGGTGCTCAAGGGCGTGGCCGCCCACTACGTGATGCGAGCGGACGGGCGGGTGCCGCTGATGGAGCGGCAGCGCACCCTGATCGCCGAGCTGGTGAGCGCGGTGGCAGAGCGGGGCCCCGACGCGCTGGAGCGGCCCTTCGCCGACGACTGGCGGGACGCCGGCGACGACGCGGCGCGACGGCGGGTCGTCGTCGACCAGGTGGCCTCGCTGACGGACGCCAGCGCGGTGACCTGGCACACCCGGCTGGTGCGCGGATGAGCGACCCGCTGGTGTGGCTGCCCTTCGACCCCGCCGACCTCGGGGACGTCCCCCGCGGGCTGCGGTACGCCGTGGCGGCGCCGGGGGTTCCCGAGCCCGCCGGGATCGACGAGGTCGAGGTCTACGTGCCGCCGTACCTGTTCCCCGACGTCGACGCGACGCTGTTCGGCCGGATGCCTCGGCTGCGCCTCGTGCAGACCCTCACCGCCGGGATCGAGCACATCGCGCCGCACCTCCCGGCGGGCGTGGTGCTGTGCAACGGGCGCGGCATCCACGACGCGTCGACCGCCGAGCTCGCCGTCACGCTGACCCTGGCGTCGCTGCGCGGGATCCCCGAGTTCGTGACCGCCCAGCAACGCCGCCAGTGGGCCTGGGAGTGGCGACCGGCGCTGGCCGACAAGCGGGTGCTGATCCTGGGCTACGGCCAGATCGGTGCCGCGATCGAGGCTCGGCTGACGCCCTTCGAGTGCGAGGTGGTGCGGGTCGCCCGGAGCCCGCGCGAGGGGGTGCATCCCGTCTCGGACCTCGGCACGCTGCTGCCCGACGCGGACGTCGTCGTGGTGATCACCCCGCTGACCCCGCAGACCCGCCATCTCGTGGACGCGGGCTTCCTCGCGGCGATGAAACCCGGCGCCCTGCTGGTCAACGTCGCCCGGGGAGGCGTCGTCGACACCGACGCCCTGGTGGCCGCCCTCGAGGCGGGGCACGTGCGGGCCGCGCTGGACGTCACCGACCCCGAGCCGCTGCCGCCGGACCACCCGCTCTGGTCCGCGCCCGGGCTGCTGCTCTCACCGCACACGGGTGGCTCGTCCTCGGCCATGTGGCCGCGGGCGCACCGGCTCGTCCGCGAGCAGCTGGCGCGGTACGCCGCCGGCCAGCCGCTCGCGAACGTCATCGACCGGGACTGAGCCCGGCCGGCGGTCAGGGCAGGTCGCCCTGCGGGTACGCCGACGCGCCCTGGTGGACGGTGCTGTCGGGGTTGAGCTGGTCGGACAGGCCGTCGGAGGACCCGTTCGGCTTGACCTTGGCGGCGGCGACGCCGGCGGCTCCCACGATCTTGTCCTTGACGACCGGCGCCTGCTCCTTGGCCACGTCGGCGACCTGGCCGGCCCTCTCCTGGACCGTCGGGTTGTTCTTCACCTTCAAGAACCCGGACTTGATGGACTCGTAGCGCTGGCGGCCCGCGCGGGCGCCGAGCACGTAGCCCACGCCCACGGCGGCCAGCAACAACAGCTTCTTCATGACTTCTCCTTGTGCTTCCCGTTGGTCTCGGCGGGACTGTGGTCCCGCTCGGTGTCGTCCGTCTCGGTGTCGTCAGTCTCGTCGGTCTCGTCCGTCTCGTCCGGGGGCGGCCAGACCGCGCCGGACTGCTCGCGGATCCGGCGGCCGAGGGCGATGTCCTTGGCCTCCTTCTTGGCGGCCTTGTCGATGTTGCGGGTGTCGCGCGCGGGGAGCTGCAGCTCCTCCTCCGCCTTCATCCCGGCCTGGAGCTGGCGGCCGCGCTCGAGCTCGGAGTCGAGCTCGGCACCGAAGAGCAGCGCCAGGTTGATGATCCAGAGGAACAGCAGCGCCGACCACCGCACCGGCCAGCGAGCCGTAGGTCTTGTTGTAGCTGCCGAAGTTCGAGACGTAGTAGGTGAAGCCGATCGAGGCGACGATGCCGATGACGATGGCGATCGCGGCGCCGACCGAGATCCAGCGGAACCTCGGCTGCTTCACGTTGGGCGTCGAGTAGTAGAGCAGGGCCACGACGAGCACCGCGACCAGCGCCAGGATCGGCCACTTGGCGATGCTCCAGACCTGGACGGCGGTGTCGCCGACCCCGAGCACCTCGCCGACGGACTCGGCGACCGGACCGCTGACGGCCAGCAGCACCAGGGCCACCGCGAGCAGCAGGATGGTGAGCAGCGTGATCAGGATCTGCAGCGGCCGGAGCTTCCAGACCGGGCGGCCCTCGGCGACCTCGTAGATCCGGTTCATCGCCCGGCCGAACGCCCCGACGTAGCCCGACGCCGTCCAGAGCGCGCCCACGAGACCCACGACGAGCAGGAGCCCGGCGCTCTGGTTGTCGGCGATGGTGCGCAACGTGGGCTCGATCGTGCCGAGCATGTCCTCGGAGACGAGGGGGTCGAGCACCTCGACGACGGTGTCCACGGACGTCTGCGCCTGCCCGATCACCCCCAGCAGGGAGAGCAGGGCGATCGCGGCCGGGAAGATCGACAGCACCGAGTAGTAGGTCAGCGCCGCCGCGACGTCCGTGCACTGGTCGTCGCCGAACTCGCGCCAGGTCTTGCGCAGCACGTAGAACCACGACCGCTTGGTCAGCTTGGTGGGGCTGTCGGGCTTGCGGGGGTCGTCGGGGTCGGGGACCGTCCCGTCCTCGCGGTCGGCGCCCTGCGTCGTGTCGATGCTCATCGGTCCCGTCGCCGCCACACGGCGTACGCGACCACGAGGACGAACGCGGCGACGGCCCCCGCCAGCACGTCCGGGCGGGGGGAGCCGGAGTCGGTGGTCGCCCGGTCCTTGAGGTCCGCGACCTTGGCCTGGGCCTGCGTCTTGACGTCCAGCTTGGCGGCGAGCGCGTCCACCGTGCCGGCGAGCTGGGCGCGCTGCGCCTCGATCTCGGCCTCGAGCTGCTCGGGGGTGGGGCTCATGCGCGGTCTCCCTTGAGGGTGGCGACGTCTTCCTTGAGGCCCTCGATGGCCATCTCCGGCTTGGCCGGGGCCGCCTCGGCGACCTTGTTCCTGCCGGCCAGTCCGACGACCGCCGCCCCCACCAGCAGCAGCGCGGCGACGACCAGTCCGGCGGCCCAGGCGGGCATGGCGTACGACAGCCCGATCACCGCCGTGGCGACCAGCGTGCCGACGGCGAAGAAGGCCAGCAGGCCGGCGGCGCTGAACATCCCGACGCCGATCCCGGCCCGCTTGCCCTTCTCGGCCACCTCGGCCTGGGCCAGGCGCATCTCCGAGCGGATCAGCTCCGGGATCTGCTGCGACAGGTCGTGCACGAGGCCGCCCAAGGTGGGCTCAGCCGTCTTGTCGCTCATGGTGTTCACGTTGCCCCAACATACGCCGACGGGTCACCACCCCTCCGGGTACGACCTTCCCCCCGAGCGCCGACCGCCCTGTCCGCGCCGGCCCGTAGACTCCGAGACGTGGCAGGACGCATCCGCGAGGACGACATCGCAGAGGTGCGCGAGAAGGCCAAGATCGACGACGTCGTGTCGTCGTACGTCTCCCTCCGCAACGCCGGCGGCGGCTCGCTGAAGGGCCTGTGTCCCTTCCACGACGAGAAGTCCCCGTCGTTCCACGTGACCCCCAGTCGTGGATTTTTCCACTGCCTGGCGGGGGAGACCCGGGTGCTGACGTGGCAGGGAGCCCGCGAGATCAAGGACCTGGCCGGTGGCATCCATCGGGTGCTGGGCGCCGACGGCCGGTGGACGGACGCCCCCTTCGCGTCGTACGGCGTGCAGCCGCTGGTCAAGATCACGGTCACGCGCAACCGGCAGACCAAGGAGCTCTTCGCAACCGAGGGCCACCGGTGGTTCGTGCGGTCCGGCAAGGACCAGCGCAAGCAGCGCGAGGTCCTGACCACGGCGCTCAAGGCCGGGGACCGGCTGACGCCCAAGTTCCCGGGCACCCGGATCGCCAAGACGACGCCCTCGCCGTTCGGGATCGCGCACGGGTTCACCTACGGCGACGGCACCCGGAGCGGCACCGGCAGCATGGCGCTGCTGTGCCCGCCCAAGGACCTCGCGATGCTCAAGTGGTTCCCCAACAGCGTGACGACCGCCTCCGGGGAGAACCTGCTGGTCCACCACCTGCCCCGGTTCTTCAAGGAGCTGCCGCCGCTGGACGAGTCGGTGTCGTACCTCTACGGCTGGCTGGCCGGCTACTTCGCGGCCGACGGCTGCGTGGCCGCCGACGGCACGGTGATCATGAACTCCGCCGATCGCGCGGACCTGGAGTTCGTGCGGACGGTGTGCACGCGGCTCGGCATCGGCACCTACGGGATCACGACGCAGATGCGCGAGGGCTTCCCGGGCCGGGAGCCGTCGGCGCTCCATCGGGTGCACCTGGTCAATGAGGACCTCCGGGAGAGCTTCTTCCTGCTGGACGCGCATCGGGACCGGTTCGTCGCTGCCGAGAAGCAGTTCGCGCGGCGGGGCTGGGTCGTCCGGTCGGTGGAGGCGACCGAGCCGGGTCGAGGAGGTGTTCTGCGCCGAGGTCGAGGACGGGCACGCGTTCACGCTCGAGGACAACATCCTCACCGGCAACTGCTTCGGCTGCCAGGAAGGCGGCGACGTCATCTCGTTCGTGATGAAGCACGACGGGCTGACCTTCTCCGACGCGGTCGAGAGCCTCGCCGACAAGTACGGCGTGCAGCTGCGCCGCGAGGAGGACGACGGCAAGCCGGCCGAGCACCGACCCCGCGGGCCGGCTCGCGCCCGGCTGATCGAGGCCAACCGGCTCGCCCAGGAGTTCTACGCCGGTCAGCTGCTGACCCCCGAGGCCCAGGTGGCGCGCACCTTCCTCACCGAGCGCGGCTTCGACGGGGTGGCGGCGGAGCAGTTCGGCATCGGCTTCGCGCCCCGCGACGGGGAGGCGTTGCTCAAGCACCTCCAGCAGAAGGCGTTCCGCGAGGAGGAGCTGGTCGCCGCGGGCCTGGTCGCGGTCGGCCGCTCGGCGTACGACCGTTTCCGCGGGCGCCTCCTGTGGCCGATCCGCGAGGCGAGCGGCGACACCATCGGCTTCGGGGCCCGGCGGATCTTCGACGACGACCGGATCGACGCGAAGTACCTCAACACCCCCGAGACCGCGCTCTACAAGAAGAGCCAGGTCCTCTACGGCATCGACCTGGCCCGCCGCGACATCGCCCGCTCGTCCCAGGCCGTGGTGGTCGAGGGCTACACCGACGTGATGGCCTGCCACCTCGCGGGGGTGCCGACGGCGGTGGCCACCTGCGGGACCGCGTTCGGGGACGACCACGCGCGGGTGCTGCGCCGCTTCCTGATGGACCACGAGGAGTTCCGCGGCGAGGTGATCTTCACCTTCGACGGCGACGCGGCCGGGCAGAAGGCCGCGCTGCGCGCCTTCGAGGGCGACCAGAACTTCGTGTCCCAGACGTACGTCGCCGTCGAGCCCACCGGGCTGGACCCGTGCGACCTGCGGCTCCAGCAGGGCGACGCGGCGGTGCGCGAGCTGGTGGCCCGCCGGGTGCCGCTGTACCGCTTCGTGCTCGCCAACGTGGTCGGCAAGTACGACCTCGACCGGGCCGACGGGCGGGTCGACGCGCTCCGCGAGGCGGCCCGACTCGTGTCGAGCATCCGCGACCGCTCGAAGGTCGACGCCTTCTCCCGCGAGGTCGCCGGGATGATCGGCGTGGACATGGAGGAGGCCCGCGCCGAGGTCCGCCGGGCCTCCGGGCGCAGCCGCCCCGACGCCCGCGGTCGCGGTGGCGCGCCGACCCACCCGCCGCCGGAGGCCGAGCCCGCGCCGCCGCGGCAGCAGCTGCCCGACCTGCGCGACCCGCGCTTCGCCCTCGAGCGGGAGACGCTGAAGCTGGTGATCCAGCACCCCGACAAGGTCGGCCGGGCCGCGGCCGAGGTCGGCCCCAACGACTTCCAGCATCCGACGTACCGCGCCGTCTGGGCGCTCGTCACCGCCGCGGGTGGCCCGAGCTCGTCGACCCCCGACTGGAGCGCCCGGCTGCGGGACGCCGCGGCCGCCGACGCCGCCGTGTCCGCCGCGATCTCGGCGCTGTCGGTCGAGGCGCTGCCGACGGCCAAGGAGCCCGACGACGCCTACGTCGCCCAGCACGTGTTCCGGCTCCAGGAGCTGACCACGATCCGGCGCATCGCCGAGCTGAAGTCCCGGCTCCAGCGGACCAACCCGGTCGATCACGCCGTGGAGTACAACAAGATGTTCGGCGAGCTCGTCGCCCTCGAGCAGCACCGGCGGCAGCTGCGGGACCGCGTGGTGGGCACCCAGTGATCGGCCGCCGGAAGCCCTCGGTCGCCGTCGCCGCAGGCGAGCGGGTGCTGGCGTGGTGCCACGACGGCGACGGCCGCGTCGTCGCCGGCACCCGCGACGCCCTCTACCTGCCGCGGCCCGCGAGCGAGGCCGGCGAGCCTCTCCGCGTCCCGTGGGAGCAGGTCGAGGCCGCCGACTGGGACGCCGACGCCTCCGTGCTGCGGGTCAGCGAGGTCGGCACGTGGGGAGCGCCGCGTCCGGTGCACCGGCTGGTCCTGGTCCAGCCGACGCTGCTGCTCCAGCTCGTCCGGGAGCGGGTCACGGCCACCGTGGTGCTCCAGCGGCACGTGCCGATCGCGGGTCGGCGGGGCCTGCGGGTGATCGCCCGGCGCGCCCCGGCGGCGACCGTGCCGTCACCTGGGTCTACGAGTTCGACGAGGGCGTCGACCCCGCCGATCCGGCCGTCCGGGCCGCCGCGGACGCCGCTCTGGCCCTGGCCCAGGACGAGGTCGGCCACCCGGCCTCCTGATTTCCTCCGCACCCCGGCGCCTTGCTAACCTCTACCCCGCCCGCACACGCGGCGATCCCCTGTAGCTCAACTGGCAGAGCATTCGGCTGTTAACCGGAGGGTTGTTGGTTCGAGTCCAACCGGGGGAGCAGACAAGCGGCCCGACCTGCGAGTTCTCTCGCGAGTCGGGCCGCTTTCGTCGTCCCGGCGCCGCGTGGGGTCAGCCGGCCGGCGAGGACGCGTCCGAGGCCGTCAGCAGCTCCGCCGGCACCCACTCGGTGACCGTGGTCCACCGGCCCGGACGGAGCAGGGCGGCGTAGGTCACCAGGCCCTCGAACCGGCCCCGCTCGACCTTGCGCCACTCCAGCAGCAGGCCCGGGCGCGGGTGGCTGCCGTCGACCGGCACCGCCACCCAGCAGTGCCGCGCCGGACACGCGTCGGTGGCCGCGGGTGCGGGCGCAGCGGGCGCGCTGCCGCGCACGCGGTCCTGCAGGGGGATGCCCCCGCTGCCGTACCCACCCCGCGCCATGTGCTCACAGTAGAACAGGTGTTCGAACGGGTCACGCGGATGAAGAGATCAGTCGCCCCAGCCCAGCGGGAACACCTCGAAGGCCGCCCCGAAGGCCGCCCCCACCCGAGGACCGGTGGCCCGGGCGATGCCCTCGAGGAACTCCGCGGGGTCCCAGTTCTCCCAGCCGAGGCCCTCGATGTACGCCGCGTGCGCCGCTGAGCGAGTCGACCCCGGCCTGGAACGTGTCGGTGGTGTCCACCCCGTGCGTGGAGTCGGGGGAGTTCGCCGCCCAGACGGCGCGGACGCCGCCCCACGGCTCGAGCCCGTCGACGAGCTGCTCGGGGAAGATCCACCGGTTGCCGGCGTCGCGGACGGCGTCGAGCACCGCCTTGCCGACGGCGATGTGGTCGGCCTGGTTGAGGTTGCGACCGCCGAAGGTGTCCCGGAAGTTGCCGGTGATGACGATCTCGGGCCGGTTCCGGCGCACCACGTCGGCGATCACGCGCCGCAGCGGCACGCCGTACTCCACGATGCCGTCGGGCAGGCCGAGGAACTCCACGGCGTCCACACCCACCACGCGCGCCGACTCGACCTGCTCGGCCTCGCGGACGCGGCGCGACTCCTCAGGAGGCATCCCGTCGATGCCCGCCTCACCCGAGGTCACCATGCAGTACACGATCGACTTGCCCTGGCCGGTCCAGCGCGCGATCGCGGCCGCGGCACCGAACTCCAGGTCGTCGGGGTGCGCGACGACGCACAGCGCCCTGGACCAGTCTTCGGGAAGGATGTCGAGCGGCTCGGGTTCCATGGCGTCAGCATGCCGGATCGGGGCCGGAAACCGCGTGGCGCTGCCGCTCGATCTCGGGTTGGCTGGTCGGGTGCCGGACATCATCGAGGTCGACCCTCACGACGACCGGACCCTGCGCGCCTTCTGGGAGGCCGAGCAGGCGGCGATCCGCGCCGACCGGGCGCACCCGGTGATCCGCACCTGGCACGCGCTGCGCAACGGCGTGCAGAACCCGTCGCCCTACCACCGGCGGGTGCTGCTCGCCGCGGTCATGGACGGTGAGGTCGTCGGTGGCGCGGACGTCGGGATGCCGCTGCAGGACAACCCGCACCTGGGTGAGCTCGAGATCAACGTCCGTCCCGAGTGGCGCCGGCGCGGGGTCGGCACGGCACTCCACGACGTCGCCTCGGCACGCCTCCGGGCCGCGGACCGGACCACGGTGCTGGGGGAGGCCTACGAGCCCGTGGACGGCGAGCCGACGGCGAGCGTCGCCTTCGCGGAGGCCCTCGGCTTCACCAGCGAGCACGTCGAGGAGCACCTGGTCCTCCCGCTGCCGGTGGCGGCCGCGCAGGTCGAGCGGCTGCGCGCGTCGCTGCCGGACCTGGTGGACTACGAGCTCGTCACGTGGGGCGACCACTGCCCGCAGGAGCACCTCGCGGCGTACTGCGCGATGATGACCCAGATGGACGCCGACATTCCGACCGGCGAGCTCGACCTCGAGCCGGTCGTCTTCGACGAGACCCGGGTCCGCACCTCCGAGGAGCGCCTGGCCCGGTCCCACGAGCAGCTGCACGTCGCCGCCCGTCGCCTGACCGACGGTGTGTTCGGCGGGTTCACCATCGTGCTGCTGCCCAAGGGGGAGGAGCTCGCCCTCCAGTTCGACACCCTGGTCATGCCGGAGCATCGCGGACACCGGCTCGGCCTCCTCATGAAGCTCGACACCCTGGCCCGGGTCCAGGACGGGCACCCCGAGCGCACCGCCTTCCACACGTGGACCGCGCGGTCCAACGCGGCGATGCAGGCGACCAACAAGCGGTTCGGATACGCCGTGATCGAGCGCATGCACGACATGCAGCGCGTCGACCGGTGAGCGGCTGGTCGCCGCCTGCCGACCTGCCGTCATCGAGCAAGCGCTGGGCGTCGCTGGGCTTCCAGGAGGAGCTCGGGGCCTGGGTGACCGCGCAGGTCGGGGTCGTGCGGGCCATGGCACAGGTCAAGCTGCGGCCCTGGTCGACGGTGTGGCGGGTCGAGGCGGAGGCGGGGATCTTCTACGCGAAGCAGAACTGCCCGGGGCAGAACTTCGAGGCCGCCCTGGTGCTGGAGCTCCACAACATCTCACCCACGGGCATCGTGCCGGTCGCCGCGGCGGACACCCGGCGCGGCTTCCTGCTCACCGCCGACCAGGGACCGGTCCTCGAGAAGCGTGACGAGGCGACCAACCTGCGGGTGTGGCAGGAGCTGGTGGTCGCGGCGTCGCGGTTGCAGCGCGACGTCGTCCCCCACGTGGACGCCCTCGAGGCTCGCGTCGGGCTGACGCGGCTGGTCCCCGAGCACGCGGAGGAGTACGTCGCGGCGCGGGTCGACGCCTTCGCGGCCCTCGCCGAGGGTGACCCGCGCCGGATGCAGCCCGACCTGGCGCAACGGCTCCGTGGCCATCTCCCCGTCGTGCGCGCCTGGTCCGAGCAGGTCACCGCGCTGGGCCTCCCGCTGACTCTCAACCACAACGACCTGCACGAGCACAACACGTTCGACACCGCCGAGGGGCTGCGGTTCTTCGACTTCGGCGACGCGGTGGTCACGAGCCCGCTCGAGGTGCTGCGCGTCCCGCTGTCGATCGTGGCCCGTGACGTCGGCGACGACCCCGAGGACCCTCGGCTCCGCGCCGTGGCCGACGCGGCCCTGGAGGTCTGGAGCGACCTGGCCCCGATGCGCGAGCTGCGCGCCGCCCTCCCCGCCGCTCTGCAGCTCGGCCGGTTGGCCCGCGCGGAGTCGTGGATCCGCTGCCTGCCCTCCATGAACGTCGCCGAGCTGGCCGACTTCGGCCAGCATCCCGCCTCCTGGCTGGCCAGCCTGACCGAGGACGCCCCGGTCCGCTACTGAGCCGCGCCGCGGGACCCCGGGCCGGTCACGCCCGGCGCGGCGGCCACGGCGTCGACCTCCCGCACGGCGTCGCGCAGCCGCGGGCGGAGCACCGCCGGCGTGCGGGGGTCCGCCAGGGCCGCGACCGCGTCCAGCACCTGCGTGCCGCCGGGGTCGTCGGGTCGGGTGATCAGCAGGGGGCGGTAGCGGGGACGGACGGCGCGGAAGCTGCCGTCGGGCTGCTCGGCGAAGGTGATCTCGGCGAGCATGCTGCGATAGGTGTCCGGGAGCTCGGTGAGCTGCTCGGCCACGAGGTTGCCGAGGCCGTAGACCACCCACTTGCCGTGCAACCGCGCCCAGGGCTGGACGACGTGCGCGTGGTGGCCGTAGACGAAGTCGACCCAGGGCGACGCGGTGAGGCGGCCGAACACCTCCCGCTGGAGGGCGTTGGGCACGTGGGAGTACTCGTCGCCCGCGTGGACGGCGACCATGACGACGTCGGCACCGGCCCGGCGCAGCGCGCGCGCCTGCGCGAGGACGCGCGGCACGTCGATCAGGTCGACCGACCACGGCTCGGCCACGGGCAGCCCGTTGGTGCCGTAGGTGACCGACAGCAGGCCGACGCGCACCCCCCGGACCGACACGAGCGTGGGACTGCGGGAGCCCGTCTCCTTCGCGTGGGTCCCGGCGTGGAAGAGACCCTCGCTGCGGAGCGTCCGGATCGTGCGGGCGAGTCCGGTGAACCCTTGGTCCACCGCGTGGTTCGAGGCGGTCGTGCAGCCGTCGTACCCGGTCTCCGCGAGACCGCGCACCACCTCGGGCGGGGCGGCGAAGACGGGGTAGTTGAGGTAGGGCCCGCCACGGGGCGACACCGGGGTCTCCAGGTGGCAGACGGCCAGGTCCGCGGCCCTCACGGCGGGCGCGATGCCGGCGAACATCGGGGTGAAGTACGGCGCCCGCATCCCGCGGTCGGCCGCCATCCGCTCGGCCGTCTGCCAGACCCCGGTGTGGACCAGCACGTCGCCGGTCAGGGCGACGTGCAGGCGCCGCGCCTCGGGCCGTGGGGGATCTCCGGACCACCCGCTCGGACCCTGACGGGGGCGCCGGGTCCGATGAGCGGTCGCTGACCACGGGCTCCAGGGAGGCCTCGGCCTCGGGCTGGCTGGTGGGCCCAGGAGCGAGGACCGCGCCCACGCAGGCGAACGCCAGCAGGCAGCACCACACGATGCCCCGACGACGACTCATGCCACGAAGGCCCACGACGGCAGGGGAGGGGGAGCGGTGCGCATGACGAGCCTTCGGCTGAGAACTGGGTGGGACAACGCGAGCGACCCGGCTCGGTGGTGGACAACGACAGGGATCGAGGACCCTCGGACTCCCGAGCGCCGTCGTCGGCAGACTAGGAACGCGGGTCCGGCACGACAAGCGACACGACGACGACCAAAGGCTAGGAATTCTGGGCGCTATGTCGCCGTCCGGTTCGGGGGTGGCCGACCGACCCGGCAAGCAGCAGACTGGGCCGCGAGCCCGTCACGCTCGGGAGCACGCAGCGGACTGAAGGAGCGCCCATGGCCACCATTCGCGAGACCGGGGCACCTGCCGAGGACCTGATCGAGGCGCTGGCGCGACCGAGCGCCGACGAGGTCGCTGTCACGGACGCCTGGTGGCGGGCCAACAACTACCTGACGATCGGTCAGATCTACCTGCTGGCCAACCCTCTCTTGCGAGAGCCGCTGTCGTCGGACCACATCAAGCCCCGACTGCTCGGGCACTGGGGCACCAGCCCCGGCCTGTCGTTCGTCTACGCGCATGCCTCCCGGCTGATCCAGCGCACCGGTCAGCAGATGATCTATCTCGCCGGCCCCGGTCACGGTGGTCCGGCGCTGGTCGCGGCGAGCTACCTCGAGGGCACCTACTCGGAGATCTATCCCGACGTCACGCAGGACGCCGAGGGCCTGCGCCGGCTGTTCCGCCAGTTCTCCTCACCGGGAGGTATCCCCAGCCACGTGTCGGTGCCGACTCCCGGGTCGATCCACGAAGGCGGTGAGCTGGGCTATGTCCTGGTCCACGCCTTCGGGGCCGTCATGGACAACCCGGACCTGATCGCCCTCGCCGTGGTCGGCGACGGTGAGGCGGAGACCGGCCCGCTCGAGGGGTCGTGGAAGGGCATCTCCTTCCTCAACCCCGCGCGCGACGGCGCGGTGCTCCCGATCCTGCACCTGAACGGGGCGAAGATCGCAGGCCCCACCGTGCTGGCGCGCAAGGATCCCGCCGAGGTCCGGTCGCTGCTGGAGGGGCACGGGTACGACGTCATCGAGGTCTCCGGGGACGACCTGCCGGGAATGCACCACCGGTTCGCGGACGCGCTGGCGCGAGCCTGGGCGGGCATCCGCGGTATCCAGGCGGCCGCCCGGGACGGCGACTGGGACGGTGCTCGCCCCCGCTGGCCGCTGATCGTGCTCAGGACGCCGAAGGGGTGGACCGGACCGTCCGTGGTCGACGGGGTCCAGGTCGAGGGCACGTGGCGCGCTCACCAGGTGCCCCTGGCGGGCATCAAGGGGAACGACGACCACCTCGGCATCCTCGAGGCGTGGCTGCGGTCCTACCGGCCGGAGGAGCTGTTCGACGACGAGGGACGGCCGACCGATCTGGTGCGGCAAGCCAATCCGGAGGGCGCAGACCGGATGAGCGGGTCGCCACACGCCAACGGGGGGCTGCTACCGTCGACCTGGACCTCCCGGACTTCCGCGACTATGCGGTCGATGTCGGGCGGCCGGCGTACCTGCGGGCCGAGTCCACGCGCCGGCTCGGAGAGCTGATGCGCGACATCTACGTCCGCAACCCCGAGACCTTCCGCCTGTTCTGCCCCGACGAGACCAACAGCAACCGTCTGGGTGCCGTCTTCGAGGTGTCCGACCGGGCGTTCGCCGAGCGGGTCACCGACGAGGACGTGGCTCTCTCACGGGACGGGAGGGTCATGGAGGTGCTCTCCGAGCACAACTGTCATGGCTGGCTGGAGGGCTACACCCTGACCGGCCGGCACGGCTGGTTCGCCACCTACGAGGCGTTCGCGATGGTGAGCGCCTCGCAGACCATCCAGCACAGCAAGTGGCTGCAGGAGGCCGAGCACCTGTCCTGGCGGGCCGGCGTGCCGAGCCTCAACATCCTGCTCACGTCCACGGCCTGGCGCAACGACCACAACGGCTTCAGCCACCAGGGACCCGGGTTTGATCCAGAACGTCATCACGCAGCGGGGCAGCGTGGGCAGGGTGTACCTGCCACCCGACGCCAACACCCTGCTCTCCGTCGCCGATCACTGCCTCGGTCCCGGTCCTACGTCAACCTGGTCGTCATCGACAAGCAGCCCCAGCTCCAGTGGCTGTCGATCGACGATGCGATCACGCATTGCGCTCGAGGTGCGGGCACGTGGGACTGGGCCGGGACCGACGACGGCACCGCGGACCCCGACATCGTCCTGGCCTGCGCCGGCGACGTGGTCACGATGGAGACCGTGGCGGCCGCCTCGATCCTGCGGCAACGGGTACCCCAGTTGCGCACCCGCGTGGTCAATGTCGTCGACCTGATGGCGATGATGCGTCCCAAGGACCATCCGCACGGCATGAGTCCCACGCTGTTCAAGGAGCTGTTCACCGACAACGTCGACGTCGTGTTCGCCTTCCACGGCTACCCCGGGGCCATCCACCAGCTGGTGCACGGTCGCCCGGACGCCGACAGGTTCCGGGTGCGGGGCTTCATCGAGGAGGGGACCACGACCACCCCGTTCGACATGGTGGTGCGCAACAGGGCGTCCCGGTACCACCTGGTGATGGATGCCCTCAACAACGCACGCCGCACGCCCCCAGGGGCGAGCGACCTCATGGCTTGGTGCCAACAGCAGCTCGACAAGCACCAGGCCTACGTCGTCGAGCACCTCCAGGACATGCCCGAGGTGCGCGACTGGGTTCTCGGCGACTGGGCCGAGACGGGCTGAGGACCGATCATCGACGTACGGGACCAGCCCCCCGCAGCCTTCACCCGGTCCGGGGGAGGCAGCGCCTGGTGAGGCGCAGCACGATTATTGTCACGGTTGCACCCGGACGGGTGCGCGCTGCCGGTCGCGCCTGACCGGCCCGGAGGGAGCACGTGTCATGCGCAAAGTTGCAGCAATCACGTCCATCGTGGTCGGCATCGTCATGGCGATCGCCGGAGTAGCCACCTGGGTGGTCATCTCCACCACGCTCGCCGACCAGAAGATCACCGTCGCCGACGACGCCAACTGTGCTGCCGGCGACGACGTCAACGGCCCGATCTCGGCGTACTGCCAGGCCGACATCATCGACCATCACACCCTGGACATCACCGGTGGGAAGACCTACGCCGAGCTCGATCGGGAGGATCCGAACCGGGCGGTGGCGATGGACTCCGCCTTCCTGCAGGCCTCCCTGTTCACGTCGGTGGTCGCCTTCGGCGTCGCCGGCATGGCGTTCGTCCTCGGCATCGTCTTGACCCTGATCGGGTTCGCGCTGCGCACGCCCGCCCCCGCCCCCGGTCCCGCAGCTACCCATTCCGCGACCTAGCGCCCTGCCGCGCCACACCGACAGCCTCGCCCCACGAGTCCTGCCACGCTGTCTCCATGACCGCGATCCCGCCGCGTGAGTGGACGGTGCCCCCGGCCGATGTGCTGATGGCCGACGGCCGCATCGCGCTCATCCGCTCGCTGCGCCACGACGACCGGGACGGGCTGCTGGTGCTGCACGAGTCGGTGTCGGTCGACACGCTGCGGCTGCGGTTCTTCAGCGCGAGCCGGACGGCTGGCCGCAACTACGTGAACCACCTCTTCGACCCCGCGAACACGGGGTCGACGGGGTTGGTGGCGCTGGTCGGCGGCCGGATCGCGGGGCTGGCCACCGCGGAGCTGATGGCTGCCGAGACCGCGGAGGTCGCGTTCCTGGTGTCCGACGAGGACCGGGGGCGCGGCCTGGGCAGCTTGTTGCTCGAACACCTGGCCGCGCTCTGTCGCCAGCATGGTGTCAGCCGCTTCGAGGCGGACGTGCTCGCCGACAACTACGGGATGCTTCGGGTCTTCCGCGGCGCGGGCTTCGCCGTGTCCAGGCGGTCGGCGGAGGGCGAGGTGCTGGTCGAGCTGGACACCGACGCCTCGCGCGAGGCCGTTGATGCCGCGGATCGCCGGGAGTGGCGCGCGGAGTCGCGCTCGCTGCGGCCACTGCTCTACCCCGAGCGTCGCCGTCGTCGGCGTGCGTCGCTCGGGTGGTGGCTACGGACTCGCACTCCTCCAGGCGATCCAGGCCTCGTCGTTCGCGGGTGAGCTCCACGTGGTCCACCCCGAGGCCGTCGCGATCGACGGAGTCGACGGGATCGTGCCGGACCGAAGCCTGGCGGCCCTTGCGGACAGCCCGGTCGATCTGGTGGTCGTGGCGGTGCCGGCCGACCGGGTCGCCGAGGTCGTCCGGGACGCCGCCTCCGCCGGCGCGGGCGCCGTCCTGGTCGTGTCCTCCGGCTTCACGGCGGGGGTCGCGAGTGACGGGGCCACGCTGCTGACGCTCGCTCGGAGCCTCGGCGTACGGCTCGTCGGCCCCGACTCGCAGGGAGCCCTCGCCAACGACCCTCAGATCCGCCTCAACGCGACCTTCCTGACCGAGCTGCCGGCGGCCGGTGGGCTCGCGGTGGCCTCCCAGTCCGGTGGCATGGGGTTCGCGCTGCTGGACCTCGCGCGTGACATCGGTCTCGGCGTCCACGCCTTCGTCTCGCTCGGCGACCGGATCGACGTCTCGAGCAACGACCTGCTCGCCGCCTGGATGGACGACGAGCGGGTGACCGCGGCCGCGCTGTACCTCGAGTCGTTCGGCAACGCCTTGAAGTTCGCCCGGACGGCTCGCCGTTTCGCGGAGCGCAAGCCGCTGCTCGCGGTCGTGGCGGGTCGGTCCCGCGCCCGGCTCCTGCGGACCTACGACGGCGCGGACGCCGACGTCAGCATCGGCGTCGACGCGCTGCTGACCCAGTCGGGGGTGATCGCCTGCCGGACCGGGGCGGAGCTGACCGAGACCGCGCTCCTGCTCGCGGAGCAAACCCTGCCCCAGGGGCTGCGGGTGGGCATCGTGGTGAACACCGGAGGCCTGGGCGCGTTGGCCATGGACCTCGTCGACGGTCAGGGGCTGGGCGTGGTGCCGCTCTCCGCCGAGCTCCAGGACCGGCTCGGGCGCGCGGTCGACGCGCGCAACCCGGTGGACCTCGGCGCGGACATCACCCCGACGAGCTGGCGGCCTGCGTCGGCACGCTGGTGGGCTCCGGTGAGGTGGATGCCGTCTTGGTGCTCTTGGTGGTGACCCGCCTCGGTGATCCGGCCGGCCTGTACTCCGCCGTGGGGGAGGCGCGGGAGGTCGCGCCCAACACCCCGGTCCTGCTGGTGGCTCCCGGCGCCGCCTGGGCGGTTGCCCGAGGTACGCCCGGCGTCACCGTCTTCCGCACCATCGAGTCGGCGACGGGGGCGCTCGCGCGGACGATGCGGTACGCCGAGTGGCGCAGGGTGCCGTCCGACCAGCCGGTGGTGGGGATCGAACCCGTGGCCTGCACGCACGGGCGTGGGCGAACGCGCGACTCGACGCTCGCGGCGGCGAGCCCGAGTGGCTGCCCGCCGACGGGCTGCGCGACCTGCTCGGTCCCTACGGCATCCACCGGGTCGGCACGGTGGTCTCCGATGCCGGCTCCGCGGCTCGGGTCGCCGCCGAGATCGGATATCCCGTGGTGGTGAAGGTGGCCGACCCGACGGAGCCGCACAAGGCCGACCGCGGCCTCGTCCGGGTCGAC
>CAVQLC010000015.1:0-25612 GCA_963713255.1 uncultured Actinomycetota bacterium
CAGGCCGTTGATGTCGACGAGCCGCGACGGCGCCGCGAGCCGCATCGACAGCAGCGGGCACCAGACTCTGCCCTCCCGCCAGTACCTTCGCGCCCGGGTCGCCCGCCAGCGCCGCGAGGGCGTCGTCGAGCGACGCGGGCCGGACGTAGTCGAAGGGAGCCGGCTTCACGCTGGGCATCATCCCAACGGCCGGCATCTCAGCGGACGTCGTCCTCGCCGTCGGGGTGGGACAGCACGCGCGTCACCTGCCCGCTTCCCGCGCTGCCCCGGCCGTTGACCATGTGGAAGAACACGATGACCAGGATCGTGCCGAGGGCGATGCCGGACAGGGAGAAGTCGTCGGTGATCGTCAGGGTCACCCCGCCGATGCCGGCGATGATGCCCGCGGACAGGCCGACCAGGTTGACCGGGTCGCCGAAGTCGACGCCGTTCTCGACCCAGATCTTGGCGCCGATGAGGCCGATCATGCCGTAGAGCACGACCGTGATACCGCCGAGCACACCACCCGGGGTGGCGTTGACGATCGCCCCGAACTTGGGGCAGAGGCCGAGCAGGATGGCGACCACCGCGGCGACGTAGTAGGCCGCCGTGGAGTAGACCCTCGTGGCGCCCATGACGCCGATGTTCTCGGCGTACGTCGTGGTCGGCGACCCGCCGAACGCGCTGGCCAGGGCCGTGCCGAGACCGTCGGCACCGATGGCGCGGCCCATGTAGGGGTCGAGGTCGACCTTCGCCATCTCGGCGACGGCCTTCACGTGGCCGGTGTTCTCGGCGATCAGCGCGATCACACCGGGCAGCACGAGCAGCACGAAGGTCAGCGAGACGCTCGGGCCGTGCACGACGGAGACGCCGTCGGCCAGGTCGCCGCTCGGCAGGCCGATCCAGTTGGCGGCCTCCACCCCCGCCCAGCTGACCCGGTCGTGCTCGACCGGGTCGGGACCGGTGGGCAGCACCGAGGTGATGGGGCCGAACAGGATGTCGGCGAACCAGGACAGCAGGTAGCCGAAAACCAGCGCCAGGAGCACCGCGATGCGCGACCAGAAGCCCGGGAACATCACCGCGGCGACGACCATGAAGGCCGCCGTCAGCAGCGCGATCCACTGGTCCTGCGGCCAGTAGATGGCGGCCACCACGGGTGCCAGGTTGAAGCCGATCAGCATGACGACCGCGCCGGTGACCGCGGGAGGCAGGATGCGGTGGATCCAGTGCGCGCCGGCGAAGTGGACGATGAGGCCCACGATCGCGAGCGCGATGCCACCGATCATGATCGCGCCGGTGACGTCGGCGGAGTCGCCGCCCTGAGCGCGGATCGCGGCCACGCTGGCCACGAACGACGCGCTGGTGCCGAGGTAGCTCGGGACCTTGTTGGCGCAGATCAGCAGGAACATGATCGTGCAGATGCCCGAGAACATGATCGCCAGGTTGGGGTCCAACCCCATCACGAGCGGGAACACGAAGGTGGCCCCGAACATGGCCACGACGTGCTGGGCGCCGAGCCCGATGGTCTTGCCCCACGCGAGGCGCTGATGGGGTGCTACCGGCTCACCCGGAGCCGGATCGACTACTTCCCACTTGAACATCGACGACACGGTCGGCCCCTTCCCATGGGTGGAGATCCCTCAGATCCGTCCCCCGAGAAACCACAACGTAGTGACGCCATGACACACCCTCGACGGCGATTTGTGCCGAAGGAACGCCGGTGGGGATGGCAGTTCGTGCGAGGGTCAGCCCGCGACCTCGAGGACCCTCAGCGCGACCGCCACGTCGAGGCGGAGATGCGGGTCGGAGGACAGCGGGCCGAGCAGGCGCTCGAGCTTGGAGACCCGGTAGCGCATGGTGTTGTAGTGGAAGAACTGGAGGCGGGCGGCCTCCGCCACGTTGAAGTTCGTGTCCAGCAGCACCTGCAGCGTCTCGCGCAGGTTGGCGGACTCCGTGGTGCCGTCGGCGAGCGGGCCCAGCACGTCCCGGGCGAACGCGCGCAGCTCGCCGGTGTCGGGGATCAGCGCGATCAGGCGGTGCAGGCCGAGCTCGTCGAAGTACGTCGTGGAGCCGGAGCCGTGCACCCGGCGGCCGATCTCGACCGCCCGCCTCGCCTGGGCGTACGCCTCCGGCAGCGCCGACACGTCGGCAGCGACCCGGCTGACCCCGACGGTGAAGCTGCGGCGGCCGCCGCCCTTGTCGCCGGCGACCCCGGTGACCACCCGACGGACGACACCCGAGGCGGGCCACGTCTCGTCGCCACTCTCGGGAGCCTCCGCGGGCAGCAGGGTGACCACCTCCGAGCTGAAGTCGACGCTGGGGATCCCGGGCTCGAGGGCGTGCGAGACCTGGCGCCAGGCGGCGGAGAACCGTTCCTGCCAGGTACGCCGTTGCTCGCGAGAGGCCGGGGGCTCGTCGCGGGGCTGGGGGTCGATCTCCGCGACCACCACGACCACCGGACGCCCCATCGTCCAGCCGAACGCCGACACGTGCTCCTCGACGTACGACTCCTCGCCGGCGCCCCGCACGAGCAGGTCGCGGAGGAAGTCGCCCTGGTACTTGTTCTCGACCGCGGACACCGCACTCTGGCGGGTGATGAGCAGGGCGGCCACGATCGCGACCCGCTCGAGGGCGTGCACGTCCTCCTCGCTGATCGGCCCGTCCAGCCGCACGCAGACCAGCCGGGCCAGGTCGGTGCCGCCGGCGGCGACGCGCAGGGCGCGGACCTCGCCGACGCCGAGGGACAGCCCGCCGTCGGTGACCCGCTCGACGCGGATCCGGCCCGTGACGTCGACCAGCCGGGCGTCGGCCAGCCGGGTCCGGGCCTCGTCGCTGAGCGCGGACGCGCGCTCGCGGCCGTCGGTGGAGGTCAGCAGCACGCCCACCCCCAGGACGTCGGCCGCCTCTTCGGCGATCTGCTGGAGGTCACCGCCCTCGAGGACCAGGTGGGTCAGCGCCGTGTGGAGCGCGTCCACCCGGGCGAGCGCATGGGTCGCGTCGAAGTGAATGGTCACGCACGGCTCCTGGCTGTCAACACTTGAGGCGCCTCATCGGGGATCGTTGGCACAACCTCACAGCGGTCAAATGTAACCGCGGCCGATAGCGTCGGGACACGTGGCCCCTGATGCGTTGTCGGCAGGAGCACCGCCACGCGTCGTCGCGCACCTGCGCTCCGCACCGGACGGACCCGTCCGGGTGCTGCACCAGTCGCCCGCCGCCCTGTACGTCGAGGTGGCCGGCCGCTGCGTCGGCGTCGTCGCTCCCGGGGCCGCCCAGGTGCCCTGCGCCCTGCGCCTGCCGCGGCAGATCTCGGGCGTGTCGGCCCAGCGTGGTTCTCGCCGCCGGCGCCGCCAGCCCCTATGTTGAGCGCGGGACCCTGTATCTGGCCGGCAACCCCCTCCGCGTCGGACGATTCGTGGATGTTCGCGTGCCCCGAATCGATCTCGGCAGAGTCCTTCGGGCGGCGAGCCCGACGATTGCGGAGGCGCGGCCCCCCCGACCGGCCGCAGGTGGGCTCGCCGCCCTCCCTTCGCTTTCCCCACGTCTGGACGCAGCGGTTGCGCACTCGCTCGTCGGCAACGGCGGCGGCCTGACGCCGCTCGGCGACGACGTCCTCTGCGGCTGGCTGGCCGTGCTCGTCGCGACCGGTCGCCTGACCGACGACGTGACGGCCGCCGTCCGCGCCACTCTCGACCGGACCACCCTGCTCTCGGCCACCCTGCTCGACTGCGCGCTGCACGGCGAGGTGCTGCCGGAGTTCGCGGCGTACGTCGCCGCCCTCGGCACGCCGGCCGAGGACGCCGCCGCCTCGGCCCTGATGGCGATCGGGCACACGTCCGGCGCCGGGCTGTGGTGGGGCGCGCGGCACGCCCTGTCGACCCTGGCGATGGAGAATGCGGCATGAGCCCTCCGACGAAGTCGCACGTCGAGCTGCGCTCCGGCGCGTACGCCGACTCGGTGGCGCTCCTCCAGGTGAGCCGCGACGTCGCCGCCATCGACGGCGTGCTCGCCGCTCAGGTCGCGATGGCCACCCCGCTCAACGTGGAGGTGCTCGCCGGCATGGGCTTCGACGTCCCCGCCGCGAGCCCCAACGACATGGTCGTGGCCCTGCGGGTGCACGACGACGACGCCCTCGACCGCGGCCTGGCGGCCGTCGACCGCTCGCTCGCGGCCGCCGTACGCCGTCCGTCCGGCGGCACCGGTGACGGCGCGCTCGCGCCGCACCGCACCACTGCCACGGCCCTGCGCTCAGAGCCCGGCGCGCTCGTCCTGGTCTCGACGCCGGGCGCCAGCGCGGCCGTCGAGGCGATGGACGCGCTCGACGCCGGCGCCGACGTGATGCTGTTCAGCGACAACGTGCCGGTCGAGCAGGAGGTCGCCCTCAAGCGGGTCGCGGCCGAACGCGGGTTGCTGGTCATGGGCCCCGACTGCGGGACCGCCGTCGTCGGCGGGCTCGGTCTGGGTTTCGCCAACGTCGTCCAGCCCGGCCCGGTCGGGATCGTCGCCGCCTCGGGCACGGGCTGCCAGCAGCTGCTCTCGCTCCTCGACTTCGCCGGCGTCGGCGTCACCTCGGCCCTCGGGGTCGGCGGCCGCGACCTCTCCGCGGAGGTCGGCGGCCTCGCCACCCGCGAGGCCCTGCGGCGGCTCGACGTCGACGAGTCGGTCGAGCTCATCGTCCTGGTGTCGAAGCCTCCGGCGCCCGAGGTGGCGGCGGAGATCGAGGCGTACGTCGCCTCGCTCGGCACCCCGGTGGAGCTCGCGTTGCTCGGGCCCGGTCGCCCGGACCTCACGGCGGCGACCGAGACGGTGCTGCGACGCCTCGGGCGCGACGTACCGACCTGGCCCGTCCGCGTGCCGGGGGTCTCCCACCTCGGCGGCCCGGGCAACCTGCTGCACGGGCTCTTCGTCGGCGGCACCAACGGCACCGAGGCGCGCCTCGTCGTGGAGGCGCTGGTGGGCACCGAGGCTGTGTCATCGGCCGGGCACACCTTCACCGACTTCGGCGACGACGCCTACACGGCCGGCCGCGCGCACCCGATGATCGACCCGACCATCCGCCTCGAGCACCTCGCGCGCATCGCGGACGACCGCGGCACCGGGGTGCTGCTGCTCGACGTGGTGCTGGGCCACGGTGCCGAGGCCGACCCCTCCTCGCTCCTGGCGCCGGCCATCGCGCAGGTACCCCAGCCGGTGGTCGTCGCCCTGGTCGGCACCGCCCACGACCCGCAGGGCCGCGACCGTCAGGCCCAGCAGCTGGCCGGCGCCGGCGCCGAGGTCCACCTGTCCAACGCCGGGGCCGCCCGTCGGGCCGTCGAGCTGCTGCGAGGGGGTGCGTGATGGACACCCCGACCAGCGTCGTCACCGTCGGGACCGACCTGCTCGCCGGCGCCGTCGAGGCCCAGGCCGTGCCCGTCACCCGCGTCGACTGGCGACCGCCGATGCCCGGCACCGAGGACGACCTGGTCGCCGTGGCCACCGACCCGCGCCGCGCCGACGCCAACGCCCGCGCGCTGGCCGCGATGCTCGCCGTGCAGGCGACGCTGGTCGACGTGGCCCCGGCCTCGGAGGTGCTCGGCCTCGAGCGCGGCCAGTTCCTGCACGCCGGCCCACCCATCGGCTGGGACCGCGCCCCCGGCCCGCTGCGCGGCGCTCTGATGGGCGGAGCGGCCCTCGAGGGGCTGGTCGACGACCCGGAGGACGCCGTCGCCCTGTTCGAGTCCGGCACGTCGGTGTCCCTCGAGCCGTGCCACCACCGCGACGCGGTCGGCCCGATGGCCGGCGTGGTCACCCCGTCGATGTGGATGTGGGTGCTGGAGGACGCCGCGACCGGGCGGCGGACGGCCTGCACGCTCAACGAGGGGCTGGGCAAGGTGCTGCGCTACGGCGCGTACTCCCCCGACGTCCTGACCCGCCTGCGGTGGATGGGCGACGTCCTCGGTCCGCTGCTGCAGGCGGCGGTCCGCTCGACGACCGACAGCCAGGGTCCCGTCGACGTCACCGGGATCCTGACCCAGATGCTGCAGATGGGCGACGAGGCCCACAACCGCAACCGGGCCGGCACCCTGATGCTGCTGCGCGACCTCGCCCCGGCGATGGTGGGCGCCGGCGAGCCCGGTGACGTGGCCGAGGCGCTGCGGTTCGTCGGCGGCAACGACCACTTCTTCCTCAACCTCGCGATGCCCGCCTGCAAGCTGGCGCTCGACGCCGCCCGCGGCATCGAGGCCTCGACGATGGTCGTGGCGATGGCGCGCAACGGCACCGACTTCGGGATCCAGGTCGCCGGCACCGGCGACGAGTGGTTCACCGGACCGGCCCAGCTGGCCGACGGGCTGTACCTCGGCGACTACGGGCCGGACGACGCCAACCCGGACATCGGCGACTCGGCGATCACCGAGACCGCCGGCCTGGGCGGGTTCGCGATGGCGACGGCCCCGGCGATCGTGCGGTTCGTCGGTGGCTCGGTGCCGGACGCGCTGGCCACCACCCGCCGCATGCACGAGATCACCCTCGGCGAGAACCCGCGCTGGTCGGTGCCGGTGCTGGAGTTCCAGGGCACGCCCACCGGCATCGACGTCACCCGCGTCTGCCGCACCGGGATCCTGCCCCAGATCAACACCGGGATGGCCGGCAAGCTCGCCGGCGTCGGCCAGGTCGGCGCCGGCCTCGTCACCCCGCCCGCCGAGATCTTCCCCGCCGCGCTGGCCCGCCTCGCCGAGCTGGCCAGAACCCGGACCGGGGCACCGGCCTGATCCACGGCCCTGCTAGACATTGGGCATGGCGACCACCCTCCTCGGCGAGAACACCGTCCACACCGTCGGCGACCTGCCTGCCGTCGGTACCAAGGCACCGGACTTCACCCTGACCTCCGGCGACTTCACCGACGTCACCAAGACCGCGGGCAAGCGCACGGTCCTCGACATCTTCCCCAGCATCGCGACCGGCGTCTGCCAGGCCGGCGTCCGCAAGTTCAACGAGCTCGCCGCCGGCCTCGACAACGCCGAGGTCATCTGCGTCTCCCAGGACCTGCCCTTCGCCGTGGCCAACTTCTGCGCCACCGAGGGCCTCGACGCCGTCCTGGTCGGCTCGGCGTTCCGCTCCGGCTTCGGGACCGACTACGGCATCACCATGGCCGACGGCAACTGGCGCGGCCTGCTCGCCCGCGCCGTGGTCGTCCTCGACGAGGACGGCACCGTGCTGCACACCCAGCTCACCTCGGCCATCGGCGTCGAGCCCGACTACGACGCCGCCATCGCCGCCCTCGGCTGACCCGCGCGTCCTCCGAATCGTGGGTCGTAGCCCTCGATTCGTATGACGTCCCGCTCACAGCTGCGGCCGGAACAGCGCCCGCTTGATGTCGACGTTGCCGGAGGCGCGCAGCGGGGTGCCCTCCTCGACGTAGCGCAGCCGGGCCTCGCCCTGGTGGCTCGACGGGAGCGAACCGTCCGCACGTACCACCCGCCACCACGGCACCGGACCGCCGTGGGCGGCCATCACCGACCCGACCAGCCGGGGACCTCCGCCGCCGAGCGCGGCGCCGACGACCTCGGCGATCACGCCGTACGTCGTCGCGCGGCCGGGCGGGACCTGCTCGACGCACTGGAGGACACGCTCGGTGTACTCCTCCCAGTCGATCCCGCTCACGAGTCCTCCGCCGGAGTCGCGGCCTGGGTGGCCGCGGCGGCCACGACCGTCACCGACAGCGCCACGGCCAGACCCAGCAGCCACACCGTGCCGGACCCCGGGACCTCGCGCACGGCCAGCGCCGCCAGCCACACGAGCGGGGCGACCAGCGCGACACCGAGGCCGCGCCACAGCCACAGGCGGACGACGTTCGGCGACACCGGCAGCGCGTCCGGACCGTACGACGCCACGAGGGCGGCGAGGTGAGCGGCGAGCATCGCGACGGCGGCGAGCACGGCGCCGCTCGGCAGGTCCCCGTCCGTCCCGGCCACCCACGAGAACGCCACCAGCAGCAGCGTGACCCCGCCCACCACGGACTCGGGCGCCACCGCCCAGCCGGCCGAGAGCACCAGCGTCAGCAGCATCAGCCACACCGGCGGCGGGTCGCTCGGCCAGCGCGCCGCGAGGGCGACGAGCGGCCCGAGCAGCACCACCGCCCGCAGCAGCCACTGGCCCCGGGTCCACTCCCGCCAGCCGAAGGTCATCGGACCCGCGCCTGGGGCAGCTGCGCTCGCCGGGCCAGCCGGTGCAGCACGTCGTCGAGGGTCCCCGGGCCGCGCCACGCGACGACCGGGCAGCCCTCGCGGGCCAACGCGGTCAGGAACTGCTCGCGCTCGGTACGCCGCAGCCGCCACGCCAGGTCGGCCACCAGCGGGTCGGTGCCCTCCGCCCCGAGGGCCCCGACGTGCTCGGGCAGCGTGTCGACCACCAGCACGGGAAGGCCCCGCCGCTGCAGGGTCGCGGTGGCCGTGCCCATCACCTCGGACAACAGCGGGGACAGCACGATGACGACCGTGCCGCCCGTCGTGCGCAGGCGCAGGCGCCCGCCCTCGTCGTCGCGCAGCCGGGCGGGGCGGACGACGGCCAGCTGGCCGAGGATCCGCCGCAGGTGCCGACGTCCGGCCCCCGACCCGACCTGGCCGCCCTGCCCGCTGACGACCCGGAGGGCGACCCGGTCGCCGTTGCGCACGAAGTGCTCGGCCAGCGCCGACGCGGCGCGCATCGTCACGTCGAGGCTGCTGGCCGCGCCGCCGACCCCGCCCGAACGGCCGAAGTCGGCCAGCGCGTCGACGACGAGCAGCACCCCGCTGTCCTCCTCGGCCGGCGAGGTGATCACGTGCAGCTCGCCGGTCCGCAGGGAGACCCGCCAGTTGATCCGGCGCAGCCGGTCGCCGGCGTGGAACGGGCGGATGCCCGCGAACTCCGCCCCGCCACCCGTGCGTCGCGACCGGTTGGACCCGACCAGACCGAGCGGCTGCGGCGCGTCGGCCGCGTTGTCGAACGGCGCCGACGCCGGCAGCACGCTCATCTCCGCGCCGTGCTCGAGCACCGGTCCCCAGCGGTACCCCGCCCAGGGGCTGGTCAGCGCGACCCGCTCCTCGCCGAGCGTGCGCCGCCCCCACCGCCGCGGGCTGATCTCCAGCACCGGGACGCCGTCGCGCACCAACCCGCCGACGCGGCCCGACGCCGGGTGCAGGGCGACGTACGGCGCCTGCGCGCTGACGCGGGTCACGTGCTCGACGCCGTCGGCCTCGGTCACGTCCAGTCGTGAGCGGGTGCCCTGGCCCTCGTAGAGCGAGACGTGGTCGAGGCGGCCCCGGACGACCGGGACGCTCGTCGGCCGGTGCACCAGCCCGAACGCCGCCACGACGACCAGCGGCCCGGCCAGCACCACCAGCACGGGCTCGCCGAACAGCAGGGCGCCGCCGACGAGCAGCGCGCCGACGAGCAGGGCCCGGCTGAGGGCCGGCGTGCCCTCCCACGCGCTCATGACGGCGAACGGGGCCGCGCGTACCCCTCCAGCGTCGACGGCGCCGGCACCGACTGCAGCACGGCGTCGACGACCCGGCGGCCGCTGGCCTGCGTCATCCAGAGCTCGGGCTTGACCGTGATCCGGTGGGACAGCACCGACCGGGCCACGGCCTTCACGTCCTCGGGGATCACGTAGTCACGACCGCGGACCACGGCCCAGGCCCGGGCCGCGAGGACCAGGCCGAGGGACCCACGCGGCGAGGAGCCGGTGAGCACGTCGGGATGGTCGCGGGTCGCCACGGCCAGGTCGACGCAGTAGCGGCCGACCGTCTCCTCGACGGTGACCGTCTCGACCGCGGCCTGCATCGCCAGCACGCCGGCGCTGTCGGTCACCTGCTCGAGCGCGACCTCCTCCTGCTGGCGGGCCAGTCGCCGGGTGAGCACGTCGTACTCCTCGTCGCGCAGCGGGTAGCCGAAGCTGACCCGCAGCAGGAACCGGTCGAGCTGGGCCTCGGGCAGCGGATAGGTGCCCTCGTACTCGATCGGGTTGGCCGTGGCGAGCACGTGGAACGGGCTCGGCAGCGGGAAGGTCTCGCCCTCCACCGTGACCTGGCGCTCCTGCATCGCCTCGAGCAGCGCCGACTGCGTCTTGGGCGGGGTCCGGTTGATCTCGTCGGCCAGCAGCAGGCCGGTGAACAGCGGCCCGCGCCGGAACTCGAACGTGCCCTGGCGCTGGTCGTAGAGGAACGACCCGGTCAGGTCGGCGGGCAACAGGTCCGGGGTGAACTGCGCCCGCGCGAAGTCCAGGCCGAGCGCGGTCGCCAACGAGCGGGCCGCCAGGGTCTTGCCGAGCCCGGGGAAGTCCTCGAGGAGGACGTGCCCCTTCGCCAGCACGGCGGCCATCACCAGCATCAGCGCGTCGCGCTTGCCGACGACGGCCTTCTCGACCTCGTCGAGGACCTGCCCTGCCAGCTGGGAGGCCTCGGCCACTCGCGGATCGGTCGTCACGGTCACAGCCCTTCGATGCGTCGTACGGCGGTCTCGATCTCGCCGCGGCCCAGTCGCCGCGGCGGCCCGGTGAGGAGGTCGGCGACCTCGCTCCCGAGCAGGTCCGTGGCGGCCGGGTCGCGCAGGCCCACCCCGTGGCGCTGCCGCAGCCGGGCCGCGGCCAGGTCGGCCAGCCGGTCGCGCAGCACGGGGTCGACCGTCTTGGCGTCGAGGTGACCGCTCAGCGCCCGCGTGTACATGCCGAGTCGAGCGTCCTGGCCCGGCTCGGTCACCGGCTGGGAGGAGTGCACGTCCCAGCTCGGCCCGTCGGAGACGAGGTTGATGTTGACCAGGGCGAGCACCGCCATCACCAGCGCGACCAGCAGCAGCAGCGGGCCGGGGCGCGGGTCGACGCCGAGGGCGTAGAGCAACGCCCAGAACACGGCGAACACGACCGCGGTCGCCGTCAGCCATCCCCACCAGAAGGACGCCCTCACGCCGAGACCCCGCCGACGGATCGGCCCAGCGATCGGTGCACGAGGTCGAGGGCGACCTGGGCCTCGGCCCGGTCGGCCTCGGTGATCTCGTGCGTGGAGTGGCGCGCGGCGCGGTACAGCTCGGCCAGGGTGGTCACCGCGGCACTGTCGGCCGCGAGCCGGTCGAGCACCCGCAGGGTGAACTCCGACGACGTCTCCCACGTCTGTCGCCGGACTCCCGCCGTCGCCGCCTGCTCCTCGAACTGGTGCCAGCAGGCCACGATCGCGTTGCGCGGACTGCCCTCGGCGAGGACGGCCCGCTGCTCCCGGGCCCGGGCCACCATGGTCCGCGCGATCTGGGCCGGCGCGTCCAACGGGTCGAACTGGATCTCCTCCGGCTCCGGCTCGCGGCGGTGCCGCCGCCAGTCGCGGGTGAGCAGCCAGCGCAGCACCGAGAGGACGACCGCCAGCATCACCACGGCCCCCAGCACCGTCACCACGATCGACACGATCGTGAGCAGGAGGTCCTGCTCGCCGTTGCCCTGCGACCCCCTGTTGCTGGTCGGCTCGACCGGCTCGGCCGTCTCCGAGGTCGGCAGGGTCTCGTAGTTCGGCGGGTTGCCCTCGCCGCGGACCACCTCGTCCGGGCCGATCGTGGCCGCCCAGGTCACCAGCAGCAGCATCAGGGCCACCGCGCCCAGCACACCGGCCAGGGCCGTGACCGAGGCGCGCCGGCCGGACATCGCCCCCGACGGTTCGGGAGAGGGGTCGGCCGCCATGGCCCGAACCTAGCCCGCAAGCCACTGCCCCGCCCAGGCAGACACCGGACGGGGCAGTGAGAACGAGCGGGGCTCTCGGAGCGGGCTACAGGATCGGGTCGAACGGCTCGGTGCCGTTGACCAGCTGCAGGCCGCCGATCCCCGAGTGGGCCTGCGCGAACGCGAGCTCCTTGCCCAGGTCGCCGATGTTGTTGGACGCGGGCAGCGGCGCCAGCCCCAGCGTGGAGAGCGTGCCGATCGCCAGGCCGCCGTCGCTGACGAACGCCGACCCGGAGTCGCCGGGGACGCCGGGCGTCACGGTGTACAGCGGGTGGGACCAGCCACCGTCGGCCGCGTCGTCGCCGAGGCTGATGCCGGTGTGGGGCGAGAGCTGGCTGACGCCGAACCGCAGGCTGGAGTTGCCGTAGGTCCAGACCCGGTCGCCGGTCGCGGTGCCGTCGGTGTCGATGCCCGTCGGGCCTCCCCAGAACGGGATGCTCGGGTTGACCTTCGCGACGTCGGCCGCGTCGACCTTCACCAGGGCGAGGTCGTTGTAGGCGCACGCGTTGGCGTCGGTGGTGCCGAGCTGGTGCATGGTCAGCCACGACGAGTACACCAGCGTGCCGGCCCCGACCTGGGTGCCCTCGCTGACCAGCGAGCCGCCCTCGTTGAAGGTCACCCGCGTGCCCAGCGGCAGCGAGTCGGCCAGGCAGCCGTCGGTGTCGGTCGCCTCGCCGAGGCCGGCGCAGTGCGCGGCGTACCCGACGTACGTCGCGCCCGCGCTGTCGGTGAAGACGAAGTTCGCGGTGCACTGGGCGCCGTCGGTGTACATCATCGTGCCCGGGTGGATCTTCGCCGTGGCGGCGGGAGCCCACGTCTGGCCAATCGTCTGGGCGGCGTTCGCCTGCGGTGCGCTGAGCACCGCTGCTGCCAGGAGCACGGCGCCGCCGAGGCCGGTCAGGAGTCTCTTGGTGTGCATGCCGGGCTCAACTACGCACCCGGCATGGGGTTACGCCGAGCGAGTCCGGTCGCAGGCTCCGGACGGCGCGAACTTCGTTTCGCCCCGTCGAGACCGAGCTGCTGGATCCGAGCTCCGCTCGTCTCAGTAGCGACGGCTGCGACGGGTCGATCTGGTTGACCCAGGCCGCCACGCCACCGCCGACGTGCACGGCGTCGGAGTAGCCGGCGCCCTTCACGATGGCGAGCGTCTCGGCCGAGCGGACCCCGGTCTTGCAGTGCATGACGATCTGCTTGTCGGACGGGAGCTGCTCGAGCGCGTGGCCGTTGAGGAACTCGCCCTTGGGGATCAGCACGGCGCCGGGGATGTGGTTGATCTCGGCCTCGTTGGGCTCGCGGACGTCGACGAGGACGAAGTCGCGGGTGCCCTCGTCGCGCTCCTTGAGCATGTGCTCGAGCGTGGTGACCGAGATGGTCGAGCCGGCCGCGGCGTCGAGCGCCTCCTCGGAGATCGCGCCGCAGAAGTTGTCGTAGTCGATCAGGCCGGTGACCGTGGGGTTCTCGCCGCACAGCGCGCAGTTCGGGTCCTTGCGCACCCGGAGCTTGCGCCACTCGAGCTCGAGGGCGTCGTAGATGACGAGCTTGCCGATGGCCGGGTCACCGATGCCGGTGAGCAGCTTGATGGCCTCGTTGACCTGGATCGAGCCGATGCTGGCGCACAGCACGCCCAGCACGCCGCCCTCGGCGCAGCTCGGGACCATGCCCGGCGGCGGCGGCTCGGGGTAGAGGCAGCGGTAGCACGGCGCGTCCTCGGCCAGCGTCGGCGCGAACACCGAGGCCTGCCCGTCGAAGCGGTAGATCGAGCCCCACACGTAGGGGATGCCGAGGAAGTACGCCGCGTCGTTGACCATGTAGCGCGTCGCGAAGTTGTCGGTGCCGTCGACGATGAGGTCGTAGCCCTCGAAGACCTGCATCACGTTGTCGTTGTCGAGGCGCTCCTCGTGCAGCACCACGGTGACGTACGGGTTGGTCTCGAGGACCGACTCCTTGGCCGACAGGGCCTTGGACTTCCCGATGTCGGACTGCTGGTGGATGATCTGGCGCTGCAGGTTGGACTCGTCGACCTCGTCGAACTCCGCGATGCCGAGCGTGCCCACACCGGCCGCGGCCAGGTAGAGCAGGGCCGGGCTGCCCAGGCCGCCGGCGCCGATGACGAGCACCTTGGCGTTCTTCAGGCGCTTCTGCCCGCTCATGCCGACGTCGGGGATGATCAGGTGCCGGCTGTAGCGCCGTACCTCGTCGATGGTCAGCTCGGAAGCGGGCTCCACGAGGGGAGGGAAGGACACGGCGGGGCTCCAGTCAGGGTCTGCGGGCATTCAGGGGGTCAACGTGGGTCGGGCCGTCCATGTTCCCCGGGACAGGCGTGCCCACCCCGCCACGTCCCGTCATCCGGACCCACCTACCGCCGAGTAGGCTCCCCGAACGTGAGCGACGTACGTGACTCGACCACGGCCTCCGGGCCGCGGGGCGGTCGGCTGCCGCGCCAGGAACGCCGCGCGCAGCTGCTCGAGTCGGCGCTCGAGGTGTTCGTCGCGCAGGGCTTCCACGCCGCCGCGATGGACGACATCGCCGAGCGGGCGGGCGTCTCGAAGCCCGTGCTCTACCAGCACTTCCCCGGCAAGCTCGACCTGTACCTCGCCCTGCTCGACGCCTCCTGCGACGACATCGTCGACAACTGCCGCGCGGCCCTGGCGTCCACGCACGACAACAAGCAGCGCGTGGCGGCGACGATGGACGTCTTCTACGAGTACGTCGCCGGCGACACCGGCGCGTTCCGGCTGGTGTTCGAGTCCGACCTCACCAACGAGCCGGCCGTCCGCGAACGCGTCGACCGGGTCACCACCGACTGCGCCGCGATGATCGCCCTGGTGATCCACGAGGACACCGGCCTGCCCGACGCCGAGGCCCGGCTGCTCGCCGTGTCCCTGGTGGGAATGGCCCAGGTCAGCGCGAGGTTCTGGCTGTCCGAGGCGTCCGGCATCAAGCCCCTCGTCACGCAGGGCGACGCCGCCGCCCTCGTCGCCGGCCTCGCCTGGCGCGGCATCCGCGGCTACCCCCTGACCGACGAGCACTGAACGTTACTGAAGGAGAAGACCCATGGAGGTCAAGATCGGCGTGCAGCACGCCCCCCGCGAGGTCGTGCTGGAGACCAACGAGAGCGTCGCGGACATCGAGAAGCAGGTCGCCGACGCGGTCAAGAACAGCGGCACCCTCGCGATCGACGACGTGCGGGGCCGCAAGATCCTCGTCCCCGGCGACAAGATCGCCTACGTCGAGATCGGCGGCGGCGTGGCCGGCCAGGTGGGCTTCCGGAGCTGACCCAGGAGCTGACCCTGAGTCAACCCTGGTTCTCGGCTCCAGCCCGTGATTTCGGCGGGTCTGCCAGGCACGCTTGAGGAAGCATCACCTCCCTGGCGAAAGGACGTGGGGACATGATCGACCTCCTGCTGATGATCATCGGCGGCGCCATCATCGGCTGGCTGGGCAAGAAGTTCGCCCGCGGTGACGTGCGCATCCCGACGTGGCTCACGGTCGCGTGCGGCATCGGCGGCGTGCTGGTGGGCAACTTCCTCTACACGCTGCTCTTCAAGGACAACACCCCCGGCTTCGACTGGTGGCGGCACACCTGGCAGGTCGTCGTCGCGGCGGTCCTGGTCAGCGCGGCGGCCGGCTTCCGGGCCCGCCCGCGCGTCAAGGCCTGACGCGGGAAGGGACGGCTCAGCTGGACAGGCCGAGCTCGGCCATCCGCTCGGCGTGCCGGTCGGTGATCCGGGTGAACATCCGGCCGATGGCGGCCAGGTCGAGGCCGGGGCGGTCGATGCCGCCGGCGAGCAACGCCGAGAGGGCGTCGCGCTCGGCCGCGACCCGCTGGGCCTGGGTGAGCGCCTCCCCCATCAGCCGACGGCCCCACAGGGCGAGGCGACCCCCGACGGACGGCGTGGCCGCGATCGCCTGGCGGATCCGGTCGACCACGAAGTCGGCCTGGCCGGAGTCCTCCAGCGAGGCGATGACCAGGTCGCGCGTCGCGCTGTCGAGGTACGCCGCGATCTCGCGGTAGAAGTCCGCGGCGAGGCCGTCGCCGACGTACGCCTTGACCAGCCCCTCGTACCAGTCGGCGGGCGCGGTGTGGCGGTGGAACTTCTCGATGGGGGCGATGAACGGCGCCATCGCGTCGTACGGGTCGGCGCCGAGCTCGGTGAGCCGCTCGTGCAGCCGCGCGACGTGCCCGAGCTCGGCCGCGGCCATGGTCGCCAGCGCCATCTTGTCGCGGATGGCGGGCGCCATCTTGGCGTCCTCCGCGAGCCGCTCGAACGCCGAGATCTCTCCGTAGGAGATGGCCCCCAGCAGGTCGACGACCGCCTCCCGGTAGGCCGGGTCCTGGAAGTCCGCCGGATCGCCCGGCAGGAGGTCCGGGACCTCGGATGCCACCATGCCTCCAACCTACCGATAGGATGAGGTGAACCATCCCGCCAGACCTGCGCCCCGATCCGGGTGCGCGTCGGCCCCATCACGTCGGGATGAGCATGTTCGCGGCAGACCGATCGCGTTGAGCCCTTTCGCTCGATCTCCTGGTCCGCTGCACGGACCGACGACTGAGAAATCGAACAAAGGGAAACTCAACATCGTGACCACCTTCCGTGAGCTCGGGGTAGACCCCGAGATCTGCGACGCGCTCGAGCGCGCCGGCATCACCACCCCCTTCGCCATCCAGGAGATGACCCTCTCGGTCGCCCTGCTCGGCACCGACCTGATCGGCCAGGCCCGCACGGGCACCGGCAAGACGCTCGCGTTCGGCATCCCCGTGATCCAGCGCAGCGTCTCCCCCAAGGACGCCGCGTACGCGCAGATGCCCCAGGGCAAGCCGCAGGCCCTGATCGTCGCCCCGACCCGCGAGCTCGCGCTCCAGGTGTCCGGCGACCTCCACCTCGCCAGCAAGGACCGCGGCCTCCGGGTGCTCACCGTCTACGGCGGCGTCCCCTACGAGGGCCAGCTCGACGCGCTGACCGCCGGCGTCGACATCGTGGTCGGCACGCCCGGCCGCCTCATCGACCTGGCCAACCGCCGGGCGCTCGACATCTCCCACGTGCACGCCCTCGTCCTCGACGAGGCCGACGAGATGCTCGACCTGGGCTTCCTGCCCGACGTGGAGCGCATCCTCAAGATGACGCCCGAGACGCGCCAGACGATGCTCTTCTCGGCGACCATGCCGGCCGCCATCGTGTCGCTCGCCCGCACCCACATGCGGCACCCGATGAACATCCGCGCCGAGTCGTCGTACGACACCCAGCTGGTGCCGGCGACCGCGCAGTTCATCTACCAGGCGCACGACCTCGACAAGCCGGAGATGATCGGCCGGATCCTCCAGGCCGAGGACTCCGACAAGATCATCGTCTTCACGCGCACCAAGCGGCAGTCGCAGCGCATCGCCGACGACCTCGCCGAGCGCGGCTTCAGCGCCTCGCCGCTGCACGGCGACATGGCCCAGGTCGCGCGCGAGAAGGCGCTCACCAAGTTCCGCGAGGACAAGATCCGGGTGCTGGTGGCGACCGACGTCGCCGCTCGCGGCATCGACGTGCAGGGCGTCTCCCACGTCATCAACTACACGTGCCCCGAGGACGAGAAGACCTACATCCACCGCATCGGCCGCACCGGCCGCGCGGGTGCGACCGGCATCGCCATCACCTTCGTCGACTGGGCCGACCTGGCGCGCTGGAAGATGATCAACAAGGCCCTCGAGCTGCCCTTCGAGGAGCCGCTGGAGACCTACTCGAGCTCCGAGCACCTCTTCCACGACCTCGGCATCCCGCCGGGCACCAAGGGTCGGATCGTCGACCCGGCCCCGGTCGAGCGGGCACCGCGCGAGCGCTCCGAGGGCACGGACCGCCCCCGCGGCGAGCGTCCGTCCCGCGACCGCAACCGCCGGCGTACGCGCAGCGGCCAGGGCTCCGAGGGTGGCGCACCCGCCGCCCCGGCCCAGGGCTCCGACGAGTCCGCCGCGTCGACCGGCGAGCGTCCGGCCGGCAGCCGCAACCGTCGCCGCCGTCGTCGTCCGTCGTCGGGCGCCAAGCCGGCCGCCGAGTCCGCCTGACGTCCTGATCGGACGGGAGGCTCGCTCCTGTCACCCGTGCGGCCGCGCCGTACGTCTGTCTGTGCATGAGCCTCCTGAAGGCGATCGTGATCGCCCTGGTCGTCGCCACCCTCACGGGCTGCGTCGACGACGACACCGTCCACCGTCCCGTCCACCGCGTCGCCGACGTCGGCGACGCCCGTCGTGCTCGACTACAGCCCGACGCACTCCGACATCGGCGCCCTGCTCTACCTCGCGTCCCATCCCGACGTCGACCTCCTCGCCGTCACCCTGCCCGGGACCGGTGAGGCGGACTGCGTCCCCGGCACGAGGAACACGCGCCAGCTGCTGGCCCTTGCGGACCTCCCGGACGTGCCTGTCGGATGCGGGCGCGACGAGCCGCTGAAGGGGCACCGGGACTGGCCCGACGAGTGGCGCACGGAGGCCAACAAGCTGCCGCGCGTCCTCGTGAAGCCCGTCGCACGGCGCCCGGTGCTCGACGCCGAGGCGCTGCTCGCCGACGTGCTGGAGGCGGCGGACGACAAGGTGACCGTGGTCGCCGTCGGCCCGTTGACCAACCTCGCCGTCGACGCTGACCGAGCACCCCGAGCTGGTCTCGCGGATCGAGCGCGTCGTCATCATGGGCGGCGCCGTCGACGTCGAGGGCAACGTCCCCGACACCCCGAGCGCGGAGTGGAACCTGTACGTCGACCCCGAGGCCGCCCGGATCGTCGTCGAGTCGGGCGTCCCCATCCTGCTCGTCCCCCTCGACGCCACGAACGACGTGCCGTTCGGCCGCGACGTCGTGCTGCGCCTCAGCCTGCTCGAGACCCCGACCGGCCGGGCCGAGTACCAGCGCCTGTCGGCGCAGACCTGGTTCGACGGGGCGTTCATGTGGGACGAGCTGACGGCGGTCGCCGCGATGCGCCCGGACACGGTCACGATCGAGCAGCGGCGGCTCGCCGTGGATGCCGATGGGGCGACCGTCGCTCGCGACGACGGATCGGTCGTGGACGTCGCGGTCGCCGCGGACGCGGCGGCCTTCGACGACGAGTTCCGTCGTGTGCTGAACGGGGGCACCCTGCCTCCGACCCCGTCGCTGACGGCCGAGGAAGCGGCGTACCTGGACACGCTCTCGGCCAGCCTGCGCCGGGCCGGCAAGCAGGCCGAGGCGGCCTTCACCGACATGACGGAGGACGACGCCTACGCCCAGGCGACGGGGTTCATCACGGCCACGGTGGATGCCGTCACCGCCATCGAGGACGACACGCGACAGCTCGAGCCGCCGGCCGAGCTGGCCGAACCGATGCGGCGGCTCTACGCGACGATCGACGCCATGCAGGCCTCCGAGCGCGACCTGCTGGACGCGGTGCCGCACGACGCCGATGCCGACGTGTGGGACCTGCTCGGGCAGGCTTTCGAGCAGGTCGCGCCGGCGGCGACGATCGAGGACCTGTTCGCGATCTGTGAGGAGATCGACGACTTCTCCGTGCTCCGCGGTGGCCCCGAGGTGTACGTCACGCGGTGACGATGACCGACGTCCCGAGCGGCGCGAACTTCCAGAGCGCGATCGCGTCGGAGCGCCGTTGCCGTACGCACCCGTGGCTCAGGGGCGTGCCCAGCTGCGCCTCGGTCTGGGCGGGCACGCCGTCCTTGATCGGGATGTCGTGGAAGCCGATGGCGGCACCGGTGTCGCCCTGGGTGAAGCGCACGAAGTACTTCATGCTGCCCGAGTCGTCGACGCCCCAGGCGTCCTCGGAGCGTGAGTAGACGTTGAAGGCGCCGGGCTCGAGGTTGTCGTAGACGCTGCCCGAGACGAGGTACGTGCGCTCGATCTGCTCGTCCTCGTTGACCAGCCACACCCGCTGCCGGCTCTCGCTGAACACCACCCGCTTGCCGGTGCCGGACCCCTCGGGCAGCGCGGCGTCCAGCTGGGGGTCCACCTGGCTCTCGGTGGCGTCCGCGGAGGTGCCGTTGCCCTTCGACTTCGTCTTCGGCTTGGTGGCACCGGCGTCCGACACCGGGTCGGTGCTCGTCGGCTGGCGTGTCGTCGGCCTGCTGGGTCGTGGGCGTGTCCCCGGACGCGTTCGCCTGGCCCGACGACACCGGGAACACCCCGAACCCGCCCATCACCGCGACCAGGGTGACCGCGAGCGACGCGCCGGCCGCTCCCATCCGCGCGTAGCGCGGACGCAGCCGGGTGCCGCGGTGCCGGCTCACTTCGTGCGGCCCTTGCGCTTCGCCCGCGGCCGCTGGGCGCGCTCGACCAGGTGGGTCGCGGCCTCGCGGTAGGCCTTCGCCCCCTTGCTGCTGCGCGAGGTGGCCAGGATCGACCGGCCCGCGGCGGGGGCCTCGGCGAACTTGATGGTCTTGGGGATCGGCGGCTCGATGACCTCGAGGTCGTAGGTGTCGCTGATCGTCTCCAGCACCGTGCGCGCGTGGTTGGTGCGGCCGTCGTACAGGGTCGGCAGCACGCCCCACACCTCGAGGTCGCGGTTGGTGAACCGGCGGACGTCGTGGACGGTGTCGAGCAGCTGGCCGACGCCGCGGTGGGAGAGCGTCTCGCACTGGAGCGGGATGAGCACCCCGTCGGCGGCCGTCAGCGCCGCGACCGTCAGCACCCCGAGCGAGGGCGGGCAGTCGAGCAGCACCCAGTCGTAGTGCGCCTCCTCGAGCAGGTCGGCCAGCGCCGCCTTGAGCACCTGCTCGCGCCCGGTCCGGGTCAGCAGGTCGGCCTCGGCGCGGGCGAGCTCGATGGTGGCGGGCAGCAGGTCGACGCCGTCGTCGGTCTCGATGACGACCTCGCTCGCGTGCATGCCCTTGGTCAGCACGTGGTGGATCGACATCTCGACGTCCTCGGGGTCGATGCCGAGGGAGAACGTCAGGCAGGCCTGCGGGTCGAGGTCGACCAGGAGCACGGAGTGCCCCAGCTCGGCCAGGGCAGCGCCGAGGGAGGCGACACTCGTGGTCTTGGCGACGCCGCCCTTCTGGTTGGCGACGGCCAGGGTCGTGGTCGGTGACGGGGTCGGGGAAGTCATCGCCGACCATCATGCCGGACCCGGGCGGCGAATTGCCGCAGGCACCTGGTTCGATCGACGCATGCCTACCGCCCTCGTGACCGGCGCCACGGCCGGCATCGGCCTGGAGTTCGCCCGCCAGCTCGCGGCCCGGGGCCACGACCTCGTCCTGGTGGCCCGCGACACCGCCCGCCTCGAGACGGTCGCCGGAGACCTCCAGGCGACGTACGGCGTCGGCGCCGAGGTGCTGACCGCCGACCTCGTCGACCGCGAGCAGCTGGCCATCGTCGAGGAGCGGGTCGCCTCGCTCGACCGGCCCGTCGACCTGCTGGTCAACAACGCGGGCTTCGGGCTGAAGAAGCGGTTCGGCGACAACGACGTCGAGCAGGAGCAGGCCATGCTCGACGTGCTCGTCGTCGCCGTGATGCGCCTCTCGCACGCCGCCCTCGGCGCGATGTCGGCGCGCGGCAGGGGCGGCATCATCAACGTCTCGAGCGTGGCGGCGTTCCTGCCCCGTGGCTCGTACTCCGCCGCGAAGGCGTACGTGAACAGCTTCGGCGCGTGGGCCGCGGACGAGTACCGCCCGAAGGGCGTCACCGTGACCACCCTGTGCCCCGGCTTCACCAAGACCGAGTTCCACGAGCGGATGAGCGTGCGCCGCGGCTCGGGCTACCTGTGGCTGGAGGCCGACTTCCTGGTCTCGGAGTGCCTCTCCGACTTCGACAAGGGCAAGGCGATGTCGGTGCCGGGCGGCCAGTACAAGGTCATCACCGCCGCCACCCGGATGGTCCCCACCCGCGTCGCCCAGCGGTTCCAGAACATCGGCCGTCGTGAGTGGCCAATGGTCGTCGAGTTGGCCAATGGCTGCCGCGAGCCGTTCCGGACAGGTCAACGAGCCGTTTGAGCCAACTCAACGGCCATGTGGGCCAACTCAACAATCAGCCCTCGCCGGCGATGAAGGCGCGGACGGCGTCGGCGACGAGCTGGACGGCGATGGCCGAGAGCAGCAGGCCGGCGATCCGGGTGACGAGCAGGACGCCGGACTCGCGGATCAGCCGCAGGATCGGCAGCGAGAAGCGCATCGCGGCCCAGATGCACAGGTGCACGAGGATCACGGCGAGCGAGACGGCGGCGAAGTCGGCGAAGTCGTGGACCCGGTTGGAGAACAGCATCGTCGCCACGATCGCGCCCGGCCCGGCGAGCAGCGGGGTGCCGAGCGGGACGAGGGCGACGTTCGTCCCGGCCTGCTGGGTCGGCTCCTTCTCGTTGCCGGTCAGCAGCTCGAGGGCCACGAGCAGGAGCAGCAGGCCGCCCGCGCACTGCAGGGCGGGCAGCGAGATGTGCAGGTAGGCCAGGATCCGCTGGCCGAAGAAGGCGAACACGACGATCACCACGAACGAGACGGCGACCGCCTGCCACGCCGCCCGCCGCGCCGAGGCCTTCGACCGGCCGCCGGTCAGCGACAGGAAGATCGGCACGGTGCCGACGGGGTCCATGATCACGAAGAGGGTGACGAAGGCACTCGTCATCAGGGTGACGTCGAGCAGGTCGCTCATGTGCGGGCGGCCCGGGCGGTCGCGGCGAGCTCGCGGATCCGGGCGAGCTCCTCGGGCGCGGTGGTGTTGCACCCCAGGTCGTGGTCGACCTTGCCGGTGCCGTGGTAGTCGCTGGACCCGGTGACGACCAGGTCGAGGTTGCGGGCGATGGCGCGCAGGGCCTCGCGCGCGGCGGCGTCGTGGTCCTGGTGGTCGACCTCGATGCCGGCCAGCCCCAGGTCGCGCAGCCGCGCGAACGCGGCCTCGGTGAGCACCGGCCGCGCCGAGCGCGCCCACGGGTGCGCGACCACGGGGACCCCGCCGGCCGCGACGACCAGCGGCACCACGTCCTCGAGGTCGGCGGCGTAGCGGCTGGCGTAGCCCGGCCGGCCGGGGTTGAGGTACCGCTCGAACGCCTCGGCCCGGTCGGCGACCACGCCGCGGGCGACCAGCGCGTCGGCGACGTGCGGTCGGCCGGTCGCCGGCGTGCCGGCAGAGACGCGCCGTACGTCGTCCTCGGTGAGCTCGATCCCGGCCGCGCGCAGGTTGGCCAGGATCGCGGGCACCCGGGAGTTGCGGCCCTCGAGCACCCGGTCGAGGGCGAGGACCAGGTCCGGGTCGTCGGCGTCGGGCAGGTACGCCAGCAGGTGCACGCCCGTGTGCTCGAAGCGGGTGCTGACCTCGATCCCGGTCACCAGGTCGAGGCCGAGCGCCTCGGCCGCCTCGGTCGCCTCCGCCCAGCCCTGCGCCGTGTCGTGGTCGGTCAGGGCGACCACGTCGAGGCCCGCCTCGGCGGCCGCCCGCATCACCTCCGCCGGGCTCTGCGTGCCGTCGGAGGCCCGCGAGTGGGTGTGGAGGTCGATACGCACCCGCACACCCTCTCACCAGACGGGGCGCGGCCCTCCGAACGGCATCTCGACCAGGGGCGGGCCGACGGAGGAGACGTCGCGCAGGATCCAGTCGTCGCGCAGCAGCAGCATCGCCGAGGCCGGCCGCAGCACCAGCCACAGCCACCGGCCGTTGGCCTCGCCGACGAAGACCGAGCGGTCGAAGCGGTCGTCGGACGTCGCCGTCGACACGGCCCACAGGGACACGGACTGGCTGCCGATCCGGACCCGGACGGTCGGCTGGCCGTCCCCCACCTCGCGACCGGGGTCGCTGCTGTCGATGCCGGCGCACCGCGCGCCGAGGCCGGTGCCGGGCTCCTCGGCGACCACGAACACGTCGACCGGACCGTCGAGCTCGCTCGTGCCCGACACGCAGGTCGCGGTGGCCCAGGTCCGTTCGTCCGCGGCGACCGCGAAGTCGGTGACCGACCAGCCGGGGCTCATCGGCCAGGGCAGGTACGTCGGGAAGGCGCCCGCCGTGCCGAGGTGGTCGACGAACACGTCGTAGGAGATCTCGGCGTCGTCCTCGGGCCGCCACAGCGTGCGGGACACCACGCCGTGCACGGGGCAGCGCGGCGTCCCGTCGGCGAGGGGCTCGGCGGCACGGCAGCGGGGGCACCCCGCGACCAGGGGCATGGGTCCACCGTCGTGACGGGGTCCGCCCCCGTCAAGGGGCGTCGGGTGCGCTCAGGAGTTCCAGGCCAGGATGACGCGGTTCTCGCGCTCGTAGCCCAGGCGCGAGAGGGTCGCCGTGTCCAGCCGGAACAGCCGGCCGTCGGTCACGGGCAGCCCGAGCCACCGCGCCGTCAGGGCCCGCAGCGCGTGGCCGTGACCGAACACCAGAGCCCGCTCGGGGACGTTGCCGACCCGCTCGACGACGCGGTCGAGGCGCTCGGTCACGTGGTCGGGCGTCTCGCCGCCGGGTGCCGGGTGCGTCCAGATCGACCAGCCGGGCACCTCCTCGCGGATCTCCGCGCTGGTGCGGCCCTCGTACTCGCCGTAGCCCCACTCCACCAGGTCCGGGTCGACCTCCGCGTCGCCGAACCCCGCCAGGTCCGCGGTGACCCGCGCGCGCTGCATCGGGCTGGTCAGCACCAGGTCGAAGGAGACCTCGGCCAGCCGTGGCTGCAGCGTCCGGGCGACCGCCTCGCCCTCGGGCGTCAGCGGCAGGTCGGTCGACGAGGTGTGCCGGCCGTCGCGGCTCCACTCGGTCTCGCCGTGCCGGACCAGCCACACCTGCGTCTCGGGGTCCTGCCCGGTTGCGCTCATGACCGCAGGATGTCAGGCCTCGGCCGGCACCACGACCCGGTGCGCGACCTCCTCCACCAACGGCGGGCCATCTGCCACGATGCGACCCGTGTCTCTTCGTCGGAGCCGGCTCGCGGTGGCCGGCGCGTTCCTGACCCAGGGGTTCGTGTTCATCAGCCTGACCACCCGGCTGCCGGCGTTCTCGGACCGCTGGTCGCTGTCCGAGGTCGAGCTGTCGCTGCTGCTGCTCGGCCTGGTCCTGCTGGCCGGCGTGGGCACCTTGATCGCCGAGCGGGTCGCGCCGAGGTTCGGGTCGGCGCTCCCGCTGCGCGCCGCCCTGCTCGGCACCGCCGTCACCGTGCCCGTGGCCACCCTGGCGCCGGACGTCGCCGTCTTCGCGGTGGCCGTCGCCTGCTACGGCGTGACGCTCGGCGTGATCGACGCCGCCATCAACATGCAGGCCGTCGCCCTCGAGCACGAGTACGCGCGGCCGATCCTGCCGTCCTTCCACGGCGCCTGGACGGTCGGCGGGCTGGTCGCCTCCGCCCTCACGCTCGCCACCGCGGACCTCGACCTGCGGTGGATGGCCTGCCTCGCCGTCGTGCCGCTCGTGGCCGCCACCGCGCCGTACCTCGCCCACGAGCGCGCCGGCGCACCGTCGGTCGACGTGGCCGTGCCCTGGCGCCCGATCATGCTGGTCGGGGCGGCGCTGGTGCTCTTCTACATGGTCGACACGGCGGCGTTCACCTGGGGACCGACGTATCTCGACCGGGTGGTCGACGCGCCGTCCGACCTGGTCGCCCTGGCCACGTTCCCGTACTTGTTGACGAGCGGGCTGGTGCGCCTCGCGGGCGACGACCTCGTCCGTCGCTTCGGCGCGGTCCGCGTGCTCCGGACGGGAGCGCTCGTCGCCTCGGCCGCCCTGGCCCTCATCGTCTTCGCGCCGACGTGGCCCGTCGCCGTGCTGGGCTTCTTCATCCTCGGCGGCGGGGTGGCGGTGGTGGCGCCGCTGAGCTTCTCCGCGGCCGCCCGGATCGCCGGCGGCGACACCCTCGACCCCGCCGAGCGCCGGGGCCGGGTGGACGCGGTGATCGCCCGCTTCAACCAGTTCAACTACGTGGGCGCGCTGCTGGGTGCGGTGATGACGGGCCTGGTCGGCGCCGGTTCGCTGCGGATCGGGTTCGCGGTGCCGATGGTGCTCGTGCTCG
>CAVQLC010000016.1:0-338536 GCA_963713255.1 uncultured Actinomycetota bacterium
GCGGCCCGGTGACCGATCGTCAATCGGTCCGGGTGCGGAGGCTCCGCGCCAGGGTGGGGATCATCACCGTCGCAGCGACGAGGTGCAGCCCCAGGAGGGCGGTGGTGGTGGCGGTGTCTGCCCCCGAGAGGAGGGGCGGGACCAGCGAGATCGCGGTCAGCGTCACTGCCGTCTGCACGAATCGCTCGGCGGGGCGAGCGCTCCAACGAAGAAGAGCGGCGGCAATGACGATGCCCACGACCGAGAAGAAGCCGGTCACCACGGCGAACCCGGACAACGGGATCGTCTCGCCACCATCGGGGACCTCGAAGTCGACGCCAACGGCCTGGGCAAGCGCAGCGGCGAGGGTGGTGGCCACCATCGCTGCGAGCGTGGCAATGAAGCCGGTGCCGGCGAGCCCGCGGAGTCGGTGGGTGTGGCTGGTCCGGCCCGATGCCGGGCCCGCGACGACCCCGGTGTCAATCATGCTGTCCATGTCGTTCCTCCATCATTCGGGACTGGCGTGCGGGGTGCGTTGACTGGCCCGTGACGGTCCTGGCCCGCGGTGTCGGCGGTCATGGGCCGGCGTCGTCGGCGGGTGTGGTGGGGCGTCCCGGCCGCGGAGGCGGTTCCGCGCAGAAGATCAGGCCGGGACGGAGAGCCCCTGCAGCCAGGCCTGCCAGGCCGGCTCCTCGCGCCGCACGTAGTCCGCCGCGTCGGCGGAGAACAGGTACGCCCGTACGCCCGCCGTCGCCTTGCCGTCGCCCCTCGCCGTACGCGAAGACGCTGAGCATCCCGGGCACCGGCGCGGTGAGCCGGACCAGCGTCTGCCGCTCGCCGACACGCTCGACCGTGCCGGTGGCGCCGCGCACCTCGACCGTCGCGCCCTCGTCGCCCAGCCCGAGCGCGTCGTGCAGGGTCGACCAGAGCGCCTCCGCGTCGCCGGGGTGGGAGGCGGTGACCTCGAGCTGCGTGGCCTCCTGGCCGGGGAAGTGCGACAGGTAGAGGCGCAGGTTGTCGAAGAACGGCATCCAGTTGGCGCCCATGTCGTCCCAGAACTCCGACTCCCAGGCGGCGCCGGTCCCGAAGCCGCTGCTGGTGACGCGCACGACGCAGGTGCCGCCGGACTGCGCCTCGACGAGGAACTCCGACGTCAGCGGGCTGAGCGCATCCGGGTCCTTGCCCATGAGGGCGGCCCAGTCCTCCTCGTAGACGATGCGGCGCGGCGGGTCCCAGCCGGTGACCGTGGCCGTCCGAGCCCATCTCGGGGCCCATGGTGAAGTGCAGGGAGCCGCCCTCGCGCTCCTCCATCTCGGTCGGCAGGAACCAGGCGCTCATGCCCTTGGCGGTGGCGATGGCTTGCCAGACCTGCTCCGGGGTGCCCGGAACCTCGACGCTGAACTCCAGGCGGTACGGGACGTTCGGGGTGGTGCTCATGCGCTCTCCTCAGGAAGGGGGTGGGCGGCGACGACGAGCCGGTGCGGGCGCCCGTCGTCGTGGTGGTAGCGAGCGGCCAGGTCGAGCACCGCGGCGGTCAGGTCGTCCGCGAAGGCAGCCCGGTCGGCGGCCGACCGGAAGCCGATCTGCGTGTCGATGGTCAGCGTCGGCAGGCGCTTGCCGGACGCGCCGGCCCGGCGCGCCAGGGCGCCGACCTCGCGCACCAGCCGGCCGGCCAGCGCGACGAGGTAGCCCGCCGACAGGTGGTCGGCGTTGGCGTCCGGGTCGGCCGCGGACGCGCTGACGGCCGCCGGCGACACGACGTACGACGCCGCCGACGCCTGCAGCACCCGCTCGGTGATGCCCCCGTGCCGGCGCTCCTCGGACAGCTCCACCAGGCCGTGCGCCTCGAGCGCCTTGAGGTGGTAGTTGACCTTCTGGCGCGCGATGCCGACCCGGGCGGCGAGCCCGGCGGCGGAGGCCGGGACGGCCAGCTCGCCGAGCAGCCGGGCCCGGACCGGATCCAGCGCGGCGGCGGCTGCCTCCGCGCTCTCGATGACCTCGACGTCCTGCATGACGCCACTCGTGCCCTTGACAAGAAAACTTGTCAAGAGGGTCGTTCACCCTCGGTCGAGCCCCATCACCTGCACGCCGGGCCGCAGCTGGCCGAGCGTCTGCCATCCTCCGCGGGCGTACAGGCGCACAGCCGGGTCGTCGGGGTCGCTACTCGTGATGAGGAGGCACCTTCCCGTCACGCCCTCGAGCAGGCAGTCATGCAGGGCCTGTCCGAGGCCCTTGCGTCGTTGTTCGGGGAGAACGGCAAGTTCGACGACGTCGAAGTGGCCGCCGACCCAGTGGGAGGTGATCCGCTCCGGAAGCGAGTCACAGAGCAGATCTGCCAAGTGCTGGCCGCGCTGGCCGACGTACCCCCAGGCGTACCCAGTCACGATGTCGTCGACCTGGGCCAGGGCCAGTCGGTGCCCCTCTCGCTTGGCGTGCTTCTCGAAGAGGTCCGAGTACCACGTGTCGTAGTCGGCGAACCGATCACCGAACACGCGTTGGTGGCAGGTCCAGACCTTGGGTGCGAAGGTCAGAGCCTCACTCCCGCGCACCAGGCTGGGCACTCCGGGGAAGCGGTCGTCCATCTTCTTCGCGCCTCACGTCAGGGAAGGATCGGACCTTCCAGGTATCCGGCCTCGCTCGTCACGGCATCGGCGAGCATCCCATCGTGGAAGCCTACGGCGACCCGTGGAGCTCAGGGCGCCCGTCCGGGCCTCCCTGTGTCTTTCCAGTCGCGCGGCGGCGTGGTTGATTGGGGTCATCGTCCCTGGCCACCCGTCGGGCGGCTACGCATAGCAGGGAGAGGCCATGTCTGTCCAAGTCGGCTACTTCGTCGGCAGCCTGTCGTCCACGTCGATCAACCGCGTGCTCTCCCGAGCGCTGATCCGATTGGCGCCCGACGACATGGAGTTCACCGAGATCCCCATCGGCGACCTGCCGCTGTACAGCCCGGACTACGACAGCGACTTCCCACCCGAGGCCCGTGCCCTCAAGTCCTCGATCGCCGCGGTCGACGCGGTGCTCTTCGTCACCCCGGAGTACAACCGCTCGATCCCCGGAGCGTTGAAGAACGCCATCGACTGGGCGTCTCGACCCTGGGGACAGAACTCCTTCGACCACATCCCGGCCGCGGTGATCGGCGCCTCCGTCGGCCAGATCGGCACCGCGATGGGCCAGCAGAGCCTGCGCGGCGTGCTCAGCTTCTGCAACGCCCGCCAGATGACCTCACCCGAGGCGTACATCCGGTACTCCCCCGACGTGTTCCACGACGACGGGGAGGTCACCGACGAATCCACGCGGGAGTTCCTCACCGCCTACCTGGCCGAGTTCCGTGCCTACATCGGCATGGTCCTGACCGTGCTGCCACGAGGGCAGGGGCCAGGACCCACGCCGTGAGGGTGCCCCTCCCGCCACAGGTTCAGCGCCGGCAGCGTTGGTGGGTTCCGCACGCTGATCGGGCGCCGCCAAGGCGAGGTCTCGTCGACGACCGACGGCGCGTGCCCGCGCGTCAGCACTCGGTGTCCAGGTCACCCGCTCGACGCATTACTTGACGGAACAACTATTCTGTGTCACGGTGTTACTTGAAGCAACAACCAAATGCGGAACCCTCCGCCTCACCTCCAGGAGCACCTCATGGCACACCTCACCATCATCGGCACCGGCAACATGGGTCAGGCCATCGCGGCCGTCGCCGGCCGGGGCGGCCACACCGTCCAGCTGCTCGGCCAGGGCGACGCCGACGTCCAGGTCGCCGGCGACATCGTCGTCCTCGCCGTCCCCTACCCGGCTGTCGGCGACGTCGTCGCCACGCGCGGCGAGAGCCTCTCCGGCAAGGTCGTGGTCGACATCACCAACCCGCTGAACTTCGAGACCTTCGACTCCCTCGTGGTCCCCACCGACAGCTCGGCCACCGCCGAGATCGCCGCCGCCCTTCCCCAGTCGCGCGTCCTCAAGGCCTTCAACACCACCTTCGCCGCCACCCTGGCCGCCGGCACCGTCGGCGACCTGACCACCACCGTCCTGATCGCCGGCGACGACGCCGACGCCAAGGCGGAGCTGGCCGGGGTCGTCACCTCGGGCGGCCTCAAGGCCGTCGACGCCGGGTCGCTGGACCGCGCCCGCGAGCTCGAGGCGCTCGGCTTCCTCCAGCTCACCCTCGCCGTCAACGAGAAGGTCTCCTGGACCGGCGGCTTCGGCATCGCCGCCTGACCCAGCCACCACACACAAGAGAGAAGCGCCCCATGACCGTCAACGCCGTCCGCCTCAACCACGCCGTCCTCTTCGTGGCCGACCTCGAGCGCAGCGTCGCGTTCTACGAGCAGGCTTTCGGCATGGCGGTCGTGGCCCGCGAGCCCCGCGCCACCGCGGCCTTCCTGCGCCTGCCCCGCTCGGGCAACCACCACGACCTCGGCCTGTTCGGGGTGGGGCCGCAGCCGCCCCGCCCGCACGGCTCCCTCGGCCTGTACCACCTCGCGTGGCAGGTCGACACCGTCGAGGAGCTCGAGGAGGCCCGCCTCACGCTGGCCAACCTCGACGCCCTCACCGGCGAGTCCAGCCACGGCGCCACCAAGAGCGTCTACGCCCAGGACCCCGACGGCAACGAGTTCGAGGTGATGTGGATGCTGCCCAAGGCCAGCTGGGGCGAGTTCGCGAACGCCGCCCCCATCGAGCGGCTCGACCTGGCCGGCGAGGTCGCGCAGTGGGGCGGCGTACGCACCGCCGCCGAGCTCGTGCCCCTGGACGACGCATGACCGCGTCGTTCGCGCCGCCGGTGGTGGCCACGTACGGCGAGGCCGACGCCACCGCCCCCCTGGTCGTGCTCCTCCACGGCCGCGGCTCCACCGAGCAGGAGATCCTCGCCTGGCGGCGCACCTCCGGGCGGCGTACGTCGCCGTGCGGGCGCCGATCGCCGAGGGCGTCGGCTTCAGCGGCGGTGCTGCGTTCGGCGAAGGGCACGGAGAGGATCTACCGCATGACGATGCGGTTGCTGAGCCTGCCGATGCCTTCGATCACGGTCTCGACCACGTCGCCCGCGGCGAGGTAGAGCGGAGGCGTCATGCCCAGGCCGACGCCTCCTGGCGTCCCTGTGAGGACGAGGTCGCCCGGCGAGAGTCGTGTGAACGTCGAGATGTACGCAACCAGATCCGCCGCGTCGAAGACCAGCTCCCGGGTGTTGGACTGCTGGCGAACCTCGCCGTTGACCCGGCAGACGATGTCGAGGCCGGCGGCGGGGTCGACCTCGTCGGCTCTCACGTAGTGGTCGCTGACCGGTGTCGTGCGATCCCAGGCCTTGCCTTGAAACCACTGCAAGGTGCGGCGCTGCCAGTCACGCAACGAGATGTCGTTGGCCACGGCGTATCCCGCGATCGACTTCCTCGCCCGCTCCCGGTCCGCGTTCCGAACCTCGGCACCGATCACCACCGCCAACTCTGCCTCCCAGTCGAGGTCGCACCCTGCCGGGACGACGATGTCGGCATCGGGACCAACCAGGGTGTCGGCGTACTTGGCGAAGAGGGTCGGGTACGCCGGCGTCTCCCGGCGCGGTCTCGGCGATGTGGTCGGCGTAGTTCAGCCCGCAGCAGATGACCTTGGCGGGCACCGGTCGCTCGAGACGCATGTCGCTCCTTGAATCGGACGAGGGATCAGGCCGGCGGCCGCACGAGTCGGTCGTCAGGGATCACGGCGACGCCGAGGATCTCGATCAGTGCCTCGGGCTGCCACAGAGCGGTCGTGCCGATGCCGGCCATCGCCGGGTACACGTTGCCCGCGAGCTCACGCCACACTCGTCCGATCTCGCGGCCGTGAGCCTGGTAGTCGGGGATGTCGGTGAGGAAGATCGTGATGCTCACCAGGTCCTCGGGCATCCCACCGGCTTCCCGCAGCGTCGTCAGCACGTTGCCGAACGCCTGGCGGAACTGCTCGACGATGCCGCCCGGAACGATGGTCATTTCCTGGTCGAGCGCGGTCTGTCCGCCTAGGTAGAGGGTGTTGCCGCTCAGCGTGCCGTGCGAGTAGCCGTGCGGGACCGGCAGCGCCGTGGGGTTGATCGGGACCGGAGTCAGGTCGGCGTCCATGGGTCGTCCTCGCTTCGGATCATGCGTTCCGGGGCGGTGCTCGGGCGAGACCGGTCGAAACTATTGACAAGTTTGTGACGGTCGTGACCATACTGGCATAACCGGTAGAGATGGAAGAGCACGTTCCATCCCGAGGAAGGGTGGGTCTCGCACATGGACGGGACGAGTGAGGGTCGGTATGCGCTCGGCGGGCGACAACTCGATGTACGCCGACGAGCACGGACTGGTCGTCCCGGTGGTCACCAGGCGCGGCTCGGAGCCGGACGACACCGGTCAGTCCGAGGGCGCCACACGGATCTCGGGCGTGAGCGTTCAACACACGCCCGCGACCAAGTTGTGGTTCGGGCAGGTGCGCAACCTGGCCGGCTACCGGTCGGCTCCGCACCACCACGGCGAGGCCGAGACGGGCGGCTTCGTCCTCTCCGGCCGCGCCCGCATCTACTTCGGGGAGAAGTTCGTGGACTACTACGACTTCGAGGAGGGCGACTGGGTGTTCGTGCCGCCGTTCATGCCGCACATCGAGTGCAACCTCGACCGGAACAACCCGCTCACCTGGATGACCTGCCGGACCCCGGAGAACATCGTCTTCAACCTGCCGGAGATCCCCGACGACCAGCTGCGCGACTGGAGCACCCGGCCATGAGCGGGCCGAATCCCGCCCCGGGATCGGCGATCTTCACCGACGTGGTCACCCTGAAGCCGGCGCCGGCCGAGCAGTTCGACCTCGCCTTCACCGCGACCACCCAGCCCTGTCCGTGGCCCAAGGCGTACGGCGGCGACCTCGTCGCCCAGGCCGCCGCAGCCGCGATGCGGTCCGTCGACGACGGCAAGGTGATGCACTCGATGCACTCCTACTTCATGCGCCCCGCCGAGATCGGGGCCGAGGTCCGCTACGAGGTAGAGGTGCTGCGTGACGGTCGTGGCTACAGCACCCGTCAGGTGCGTGGCTACCAGAACGACAAGACGCTCTACGTGTGCCTGGTCGGCTTCGCGGCCGGCGAGGACGGCGACACCTTCGCCGCCGACCTCACCGAGGAGCTGTCGTCCGTCCCGGGTCCCGACGACCTGCCCAGCTCCGAGGAGTACCTGCGGGACCGCAGCGGCGGCACGATGACCGAGGTGTCGAGGGCGTACTGGTCGCACGGCCGGTCCTTCGACATGCGGCACGTGCCCGGGCCGGTCTACCTCACGGTGGACGGAGGCCGGCAGCCCCACCAGGCGATCTGGGTCAAGCCGTTCGACGAGCTCAGGCCGGTCGACGGACTGACCGACGCACAGCGCGATCTCGCCGCGCTCACCTACGTGTGCGACTACACGATCCTCGAGCCGGTCCTGCGCGTGCTCGACCTCGGCTGGGCGGACGACGGCCTGGTCACCGCGAGCCTCGACCACGCGATGTGGCTGCACCGCCCACCGGCGCCGGGGGTCCTCGACGGCTGGCTCCTCTACGCCCAGGAAGCGATCGCCGCCGACTCCGGTCGCGGCGTCGGCCTCGGCCGCTTCTTCACCCCCGACGGCCTCCACCTGGCCACCGTGGTCCAGGAAGGCATGATCCGACCGTCCGTGGGAGGACAGGCATGACCCTCAGCACCAGCGCCCATGTCGACACCTTCGCGCGCGACAACCTGCCGCCCGCCGAGCTCTGGCCCACGCTCGAGTTCACCACCGAGCTGCTGCAGTACCCCGACCGCCTCAACGCGGCGACGGAGATCATCGACATCCCGGCGGCGACCTGGCCGCAGCGACCCGCGCTCCGCACACCGGACGGAGACGAGTGGACCTACGGCGAGCTCCAGACCCACGCGAACCAGGTCGCCCAGGTCCTCGCTGAGGACCTCGGTCTGGTCCGCGGCAACCGCGTGCTGCTGCGCTCGCCGAACAACCCGCGCGCGGTCGCGGCGTGGCTCGGCATTCTCAAGGCCGGCGGCATCCCGGTCGCGACGTTCTCAGCGCTGCGAGCCCGTGACCTGACCCCGATCGTCGAGAAGACACTGCCGGTCATCGCCCTGGTGGATCACCGGTTCGTCGACGACGTCGAGGCCGTCCGGCAGACCGCGTCCCCTGACCTCGTGATCGTCCCGTTCGGCGGAGACGGTGCGGACGACCTGGTCGCTCGCGCCGCAGCCAAGACCGGAGCCTTCGAGAACGTCGACACGGCAGCCGACGACGTCGCGCTGTTCTGCCCGACCTCCGGGACCACCGGGATCCCGAAGATCTGCACGCACTTCCACCGCGACATCCTGTCGATCGACAACACCTTCGGCCGGCACGTGCTGGCGCTGCAGCCCGAGGACGTGGTGGCGTGCAGCGCTCCGCTCGCGTTCACCTTCGGCCTGGGCATGCTCGTGGTGTTCCCGCTCCGGGTCGGTGCCTGTGCGCTGCTCACCGAGTCCACGACGCCGGCCCAGCTCGCGGACGCGGTGGCCGAGCACGGCGTCACCGTCCTGGCGACCGCGCCGACGGCGTACCGGGCGATCCTGACCGGCGGGAAGGGGAGCCAGCTCCAGGGCCTGCGTGCCGCGGTGAGTGCCGGCGAGCACATCTCCCAGCAGGTCTGGGAGCACCTGCGCGACGAGCTGGGTCTGGAGGTCATCGACGGCATCGGCGCCACCGAGCTGCTGCACATCTTCATCTCCGCCGCCGGTGCCGACATCCGCCCTGGCGCGACCGGGAAGCCGGTGCCCGGCTACCGGGCGGCCATCCTCGCGCCCAACGGCGACGAGCTGCCCGCAGGCCAGAAGGGCCTGCTCGCGGTCATCGGTCCCGTCGGCTGCCGCTACCTCGCCGACGACCGGCAGCGCCAGTACGTCATGAACGGCTGGAACGTCACCGGCGACACCTTCGTGCGCGACGAGGACGGTTACTACTACTACGAGGCCCGGACCGACAACATGATCGTGTCCTCCGGCTACAACATCGGCGGCACCGGAGGTCGAAGCGGCGATCAACGAGCATTCCGACGTCGCCGAGTCGGCCGTGGTGGGTGCGCCCGACCCCGAGCGTGGCTCGATCGTCTGCGCGTTCGTGGTCCTGAAGGACGGCGTCGTCGGCGACGCGGCCAAGGCCAAGGAGATCCAGGACTTCGTGAAGCAGACCCTGGCGCCGTACAAGTACCCGCGCGAGGTCCGCTTCATCGACGCGCTGCCGCGGAACATCAGCGGCAAGATGCAGCACAACCTCCTGCGCAAGCAGCTCAGGTCGGAGCAGGCGGACGCCGGCGTCGGCGCGAGCGGGGAGGTCAGCGCATGAGGATCGCAGTGGTGGGCGGCGGGCCTGGTGGGCTGTACTTCGCCGCGCTGATGAAGGGCCTCGACGAGGGGCACGAGGTCACCGTCTGGGAGCGCAACGCCCCCGACGACACCTTCGGCTTCGGCGTCGTCTTCTCCGACGAGACGCTCGGCAGCATCGAGGGAGCCGACCGAGTCGTCCACGAGCAGATGGAGAGCCGGTTCGCGCGCTGGACCGACATCGACGTGACCGTCACCGACGCGACCGGCACCGCGCAGCCCTTCACCGTGGGCGGGCAGGGGTTCGCGGCGATGAGCCGCAAGGAGCTGCTGAGAATCCTGCAGACCCGCGTTGCTGATCTCGGTGTGACCGTGCACTACCGCGCCGAGGCCCCGGACCCGGACGAGCTGCGGGCGTCGTACGACCTGGTGCTCGCCGCCGACGGGCTCAACTCGGTGGTCCGGACCAAGTACGCCGACGTGTTCCGCCCCCGTCTCGACCGGCGGCACAACAAGTACATCTGGTTCGGCACCGACCTGGTCTTCGAGGCGTTCCAGTTCTTCGTCAAGAACACGCAGTGGGGCACCATGCAGATCCACGGCTACCCATACTCCGACGCCGGATCGACGTTCATCGTCGAGATGCACGAGGACGTCTGGCGCCGCGCCGGGCTCGACGCCACCGAGCACCAGGTCTTCCCTCCGGGCGTCTCGGACGAGTACGCCGTGGAGCGGATCGCGGACATCTTCCGCGACGAGCTCGGGGGTCACCGGATCCTGACCAACAACTCGAAGTGGCTGAGCTTCGACACCGTCAGGAACGAACGCTGGCACGACGGCAACGTCGTCCTGCTCGGCGACGCGGCCCACACCGCCCACTTCTCGATCGGCTCCGGCACCAAGCTGGCCATGGAGGACGCACTGGCACTCGCCGCCTGCCTTCACGAGCACCCGACCGTCGACGCCGCACTGGAGGCCTACCAGGACGAACGCAAGCCGGTCGTCGAGTCGACCCAGCGGGCCGCCCAGGCCTCGCTCGAGTGGTTCGAGAACATCGGCATGTACGCCGACCAGGACCCGGCCCAGTTCGTCTTCAACCTGCTCACCCGCTCGCGCCGGATCACCTTCGAGAACCTCAAGGATCGCGACCACGAGTTCGCCGCGCGGATGGAAGCGGAGTTCGCGCGCCACCAGGGCGTGACCGAGGTCGCTCCCGCCATGTTCCAGCCGATCCGCATCGGAGACCTGGAGCTGAAGAACCGGGTCATCGTCTCCCCGATGGACATGTACTCGGCCGTCGACGGCATGGCGAACGAGTTCCACCTCGTCCATCTCGGCTCGAAGGCGCTGGGCGGTGCCGGCCTGGTGATGACCGAGATGATCTGCGTGTCGCCGGAGGGGCGGATCACCCCCGGCTGCACGGGGCTGTGGAACGCCGAGCAGGCAGCGGCGTACCAGCGCATCACCGAGTTCGTCCACGCCCGCTCCGACGCGAAGATCGGCGCGCAGCTCGGCCACTCGGGAAGGAAGGGCTCGACACAGCTGATGTGGGAGGCCATGGACGAGCCGCTCGCCGACGGCAACTGGGAGGTCATCGGACCCTCGGCACTGCCCTACGGGAAGGGCTGCCACGTGCCTCGGGAGATGACGCGTGCGGACATGGACGAGGTCGTCGCCGACTTCGTGAACGCAGCCGTGCGTGCCGTCGAGGCCGGCTTCGACCTGGTCGAGCTGCACGCGGCGCACGGCTACCTCCTGTCCTCGTTCCTCTCGCCGGTCTCGAACGAGCGCACGGACGAGTACGGCGGATCACTGACGAACCGGCTGCGCTACCCGCTCGAGATCTTCGACGCCGTCCGGGTCGCGTTGCCGGACGACATCCCGGTCACGGTGCGGATCTCGGCGACCGACTGGGTGCCCGAGGGCAACACCGACGACGACGGGGTCGAGATCGCCCGTGCGTTCATCGCGCACGGTGCGGCCGCGATCGACGTGTCCTCCGGTCAGGTGACCAAGGATGAAAAGCCGGCGTTCGGGCGGTCGTACCAGACACCCTTCGCCGACAAGATCCGACACCTCGTCGCGGAGCCGGCGGGCGCCAAGGTGATCGCCGTCGGTGCGATCTCGTCGTACGACGACGTGAACTCGATCCTGCTCGCCGGCCGCGCCGATCTCTGCGCGCTCGCACGCACGCACCTGTACGACCCGAACTGGACCCTGCACGCCGCGGCCGAGCAGGACTACCGCGGCACCGGCGCCAGCTGGCCGGTGCAGTGGGAGGCCGGACGCCGCAAGCCACCAGCGTCCCGGACGGACAAGATCCCGCCCCGCCTCTCCCTGCTGCGGGAGGGCTCGGAGCAGGACGTGCACCTGCGCTGGACGCCGGCCCGTGGCTGACCGGCCGGTCGTTGACTTCCGCACCGTGGTGGAGTGGATCGACACGGATGGTGCCGGGATTTACCACAACAGCACCGTGGCTCGGTTCATCGAAGCCGCCGAAGCACGGATGATGGCAGGGCCGCACAATCTGTCGCGTGACTCCAGTGGATGAGAACAGGGGACCGGCATCCCGGCGCTCCCGGAACGTCCTGGTCACCTTCCTGGGCGCCTTCGTGCGCGACCTCGACAATTGGATGCCGATCGCCGGGACCATCGAGCTGACCGGTCAGCTCGGCCTGGACGGCGCCAGCGTCCGTACCGCGATCTCCAGGCTCAAGAAGCGCGGATGGCTCGACGCGGAGAATCGCCATGGGGTCCGGGGCTACCGGCTCACCGGCGCGGCCCTCGAAGAGTTCGCCGCCGGCGACCAGGTCATCTGGCACGCTCGCGAACCCGCCCGGCTCGAGGACGGCTGGTGCGTCGTCACCTTCTCGGTCCCCGAGTCCGCACGCACCAAGCGGCACCTGCTCCGCCGGCACCTGACCGCGCTCGGGTTCGGCAACGTCAGCTCGGCCGTGTGGATCGCCCCCGCGCGCATGCAAGGTGCCGCTGTGAAGGCCATCACGGAGCTCGACCTGGCACAGTACTGCGCGATCTTCGTCGGGGAATACGTCGCCGGGCAGGACCTTCGGACGCTGCGCGACCAGGCGTGGAACGTCGGCGAGATGGCGAGGAACTACGCGTCCTTCCTCGCAGACAATGCAGCCTGGGCAGTCGGCACGGCTCTCGCTGAGCTCGACGGCGAGGAGGCCTTCGTGACCTACGTCCGCGTCCTTGACCAGTGGCGCAGGCTCCCCTACCGCGATCCAGGCCTCCCCCGCGAAGTGCTTCCCGACGGCTGGAATGGCCCGATGGCGACGGCCCGCTTCGAGGGTCTCGCCGAAGGTCTCCGTGCACCTGCGCTCGCCCACGTCGCCGAGTTCTGGCCGCAGGCAGCGACGCGCCGGTCACCCAGCTCTTGACCGATCTCGCGGAGACGCTGCTCTGCGCATCGTTCGCATCCCAGGCCCGACGCTGGTGAGGATGCCGACCCGGCGTGCGGCGAGTAGCGGCCAATGCGCCCACCGGCGAGGATGACGGGCGCTGTTGGGCGGCTGAGACGTACGCTGAACGATCATGACTGTCCGGGTGAGCGGAGTGCTGCAGCAGAGCGTGTGGGCGAGCGTCGTCAGTGATGACGCACAGGCCCTTCGCGGTTGGCTGCTCCGGCTCGGGTTCACCGAAGACCTTCTGATCCCCGGCGAGCGTGTGGATGCCATCCACCACTGCCAGCTCGACTGGCCCGAGGGCGGGCGGATCTTGCTCTCGAGCACTGGTGAACGACCCACACCGTGCCGGCCGGGGACGGCTTCGTTACACGTGGTGACCGCCGATCCGGACGCGGTGCTGGCTCGCGCACGTGCACTGGAGGCGAGGGTCGTGCACGAGATCGTCGACCAGACCGACTATCCATCGCGCGACTTCACGGTGGCTGACCCTGACGGCAACCATTGGACCTTCGCAACGTTCGCGGGCTAGGACAAGACAGCAGAATCACGGCCTCACGCCAGTTCGCGGCGATAGGACGCACCCTCATCGCGGCGATGAGCGGTCGTTGGCAGGGTGAGGTTAGCCGAGTGGGAAGCCCATCATGCGACGCCACCCGGCGGGCACGTCGGTGCCGCACCACAGGTCGACTTCGGTGACGTTCGCTCGGATCGGTAGACAGGTCAGCACTCCTGCTTCTGCCTCTTGGAGTTCGCTTCCCGCAACGTCGTGTCCCACCGTCAGGTGCGGTATGACCTCCTCATGTTCGCCCCCGTAAGGCGGGTAGTCGGGAAAGGCGTCCGCAACAGCGGTCGTCAGTGCTCCGAAGACGGCGGCTGGCTTCGGGGCGAGCCACAGCACGTTCGTGCCGAACCAGCCGGTGCTCTCGAAGGTGGCATCGAACCTGGGGACGGTGGAGATCGCGGCGGCGAGGGTTCCGATCACGTGTGCGTTGACCTTTGACGGTGGCATGAACGGGAACAGCACGGTCACGTGGGCGGGTATGCCAAAGGCTGCTGCATCGTCACACTGGGCGCGGTGTAGGGCGACGGCCGCTTCAGCCTCCGGAATGCTGACGATCAGCGCGCTCTGCATCGCACCATTCATACTGCGGACCTTATCCACGCAGAGGGACACAACGTTCCTACCCATCCGCGCTCGCGGAGTCCGACCAGGCCGCGCCCGGTCCCCGCCAGAGTCGTGTCGCCGTGCACGTGGTGTCGTTCTCGACGCGCACGGCTCTACACGTTGAAGCGGAACTCCACCACGTCGCCGTCGGCCATGACGTAGTCCTTGCCCTCCATGCGGACCTTGCCGGCCTCCTTGGCCTTCTGCATGGAGCCGAGCGCCATCAGGTCGTCGAAGGAGACGACCTCGGCCTTGATGAAGCCGCGCTGGAAGTCGGTGTGGATGACACCGGCGGCCTCGGGGGCGGTGGCGCCCTGGGGGATCGTCCAGGCGCGCGACTCCTTGGGACCCGCGGTGAGGTAGGTCTGCAGGCCGAGGGTGTCGAAGCCGACCCGGGCCAGGACGTCGAGCCCGGGCTCGTCGACGCCCATCTCCGCGAGCATCGCCCGGGCCTCGTCGTCGTCGCCGAGCTCGACCAGCTCGGCCTCGAACTTCGCGTCCAGGAAGATCGCCTCGGACGGCGCGACGAGCGCGCGCATCCGCTCCTTGAGGTCCTCGTCGGCGAGCTCGTCGGCGTCGCAGTTGAAGACGAAGATGAAGGGCTTGGCCGTCAGCAGGGAGAGCTCGCGGATCAGCGACCGGTCGATCTTCGTGGCGATGACGGGCGTCCCGGCCTCGAGCGCGGCCAGGGCCTCGCGGGCCGCGTCGAGGTTGGCGGCGAGCGACTTGGTGCCGCGCGCCTCCTTCTCGAGCCGCGGGATCGCCTTCTCCACGGTCTGGAGGTCGGCCAGGATCAGCTCGGTCGAGATCGTCGACAGGTCGGAGGCCGGGTTGACCTCACCGTCGACGTGGGTGACGTCCTCGTCGCGGAAGACCCGGGTCACCTGGCAGATCGCGGCGGACTCGCGGATGTGGGCGAGGAACTTGTTGCCCAGCCCCTCCCCCTCCGAGGCACCGCGGACGATGCCGGCGATGTCGACGAACTCCACGGTGGCCGGCAGGATCCGCGCGGAGCCGAACACCTCGGCGAGCTTCGGCAGCCGCTCGTCCGGCACCCCGACCACGCCGACGTTGGGCTCGATCGTGGCGAACGGGTAGTTCGCCGCCAGGACGTCGTTCTTGGTGAGGGCGTTGAAGAGGGTCGACTTCCCCGCGTTGGGGAGACCGACGATGCCGATGGTGAGTGCCACGGGCGGCGAGTCTACGGCGGACCGCGCGAAGCGTGACATCGCGACGACCGGCCACGAGGGTCGCCCGTCGGCGGCGCGTCCGCCGCCACCGTCCGGGTCGTCGCGACCGGTGTGCCAGGCTCGTCGTCGTGAGCATCGACGCGGTCCTGCGTGAGCCCGCCCACCAGGTGTCCCCCCGCGCGGTGGGCTACTGGCGGCTGGGGGCCGGCCTCCTGCTGGCCTTCTGGATCGTGCTGGCGCTGGTCTGGGTGGTGGCGCTCCCCCACCCGTGGTGGTCGGTCCTGATCGTGGTGCTCGTCCTCGGTGCGGCGACGGCGTACGTCGTGGTGATGCCCGCCTTGCGGTTCCGGATCCATCGCTGGGAGGTCACCCCGCTCGCCGTCTTCACCCGCTCGGGCTGGCTGTCCCGGGAGCAGCGCATCGCCCCGCTCAACCGGGTGCAGACCGTCGACGCGCACCAGGGCGCCCTGATGCGGCTGTTCCGGCTGAGCACCATCACCGTGACCACCGCGTCCGCGGCCGGACCGATCCGCATCGACTGCCTCGACGAGGACGTGGCCGCGCGGGTCGTGGCCGAGCTGACCGAGATCACCGCGGCGGCGGAGGGCGACGCCACGTGACCCAGGCCGCTCCCGCCCCGGCTCCCGACGAGGAGGGGTGGCAGAAGCTCGACGTGCGGATGCTGCTCCTCGACCCGGTCAAGACGCTCGCGCAGTTCTTCATCCCGCTGCTCATCGGCCTGATCGGGCTGCGCAACACCGGCACCTGGCCGCTGTGGGCGCTGCCGCTCGCGATCCTGGCGCCGATCACGCTCGGCAGCCTGCCCTGGTTGACGACCCGCTACCGGATCACCACCACCCAGTTCCAGATGCGGACCGGGCTGCTCAACAAGAAGCAGCTCACGGCGCCGCTCGACCGGATCCGCAGCGTCGACCTCGAGGCGACCGTGCTGCACCGGCTGCTCGGGCTGTCCAAGGTCGAGATCGGCACCGGCGTGGACGACACCCGGATCACCCTCGACTCGCTGTCGGTGCCGCAGGCCGACGAGCTGCGCGGGGTGCTGCTCGCCCGCCGGGCCGCCGCCACGATCCCGGTCGAGGCCCGCCCGGCGACCGGGCAGCCGGCGGCAGAGCGAGCGCCCGAGCCCGTCGAGGTGCTCGCCCGCATCGACTGGTCGTGGCTGCGGTTCGCGCCGTTCAGCCTGTCGCGGCTGGCCGTGGTCGCCGGGGCGATCGGCGTGCTCTCCCAGTTCGGCGACGACCTGCCGTTCCTCAACCGCGACAACCTCGAGCACACGTGGGAGTGGGTGGCCCACTTCGCGCTCGCCCTGGTCGTCGTGGTCGCGCTGGTCGTCGGCCTGGTGATCTGGGTGCTGATCTCGGTGACCGGCTACGTCGTCCAGTGGTGGAACTTCCTGCTCGTCCGCGAGCGCGGCCACGTCCGGCTGACCGCAGGGCTGCTGACGACGAGGTCCACGACCGTGGAGGACGCCCGGATCCGCGGCGTCGCGCTCTCCGAGCCGGTGCTGCTGCGCCTGGTCGGCGGAGGCGAGCTGGCCACCCTCGCCACCGGCGTCGGGGAGGGCGGCGTGACCACCGTGCTGCCGCCGTGCCCGGTCGAGGTGGCCACCGGCGTGGGCCACACGATCCTCGCCGAGGACGGCGCGCTCTCCGCGGACCTGGTCGCCCACGGCCCGATCGCCCGCCGTCGTTGCCACGTGCGCATGCAGTGGCCGACCCTCGTGCTCACCGTCGCGGCGGTGGCCGCGGTCGTCGCCTTCTCGATCCCGGTCTGGGTGCCGGTGCTGGTGGCGCTCGGCGTCGGCGCCCTGGGCGTCGTGTCCGCCGAGGCGGAGTACGCCCACCTCGGCCACGGTCTGACCGCGCGCTACCTGGTGGCCGGCTCGGGCGCCTGGGAGCGTCGCCGCACGGCGCTCGAGCGTGAGGGCGTGATCGGGTGGGTCGTCCAGCAGAGCTTCTTCCAGCGTCGGCGCGGGCTGTCGACCCTGGTCGCGACCACGGCGGCCGGCGCCGAGAAGGTGGTCGTCAGCGACCTGGCCCTCGGCCGCGCGATCGCCCTCGCCGACGCGACGACCCCCGGTCTGGTCGCGCCGTTCCTGGCCCGGACGCCGAACGGCCCCGCACCAGGTGCGGGGCCGTCCGGGTCGAGCCGGCGTCGGATCAGGGGTAGGCGAGAGCCGCGCCCTGGCGGTCGAGGCGGAGAAGGTGAGGTTCGGCGAACCGCCGTTGCACTGCGGGTAGTGCATGATCGAGACGTTGTCGTACGGCGTCAGCGCCACCCAGTTGTTGTCCTCGAAGCAGGTGCCGGCCTCGGGCCGGGTGTGCTCGTGGCGGAAGCCGAGCGTGTGCCCGAGCTCGTGGCCGAGGATGTTGCGACGGCGTCCACGATCCGCTGGTCATGCAGCGACGTCGCGTTGACCAGGATGTTGCGCCCGCTCTTGGAGGTGCTCGGGAAGAACGCCCGCGCGATGTACTGACGGGTCTTGGTGGGCTCCACCGAGAACAGCACCGCGTTGTTCCGGGTGGTGCAGTTGGCGTCCTGGGCCGGCACGTAGACGAAGTTCACCTTCGCGGTCGCGCTCTCCCACAGCGCGGCGCCGCTGCGCCATCGCGTTGACGACGGCCGCGTAGTCGGAGCCGAACTTGGTGCTCACGCAGTAGGTCAGGTTGAGCGCCTGCGGCGCGGTCCACTTGTCCTGGACGCCGCCGACGGTGTTCACGATGAGCGACTGGTCCCAGCCCCGCATCGCGTTGTAGTAGGCCTTGAGCTGGCGCTTGTTGGCCACCGGCTCGTCGCCGTTGACGATGAACTGACCGTCGGCGTCGCGGAACGTCGAGGCCTTGAACTGCTTGAACGTCGGCACGGGGCCGTCGACCCTCGCCTGGACCGGCGCGGCGCCGAGACAGGCAGCGAGCCCGGCGGCCGCGACGGCCACCAGGAGGGAGCGGACATGCTTCATGGAGGGTTCCTTCCCGAGATGAGGACTACCTTGTCGTGCTGGGCCATTGAACGCAGCGTTATCGGTTCGTGACCATCCTTGAAAGGTCACGGTTCGATAACAACTGACCGAACGGTCAGGCGTCAGCGGCGGAGGATGGCCACCGCGCCCTCGGCCCCGGACGCCCAGCAGGTGCCGTCGGCGGCGCACATCACCGCGTCGAAGGACGCGTCGTCGAAGGCCTTCCAGGACTGTCCGCCGTCCTTGGTGATGTCGCTGCCGGTCGGCCCCACGGCGACGGCCACGGGCTTGCTGCCCGAGAGCCAGGCGACGCCGGAGCGGTAGCCGCCGAGGTCGCCGCCGGAGGTCCAGTGCGTGCGGGCGCCGTACGCCGAGGCCTTCTCGCCGTTGTCGGGGACGGTGAAGTCGCCGCCGACGGCGATGCCCGGTCTTCGCGTCCTTGAACGCCAGGGAGAAGACCCCGCCCGCGTCGGCCGCGGGGATCCGGCTGTTGCCGACCTTCCAGGTCTTGCCGTAGTCCTTGGAGAAGAAGATCCGGCTGGCGGCACCGCCGGAGCCGAAGTAGGCGTGGCTCGTGCCGGCGGTGACCAGGCAGGTCCCGCTGGCCGCGAAACCGAACTCGCCGTCGACGGCCTTGGGCATGCCCTTGCGGGAGACGACCGACCAGGTGCTGCCGCCGTCCTCGGTGGCGGCGATCCGGAACTTGCCGTCCACCGGGTCGCTCATCGCGAGGCCGTGGACCCCGTCGGGGTACATCGCCATGCAGTCGTAGAACGCCTCCTGGTCCTTGTTGGTGAAGGTGCGCTCCCAGGTGAGCCCGCCGTCGGCGGTGCGGTAGATCCGGGACTGGCGGCCCGGGGCCGATCGAGAGGATCTGCGCGTGGTCGGCGTCGGTCGCCTCGATGTCGCGGAACAGCAACGGCTTCGCGAGCTCGGGCCCGACCTTGTCCCAGGTCTTGCCGGCGTCGGTGGTGCGCCACACGCCACCCTCGCTGCCGCCCACCCACGCGGTGGTGGCGTCGACCGCGGCCAGGCCGCGGAAGCCCTGCTTGGTCTTGATGTCGACGTGCTTCCACGAGGGCATCGCCCGGGCTCCTTCGTCGGTCGTGGCGGCACCGGCGGCGACCGGGGCGGCGGAGAGGAGGCAGGGCAGAGGCGAGGATTCCGAGAGTCAGGCGCATCCCGTCACCTTGGCCCGGCCGGGGTCGCCTGTCCAGCACCGCCACGGTCAGCGCTTGCAGATCAGCGTCAGCCCGTCGCTGATCGGCAGGATCACGCTGTCGACCCGGTCGTCGGCGGCGACCAGGTCGTTGAAGTCCTGGATGACCGCGGTCGTCGAGCCGGGGTCCGCGGGCCGGACCACGTCGCCGGACCACAGCGTGTTGTCCACCATCAGCAGCCCTCCCGGCTCTCAGCAGCTGGAGGACGGCCTCGTAGTAGTGCGGGTAGTTCGGCTTGTCCGCGTCGATGAAGGCCAGGTCGAACGGCTCCGTCCCGGCCAGGCCCTCGAGCGTGTCGAGGGCGGGACCGATCCGCAGCTCGATCCGGTCCGTGAGGCCGGCCTCCGCCCAGGCTTCGCGGGCGATGGCGGTGTACTCCTCGCTGACGTCGCAGCAGAGCAACGAGCCGCCGTCGGCGAGACCGCGGGCGATGCAGATCGAGGAGTAGCCGGTGAAGGTGCCGAGCTCGAGCGCCCGCCGGGCCCCGGTGACCCGGGTGAGCAGCGTCAGCAGGGCGCCCTGGGAGGCGGAGACCTGCATGGTGGCCGCGCCTCCGGTCTCGGCGCGGGTGCGTTCGATGAGGTCGCTCAGCACCGGGTCCGGCTGGGCGGCGCGCGCGCCGACGTACGCCGACACCTCGGGCTGGAACCACGGCGGGGTCTGCTTGGAGGTCATCTCGGCACCGTAGTCCTGTCGGGTGGGGTCTCGACACGCTCGCTGCGCTCGCTGCTCGACCACCGACCGGAGGCTAGCTCCGCGCCCACCTCGACCACCGGCGGCACGTCCTCCGCACTAGTGTCGGGCCGTGCGCATCGCGACCTGGAACGTCAACTCCCTGCGGTCCCGCATCGACCGCGTGGAGGCCCTGCTCGAGCGGCACGACATCGACGTGCTGGCGCTCCAGGAGACCAAGGCCCGCGAGGACCAGCTGCCGCTGATGGGGCTCCAGGCCCTCGGCTACGAGATCGCCGTCGCCGGCGTGAACCAGTGGAACGGCGTGGCCCTGGTCAGCCGGGTCGGCCTCGAGGACGTGCAGGTGGGCTTCGACGGCATGCCGGGGTACGGCGAGCCGGTGGCCACCGAGTCCCGCGCCATCGGCGCCGTGTGCGGCGGCGTGCGGATCTGGTCGCTGTACGTGCCCAACGGGCGCAAGCCGGACGACCCGCACTACCTCTACAAGCTGGACTGGCTGGCCACCCTGCGGGCGGAGGCCGGGCCGTGGCTCGGGGAGGACGCGGCGCTGGTCGGTGACTGGAACGTCGCCCCGCGCGACGAGGACGTCTTCGACATGGCCCAGTTCGCGAAGTCGACCCACGTCACGCCGAAGGAACGCGCCGCCTTCCAGGGCTTCCTCGACGACGGCTGGGTCGACGTGGTCCGCCCGCACACGCCCGGTCCGGACGTCTACACCTACTGGGACTACTACCGGCAGCGCTTCGAGCGGAACCGCGGCCTGCGCATCGACTTCATCCTCGGCTCCCCCTCGCTGGCCGGCCGGGTGACCCACGCGTTCATCGACCGGGAGGAGCGCGCCGGGCAGGGTGCCTCGGACCACGCCCCCGTGCTCGTCGACCTGGACCCCGCTTCCTGATGCGCCGACCCGATGTGGTCGGCGTCGGGGTCGCCGCCGCGGCGACCGGGGTGTTCGTCGTCCACGGCTTCGACGGGGACCTCACCCGCGACCTCGGCCTCTACGCGTACGCCGGGCAGCAGGTCGCCGACGGGGTGCCGCCGTACGTCGGCGTGATGAACCGCGCCGGGCCGCTGGCGCACCTGGTCCCCGGGCTCGGGGCGGCCGCGGCCCGGCTGGTCGGCGCCGACGACCTGCTCGGCATGCGGGTGCTCTTCCTGGTGCTCTCGGTGGTCTGCGTGTGGGTCGTCTACCTCCTCGGCCGCGACCTGTACGAGAACAGGCTGGCCGGCGTCGTCGCCGCCGGGCTGCTGGTGTGCGTCCCGGGCGTCATCACCTACGCCACCGGGGGTCCGCGCGAGAAGACCACGATGATGCTCCTGCTCGCCCTCGCGCTCCTGGCGACGACGCGACGGCGTTGGTGGTGGGCCGGCGTCGCGGTCGCCCTGACCACGCTGACCTGGCAGCCGGTCTTCTTCCCCGCGTTCGTGGCGGTCGTCGGGGCCGCGCTGATGGCCGAGCGCGGCACCCGGCTGCGGGCGCTGGGTGGCGTCGCCCTCGGTGGCGCCCTCACCGCAGCCGCGATGGCGGCGTACTTCGCCCTCGTCGGGGCGCTCGCGGAGTTCCGGGACGGCTTCGTGCTGATCCACCTCCGCTACACCTACCAGCCCGGTCTGGCCGACGACCTCGAGGAGCAGTGGGAGGGCATCGTCGAGGCGTTCGGCACCAGCCTCAACCTCGTGATCGCCGGGCTGGGGCTGCTGGTGCTGCTCGCCGTGGTGGAGGTCGCTCGTCCCGCGTCGACGTCGCGACCCGCTGTGCCGCACCCGGGTGGCGTTCGCGGTCGCCGCCCTGGTGGGACTGTTCTGGAGCTACCGGATCTTCAACGGCTGGGCCGACGCGCTGATGCTGGTGCCGTTCGCGGCGCTCGGCCTCGGCGGCCTGGTGGCCCTGGTGGACGAGTACGTCCCCTGGCGGGTCGGCCTGGCGCTCACCGCGGTGTGGGTCGTGGTGGTCGGGGCGCTGGGTCTCGACTGGTCGCTGCACGAGGGCTCCCGGATCCTGCCCAAGCAGAAGCAGGAGGTCGAGCGGGTCTTCGCGGCGCTGCCGCCCGACGCGACGCTGCTGTCGATCGAGGCCCCCCAGCCGCTCGTGCTCACCGGCCGGACCAACCCGACCGGTCAGCAGATGTTCCGCCTCGGGCTGGAGGAGTACGTCGACGACACCTGGCCCGGCGGCCTGGCGGGCTACGCGGAGACCGTGCGCGACGAGGGCGCCACGGTCGTCGCGGTGGGACGCGGGGCCCGCTACCCCTGGCTGATGCCGACCCTGCTGGAGGACTACGTCGCCGTCGGCACCACCCCGGGGTGGTACTGGTACGTGCGCGACGACCTCGACGAGAGCACCCGCGAGGCGCTGAGGTCGGCGGTGCGCGGGTGAGCCGCGCTGTGACACGATCCGGACCATGAGCGCCGACCCCGCCACCGCGCCGGCGCTCGACCCCCACGACTACACGTGGTCCGTCGTCATCCCGGTCTACAACAGCGCCCCGCTCGTGGGGCAGACCGTGGACGGCGTGCTCGCCGTGCTCGCCGAGCACGGTCTGCGCCACCAGGTGGTGCTCGTCAACGACGGCAGCACCGACGGCAGCTGGGAGGTCATCAGCGAGAAGGCCCGCACGCACGACGACGTGATCGCCGTCGACCTGCTGAAGAACTACGGCCAGCACCATGCCAACCTCGCCGGGCTCCGGGAGACCACCGGCGACTTCGTCATCACGATGGACGACGACGGGCAGAACCCCCCGGACCAGGTGCCCCTGCTGGTCGGCGCCGCCATGCAGGGCCACGACGTGGTGTTCGGCGCCTTCGAGCGCAAGCAGGCCGCCGGCTACCGCCGTCTGGGCAGCCGCCTCATCGGGCTGGTGAACCGCCGCGTCTTCGGCCAGCCGGACGACCTGGTGGTCTCGAACTTCCGGGTGCTGCGCCGCGACGTCGTCGACCGGATCTGCTCCTCCCGCACCGCGCACCCCTACCTCACGGGCCAGGCGCTGCTCTACTCCGGCAACCGGGCCAACGTCTCGGTGCGGCACGAGCCGCGCGCGGTCGGCGCCAGCACCTACTCGTTCCCGCGGATCCTCGCCCTCGTCCTCACGATCCTGTTCAGCTACTCCTCCTGGCCGCTGCGCACCCTGGCGTTGATCGGCTTCGGCGTCGCCGCCCTCAGCTTCGTGCTGGGCGGCGTCTACCTGGTGCTCGGCCTGCTCACCGAGACCAGGGTCGAGGGCTGGACCACGCTGGTGGTGCTGCTCGCGGTCTTCAACGGGTTCACCATCGGACTCCTGTCGATGCTCGGCGAGTACGTCGTGCGCACCCTCAACGCCGTCAGCGCCCAGGACACGTACCACGTCCGGCGCCGGGTCTCCCGGTGACCGACTACTTCCTGGTGATCGGCGCCCAGCGCTGCGGCACGACGTACCTCCGCACCCTGCTCGACGAGCACCCGTCGATCGTGATGGCCACGCCGTCGCAGCCCGAGCCCAAGGTCTTCCTCGACGACGACGTCGTCCGCCGCGGCCTGGAGTGGTACGACGCCACCTGGTTCGCCGGAGCGCGCCGCCGGGGCGCTGCGCGGCGAGAAGTCCACCAGCTACCTCGAGGTGCCGGCGTCGATCGACCGGGTGCGCGCCGTGCTCGGCACCCCCCGGATCCTCGTGCAGCTGCGCGACCCGGTGGCTCGCGCGGTCTCCAACTGGCAGCTGAGCACCACGCACGGGCTGGAGTCCCGGGACCTGGCCACCGCACTGACCGCCAACCTGCGCGGACCCGAGGCGTGGGACCCGGCGGTGACCTCGGTGTCGCCGTACGCCTACCTCGAGCGCGGCCGCTACGCGGAGCACCTCCGGCCGTGGCATGAGGCGTTCGGAGATCGGGTACGGGTCCAGTTCCTGGAGGACCAGCTCGTCCGACCCGGGGAGATCGCGGAGACCTACCGCTGGCTGGGGGTCGACGCGGACGTCCGGCCCCCGTCGCTGGGCGAGCAGGTCAACGGGAGCACCGAGACGGCGCCGCCACTAGGCTCGGAGCTGAGGGCTCGACTGCGGGACTGGTTCGCCGAGAGCGACCAGGACCTGGCCGGGCTCCTCGGACGCCCGGTCCCCTGGCCGACGGCGACCTGACCATCTCGAGGAGGATCGTGACCGGCCAGACTGAGATCGCCTTCAACGTCCCGGAGTACTCCGGCGCCGAGATCGCCCACGTGCGCAAGTCGTTGGCGAGCGGGCACACCTCCTCCAACCACGAGTTCAGCCAGAAGGCGCGGGAGATCCTGCAGGCCGAGACCGGGGCCGCCGAGGTGCTGCTGACCACCTCGTGCACCGCCGCGCTGGAGCTGTCCGCGATGCTGCTCGACCTCGAGCCCGGCGACACCGTGATCGTGCCGTCGTTCACCTTCACCTCGACGGCGCTGGCCTTCGTGCGCGAGGGCGCCCGCATCCTGTTCTGCGACATCGAGCCGCGCACGCTCGGCCCCGACCCGCGCAGCGTCGCGGCCCTGCTCGACGACTCGGTGCGCGCGGTGGTGGTGGTGCACTACGCCGGCATCGCCTGCGACATGGCCGGGCTGCGCGAGGTCCTGGCGGACCGGCCGGACGTGTCCCTGATCGAGGACAACGCCCACGGGCTCTTCGGTCGTTGGCGCGGCGAGCCGCTCGGGTCCCTCGGCCGCTTCGCCACGCTGAGCTTCCACGACACCAAGAACTTCATCTGCGGCGAGGGCGGCGCGCTCGTCGTCGAGGACACCGCGGACGTCGACCGGGCCTGGGTGCACTACGACAAGGGCACCGACCGGCAGGCGTTCTTCCTCGGCCAGGTGGACAAGTACTCCTGGCGCGACAACGGCTCGTCCTTCGGGCTCGCGGACCCGCTCGCCGCGATCTTGATGTCCCAGCTCGAGCAGCGCGAGTCCATCCAGGCCCGGCGCCGGGCCGTCTTCGAGCGCTACCTGGCCGGCCTCACGCCGTACGCCGACGAGCTCGGGCTCGGGCTGCCGCACGTCCCCGACGACTGCGTGCCGGCGTACCACCTCTTCCACGTGCTGCTGCCGCACGCCGCGATGCGGCGCGCGGTGATGGCGGACCTCAAGGCCAAGGGCATCGGCACCGCCTTCCACTACGTGCCCCTGCACGACTCGGAGGGTGGCCTGCGGTTCGCGGCCCGCCCCACCGAGTGCCCGGTGAGCAGCGACGTGAGCGGGCGGCTGCTGCGGCTCCCGTTCCACAACCAGCTCACCGCCGAGGACTGCGACCGGGTCGTCGAGACGCTCGTGGCGTCCGTCCACGGGCGTCGATGACCGAGGTCGTCCAGCCCGGCTCCTCGTCGGTGGAGCGCCCCGACTACTGGTGGTTCGCGGCCCGGACGGCCCTGCTGGAGGCGGGCCTGGGGCACTGGCTCGGCGCCCCGCGGCGGCTCCTGGACGTCGGCAGCGCCGACGCGCCGAGCGCCGGGTGGCTGCGCGGCGACCACCAGCAGGTGTCCGTCGACCTCGACCCGCGGGGGCTGGCCCCGGGTCGGGGGGTCTGCGCGTCCGCCCTGGCGCTGCCCTTCGCCGACGCCACCTTCGACGTGGTCGCGGCCTTCGACGTCGTCGAGCACTGCGAGCCCGAGGCCCTCGCGGTCGCCGAGCTGGCCCGGGTGCTCGGCCCGGGCGGACGGCTGCTCGTCTCCGTGCCGGCCTACCAGTGGGCGTGGTCGGACCACGACGTCCGGGCCGGTCACCACCGGCGCTACACGCGGCCGCGGATCGTGGCCGCCCTGGAGGCGGCCGGGCTGCGGGTCGAGCGGTCGACGTACGCCTTCGCGCTGGTGTTCCCGATGTTCGCCGCCGAACGGCTCCTGCGCCGGGTGCGCCGCCCCTCCGCCGACCGGCTGCCCGCCGTGTCCGCCGAGGGCGGAGCGGGTGCTCCGCGGGCTGTGCGCGACCGAGGCGCGGCTGCTGGCCCGGCGCGACCTGCCGTTCGGCTCGTCGGTGCTGGTCGCGGCCGTCAAGCCCTGACCGGTCGCGCCGCGACCGCGAGCAGCGCCCAGGCCACGACCTCCACCACCACGAAGGCCGCCACCACGGCGTCGAGGGCGCCGTCGACCAGGACGTACGCCGCCGCGCCCGGCAGCAGCGCCACGGCCCAGGCCAGGGCGATCCGCGGCGCCCGGTCCTGGGCCATCACCACCACGGTCAGCACCAGCCCACCCACCGCGAACGCGCTGCCGGTCGCCACCAGGGCGCACGCGCCCGGGTCGAGCGCGGCGTCCGCGCCGAACACCCAGCCGAGCAGCGTCGGCCCGGCCAGGGCTCCGAAGCCGGCCGCGAGCCCGGCGGCCAGCGCGGTGCCGACCACCGTGCCGCCGTGCACGCGGCGCAGCGACGCCTGCCGGCCGGCGACCACCAGGTCGGTGACCCGGCCCGTGAGCGCGGAGACCTGCCCCACCGCGAGCGTGTACGGCGCCCGGAACAGCGCGAGGGCGGCGAACAGGGCGGTGACCTCCCGCGGCGCGCCGCCGGCGAGCGCCAGCACGACCGGACCGCCGGTGAGCACGGCCTGGCCGACGACCTGGCCACCGGACGCGCCGCCGAGGAAGGCGAGCACCGGGCGGGTGGTCGTCGGTCCGCCGCCGGGCCGCCAGGCGGACGGCCAGCACAGGCACGCGGCGTACCCGGCCAGCAGCGCGCCGCCGTACGCCGCCGGCGACTCGACACCGCTGGTCAGCAGCACCTCGGCGACGACGCAGCGGAGCAGGTTCTCGACCACCAGGACGCCCGCCACCGCGCCGAACCTCTCGCGCGCCGACAGCAGTCCGCGGACCAGGCCCATCACCGCGGACAGCAGGGTGACCGCCCCCACGAGCAGCGCGAAGGTGCCGCCGTCGTCGCCGAAGAGCGGCTCCCGCAGCAGCCACGCGAGCCCGGCGCTGGCGGCGGTCGCGACCAGCGCAAGCCCGGCCACCCGGGCCAGGCCGCCGCGCACCGAGCCCTCGTGGCCGTCGGCCGCCACGGACCGGGCGACCCAGTGCTGGACCGGGAAGGTCACCCCGGCCGCCGCGAAGCCCCAGTAGGCCCAGAGCACCGCGACCGGAGCCGCCTGCACCGCCCCGAGGCCCCGGGTGACGAGGGCGAAGAACACGTAGGCGAGCAGCCCGCTGACCACGGAGCCGACGGCCAGCGCCGCGGCACCCGAGCGGCGACGGGGCGAGGCGTCGTGGGGCATTGCCGGGATTCTCCACCACGCGGTGTCGGTGGGCGCCGCCATCATCGGCGACATGGACATCGCAGCCCTGCTCCCCCTGGCCGTCGGCCTGCTGCTCGGCGCGCTCGTCGGCGTGCTGTGGGCGCGCTCGACGTCGACGCCCGACCTGCCCGCGCTCGAGGCCCGCGCCGGCGAGCAGGCCCTGGTCAAGGAGGGGCTGGAGCGACTGCACGACCAGATGCGCGACCTCGAGCACACCCGGGCCTCGTGGCAGGGCCAGCTGGCCCAGCAGGTGGACGACATGCGGCACACCACCGACCTGCTCCGGCTCGAGACCCGGTCGCTCTCCTCGGCGCTGCGCAAGCCGCAGGTGCGCGGGCAGTGGGGCGAGATGCACCTGCGGCGGTCGATCGAGCTGGCCGGCATGGTCGCCCACTGCGACTTCGTCGAGCAGCAGCGCCTCGACGACGGCGCCCGACGCCCCGACGTGGTGGTCCACCTGGCCGGTGGGCGCCAGCTCGTGGTCGACGCCAAGGTGCCGCTCGACGCCTTCCTCGACGCCTGCGCCACCGACGACGACGACCTCCGCGAGCGACACCTGCGGCGGCACGCCGCCCAGCTGCGCAGCCACGTCGACGGGCTGTCGGCCAAGCGCTACTGGCGCTCGCTGCCGACGACGCCGGAGTTCGTGGTGATGTTCGTGCCCGCCGAGGCCTTCCTCGGCGCCGCGCTCGACGTCGAGGCCGACCTGATCGAGTACGCCGCCGCCCGCCAGGTGGTGCTGGCCACGCCCACCACGCTGATCGCCCTGCTGCGCACCGTCGCGCACGGCTGGACCCACGAGGCGCTGACCGAGCAGGCCCGCGAGATCCAGCGGCTCGGCCGCGAGCTCCACGAGCGGCTCGGCACCCTCGACACCCACCTCGACCAGGTGGGCCGCTCGCTCAACGCCGCGGTCGGGCACTACAACCACGCGATGGGCTCCCTGGAGTCCCGGGTGCTCGTCACCGCCCGCCGGTTCGGCGAGCTCGCGGTGCCCGACGGAGAGCTGCCGGCGCCGCGTCAGGTCGAGTCCGCCGCCCGCTCCGCCCCCGTCCGCCTGCACCCGGCGCCCCGGCGCGGCTCCGACGACGAGCCGGACTCCGCCCCTACCGTGGCGATGTGAGCACGCCCACGGCAACCGCTCGCGACGCACCGAGGGGCCCTCGTGCCTGGCCGAGCGGCCGGGAGCCGGGCGGCCAGGTGGTCGCGCTCGGCCTGGCGCTCACGCTCACGGCGATGTCGATCGACCTGCTGGTCTCCGGGTCGCTCACCCTCTTCTTCGACCTCTGCTTCGTCTCCGCGTGCGTGGCGGTCGCCTGGCGGGTGCGCCCCTCCGACTTCTTCACCGTCGGGGTGCTCCCGCCGCTGCTCATGCTCGCGGTGTTCACCCTCGCCGGCTTCGTCGCGCCCGGCCTCATCGCGCACCCCTCCGACGGAGTCGTCCAGGCCGTGATCTCCGGACTCTCCGTGCACGCCGGGGCCCTCATCGTCGGCTACGTCCTGGTCCTGGCCAGCCTCGCCTACCGCGTGCACCTCTCCCAGCGCCTCACCGTCCGCGACCTCCTCTAGCCGAGCGGGGCGGTCAGACCTCGAAGCGGCTGGGGTCGCCGGCGCCCACGCGGATGACCTCGGGGACGTCCTCGGACCAGTCCACGACCGTGGTCGGCACCGCGGGGGTGTCGCCGGCGTCGATGACGAGGTCGACCGCGTGGTCGAGCTCCTCCTTGACCTCCCAGCCGAGGGTCCGGGGCTCCTCCTCGCCGGGCAGGATCAGGGTGCTGGTGAGGAGCGGCTCGCCCAGCGCGGCCAGGAGCGCGTGCACGACCACGTGGTCGGGGATGCGCACCCCGACGGTGCGCTTCTTGGGGTGCATGAGCCGGCGCGGGACCTCGCCGGTCGCCGGCAGGACGAACGTGTACGGACCGGGCGTCGCGGCCTTGATCGCGCGGAACGCGTGGTTCCCCACGTGCACGAACTGGCCGAGCTGGGCGAAGCTGTCGCACATCAACGTGAAGTGGTGACGCTCGTCGAGGTCGCGGATCCGCAGGATCCGGTCGCGGCCGTCGCGGTTGCCCAGCCGACACCCGAGGGCGTAGCCCGAGTCGGTCGGGTAGGCGATCAGCGCGTCGTCGTTCAGCGCGTCGACGACCTGCTGGACCAGGCGCGGCTGGGGGTTGTCCGGGTGCAGGTCGACGTACCTCGCCATGGCGCGGTCAGGACTTCGCCGCGGCGCGCAGGTCGCGGCGCAGCTCCGGCGGCAGCGCGAAGATCAGGCTCTCCTCGGCGCTGTGCACGGCCTGCGCGTCGGGGTAGCCGCGCTCGGCGAGGAAGGCGAGGACGCCGTCCACCAGGTCCTCGGGGACGCTCGCGCCCGACGTGACGCTGACCGTCGAGACCCCGTCGAGCCAGGCCTCGTCGATCTCGGAGGCGTCGTCGACCCGGTACGACGCCTTCGCGCCCGCCTCGAGGGCGACCTCGACCAGCCGCACGGAGTTGGAGGAGTTGCCGGAGCCGACCACGATCACCAGGTCGGCGTCGACGGCGATCTCCTTGACCGCGAGCTGGCGGTTCTGGGTGGCGTAGCAGATGTCGTCGCTGGGCGGGTCGAGGAGCAGCGGGAAGCGCTCGCGGATCGCCGCGACGGTCTCGAGCGTCTCGTCGACCGACAGCGTGGTCTGCGAGAGCCAGGCCACCTTGGCGGGGTCCCGGACCTCGATGTTCGGCACGTCCGCCGGCGACTGCACGAGCTGGATGTGCTCGGGCGCCTCGCCCGCGGTCCCCTCGACCTCCTCGTGACCCTCGTGGCCGATGAGCAGGATGTCGTAGTCGTCGGCGGCGAAGCGCTTCGCCTCGTGGTGGACCTTGGTCACCAGGGGGCAGGTCGCGTCGATGGTCTTCAGCTGCCGCACCTCGGCCTGCCGGTGCACCTCGGGCGAGACCCCGTGCGCGGAGAACACCACCGTCTTGCCCTCGGGGACCTCGTCGAGCTCCTCGACGAAGATCGCGCCGCGCGCCTCGAGGTTCGACACCACGTGCTTGTTGTGCACGATCTGCTTGCGCACGTAGACCGGGGCGCCGTAGAGGTCCAGCGCCTTCTCGACCGTGATCACCGCGCGGTCCACGCCGGCGCAGTAGCCACGGGGCGCCGCCAGCAGCACCGCGCGCTCCGCCTCGTCGGCAGGCAGGACGCGCGGCTGACCCAGGTCGATGCTCATGGGCCCGAGTCTACGGTCGGGGCTCACGGGGGTGGTCATCGTTAGGCTGCCCGCCGTGGCCCTCGAGACCTCCCTCCAGTCGCCGGCGCCGGTCCGGCAGATCGCCAACGCGATCTCCGGCTGGATCGACCGGCTCGGCTCGGTCTGGGTCGAGGGTCAGATCGCGCAGATCAGCCGCCGCCCCGGGGTCAACACCGTCTTCATGACCCTGCGGGACACGGTGGCCGACATCTCGGTGCCGCTGACCTGCGCGCGCACCCTGTTCGACGGCCTCGACCCGCCGCTCGTCGAGGGCGCCGGCGTCGTGGTGCACGCGCGGCCGTCGTACTACGCCAACCGCGGCACCCTGTCGCTCTACGCGCGCGAGATCCGGATGGTCGGCCTCGGCGAGCTCCTCGCCCGCCTCGAGCGCCGCCGCCAGCTGCTCGCCGCGGAGGGGTTGTTCGCCCCCGAGCTGAAGCGGACGCTGCCGTTCCTGCCCGCGCGGGTGGGGCTGGTCACCGCGCCCGGCTCCGCCGCCGAGCGCGACGTGGTCGAGAACGCCCGCCGCCGCTGGCCCGCGGTCGCCTTCGAGATCGCGTACGCCGCGATGCAGGGGCAGCGCGCCGCCGCCGAGGTGATGGACGGCCTCGACCGGCTCGAGCGCGACCCCCGGGTCGACGTGGTGATCGTCGCGCGCGGTGGCGGCTCCGTCGAGGACCTGCTGCCGTTCTCCGACGAGGCGCTGCTCCGCGCCGTGCACGCGATGCGCACCCCGGTGGTGTCGGCCATCGGGCACGAGCCCGACCAGCCGCTGCTCGACCTGGTCGCCGACGTGCGCGCGTCCACGCCGACCGACGCCGCCAAGCTCGTCGTTCCCGACGTGACCGACGAGGCCCGCAACGTGCTCCGGGCGCGCGACCGGATCCGGGCCGTCGTGGAGCAGCTGCTGGTGCGCGAGCAGACCGGGCTCGACGGTCTCCGGTCCCGCCCGGCCCTGAGCGCGCCCACCTCCCTCTTCGACGCCCGCGCCGACGAGGTCGAGATGCTGCGTCAGCGCGCCCGACGCAGCCTCGGGCACACCCTGGACCGCGCCGCCGACGACATCGGCCACCAGGTGGCCCGCGCCCGCGCCCTGTCGCCGCTGGCCACGCTGCGCCGGGGGTACGCCGTGCTCCAGGACGCCGACGGCCACCCGGTCACCTCGGTCGCCGCCCTGACCGCGGGTGGCCAGGTCACCGCCCGGGTGGCCGACGGCCGCGTCCACGCCACCGTCGACCGGCTCGAGACCCTCACCGCCCCCACCACCGATCCCGACGGAGACCCCGATGCCCGCTGACAGCACTTCTGGGCCCACGCCTGGGCCGACCCCGAGCTACGAAGAGGCCCGCGACCAGCTCATCGAGGTGGTGCGGACCCTCGAGGCGGGCGGCACCACCCTGGAGGAGTCGCTGACCCTGTGGGAGCGCGGCGAGCGTCTCGCCACGATCTGCCAGGAGGCCCTCGACGGCGCCCGGCAGCGCCTCGACGCCGCCATGGAGGCCCGCCAGGACTCCTGAGCGGGGCTCAGAGGTCCGCGTCGGTCAGCGACTCCACGATCGTCAGCAGGTCGTCGGCCGGCGCGGAGCCGTAGACCAGCACCCACTCCCCGTCGACCTCGGCGGCGTACGCCGTGTCCCCGCCGTCATCGGTGAACTGCCGCCAGCGCGGCGCCAGGACGTTCGCGACCCCGACCGCCTCGCCCTCGACGGCGTCCTCGTCGACGTCGGACGCGACCAGCGTCTCGAGCTCCGCGTCCGCCTGATGGATCCCGACGAAGCGGTCCTCGTCGTTCAGCATCGTCAGGCTCCACGACTCGTCGCCGGCGGCCCCGGCGTCGGCCCGGGTGGCGATCCAGCCCGGGGGCAGCGCATCGGGGTACACGACCGTGCGTCCCGCCGACTGCAGGAGTCGGACCGACTGTCGGTAGTCGATCGACTCGGGCCGCACCTCGGGCTGGTCCCGGGTCAGCGCCCGGAACGCGACGAACGCCCCGATCGCCACCAGCAGCACCACCATCGCCCCGACCATGCCGGCGGCAGAGCGCTGGTAGCGCCCGGGTTTCGTGGTCGACGGCGTGCTCACGGAGCCATTGTCCCCGGGCCGTAGCCTTCGTCCGTGCCGCCCCTCGCCGACCTCGCGCGCGAGGCGGTGCCGGTGGCCGGGCTGGCCGTGCTGCTGGTCACCGCGATCCGGCACCCCTCCGGTCGCGTCGAGGCCGGGATCGCCGCCGTGGCCGCCCTCGCCACGCTCGCGACCGGACTGCTCACGTGGGCCGAGGCCGAAGCCGTGGTCCGCCACCTCGGCCCGGTGCTGCTGTTCTTGATGTCGATCCTGGTGGTCGGCGAGATCTGCGCGCGGGCGGGGGTGTTCCTGCAGGGCGCCCGGGTGGTGGCCCGCCTCAGCGGCGGTGGTCCCGCGGCCCTGATGACCGGGGTCTTCGTGCTCGCGGCGCTCGTCACCGCGGTGCTCAGCCTCGACGCCACCGTGGTGCTGTTGATGCCCGTCGTCGTCGGTGCGGCGCTGGCCGTGCACGCGTCGCCGTGGCCGTCGGCGTACTCCTCGTTGCGGATGGCCAACTCCGCCTCCCTGCTGCTGCCCGTCTCCAACCTCACCAACCTGCTGGCCCTGCCGCACCTCCACCTCACCTTCGCCGGCTTCGCGGCCCGGATGGCGCCGGTGTCCGCGGTGGTGCTCGCCGTGGAGTACGTCGCGCTCCGCCTGCTCTTCCGCGAGGACCTGCGCGGGCCGGCCCGTCCGGTCCCACCGGACCTCGACGCCCCGACCGCGGCCCGGACCCCGCTGGTGGTGCTGGCGCTGATGCTGGTCGGCTTCGTGGTGGCCTCGCAGGCGGGCGTCGACCCGTTCTGGGTGTCGGGTGCGGCCGCCGTCGTGCTGGTGGCCTGGGCGTCCCGGCACCGGTTGCTCACCCCCGCCGCCGTGCTGCGCTCGGCCCACCCCGGGTTCGCGATCTTCGTGCTGGGTCTCGGCGTGGTGGTCGCCGCGCTGGCCACCGGACCCCTCGGCGTCGCGGTCGCCGACCTGCTGCCGGACGGCAGCACCTCCTTCGCCGACCTGCTCACGGTCGCGGTCGTCGCGACGCTGCTCGCCGCCCTGGTCACCAACCTCTCGGCCACGCTGCTCCTGCTGCCGTTGCTGGTCCCGCTCGGCGGCACCGCGATCCTGGCCGCCCTGATCGGCCTCAACGTCGGCTCCGGGCTCACCTGGACGGGCTCGCTGGCCAACCTGCTGTGGCGCCGGGGCCTGGACCGGCTCGAGCTGCCGCCGTCGTCCCGGCAGTTCCACCGGGTCTCGCTGGCGATCACGCCGTTCGCGTTGCTCGCGGGCGTGGGCACGCTCGCGCTCGTCGGCTAAGGCTGAGATCCCGCATCTGCGGTCAGAAGCAGTGACAAACCTCCGCGGATGCGGCACTGTTGCGGCGTGACGAACTACCGGATTGCCGAGGCGGCCGAGCTGCTGGGAGTCAGCGACGACACCGTGCGGCGCTGGATCGACGCCGGCCGGCTCCCGGCCGTCACCGAGGACGGCCGCAGCCACGTCGTGGGCACCGACCTGGCTGCTCTCGCCGAGTCACTGGCCGAGCATCCCGACCGGGACGCCACCCGGGCGGCGGCGGTGAGCGCCCGCAACCGGCTCTCCGGCATCGTCACCCGCGTCAAGAAGGACACCGTGATGGCCCAGGTCGAGCTGATCTGCGGCCCCTACCGGCTGGTGTCGCTGATGAGCGCCGAGGCCGCCGACGAGCTCGGTCTCGAGCCGGGGGTGCGCGCGATCGCGTCCGTCAAGTCCACCAACGTCGTCGTGGAGCGCCCATGACCAGGACCCGCACCTCCCTCACCGTGCTCGCGCTCGCGGCGCTGCTGCCGCTCGCCGCCTGCGGCTCGGACGACGACACCGACGGCGAGACCACCGACGGGGGCAGCACCACGCTCACCGTGCTGGCCGCGGCCTCGCTGACCGAGACGTTCACGACGCTCGCCGACGAGTTCGAGTCCACCCACGACGGCGTCACCGTGGAGCTCGCCTTCGACTCGTCCGCGACCCTGGCCCAGCAGGCCGTCGACGGTGCCCCCGGGGACGTCCTCGCCACCGCCGACGAGGCGACCATGCAGACCGCCGTCGACGGCGACGTCGTCGACGAGGGACCCGAGACCTTCGCGACCAACGTCGCGGTCCTGGTCACCCCGGCCGACAACCCCGCAGGGATCACCTCGTTCGCCGACCTCGACGACGCGACGTACGTCGTCTGCGTCGACACCGCTCCCTGCGGCAAGATCGCGGCGTCCCTCCTCGACGCCGGCGGGATCACGACGCGCGCCGGCCAGCCTCGAGGTCGACGTGAAGGCGGTGCTCGCCAAGGTGACCGCGGACGAGGCCGACGCGGGGATCGTCTACCGCACGGACGCGGTCGCGGCCGGCGACGAGGTCACCGAGATCGACATCGAGGGCGCCGACGAGCAGCCGAACGTGTACCCGATCGCGACCCTCGAGCAGTCCGAGAACGCCGACCTGGCCGCGGAGTTCATGGACCTGGTGCTGTCCGACGAGGGCCGGCAGGTGCTCGCGGACGCCGGCTTCGGTCCACCTGCGTGACCAGCCGCCGGGCCCTGGGGGCCCCGCCGGCGGTGCTGCTGGTGCCGGCCGTGGTCGCGGCCGTGTTCCTCGTCGTCCCGCTGCTGACCCTGGTGCTCGCCACCCCCTGGTCGGAGTTCTTCTCGCTGCTCGGCACCGGGGCGGTCCGCGACGCGCTGACGATCACCACCCTCACGTCGCTGGCGACGGTGGCCGGCTGCCTGGTGCTCGGCACCCCGTTGGCGTGGTTGCTCGCGCGCGTCGACTTCCGCGGCCGCTCGCTGGTGCGGGCCGCGGTCACCGTGCCGCTCGTGCTGCCGCCGGTGGTCGCCGGCGTCGCCCTGGTGACGGCGCTGGGCCGCAACGGGATCATCGGCGGAGCCCTGCGCGACCTGACCGGCATCACCGTCCCGTACACGACGACCGCCGTGGTCCTCGCGCACACGTTCGCCTCGATGCCCTTCTACGTCCTCGCGGTGGAGGGCGCCCTGCGCGCGTCCGGCGAGGAGTTCGACATCGTCGCGGCGACCCTCGGCGCCACCCGCTGGACCACCTTCCGGCGGATCACCCTGCCGCTGGCCCTGCCCGGGGTCGTGGCGGGCTCGATCCTGGCCTGGGCCCGCTCGCTCGGCGAGTTCGGTGCCACCATCACGTTCGCGGGCAACTACCCGGGGACCACGCAGACGATGCCGAGCCTCATCTACGGCGCCCTGCAGTCCGACCCGGCCGTCGCGCGCACGCTGAGCATGATCCTGCTCATCGTCTCCGTGGTCATCCTGGCCGCGCTCCGCAACCGCTGGCTGGTCCGACCGTGAGCGGCCCGCCCGCGACGCTGCGCGCCGAGATCGACGTCCCGGGTCGGGTCACCGCGTCCTTCTCCGCGGAGCCGGGGGACGTCGTGGCGGTGATCGGTCCCAACGGCGCCGGCAAGACCACCCTGCTGCGCGCCCTGGCCGGGATCGTCGACCCGGGGGGTCGGGTCGAGGTGGGCGGGGCCTCGTGGACCGACCCGCCGGTGCTCGTCCGGGACCGGCGGATCGGCCTGGTGTTCCAGGAGCAGGCGCTGTTCCCCCACCTGTCCGCGCTCGACAACGTCGCCTTCGGGCTGCGCAGCCGGGGTGCCGCCCGCGAGGAGGCCGCCGCCACCGCGCGGGCCTGGCTGGACCGGCTCGGCGTGGGCGGCCTCGCCGGCCGCCGCCCCCGCGAGCTGTCGGGCGGGCAGGCGCAGCGCGTCGCGATCGCGCGCGCGCTGGCCACCGAGCCCACGCTGCTGTTGCTCGACGAGCCCTTCGCCGGCCTCGACGTCGGGGTCGCCACGGCGCTGCGCCTCGAGCTGGCCCGGCACCTCGCGGCGTACGACGGCATCACGCTGCTGGTCACCCACCACGCCCTGGACGCCCTCACCCTCGCCACCCGGGTGCTGGTCCTCGACGAGGGCCGGATCGCCCAGGAGGGCGAGCCGGCGGAGGTGGCGGCGCGTCCCCGGACCGACCACGTCGCCCGCCTCGTCGGGCTCAACGTGCTCCGGGAGCGGGACACCTTCACCGCCTTCAGCCCCACGACCGTGACCGTGTCGCTGCACCAGCCCGAGGGGTCGGCCCGGCTGCGCTGGCAGGGACCCATCCTGAGCGTCGTGCCGCACGGCGACGCCCTGCGGCTGCTGGTCGACGCCGGGCCGCACCTGCTGGCCGACGTGACCCCCGCAGCCGCCGCCGAGCTGGGTCTGGAGCCCGGCCGCGAGGTCTGGTTGAGCGTCAAGGAGACCGCGGTGGAGACCTACTCCGCCGCTGTCGGCCCGACCTAGGACCACTACAGTCGGCCCATGGACGCCCTGCCCCAGGAGACCCACCACAAGGAACCGCCGGACCGGAACCTCGCCATGGAGCTGGTCCGGGTGACCGAGGCCGCCGCGATGGCCGCCGGTCGCTGGGTCGGCCGCGGCGACAAGAACGGCGCCGACGACGTCGCGGTGCAGGCGATGCGCGCCACCATCTCCGGCATCGGCATGAACGGTGTCGTGGTGATCGGCGAGGGCGAGAAGGACAACGCCCCCATGCTCTACAACGGCGAGCAGGTCGGCGACGGTACCGGCCCCCTCTGCGACGTCGCGGTGGACCCGATCGACGGCACCACGCTGACCGCGAAGGGCATGAACAACGCCATCGCGGTGCTCGCCGTGGCCCCGCGCGGGTCGATGTACGACCCGTCCGCGGTGTTCTACATGGAGAAGCTGGTGGCCGGCCCGGAGGCGGCCGAGGTCGTGGACATCCGCTACCCGGTGGCCGAGAACATCCACCAGGTGGCCAAGGCGAAGGGCTCGAGCCCCGAGGACGTCACGGTCGTGCTGCTCGACCGCCCCCGGCACCAGAAGCTGGTCGAGGAGATCAGGGCCACCGGGGCGCGGATCAAGTTCATCGTCGACGGCGACGTGGCCGGCGCCATCATGGCGTCGCTGCCCGACACCGGCATCGACCTGCTGCTCGGTATCGGCGGCACCCCCGAGGGGATCATCGCCGCGTGCGCGATGAAGTGCACCGGAGGCGTCATCCAGGGCCGGTTGTGGCCGCGCGACGACGCCGAGCGGCAGCGGGCGCTGGACGCGGGGCACCACCTCGACGACGACCACATCCTGCACACCGACGACCTGGTGACCGGCGACGACTGCTTCTTCGCGGCCACCGGGATCACCGACGGCGAGCTGATGCGCGGCGTGCGCTACCGGGCCGGTGGAGCCACCACGCACTCGCTGGTGATGCGGTCGCGCAGCGGCACCATCCGCTCGATCACCAGCCAGCACCGGCTCTCGAAGCTACGCGACTACGCCGCCGTCGACTTCGAGCACTGACGGCCGCGCGGTCGCCCGCAGGGCGGCCAGCACGGCGTCGGCCACCCGGGGGTCGAAGGCCATCCCGGTGTGCGACGCGGTGACCTCGACGGCGCGGGCGAGCGGGTCGATGCACGCCCGCCAGTCGACGATGCCGTCCCGCCGGGAGTAGATCGTGGTGAAGTCGACGCCGGCCGGCATCGGTTCCCGTGCCTCGTCGAAGCTGGTCCGCGCACACGCACCGGCCACGCAGTCCTCGGACATCAGACCGGGGATGCCGGCGCGGCCGAGCCGGATGAGCATCTCGACGCTGCGGGTCAGGGACGCGTGGTGCGCGGCGGGGGCCATCATCGGGCTGCCCAGGGTGACGATGCCCGCGATCAGGTCGGGTCGTCGGACGGCGAGGCCGCGCGCCAGCATCCCGCCCAGGCTGTGCCCGACCACCAGGACCCGCGCGCCGCGACGCAGCGCCACCGACTCGATCCGTTGCTCCAGCAGGGCCGACGCGCTGACCGTGCAGCCGACGTTGGCGGTGATCCGGGAGCGGTAGGTGCGGTACCCCTGCTGGCGCAGGAAGCGGGCCAGCAGGCTCAGCGAGCTGTCACCGGCCATGAAGCCCGGGACCAGCACGACCGGGTGCTCCGCGCGGGCCACGGCGGAGCGGCCCTGCGACCGCCTCCCGCGACAGTCGCCGACGGTGCGCGCCACGTAGCGCCCGGTCTCGCTCACCACGCTGCCCTCCCGCAGCACCGCGGTGAGGGGCGGGCGCGTGAACCCCTCCGGATGGAGGAACGACGCGAGGGTGCTCACCTCAAGACGGTAACCGGTTCTACCCCGGTTCATGCGCTGTTGCGGTCGCCGGTGTTGACTAGGGACGTGGCCACCCGCACCCCAGATCCCTCCGACGTGGTCGAGTCCGAGGAGTACTTCGCACCGGTCGGGAACGGCATCGAGCTCTGCTACCAGACCTTCGGCGACCCCGACGGCGAGCCGCTGCTGCTGGTCATGGGCCTCGGCGGCCCGATGACCTGGTGGGACCCGGCGCTGTGCCGGATGCTCGCCGAGCGCGGCTTCTTCGTCATCCGCTACGACAACCGCGACACCGGGCGCTCCACGAGGCTCCGGGGCCGGGTCAGCCGCTCGGCCCTGGTCCGGGCGTTCGCGGGCCGCGGCGGGCGACCGCCGTACACGGTCTCGGACCTGGCCGGGGACGCGGTCGGCCTGCTCGACCACCTCGGGCTGGAGTCCGCGCACGTCGCGGGGGTCTCCATGGGCGGGATGATCGCGCAGACGCTGGCGGTGGAGCACCCCCGTCGGGTCCGCTCCCTGACCAGCATCATGTCGACGACCGGCAAGCGGTCGGTCGGCTGGCAGCACCCCCGGCTGCTGCCGGTGCTGCTGGCCAACCGCGGCGTCGGCCGCGAGGGGTACGTCGCCACCGCCACCAGGACCTGGCAGCTGATCGGCTCCCCGGCGTACCCGCCCGAGCTCGAGGCGATCCGCACCCGCGCCGGCGACACCTTCGACCGCGGGGTCAGCGCCTCCGGCGTGATGCGGCAGATGCTCGCGATCCTGCACCAGCCCGACCGCGGCCCGCGGCTGCACGCGCTGCGGATGCCGGCCCTGGTCGTCCACGGCACCGCGGACCCGATGGTGCACGTGTCCGGCGGACGGGCCACCGCCGCCGCCATCCCCGGCGCCGAGCTGCTGCTCGTGGACGGGATGGGCCACGACCTGCCGCCGGCACTGTTCGAGACCTTCGCCGACGGGATCCTGCGCACCGCCCGACGCACCGAGTCGGCGTGACCCGGCGCGTGGCAGGGTCACGCCGACTCGGCGTGCTGGAGCGGCGAAACGATCAGTCGGAGAGTCGCTCCCCGGTGTCGGTGTCGAAGACGTGCACGCTCTTCGGGTCGGTGGTGACGTAGATCGTGTCCCCCTTCGCGACGTGGTCGCGGCCGGTGACCCGGACGATGACGTTGCTCGGGGTGCCCTCGACGCCGCAGGTGCCGTAGACGAAGCCGTCCGCGCCGAGCTCCTCGACGACGGTCACGTCGACCGGCAGGCCACCCTCGCTCGCCGACACGAGCCGCCACGCCTCCGGGCGGACGCCGACGGTGATGTTGGCGTGACCCTCGCCGAGCTGCTTGGACGCAGTCGGGTCGACCGGCACGAGGTACTCGCCGATCTGGGCCTGGCCGTCCTTCGAGTGGGCCTGGATGAGGTTCATCTGCGGCGAGCCGATGAAGCCGGCCACGAACAGGTTCGTCGGCTTGTCGTAGAGCGCCAGCGGCGTGTCGACCTGCATGAGCTCGCCGAGCTTCATCACCGCGACCCGGTCGCCCATCGTCATGGCCTCGACCTGGTCGTGGGTGACGTAGACGGTGGTGACGCCGAGGTCGGCCTGGAGCTTGGCGATGTCGGTGCGGGTCTGCACCCGCATCTTCGCGTCGAGGTTCGACAGCGGCTCGTCCATGCAGAACACCTGCGGGTTGCGGACGATCGCGCGGCCCATGGCCACCCGCTGGCGCTGACCACCGGACAGGGCCTTGGGCTTGCGCTCGAGGAACTCCTCGAGACCCAGGATCTTGGCGGCCTCGGCGACGCGCTTGTTGCGCTCGTCGGTGGGGACCTTGGCCATCTTGAGGGCGAAGGCCATGTTGTCCGCGACGGTCATGTGCGGGTACAGCGCGTAGTTCTGGAACACCATCGCGATGTCGCGGTCCTTCGGCGGGACGTTGGTGACGTCGCGGTCGCCGATGAAGATCTTGCCGGCGTTGATCTCCTCGAGACCGGCCAGCATCCGCAGGGTCGTGGACTTGCCGCACCCGGACGGGCCGACGAGGACCATGAACTCGCCGTCCTGGATCTCCAGGTCGATGCCGGGCACCGTGGGCTTGTCGGCCCCGGGGTACCAGCGCTGTGCCTTGTCGAAAGTTACTGTTGCCATGACAGATGTTTCCCTTCACCGGCAGGTACGTGCCGGACGATCCGTAGTGAAGTGACGCGCCTCACAGTAGCGACGCGTGACAGGTGTGTCGACGGGGGTCTCACGAGGTCCGGTCCGGCAGCGACTCCCCTTCCTGCACCGTCATCGCGACCCGGGTGACGGTGGGCTCGATGGGCTCGGCACCGGTCAGCAGCCGGACCGCTTGCGCCCCGAGCTCGGCGAACGGCAGCGCCACGGACACGACCGGCGGGCGCAGCCAGGTGGCGAGCTCGGACCCGTCGAAGGAGACCACCGCGACGTCCCCGGGCACGGTCGAGACCTCGCTCGGCCAGCGCCTGGTAGGCCCCCATCGTCACCCGGTCGTTGAGGCAGATGAGCCCGCGGGGCTCGGCGCCGGCGGCCAGCCAGCGCGACACGGCCGCGAAGGCGCCCTGCACCGACCACTCGCACTCCACCACGCCGGCGAGCACCTGACCGGCGTCGCCCAGGGCCTCGTGGATCCCGGTCAGCCGCTCGGGTCCCGCGATCGCGTGGGGGGTGGGGTCCTCGCCGACGACGTACACGCCGTCGCCGATGCCGTGGTCGACGAGCAGGCGGGCCGCCAACCGTCCCCCGGCGACCTCGTCGGGCAGCACGGCCGGCAGGTCCGCGGTCGGGTCGAAGCAGTTGAGCAGCACGGTGCGCCGCGGGCGCAGGCTCTCGGGGACGCGGATCCGCGACGCGGTGCGCGTGGCGTAGATGATCCCGTCCACCTGCCGGTCCAGCAGCTCCTCGATGTAGAGCGCCTCGACGTCGAGGTCCCCGTCGGTCTCGCCGATCATCAGCAGGTGGTCGACCTCGCGGGCGGCGGCGCTGGCCCCGAGGAGCATCTGGCTCGCGTAGTGGCCGCCGGCCAGGAAGTCCGACACCAGCCCGATGGTCGCGGTGTTGGCCGTGCGCAGCGTCCGGGCGCTCCGGTTGGGCCGGTAGCCGAGGTCGGCGACGGCCTCGCGGACGCGTCGTTCGGTGTCGGGGGAGATCCGCATCTGGGCGGACCGGTCGTTGAGGATGTACGACGCGGTCGTGGTCGAGACGCCCGCGCGGACAGCGACGTCGAGCAGCGTGACTCGCTTCGTCGACTGCATCGCAGGGCTCCCATCCGGCGCGCGTTCGGGTGCTACACCACCCGCGAGGCGCTGACTCCTCGCGTGACCATTTCGTTGCTTGACACCGCTTTCGGGGCGGGCAATGATGCGGCTGATTCGTTTCAGCAGTGGTGCACGTCACAGTACGACATGGAAACGGCACTGCGTAAGCCCCGGTTCACGCCCGTTCAGCAAGGAGAGCCCATGCGATTCAACGCGCGACGTACCTCACTGGTGGCGGTGGCCGCCCTCGCGTCCTCGTTCGTCGCCGCCGGTTGCGGCGGCGGCGGCGACAGCGCCGAGGACGCCAACGAGGTCACCATCTGGAGCAGCATGGACCCGCCGGTCCAGGCAGGCCTGGAGAAGACCCTGACGGCCCAGGCCGAGGAGGCCGGCTACACGATCGACTGGCAGAAGGTCGAGAACATCAACCAGCTGATCATGACCAAGCTGCAGGCCAACGACCTGCCCGACATCGCCTTCATCCCGCAGCCCGGCGTCGTCGCCGACGTCGTCGACCGCGGCGCGGGCGAGCCCCTCAACGACGTGCTCGACATGGCGGCGCTCGAGGAGCGCATGATGCCCGGCACGCTCGAGGCCGGCACCATCGACGACCAGCTCTACGGCCTGCTGACCTCGATGAACGTCAAGAGCCTGGTGTTCTACCCCAAGAAGGCCTTCGAGGAGGCGGGCTACGAGGCGCCGACGAGTCCATCGACGAGCTCAACGCGCTCACCGAGCAGATCAAGGCCGACGGCGGCACCCCGTGGTGCATGGGCATCGAGTCCGACACCGCGACCGGCTGGCCGGCCACCGACTGGTTCGAGGACCTGGTGATGCGCTACGGCGGCGCGGACGGCTACAACTCGTGGGTCACCCACGAGACGCCGTTCGACTCCGACCTGGTGCGCGAGGCCGCGGCGGAGTTCGAGGAGCTCATGTTCACCGAGGGCAACGTGCTCGGTGGCCGCAAGGCGCATCACCAGCACCAACTTCGGCACCGCGGGCAACCCGATGTTCGACGCGGAGCCCGGCTGCTGGCTCTACAAGCAGGGCAGCTTCATCACCGGCTTCTTCCCCGAGGAGATCCTGGCCGACCTCGACGCCAACGTCGGCGTCTTCGGGTTCCCGCCGGCCGAGGCCGGTGGCGAGAACCCCGTGCTCGGCGGTGGCGACCTGGCGATGATGCTCGACGACTCGGAGGCCACCCAGGCCGTCATGAAGCTCCTGGCCGCACCGGAGATCGGCGAGGAGGCGGCGGGCAGCAGCTCGTTCATCTCCCCGCACAAGACCTTCGACGTGAGCAAGTACCCGGACGAGATCACCCGGAGCTACGCGGACGTCGCCTACAGCTCGACGGCGTTCCTGTTCGACGGGTCCGACCAGATGCCCGGCGAGGTCGGGGCCGGTTCCTTCTGGAAGGAGATGACCGCGTGGATCGCGGGCCAGCAGGACCTGGACACCACGCTGACGAACATCGACGACAGCTGGCCCTCCAGCTGACGACGTGACCACCGCAGGGGCGGGGCGCCGGCGCATCGCCCGGTTCCCCGCCCCTGCGCCGTACCTGCCCAGAGTCTCGTCCTTGCCCCGCTCCGGGGCGAGTGGAAGGTTGACCTCATGACGTCGAAAGTTGTTATCGCGATCGTCACGGTGCTGATCGGCATCGGGGCCGCACTCGCGCTCTACTGGCTGCTGAACAAGCTCGCCGAGCTGCTGCCGGCCAAGGTCGAGCACAAGCTCAAGCCGTTCCTCTACATCCTCCCGGCGTACTTCGCGATCGCCGTCTTCCTGATCTATCCCACGATCCAGACGGTGATCAACAGCTTCAAGGACCAGAGCTCCACGGAGTGGGTCGGGTTCGAGAACTACACCGAGCTGCTGACCAACAAGGGCTTCCAGCAGACGATCTACAACACCCTGCTCTGGATGCTGATCGTGCCCGTCGTGAGCGTCGATCATCGGGCTCGCCGTCGCCGTCCTCGCCGACCGGCTCAAGCCCGGGAGCGAGAAGACTCGCCAAGACGGTCATCTTCCTGCCGATGGCGGTCAGCGCCATCGGTGCCGCCGTCATCTGGGACTTCATCTACACGACCCGACCCGCGGGCCAGCCGCAGATCGGTCTCCTCAACGCCGTCTGGGTCGGCCTCGGAGGGGACCCGGTCGCCTGGCTCGAGCAGAGCCAGCTCCACTTCAACAGCCTGCTCCTGATGGTCGTGCTGCTCTGGGGCCAGATCGGGTTCTCGATGGTGCTGCTGTCGGCCGCTGTCAAGGGCGTGCCGGTCGACACCATGGAGGCGGCCCGCATCGACGGCGCCAACGAGCAGCAGATCTTCTTCCAGGTCGTCGTCCCCCAGATCAAGGGCACGATCATCACCGTCTACGTCACCGTGATCATCGGCGTGATGAAGATCTTCGACATCGTCTACGTGATGACCAACGGCAACTTCAACACCAACGTGGTCGGCAACGAGTTCTGGAACCAGTTCAGCACGTTCTTCAACAACGGCGCCGCGACGCGCCATCGTCGTGATGCTGATGATCGCCGTGATCCCGATCATGATCTACCAGGTGCGCCACTTCAAGGCCGAGGAGGCCAACGCATGACCGACACCGTCGCCACGCCTGCGGTCGCCACCCCGACGGCCAAGACCCGCAAGAAGGCGTCCAGCTTCGACCCCAACCCGGCCAAGGCGGGCTGGGCCACCAAGCTGGTCCTGCTCCTCCTGTGCGTCGCCTGGATGGTCCCCATCATCGGGATGCTGATCACGTCCTTCCGGCCGTTCCGCGACGCGGAGAGCTCGGGCTGGTGGACCGTGTTCACCAACCCCTCGACGATGGACTTCACGTTCGAGAACTACCAGGACGCCTGGACCGGCGCCGACATGGGCAACGCGTTCGTCAACAGCCTCGCGATCGTGCTGCCGGCGACCTTCATCCCGATCCTGGTGGCCGCGTTCGCGGCGTACGCCTTCACGTTCATGGAGTTCCCGGGCCGCGACGTCCTGTTCCTGGCCATCGTGAGCCTGCTGGTGGTGCCCAACTACGTCGCCTTCGTGCCGATGCTGAAGATCTACGGCAACCTCGGCCTCAACGGCACCTTCGCGTCGGTGTGGCTCGCCCACATCGGGTTCGGCATGTCGCTGGCGATCTACATCCTGCGCAACTACATGGCCACGCTGCCCAAGACGGTCATCGAGTCCGCCAAGATCGACGGCGCCAGCCACTTCCAGACGTTCTACCGGCTGGTGCTGCCCATGTCCGTGCCGGCCCTGGCGGCGTTCGCGATCTTCCAGTTCCTGTGGGTCTGGAACGACCTTCTCGTCGCCTTGGTGTTCATCGGTCCCGGGCAGAACGAGCCGCTCCCCGTCGCACTGAGCAGCCTGAAGGGCCAGCTCGGCCAGGGCTGGAACCTCACCACGGCCGGCGGCTTCATCTCGATGATCGTGCCGATCGCCGTGTTCCTCGCCCTGCAGCGGTTCTTCGTCCGCGGCCTGACCGCGGGTGCCGTCAAGGGCTGACGCCCCGTCCGCGCCTGTCTCGGCCCGGTCCCTTCGGGGGTCGGGCCGCAGTGCGCGCCCGGCGGCGGGTCAGCGGCGGCGCAGGAAGCCGCGCGGCTGGCCGGGCATCGGCTTGCGGGTGACCGTGACGCCGGACATCAGCGCGACACCCTTGACCCGCACCACCGGCGAGTCCGGCGTCAGGGCCGGCGCGACCTTGTCGCGGCCCTGGTCGAAGGCGCCCATGATCCCGACGCCCTCGACGATGACCTGGGTGTACTCGTTGACGACCACGTCGATCCCGGCCCAGAAGGCGTTGGCGTAGATGACCGTCTCGCGGGCGGTGAACCTCGCCTCGCGCAGGTCGAGGTCGATGCCGCCCATCATCGCGAAGACGGTGTGGCTCTCGCCGACCTCCCAGACGCCCTTGCGGGTCGAGCCGCTCATCACCGCGATGGTGCTGTCGTAGCGAGCGGCCGGCACCGACGACGCCGCCGGGCGCGGCTGCGGGGCGCGCCCGGGAGCGGTCGCCGGCAGGTCGGCGGTGATCGGGACGAGGTCGGCGTAGGTCTTGGCGGCGTACGTCGCCTCCAGCCGCTCGTCGAGCTCGTCGATCTCGAGGCGCCCCTCCCCCGCGGCGTCCCGCAGGATGTCGGCCACCTTGTGCCGGTCCGCGTCGGAGACGCGCAGCAGGGACGGGTCGCCCGGCTGGTACGGCGGGCGCGGCTCGAGGGGTGCTGCCATGACGCCAGCGTAGCGACGTGCCCGGCACGGAGGGCCCCGCCGCCGCGCGCACGGACGAGACCCCCTCGGTGCTCGTGGGGTCGTGTCTGCCACTGGCCGCCGACGTGCCGTTGCTCCCCGTGTCCGAGATGCTCCGAGCAGCCTTCCGCCGACGACGACGGTGCGTGGTTCGAGCGCCGCCCTCGAGACCTGTCCGTCGTACGTCCGCGAGGCGATCGGGGTACTCGTCCCCGAGCTCGACGCACCGCCGGCGCGAGACGCGGACGACGGGGGGCTTCGCCCGGCAGCGGCTTGATGACCGCGGTCGGAGCCGACATCGACGCCCTCGCGTCGGCGTCGTCCGGTCGCGCTCCTGGTCGAGGACCTGCACTGGGCGGATGCCACGACCCTCGACCTTCTCGAGCTGCTGCTCAGTCGGGGCAACGACACACCGATGCTGGCCACGTGGCGGACCGAGGACCCGGCCACGCCGGCGTCCAGCCCTCGAGTGGTTCGTCAGGGTCCGGCGGCTGCCGAGCGTGCGCACCCTCGACCTCGCGCCCGCTGAGTCGGCAGGAGACGGCGGAGCAGCTGGCGTTGCTCACCGGTGAGCCGGTGAGACGAGGCGCGCGTCGACAGCATCTACCGCCGCGCCCAGGGGCAGCCGCTGTTCACCGAGCAGCTCGCCGCGCACGCGGAGGAAGGGCTGCCCCTCCCCCGCCTGCTGGGCGATCTCCTGGACGAACGGCTGCGGGGGCTTGCGCCAGACCCTGGGCCGTCGCGCGGGCGCTGGGCATCGCCGACCGACCCCTGCCGCACGGCGTGCTGCCTCGTGCCACCGGGTTGTCCGTCGACCAGCTGACCCTGGCCCTGCGTGACCTCGACGACCGACGACTGCTCGCGCGTGACGACGAGTCCGATGTGCGGCTTCGGCACCCGTTGCTCGCCGTGGCCATCCGCCGACGGCTGATGCCCGGCGAGGCACCTCGTGAGCACGCCCGGCTGGCGGCAGCCCTGGCCGACGCACCGAACGCCTCCCCGGCCGAGATCGCCTCGCACTGGGAGCTCGCGGGAGTCGTCGAGCAGGAGATCCGCTGGCGGATCGCTGCGGCTCTCGCGGCCCGGGCACGTTTCGGGCTGGAGCACGAGGCGATCCAATGGCGTCGCGTCCTGGAGCTGTGGCCGGACCCTGAAGCCACGTACGGCGAGCCGGCCTGGCGCTTGTGCGACGCCTACCGGGCGGTCTTCGACGCCCTGGCCAACCTGCACATCGAGGAGGCCGCACCGCTCATGGAGGAGGCGCTTCTCCTGGTGCCGAGCCTTCCCCTTGCCGACCGGGCCGACCTGCTCCGTCGCGCGGGAAGCTGTCGCAGCGTGCTCGGGAGCCCCGCGGAGGCGGTCGGCCTCGCCGATCGCGCCATCGCGGCCTACGAGCCCGGTGGCCCGTCGCGCGGCCTGGTGGAAGCGCTGCGCCTGCGCGCCGGGTCGCTGCGCAGCCTCGGCCGGTTCGAGGAGGGTCGTGCCGCCGTGGCCCGGGGCCTGGAGGTTGCCGTCACCCTCGATGATGCGGTCCTGCGCCGCCAGATGCTCGGTCTGCAGGCCTGGCACGAGCTCATCGCGGGCGACCGGGCGGGCGCCCTGGTCACGGTCGAGACAGCCGCGGGGATCGCCGTCCGACTGCCGATCCCGAAGGCGACGTGCGGCTCGGCGTCTACCACACCGACCTGCTGCTGATCGCGGGCGCGTCGGCCGAGCGCATCCTCGACGCCGCCCGAGCCGGACTGCGCGCGTCGGAGGCGTGGGACCTCGACACCAACGGTCTGGCCGTGCTGCGGGCCAACGTCGCCGAGGCGCTCGTCCGCGCCGGGCGCATCCAGGAGGCGGCCTCTCTCGTGGACCCGGTCACCGAGGGTCCGGTCTCGGTGGACCGGTCGACGATCCATGCCCGGCGCGCGCACCTGGACGCCCTCCGAGGATTCCCGGGCGCCTCCACCGACCGGTTCGCGGCCCTCGAGGGCACTGCCCAGCACCAGCGCCTCGAACCGCCTCGGTCTGGCCGAGCTCTGCGCGGACCACGAGGTGTGGCAGGGCCGGGCCGACAGCGCGTGGCGCACGCTGCACGGCACCCTCGAGAAGGTCGTCGCGACCGAAGTCGCCGGGTTCGCGGCGATGCCGATGGTGATCCTGGCCCGAGCGGCCGGCGACCTGGTGGCCCGCGCCGAGGGTCCGACCGCCGCCGAACTCGAGCGTGACCTCCTGACTCTCCACGCACGGTGCTCGGTCGATCCGTTCGGAAGCGATGCGGCGGCCGCCGAGCATGGCGCTGCCCGCGCGACCTGGGTCGCCGAGCTCGCCCGAGTGGCGGGCCGGTCCTCTCTCGACGCGTGGGCAGCAGCCGCAAGCGCCTGGGACCGGCTCACGCGCCCGCACGACGCGGCGTACTGCCGCTGGCGCGGCGCCCAGGTCGCCCACTCGACCGGCCAGGGCTCGGTCGCCGCGCGGCTGCTGCGCGTGCCGCCCGGGACGCCGCGGAGCACGTGCCCCTCCGCGACGCGGTGGGCAGCGACCGCGGCGTACGCTCAGCGGCGTGAGTCCCGCCGCTGACTTCGAGTACTCCGACCTCCTGCCGATCGGCGCCGACGAGACGCCGTACCGCCTGGTGACGACGGAGGGCGTGTCGACGTTCGAGGCCGAGGGACAGACGTTCCTCCGGGTCTCGCCGGAGGCGATCCGGCTGCTGACCGCCGAGGCCATGCACGACATCGCGCACTACCTGCGGCCCGCGCACCTCGCCCAGCTCCGGCGGATCATCGACGACCCCGAGGCGTCGGGCAACGACCGGTTCGTCGCCCTCGACCTGCTCAAGAACGTCAACATCTCGGCCGGTGGGGTGCTGCCGATGTGCCAGGACACCGGCACCGCGATCGTGATGGGCAAGAAGACCGAGGGCGTGCTGACCGGGGCGGACGACGGCGAGGCGATCTCGCAGGGGGTGTACGACGCGTACACGAAGCTCAACCTGCGCTACTCCCAGCTCGCGCCGCTCACGACCTACGACGAGAAGAACACCGGCACCAACCTGCCCGCGCAGATCGAGCTCTACTCGACCCCGCAGACCTCGGGGAAGCCCGAGTACAAGTTCCTCTTCATGGCCAAGGGCGGCGGCTCGGCCAACAAGTCGTTCCTGTTCCAGGAGACCAAGGCGATCCTCAACCCCCAGCGGATGCTGACCTTCCTCGACGAGAAGATCCGCTCGCTCGGCACGGCCGCCTGCCCGCCGTACCACCTCGCCGTGGTGATCGGCGGCACCTCGGCGGAGTTCGCGCTGAAGACCGCGAAGTACGCCTCGGCGCACTACCTCGACCACCTGCCGACCGAGGGATCCCTGGCTGCGCACGGGTTCCGCGACCTCGAGCTGGAGCAGCAGGTCTTCGAGCTGACCCAGTCGTTCGGGATCGGCGCACAGTTCGGCGGCAAGTACTTCTGCCACGACGTGCGCGTGGTCCGGCTGCCGCGGCACGGCGCGTCGTGCCCGGTCGCGATCGCGGTCTCGTGCTCGGCCGACCGGCAGGCGCTGGGCAAGATCACGCCCGAGGGGGTCTTCCTCGAGCAGCTCGAGACCGACCCCGCGTCGTACCTCCCCGACCCGACCACCGCGGACCTGATCTCCGGCGGCGAGGTCGTCGAGATCGACCTCAACCAGCCGATGGCCGACATCCTGGCCGAGCTGTCGAAGCACCCGGTCAAGACGCGGCTGTCGCTGACCGGTCCGCTGGTGGTGGCCCGCGACATCGCGCACGCCAAGATCAAGGAGCGGCTCGACGCGGGCGAGGAGATGCCGGCGTACCTCCGCGACCACGCGGTCTACTACGCCGGGCCGGCCAAGACCCCCGAGGGCTACGCGTCCGGGTCGTTCGGGCCGACGACGGCGGGCCGGATGGACTCCTACGTCGAGCAGTTCCAGGCCGCCGGCGGCTCGATGGTGATGCTGGCCAAGGGCAACCGCTCCAAGGTCGTGACGCAGTCGTGCGACGCGCACGGCGGCTTCTACCTCGGCTCGATCGGCGGCCCCGCGGCCCGGCTCGCCCAGGACTGCATCACGTCGGTGTCGGTGCTGGAGTACGAAGAGCTCGGCATGGAGGCGGTCTGGAAGATCGAGGTCGAGGACTTCCCGGCGTTCGTGGTCGTCGACGACAAGGGCAACGACTTCTTCACCGACCCGTCCGGCGCCGTCACCGTGCCGATCACCGGGCTGCGGGTCCGCTCGGCGGAGTAGCGCCGGCAACGTCCTGCGGACCGGTAGCCCCGGCGACCACCTCGCAGGACGTCCCGCGCCAACCAGCGACCGTGAGCGCTCGGGCGATCTGGGCGAAGAAGTCGTCGGGCGCCACCCGCAGCCCGAGCAGCGGCAACCTGATGACCGTCGCCCCCCGCAGGGCCACGTCGTTGTGGCGGAGCGCATCGGACACGACGTTCTGCGCCCAGGAATGGTGGATCCCATCGACCTCCACGACGACGCCCCAGCGCTCCCAGAGCACGTCGAGGTAGTACGCGCCGTTCTGGCTCGGTAGCAGGACCTGGCGGGTCGGCTCGGGCAGGCCTCGCCGCCGGCACTCGCGCGCGAGCTCCAGCTCGCTCAGGGCGCGGACGACCGCCGAGCAGGTCCAGGAGCACGGCGTGGATGAACGAGCGTCGCTTGTCGCGACGGACCCTGAGCATCTCGAGCCCGAGCTGCTCGGGGGTGCAGAGGCCCTGCTGCACGGCCATGGTCAGGATCAGCGCTGCCTGCTTGTCCGTCCTGGCCCACAGAGCGCCGCGGACCGCCGCCACCGGGTTGCGGGTGCGCGGGATGCCGGTGAGGTGGAGGTCGGCCGCCGACCAGCGGCGCGTCTCCCGGATGTCGACCCCGCGAGCCCTCCGCACGCGCGAGCCCTTGGGCACCGACACGCGCACCCGTCGCCTCGGTGAAGTGCTGCAGCCCACCGGCGATCAGCGACGAGGTGCCGTCGAGCTGACCTCGCGGCCCGGCTTCGAGCACGGCCGCCCAGAGCGACGCGGGTCCGTCGAGCGGGCCGGTGTGGAGGACCAAGACCTGGCTGCCGACCCGTTGCCAGCGCCTGGCCCGGAGCTGGGCTCGCACCTGGCCGCGGACGAGCCCCGCGGCGTAGGCCTGCGGGCGGGACACGACGCCCGCCTGCGTCAGGGCTATCCGCTCCACCGCCGCGAGGGCACCACGCCCGTTCCCCCAGTCCTCCCGCGTCATGGAAGTGAGGATGCGTCCATCCGCTGCGGCGCACACGTGTCTCCTCCGCACCTGTGGAGCGCCGGCAACGTCCTGCGGACCGGTTGCCCCGGCGACCACCTCGCAGGACTTCTGTGTCGGGGCCGCGGAACCCTCGAGCGTTCCGGCACGTTCGACGAGGTGAGTGCCCACGACCAGAGGAGAGCCTTCGCATGCAGTGCCCCACCGACGGAACCGTGCTCGTGATGAGCGAGCGCAGCGGCATCGAGATCGACTACTGCCCCACGTGCCGAGGCGTGTGGCTGGACCGGGGTGAGCTGGACAAGATCATCGAGCGGTCCGAGCAGTCGGCGCCGGCGGCGGCCCGCCCCGACCCCTACGAGCAGGAGCGCGACCAGCGCCGGGCGGACCACGACCGGCGCTACTCCCAACCCGACCGCTACGCGGCGCCCCAGCGTCCCAAGCGCAAGGAGAGCTGGCTCAGCGACCTGTTCGACTGACCCGACCTCAGGCGGCCACGTCGGCGGCGACCGTGCGCGCCGCCGCGCCGAGCGCATGGCCCAGCGGACGGGCGGGGCCGCCGATGCCGTCCTGGTAGCGCCCGCCGAGGTAGACGGGCACGTCCGGCTGCGCCGCGGCGAGCGCGGCGACGGTCTCGCGCACCGCGGGGACGTCGTCGGCGGTGGGGACGCCGAGGACGACCGCCGCGGGATGGTCACCGGCCACCGAGACCACCCAGCTCTCGGGCGGCAGGTCCCCGCCGACGTACACGACGTCGACGCCGGCGCGCCGCAGGGCGGTGGCGAAGGCCAGCACGCCGAGCTCGTGCCGCGAGCCCCGGGCCAGGCCCACGATCACCCGGGGCGCCCCGGCCGGGACCGCCGTCGCGTCCAGGAGGGTGGCGATCCGCCGGTGCACGGTGGCGCTGACGAAGTGCTCGCCGGCCACCGTCACCGCACCGCGGTGCCAGGCGGCGCCGAGGCGGTGCAGGGCCGGCATCAGCCAGCCGTCGACGACGTCCTCGAACGATCCGCTCGCGAACGACTCGTCGAGCACGCGCTCCAGCGCGGCACCGTCGAAGTCGTCGGCGAGGCGGGCGAGCGCGTCCGGGTCCCCGAGGGTCGCCGCGGTTCCGAGCGGCGGCTCGTCGTCCGGTCCCGGCGCGGCGCCCGTGGTGGTCCCGGACCGGACCTGGGCCGCCGCCAGCCGGGGGGACCAGCCGGCGGCGACCAGGGCGTTCATCGCCCGCAGCCGGGCGACCGCCTCGTCGTCGTAGACCCGGTAGCCGGAGGCACTGCGCGCCGGCTCGACCACGTCGTAGCGCCGCTCCCACATCCGCAAGGTCGCCGGCGAGATGCCCGTCAACGTCGCGGCGTGCTTGACGGAGTACATGGCCCGAGCCTACGGCAGACCTAGGACAAAGACTGGACACCTGCGATCCGGGGATCGTGGCCCGCCTAGGGTCGTCGGCATGGAGTACGTCGAGATCGCCCGCGCCGAGTCGGACCGGGGCGAGCTGGTGCTGCGCGAGCGCCGCGACGACGGGGCCTCGTCGGTGCTGGAGCTGCGGGCCAACGGCGTCTTCGTCATGGACTCCGCCGAGACCACCAGCGAGGTCGCCCTGGCCGCCGCCGCCCTGGAGCTGGTCGCCGACCCGCGCGACGTCCTGGTCGGCGGCCTCGGCCTCGGCTTCACGTTGCAGGCCGTGCTGACGGATCAGCGCGTCGAGCGCTGCGCCGTCATCGAGATCGAGCAGGCGCTCGTGGACTGGATGCGCGACGGGACCGTCCCGCACGGCCAGACGCTGCTCGCCGACGAGCGCGCCGTCGTCGTGGTGGCCGACGTCTCCCTGGCGCTCGCCGAGGCGCGCGAGGCGACCTACGACCTGGTCCTCCTCGACGTGGACAACGGCCCCGGCTACCTGGTCCACGAGACCAACGCCGCCCTGTACGACGCGCCGTTCCTCGCCCTCACCCGGCGGGTGCTGCGGCCGGGCGGCGCGCTCGCGATCTGGTCGGCGGCCGAGGCACCCGGCCTCGAGGCGTCGCTGCTCGAGGTGTTCGGCAACGTCGAGCCGCAGTCCTACGCCGTCGACCTGCAGGGCCGCGAGGAGACCTACTGGCTCTACGTCGCCCGGGCGAACACGCCGCGGTAGTAGTCGGCCTGCGCCGGGTAGTAGTCGTCCCAGGCCAGCGCCGCGACGTCCGTCCCGGTCTCGGCGGCCACCAGCCGGTCGAGGTAGTAGTCCCAGCCGGGACCGACGTTCTCGGCGATCTCCGGGTCGTCCATCACCTGCGCGAAGGTGAGCGTCGTGACGCCGTTCGTCTCGGCCAGGTCGAGCTCGAGGCGCCAGACGAAGTCGTCGCCCGCGAACTGGTGCCGCAGCGCGAGGCGACGCGGTGGCTCGCACGCGTCGATCTGGTAGGCCTCGGCCTTCGCCTCCGGGTCCTCGGCGGTCATCCGGAAGTCGACCTGGCCCGACGCGGGATCGCCGGACCAGGTGCCGATCCAGCGCTCGAGCCGGGCCGGCTCGGTGACCGCCGCCCAGACGTCGGTGATCGGTGCCCGGAAGGTGCGCGTGTAGACGAGGTAGCTCGTCTCGCCGCGGGACTCGCGGGTGCCGGTGGGTTCGGTGCTCATCCGGTCTCCTCCTGGTGGTCGGTCTCGGCGCGTCGCTCGCGCACCGTGCGGCGGACCTCGAGGTCGAGGCCGTCGAGCAGCGTCTCGTCGAAGCGCGCGCCCGGCTCGAGGCGCGCCAACCAGCCCCGCACGCCCGTGAGGCCGTCCGCGCGCAGCCGGTAGTGGCGCTCCCGCCCGTGCGGCACCGACTCCACGAGGTCGGCCTCGCCGAGCAGCCGCAGGTGCCGGCTGATCGCGGGGCGGCTGATCGGGTGCCCGGCGGCGAGGTCGACGACCCGGGCGGGACCGGCGGCCAGCCGCACCAGCAGGTCCCTGCGCACCGGGTCGGCGAGCGCCTCGAACGCATCCATCCCAACAGGTAACCGTTTCGTTACCAATCTGTCAAGGGATAGCGTCGGCGCCATGAGCGAGACGAGGACCGAGCACGACTCCATGGGCGAGATCGAGGTGCCGGCGGACGCGCTGTGGCGTGCCCAGACCCAGCGCGCGGTGGAGAACTTCCCGATCAGCGGCACCCCCCTCGAGCCGCGGCTGATCCATGCGCTGGCGCAGGTCAAGGGCGCCGCCGCCCACGTCAACGGCGCGCTGGGGGTGATCACCGACGATCAGGCCGCAGCGGTCGAGGAAGCGGCCGCGGCGGTCGCCGCGGGCGGCCACGACGACGCGTTCCCGATCGACGTCTTCCAGACCGGGTCGGGCACCTCGTCGAACATGAACATGAACGAGGTCCTCGCCTCCCTCGCCGGGAGCGCGGGCGTCGAGGTGCACCCCAACGACCACGTGAACGCGAGCCAGTCCTCCAACGACACCTTCCCGACCGCGATCCACGTCGCGGCGACGCTCGGCGTCGTCGACGACCTGCTGCCCGCCCTCGCGGTGCTGCACGACAGCCTGCGCGCCAAGGCCACCGAGTTCGCCGACGTGGTGAAGTCCGGCCGCACCCACCTGATGGACGCGACGCCGGTCATGCTCGGCCAGGAGTTCGGCGGGTACGCCGCCACGCTGGCGCTGGCCGCCGAGCGGCTCGAGTCGGTGCTCCCCCGGGTCCGCGAGCTGCCCCTGGGCGGCACCGCGGTCGGCACCGGCATCAACACGCCGCCGGGCTTCGCGGCCGCGGTCATCGAGCGGCTCGCCACGGAGACCGGGCAGCCGTTCACGGAGGCCCGTGACCACTTCGAGGCCCAGGGCACCCGCGACTCGCTGGTCGAGCTCAGCGGCGTGCTGCGCACGATCGCCGTGGGCCTGACGAAGATCTGCAACGACCTGCGCTGGATGGGCAGCGGCCCCACCACCGGGCTCGCCGAGATCCACCTGCCCGACCTGCAGCCGGGCTCGAGCATCATGCCCGGCAAGGTGAACCCGGTCCTCCCCGAGGCGACCCTGATGGTCTGCGCGCAGGTGGTGGGCAACGACCTCACCGTGACCACCGCCGGGGCTGCCGGCAGCTTCGAGCTCAACGTGATGATGCCGGTCCTGGCCCGCAACCTCCTGGAGTCGATCCGGCTGCTCTCGACCTCCACCCGGTTGCTGGCCGAGCGCTGCGTCGACGGGATCACCGCGGACGTGGAGCGGCTCCGGCGCTACGCCGAGTCGTCGCCGTCCGTGGTCACGCCCCTCAACCGGCACCTGGGCTACGAGGCGGCCGCGGCGATCGCCAAGCGGGCGCTGGCCGAGGGCGCGACGATCCGGGAGACCGTCGTCGCCCTGGGCTACGTCGAGCGCGGCGAGCTCACCGAGGAGGAGCTCGACGAGGCGCTCGACGTGGAGAGGATGACCCACCCGTGATCCGAGCGGAGCGAGGAGGTCGAGCCATGTCGAGACCGGACCCGATGACCGACCCGGAGGCCGTCCGGGCGCAGTACGCCGACGAGGCCAACCTGGAGACCCGGCGCTCGGTCTGGCAGCCGACGGCCGACGGCCTGGACCCGGTGCGGGTGGCGCTGGCCGAGGTCCGGGCCGCGCTGCCCGAGGGTCGATCGCTCCCCGACGTCCTGGAGGTGGGGGCGGGCCCCGGAGTCTTCGCGGAACGGCTGCGGGCCGAGCTGCCCGAGGTCGCGCTGCTGGCCACCGACCAGTCGGGACGGTTCGTCGAGCTGATCCGCGAGCGCGGCATCCCGGCGCAGCTGATGGACGTGCAGGCGCTGCTGATGAGCGACGCGTCGTACGACGTGGTGGTCGCGATGTGGATGCTCTACCACGTGCCCGACCTCACGCAGGGGCTCGCCGAGATCCGTCGGGTGCTGCGCCCGGGCGGCACGCTCGTGGCCGTCACCAACGGCGACGAGCACGTCGCCGACCTGCGCCGCGCGGCCGGGGGCGACGCGGTCGTCACGTCGTTCAGCAGCGAGAACGGCGAGGCGTCGCTGCGCAGGCACTTCGCCGACGTGCGTCGCCAGGACCTGCGCACCCGCGCGGTCTTCCCCGACCACGCGACGGCCGTGGCCTACCTGGAGTCCTCCGAGGAGGACGTCGCCTGGGACCTGCCGCCCTTCGACGGCCCGCGGGAGTACGCCGGGCACGTCACGGTGTTCACCTGCCGCTGAGGCTCACATCTCCTCGTGGGAGTCGGGGTCGCCGCCGAACAGCCGGCCGTCCCGGCGGCCCAGCGCGGAGATCGCGGCCATCTCGTCGTCGGTGAGGACGAAGCCGAACACGTCGAGGTTGGCCCGCTGGCGGGACGGGTCGGCGGACTTGGGGATCGGGATCGCGCCGAGCTGGACCTGCCAGCGCAGGATCACCTGGCCGGGCTCGACCCCGTGGGCGGCAGCGGCCTCCGCGACCGGGCGCTCGGCGAACGGCGCCTGCCGCTTGCCCAACGGGCTCCAGGACTCGGTGACGATGCCGAGCCGGTCGTGCACGGCGCGCATCCCCGGCTGGGGGAAGTACGGGTGCAGCTCCACCTGGTTGACCGCGGGGGTCACGCCGGTCTCCGCGATGATCCGCTCGAGGTGGGCCTCGGCGAAGTTCGAGACCCCGATGCTGCGCGCCAGGCCGCGCTCGCGCACGTCGACGAGCGCACGCCAGGCCTCCGCGTAGCGGTCCTGCGACGGGTTGGGCCAGTGGATCAGTGCCAGGTCGAGGTGGTCCAGGCCGAGCCGCCGCAGGGAGCCCTCGACGGAGGCGACCGCGTCGTCGTACCCGTGGTGGCGGCCGGGGACCTTGCTGGCCACGACCAGGTCGGCACGGTCGACGCCGCTGGCCCGGATCGCCTCGCCGACCTCGGCCTCGTTGTCGTAGTTGACGGCCGTGTCCAGCAGTCGGTAGCCCACGTCGATCGCCGAGCGGATCGCGGTGATGCCGTCGGGACCGCTCAGCGGGTAGGTGCCGAAGCCGACCGCGGGGAGGTCGGTGCCGTCGTTCAGGGACCGGGTGGGGATGTCAGCCATGGGGCGAACGTACCCAACCGGGTCAGTACCAGCCGTTGCCCTGCTTGAAGGACCAGGCGTTGCACGGCGTGCCGTAGGAGTCCTGGATGTACTCCAGGCCCCAGCGGATCTGCGCCTCGGCCGAGGTCATGTAGTCGGCGGGCAGCTCGTGCATCGAGGTCAGGGCCTGCGGGATGCCGTAGGCCGACGAGGTCGGGTTGTCGGCGGTCACCCGCCAGTTGCTCTCGGAGACGTAGAGCGAGTCCAGGCACGAGAACTGGTCGGCAGAGAAGCCGTACTCCGCGAGCAGGGCCCGGCCGATCTCGCGCGGGTCGGCGTCGGAGACGCTCTCGGTGCGGGCCATCGCCTGGCCCTGGTCGGTGCGCAGCGCGGCCGCCTTGGCCGTCTGGCCGGCGCTCTGCGGCTGGCGCCGGTCCGACCGGGAGACCTGGGTCTGACGCTCGGCGAGGTCCTCGTCGGTGATCGAGCCGAGGCTCGCGGCCGCCGGCGAGGCGACCAGGTCGCCGTCGGCGTCGGCGTCCACCGGCGCCGCGGACAGGAGTCCGCCGGACACGGTCATGCCGGTCGCGGCGACCGCGAGGCCGGACATCACGACGGCGCCGCGGACGACGCGGGGCGCGACGCGCGCACGGCGTGCGGGCGCGGCCCGGTGCTTGGGGGCGTACGAGGAGTGCTTCGACACAGGGGAACAACTCACGGGGTCGACGTCAGGGGAACAAAACTCAGATCCTTTCGGACGTGGCGCCCGGCGGCGTTGCGGCATCCGGACAACAGGTCACGAAAGGATCACGACCACCGTGACGGATGGATCGCGGCGATGCAAACCCTCGGCGCGGATCGGCCTGACAACGTGGGCCACACCACGGCTCGGCCGCCTCAGGAGACTCCTCGCAGCACTCACGACCCATCCGTCACAGGAGTGGTCTGGACCGTTCACCAGCCTCAGAGGGTGACGTTCTCCAGCATCTCGGTGACCAGCGCGGCGATCGGCGAGCGCTCCGAGCGGGTCAGCGTGACGTGCGCGAACAGCGGGTGACCCTTGAGCTTCTCCACCACCGCGACCACGCCGTCGTGCCGGCCGACCCGGAGGTTGTCGCGCTGGGCGACGTCGTGGGTGAGCACCACCTTGGAGTTGGCGCCGATCCGCGAGAGCACGGTCAGCAGCACGTTGCGCTCCAGCGACTGGGCCTCGTCGACGATCACGAAGGCGTCGTGCAGCGAGCGGCCCCGGATGTGGGTGAGCGGCAGCACCTCGAGCATGCCGCGGTCCAGCACCTCCTCGATCACGTGCTTGCCCGCGACCGAGCCGAGGGTGTCGAAGACCGCCTGCGCCCAGGGCGCCATCTTCTCCGACTCCGAGCCGGGCAGGTAGCCGAGCTCCTGGCCGCCGACCGCGAAGAGCGGCCGGAACACCACGACCTTCTGGTGCTGACGGCGCTCCAGGACCGCCTCGAGGCCGGCGCACAGCGCCAGCGCCGACTTGCCGGTGCCGGCCCGCCCGCCCAGCGACACGATGCCGACCTCGGGGTCGAGCAGGAGCTCGAGGGCGATCCGCTGCTCGGCCGAGCGGCCGTGCAGCCCGAACGCCTCGCGGTCGCCGCGGACCAGGTGCACGTGCTTGTCCGGGCCGACCCGGCCCAGCGCGGTGCCGCGGTCCGAGAGCAGCACCAGCCCGTTGTGGCACGGCAGGTGCCGGGCCGACTCGAGGTCGAGCACCCCGTCGGCGTACAGCTCGTCGAGCTCGTCGGCCGTGACGTCGATCTCGGCCATGCCGCTGTAGCCCGAGTCCGAGTCGCTGATCGCGTCGCCGCGGTAGTCCTCGGCGTCGAGCCCGACGGCGGAGGCCTTGATCCGCAGGGGCAGGTCCTTGGAGACCAGGGTGACCCGGTGGCCCTCGCCGGCGAGGTTGCTGGCCACCGCGAGGATCCGGGTGTCGTTGTCGCCGAGGCGGAAGCCCGACGGGAGCGAGGTCGGGTCGGTGTGGTTGAGCTCGACGCGCAGGCTGCCGCCGAGGTCACCCACCGGCACCGGCTGGTCGAGCCGCCCGTTGGTGATCCGCAGGTCGTCGAGGTGGCGCAGCGCGGTCCGCGCGAAGAAGCCCAGCTCCGGGTGGTGCCGCTTGCCCTCCAGCTCGGTGATGACCACGACCGGCAGCACCACCTCGTGCTCGGCGAACCGCTTCAGGGCGCCCGGGTCGGCCAGCAGCACGCTGGTGTCGAGGACGAAGGTGCGCACCGACGGGTCGGGGGCGACAGCCCTGCGGGCGGAGCTGTTCTCGGAGTTCGAAGCCACGGTCGACACGTGCTACCTCTCACCGACCGGCACGCGCACTCCTCGCCCCGGTCCTGCTCAGTTCCCAGTGGACCGAGGCATCGCCCGAAGACCGGAGTGCCGGCCTCCTCGCGCGCAACCCGACTGACACGTCAGTCGCGCGATCTGGTCGTGAACTCTCACGAACGGGCCCTCCCGGTTGCGGCGAGCTTCCCCACTCGCCACTACGCCGAAAGTACGCCGCGGCCCCCGTCGATCCGGCCCGACACGCCCGAACGCAGGGTGACGGCCCGGTGACATTTGGCCGTCGCCGTCAGGCGCCGAAGCGACGCTCCCGCTCGGCGTAGGCGCGGATCGCGCGGAGGAAGTCGACGCGGCGGAAGTCGGGCCACAGGGCCTCGCAGAAGTAGAACTCGCTGTGCGCGCTCTGCCAGAGCAAGAAGCCGCCGAGCCGCTGCTCGCCGGAGGTGCGGATCACCAGGTCGGGGTCGGGCTGGCCCTTGGTGTACAGGTGCTCGGCGATGTGCTCGACGTCGATCACGTCGGCGAGCTCCTCCAGCGTCCGGCCGGCCGCGGCCTGCTCCTGCAGCAGCGACCGCACGGCGTCGGCGATCTCGCGCCGGCCGCCGTACCCGACCGCGACGTTGACCAGGATCCCGTCGAGGTCACGGGTGGCGTCCTCGGCGGCCTTGAGCTTCGCCGCCGTCGACGCGGGCAGCAGGTCGAGCGCGCCCACGGGGTGCACCCGCCACCGCCGCTCGGCGGCCAGGGACTCGACGGCTCCCTCGATCACCGTGGTGAGGCCGGACAGCTCGTCGGACGGCCGGTTGAGGTTGTCGGTCGACAGCAGCCACAGCGTCACCACCTCGACGCCGACCTCCTCGCACCAGCCGAGCAGCGGCCGGATGTTGTCGGCGCCGGCCTGGTAGCCCTCGGCGGTGTCGGCGCCGACGGCCTTGGCCCAGCGGCGATTGCCGTCGAGCATCACGCCGATGTGCTTGGGGATGCGCTCGTGGGGCAGGAACTTCACGACCCGTGACTCGTACGCCGGGTAGAGCACCCGTCGGACCGCGCTTCGCCACTCGGGCAACCTCGCCACCCGTCGATGGTAGCCCGGCCGATCGGCAGCCCGGGCTGGCGCCGTGCCGTACCTTGGCAGGATGAACGACCTCATCCGCGACCGCCTCGACGACCTGCACGACCGGGTCGACGAGGTCATCGCCGAGGTCAAGCCGCGACTGCGGGGCTGGCTGCACCTCGGCATCGCGCCGCTCACGCTGGCCGCCGGGATCGTGCTCATCGCGCTGTCGCCGACGGCGCCGACCCGCTGGGCGTCCGCGGTCTACGCCGCCTCCGCGCTGCTGCTCTTCAGCGTCTCCGCGATCTACCACACCGGCCGGTGGTCACCGCGGACCCACGGGGTGCTCAAGCGCTTCGACCACGCCAACATCTTCCTGCTGATCGCCGGCACCTACACGCCGCTGACGCTGATCCTGCTCGAGGGCCGCGACCGCACGATCATGCTCTCCGCCGTCTGGGTGAGCGCGCTGCTCGGCTGCCTGTTCCGGATCTTCTGGGTCGGGGCGCCGCGCTGGCTCTACCTCGGTCTCTACCTCGGGCTCGGCTGGGCGGCCGTGCTCTACCTCGGCGACTACATCGACGGCGCCGAGGCGCTCGGCGTCGGGATCGGGACCGCCGTCCTGGTGCTGGCCGCCGTCGGCGGGCTGCTCTACACGGTCGGCGGGGTGGTCTACGGGTTCCAGCGACCGGACCCGTGGCCGAAGTGGTTCGGCTTCCACGAGGTGTTCCACACGTTCACGATCCTGGCCTTCGTGGTGCACTACGTCGGCGTCTCGCTGGCGACCTACTCCCTGCGCTGACCCGGAGGCCCCAGGTGAAGATCGCCGTCCTCGGCACCGGCTCCGCGGGCCGGACGATCGCGGCCCGCCTCCAGGACCTGGGCCACACGGTCACGGTCGGCACCCGCGACCCCGCGGCGACCCTGGCCCGCTCCGAGCCGGACGGGATGGGCACCCCGCCCATCTCCGGCTGGCTGACCGAGCACGACGGGATCCTGCTGGCGACCTTCGCGGACGCCGCGGCCGGCGCCGACCTGGTCGTCAACGCCTCCTCCGGCGCGGCCACGCTGGAGGTGCTCGCCCTCGCGGGGGCCGACCACCTGGCCGGCAAGCCGCTCCTCGACGTCAGCAACCCGTTGGACTTCTCCGCGGGGTTCCCGCCCACCCTGTCGGTCAAGGACACCGACTCGCTGGGCGAGCAGGTCCAGCGGGCGTTCCCCGAGGCGCGGGTGGTGAAGGCCCTGAACACCATGAACGCGGCCGTCATGGTCGACCCCGCCGCCCTCGGACAGAGCAGCACGGCGTTCGTCTCGGGTGACGACGCGGACGCCAAGGCCGTCGTCGTCGCGCTGCTCACGTCCTTCGGCCACGACGACGTGATCGACCTGGGTGGCATCGACACGGCGCGCGGGGTGGAGATGTGGCTGCCGCTCTGGCTCCGGCTGATGGGCGCGCTGGGCACCGGCTCGTTCAACCTCAAGATCGTCCGCTGACGCCGGCCGGGTGAGCCTGCTCACCTTCGGCAACCTTCCGGGCCGCCCACTCGTCAGACCTCGTGACAGTGACCGGCGACCCGAACCCAGTGATGACTTCAGACACCCAGCCCCGCACCATCGACCTCTCCCTCCCCCAGATCATCGGCGGCTCCGTGGCCGCGGCGACCGCCGCGGCGCTGAGCACCCGCGTCGGCCTGGCCGGCACGATCGCCGGCGCCGCCTTCGCGAGCGTGATCAGCGCGGTGGTCGCTGCCTCGCTCTCGGCCTGGCTGCACCGCGCCGGACGGCTCGCCGTCGACCGGCCGCCGACCCGGCTGCGCAGCCTGGCCATCGGCGTCGGCGCGGTCGCCCTGGTCGGCGTCGCCTTCCACACCGGCATCGACCTGCTGCTCAGCGACCTGCCGCGCGACACCTTCGCGGCTCGGTGGCTGGCCGAGATCGGGCTCAGCTGAGCCGCACCACCGGCAGGTCCCCCGGCTCGGTGACAGGACGCTCGCAGACCTGGTGACGACAGACGTACGCCGCGGGGGCACCGTCGACGGTCGTCCGTCCGGTGAGCAGCGGGATCGCGTGCTCGCCCGGTGACTCGCCCGCGACCACGACCACCGCGGCGGGGTCGCGGCGGGCGGCCCTGGCCAACGCGTCGCGAGCCGCGCCGGGCGGACCCACGACGGCGATCTCGCGCGGGCCCTCGCGCATCGCGACCGCCGCGGCCAGGGACCACCCGGCGAAGCGCGGCGCGTGGGCGGCCAGCGCGGCCGTGGTGGCGAGCGCCTGCTCGGCCGCCTCGCGATGGCGTCCCGAGCCGGTCAGCGCCGCGTGGACGGCCAGCGCGTGCACGGTGGCGGACAGGCCCGACGGGCTCGCGTTGTCGGACGGGTCGCGCGGCCGGGCGACCAACGCCTCCGCGTCGTCCGCGGTGTCGTGGAAGCCGCCGTCCCCGGCCCGGAAGTGGGTCAGCGCCACCTCGAGGACCGCGTCGGCGCGGGTGAGCCAGCGCGGGTCCCCGGTCGCCTGCAGCAGGGACAGGAAGCCGGAGGCGACGCAGCCGTGGTCCTCCAGCACGCCCGCGTGGGGCCCGGCGCGTCCGTCGCGGGACACCCGGAGCAACCGGCCCCCGTCGAGGTGCACGTCGACGAGCAGCTCTCCGGCGGCGACGGCGGCCGCCAGGTAGCGCGGCTCGTCGGTGCGCACGGCCAGGTCGCACAGCCCGCTGATCGCGAGGCCGTTCCACGCGGCGACCACCTTGTCGTCGCGCGCGGGCCGGACCCGCTCCGCCCGGGCGGCGAGCAGCCGCTCGCGGACCGAGGCGAGCCGCTCGGCGTCGTCGGGGTCGACCAGCAGCTGCAGCGTCGACGTACCGTGCTCGAAGGTGCCCGCCTCGGTGACCTCGAAGCACTCGGCCGCCCACGCGCCGTCGTCCTCGCCCAGCACCGCGACCAGCTGGGCCGGCGTCCAGGCGTAGAACTTGCCCTCCACGCCCTCGCTGTCCGCGTCCAGGGCGGAGGCGAAGCCCCCCTCCGCGGTGCCGAGCTCGCGGATCACGAAGTCCGCGGTGTCCCGGGCGATGCGGAGCGACCACGGCTCGTCGCGCCGGGCGTAGACCCCGATCAGCTGGGCGTTGTCGTAGAGCATCTTCTCGAAGTGCGGCACCACCCAGGCCCGGTCGACCGCGTAGCGCGCGAAGCCGCCCCCGAGCTGGTCGTAGATGCCGCCGCGGGCCATCGCCCGGAGCGTGGCGTCGAGCATCCGCCGCGGCGCCTCGCCGGCGGTGCCCGTCGGGCCCGCCGATCCCGTCGAGACCCGGAGCAGGAGCTCGAGCACCATCGACGGCGGGAACTTCGGCGCGGTCCCGAAGCCCGCGTGCTCCTCGTCGAAGTCCCGCGCCAGGCTGGCCACCGCGGCCGACAGGACCTCCTCGTCGAAGGTGCCCGCCGCGGTGGGCGCTGCGCGGTTGAGGTGCTCGCGGAGCCGGCCGGCGACCCGGCGTACGTCGTCGCCGCGGTTCGTCCACGCGTCGCTGACCGCCTCGAGCACCTGCCGGAACGACGGCTGCCCGTGCCGCGGCCGGTCCGGGAAGTAGGTGCCGGCGAAGAACGGCCCGCCCTCGTGGTCGAGCACGCAGGTCATCGGCCAGCCACCGTGGCCGGTCATCGCCGTGGTCGCCTCCATGTAGACCGCGTCGACGTCGGGCCGCTCCTCGCGGTCGACCTTGACGCTGACGAAGTGCTCGTTGAGGTACGCCGCGGTCGCGTCGTCCTCGAACGACTCGTGCGCCATCACGTGGCACCAGTGGCACGCGGCGTACCCCACGCTGAGCAGCACGGGCACCCCCCGTCGCCGGGCCTCCGCGAACGCGTCGGGCCCCCACTCCCACCAGTCGACGGGGTTGCCGGCGTGCTGGAGCAGGTACGGCGACGTCGCGTCCGACAACCGGTTGGCCATGTGGCCCATCGTGCCCGACGGCGACGACTCCCCGCCCGGCGCGATAGTCCGTCACGGAATGCACCTGCGGTGGGCGGATTCTGGTCCAGTTCGTGACGGACTATCGGGAGGGCGATCTCACGCGACTCGTCAGGTGGAGGGCCTGTCGCGTCGAGGCCCGCTGTGCACGTGGACGTGAAGGTGCTTGGAGTCCTGGTAGCGGCCCAGGTTGGTGAGCACCCCGGCCGCGCCGGTCTCCGCCTCGACGTCGCGCGCGATCGACTGCACGACGCCGAGCAGCTCACGCACGATCGGCTCGTCGTCGGCGGTGAGCGTGGTGAACGAAGGGAGGTGCCGCTTGGGGGTCACGACGACGTGCGTCTCCCAGAACGGCTGCGTGTGGTGGAAGGCGAGCACCTCCTCGGAGTCGTGGACGACGGACAGTCGCTCGGGGTGCGGGATCGCCACGTCGCAGTAGAAGTCGTCGCCGTCGTACGCCGCCCGGAACTGTCGGGCCACGTAGACCGAGCAGGCGGAGGTGCCGCCGGTGTGCGGGTTGGGGAACGACACGACGTGGCCGGCGACCGTGAGGAAGACCGACCGCAGCACCGCCAGGAATGTCGGGTCCGGAGGGTCGTCGGACCAGAGGGCGAAGACCCCGTCGGGCCGCAGCAGGGAGGCCAGCCGACCCAGTCCTTCGAACGAGTAGAACGCGGCGTGCGACGGGTCGAGGACGTGTCCGGGGGTGTGGTCGACGTCGATCAGGAGGACGTCGTACGTCGCGGTGCTCCGCTGCTGCTCGACCAGCGCGAAGAAGTCGTCGTGCACGAGGTGGCACCGGGGGTCCGCGGCCAGCCCGACGGTGTCGGGCAGCAGCTCGCGGCGGTGCCACTCGAGCACCGGTGCGATCGCTTCGACCACGGTCACGTTCCGGACGCGGTCGTCTGCCAGCGCGGCCCGCGCCGTGTAGCCCAGGCCAAGGCCGCCCACGAGCACCTCGAGATCGTGACCGCCGTGCGCGGCGATCCCCAGGTGGGCGAGCTCGATCTCGGACACCGTGAACAGGCTCGACATCAAGAACTCGTCGTTGAGCTGCACCTCGTACACGTCGACGTCGAGCACCGGTTCGCGGCGGCGGCGCAGACTGATCTCACCCATCGGCGTGGCCTGCCAGTCGAGCTCCTCGAACCGGTCGCTCACGTCAGCCCCCGCTGGCCGGCAGCAGCTCGAGCAGCACGTCCGGGTGGTTGCGGGCGACCGTCTCCGCGCGCCACTTGTCCGGGAAGAGCGCGAGGTGGGTGCCGTCGGCCCGGCTCAGCACCTCGACGCCGCGCACGCCCTTCAGCGCCTCGACCCCGGCGTCGTCGGTCCGGCGGGCCACGGAGTAGGCGAGGTGGTCGAGCTTGATGGCGGCCCCGAACTCGCTCTGCATGCGGGCGCTGACCACCTCGAACTGCATCGGGCCGACGGCGGCGAGCACCGGGCTCTGGTCGCCGCGCAGGTCCGAGCGGAGCACCTGGACGACGCCCTCCTGGTCCATCTGCTCGATCCCGCGGCGGAACTGCTTGTAGCGCCCGGTGTCCGCGGCGCGGGCCGAGGCGAAGTGCTCGGGGGCGAAGCTCGCGATCGGCGGGAAGCGCACGGGCTCGCCGGCGTAGATCGTGTCCCCGACCCGCAGGGCGTTGGCGTTGACCAGACCGACGATGTCGCCGGGGAAGGCCGTCTCGACCGACGAGCGCTCGCGCCCGAAGACGGCCTGGGCGTACTTCGTGGCGAACGGCTTGCCCGTCTCGCCGTGGTTCACCACCATCCCGCGCTCGAAGACACCCGAGCAGACGCGTGCGTAGGCGAGGCGGTCGCGGTGTGCGGCGTCCATCCCGGACTGCACCTTGAAGACGAAGGCGCTGAAGTCGTCGGCCACGTCGCGCGCGGGTCCGTCGACGGCGGGTGTCGGCCCGGGCGGCGGCGCGATCTCCACCAGCAGCGTGAGGAGCTGGGCGACGCCGAAGTTGAGCAGCGCGGACGCGAAGAGCACCGGCGTGGTCTCGCCCGAGAGGAACGTCGCCTGGTCGTGGTCGGCGTCGTCCATCGTGAGCAGGTCGTGCTCCTCGACGGCGTGCACCCACGCCTCGCCGGCGATCGCCTCGGCGTCCGCGGCGGACACCCGCTCCTCGGGGGCGCGGGTGGCGCCGCCCGCGGTCCGCGTGTAGTGGATCAGGTCACCGGTCCGTCGGTCGAGGACGCCGCGGAACTCCCCCGCGACGCCGACCGGCCAGGTGAGCGGCGTCGGCCGCAACCGGATCTTCTGCTGGATCTCGTCCATCAGCTGGAGCGGGTCGAGCCCCGGCCGGTCCCACTTGTTGATCACGGTGATCACGGGGATGCCGCGCTGGGCACACACCTGGAAGAGCTTGAGCGTCTGCGGCTCCAGTCCCTTGGCCGCGTCGACGAGCATCACGGCCGAGTCCACCGCGGACAGCACCCGGTAGGTGTCCTCGGAGAAGTCGGCGTGCCCCGGGGTGTCGACGAGGTTGACCACGTGGTCGGCGTAGTCGAACTGCAGGGCCGCCGAGGTGATGGAGATGCCGCGGGCGCGCTCCATCTCCATCCAGTCCGACACCGTGCCCCGCCGGCCGGCCTTGCCGTGCACGGCGCCCGCCTCGGAGATCACCCGCGCGTGCAGGGCCATCGCCTCGGTCAGGGTCGACTTGCCCGCGTCGGGGTGGCTGATGACCGCGAAGGTACGGCGCGGTCGGGTGTCGTGGGAGGGGCTCATCGCCCCCGAACCTAGCGGTCCTCCGGTCAGTCCCAGGCTTTCGCGTGCTCGTCGAAGTCGGCGCGGGTGGTCTGCACCGGCACCACGCAGAAGACCAGCCCGCCGGGGTCGTGGAGCACGGCGTACCCGTCGCGCTGCTCGGCCACGGTGGCCCCGAGCCCGGTCAGCCGGGCCACCTCGGCCCCGACGTCGTCGGTCTCGACGTCCAGGTGCACCCGCGGCGGGGTGCCGGCGCCGGTGCGCTGGAGCTCCAGCAGGACCCCGCCGGGCAGCGCGTCGAGGGACTCGTACGGCTCGTCGGCCGGCGGACCCTCCGGGCCGCGGACCGTCCCGCGCACGTCGGCCCAGAAGCCGGCCGCGGCGTCGTACGACTCCTCCGGGTGGTCGATCAGGACGACGGCGATCCGGCTCCGGTGCATGCCTCGACCCTACGTTCGGGGAGCCACATCAGCAGCAGGTCGTCCTCGCCGTCGGGCAGCCAGGCCGGCCGCACGCTGCCGATCTCCTGCCAGCCGCGGTGCCGGTAGACGGCGAGGGCACTCCCGTGGCTCGGGACCACGTCGAGGACCGGCAGGCGGTGCCGGTCGCGCGCCCAGGCCACGGCGGTGTCGAGCAGGCGGCCACCGACCCCGGTCCCCTGCGCCTCCGGGGAGACGAACAGGACCGACACGAGGGCCAGGTCCTCGCCCGGCCGGCCGGTGGCCGCGACGAACGCCTCGGCCAGGTCGCCCTCGACCCGGCCGACGCTCACGTGGCCCACGAGGCGACCGTCGACCAGCGCGACCCAGCCCGCCTCCTCGTGGCTGCGCACCACGAACTCCTCGACCGGGAACGGCAGCGGCCAGCGGAACGGGTAGCGCGACGCCGGCTGCTGGGCCGCGAGGATCTCCACGAGACCCGGCAGGTCCTCCGGCCGGCGGCCCCGGATCGCCACGTCGGGGGTCGCGCTCACCCGCGTCATCCTGCCCGAGGACCGGACCGGACGACACCGCGGGGGACGCGTCGTACGGTGGCGTCATGGACGCGAAGGCCTGGGACGCGCGGTACGCCGAGACCGAGCTGATGTGGTCGGTCGAGCCCAACCAGTTCGTGGCGAACGAGTGCGCCGACCTGCCCCCGGGGCGAGCCCTGGACCTCGCGTGCGGCGAGGGCCGCAACGCGATCTGGCTGGCCCGGCAGGGCTGGGACGTCACCGCCAGCGACTTCTCGGCGGTGGCTCTGGAGAAGGCGCGGCGGCTGGCCGGGGACCTCACGCTGGAGTGGGTGGTCGCCGACGCGACCACCTGGGAGCCCGACGGCCCCTACGACCTGGCCGTGCTCGCCTACCTCCAGCTGCCCGCCGACGAGCGGCGCGCCGCCGTGCGGCACGCCTTCGCCGCCCTCGGTCCCGGTGGCACGTTCCTGCTGGTCGCCCACGACACCGCCAACCTGACCGACGGCACCGGGGGGCCCCAGGACGCGGCGGTCTTGATGACTGTCGACGACGTGCTCGACGACCTGGCCGACCAGGACCTCGAGGTCGTCCGGGCCGAGCGGGTGACCCGGCCCGTCACCGGCGCCGACGGCACCGTCCGGGACGCCCTCGACGCGCTCGTCAGGGTGCGGCGTCGGGGCTAGGTTTGCGCGGTGACGCCCACCCAGCTCCGCGCCTTCGCGAGCGTGGTCAGGTTGGGCTCGGTGAAGGCGGCCGCCAAGGAGCTGGGCGTCAGCGAGGCGGCGGTCTCGATGCACGTCGCCCAGCTGCGCAAGGAGTTCGACGACGTGCTCTTCACCCGCACCGCCTCCGGCCTGGCGTTCTCCCCGGGCGGCCTGCGGCTGGCCAGCCGGGCGGTCGAGATCCTCGGCCTCCAGGACCGCACCGCCCGCGAGGTCAGCCAGGCCGGTGACGGGCGCCGGGTGCTCCGGGTCGCGACGTCGCACCTGTTCGCCGAGCATGCGGCGCCCGGACTGATCGACCTCTTCGCCGGGCGCGCGGCCGACCTCGAGGTCGAGCTGAGCATCCAGCCGGTGTCCCGGTTCCCGGTGCTCCTGGCCGGGCGCACCGTCGACGTGGCGATCGGGCCCGCCTCGACCGCGCCGCTGGACGGGCTGGTGCAGCTCCAGTTCCTCCTGTACGACGTGCTGGCCGTGGTGCGCGCGGGCCATCCGCTGGCGGCGGGCCGGCACTCGGTCGACCAGCTGCTGCGCCAGACCTGGTGCCTGGGCCCCTCGGCGGTCGGCGCCGAGGGCGTCGTGCCGGGACTGCTGCGGCGGCTCGCGGTGCCGGAGCAGCAGCAGCGCATCTTCCAGAGCGAGGCCGCGGCGCTCGAGGAGGCCAAGCGCAGCGACGGGATCGCCCTCGCCGTGCGCTTCGCGGTCGCCGGCGACCTGGCCGCGGGGCGGCTGGTGACGCTCGACGGCCCCGGCCTCAAGGGCACCGGCCGGTGGTCGGCGATGGCGCTCCCGAAGCACGACCAGACCCCGCCGGCGGCGGAGCTGCTCCGCTTCATCACCACGCCCCGGGCGACCCAGGCGATGGTCCGGGGCGCCGGCGTGCACGTCGGCCGGTTCAAGCCGGCCGTGCACGTCACCCTCTGGAGCTAGCCGACCTCAGCGGCGGTCGGCGCCGGCGATGGCGTCGAACACCGCCGGCAGCGCACGCAGGGTGTCGGCCGGGAGGAAGGCGTCGCAGTACGGCAGGGCCGCCGCCATCGAGCCGACCAGCGGCTCGTAGCCACGCGCACCCGCCCGCGGGTTGAGCCAGACGATCCGCCGGGCCCGGCGCCGCGCCCGGGCCATCACCGCCGCCAGGTCCGCCGGGTCGTCGCTGTCCCAGCCGTCGGAGGCGATCACCAGCACGCCGCCCCGCACCGCGTTGCCGTGGCGGGACACCAGCAGCTCGCGCAGGCACGACGCCAGGTGGGTGCCGCCGAAGCGGTCGGTGACCTGCTCGCCGGCCATCGCGACCGCAGTGGCCGCCGAGTGGTGCGACAACGCCGGGGTCAGCCGGGTCAGCGAGGTGGAGAACGCGAAGGTCTCGGCCTTGCGGGTCCGCGCGAACGCGCGCATCAGGTGCAGGTAGACGGTGGCGTAGCTCTGCATGGACTGGCTCACGTCGCAGAACAGCGTGACCGTCAAGGGACGGCGCACCGGGTGGTAGCGCTGGAGCTGCATCGGCTCCCACCCGGTCCGCCGGGACGCGGCGATCGTCTCGCGCAGCGCGACCCGGTGGCCGGACGGCCGGACCCGCTGGCGGCGGCTGCGTCGGGTCGGCCAGCGGGGCGCGGACTCCTCGAGCCAGCGCCCCAGGAGCGCCTGCTCCGCCTCGTCGAGCTCGTCGAGCGGGGTGTCCGCGATGCGCGCCACCGCACTGGGCAACAGCTCGGGCAGGGCCCGCTCGTCCTCGCCGTCCCCCTCCGTGGCCGAGATCCGGGGCAGGGTGTGCCAGGGCAGCGCGGCGCCGAGGTCTCCTCCGACGGGGTCTCCTTCCACCGGCGCCAGCACGTCCTCGGTGTGGTCGAACGTGTCCGTCCTCTGCCGTCGGGCGACCGGGTCGACGGGCAGCACCGCGTCGGCGAAGACCGCCTCGAACACCGCGTCGAAGACGGCGAGGTCGTGCTGCCGGTTGACCAGGGTGACCCGGGCCAGCCAGTACAGCGCGGACCTGCGGGAGGGTGGCGCCGCGTCCAGCGCCTCGGCGAAGGCGGTCATCCCGCGCAGCGTCACCGGCACCCCCGCCTGCGCGGAGGCGGCCGGCGAGCGCGGCGACCAGGGCCGCCCGGTCGACGCTGCCGAGCACCGGTGCCGGGATCGGCGCGGTCCACGTGCGCCTCAGCCGAACGCGTACGTCTCGAGCGACGCGAGCACCAGGTCGCGGTCGTCGGGGGTCTTCGCCAGCGCGCCCAGGGTGGGCACCGCCATCTCCTTGACCAGCTCGGTCGCGCCGAGCACCGAGAGCGCGGCGACCCAGTTGATCGCCTCGGCCACCCCCGGCGGCTTGTCGAGGTCCTGGCTGCGGACGTGGCCGACGAACTGGGCCGCCGACTCGATCAGCGCGAGGTTGGCCGACGGCGCGCTGCGCCGCAGGATCGCCACGACCCGGGCCAGGTCGGGGTAGTCCAGCCAGTGGTAGAGGCAGCGCCGGCGCAGGGCGTCGTGCAGGTCCCGGCTGCGGTTGGAGGTGAGCACCACGATCGGCGGCCGCACGGCGGTGAAGGTGCCGAGCTCGGGGACGGTGACCGACCCCTCCCCGAGGGCCTCCAGGAGCAGCGCCTCGAACTCGTCGTCGGCACGGTCGACCTCGTCGATCAGCAGCACCGGAGCGCTCGGACCGTCGTACCGGATGCAGCGCAGGATCGGCCGCTCCACGAGGAACTCCTCGCTGAACAGGTCGCCCTCCCCGATCCGCTCGTGCTGGGACTCGGCGATCCGGATGGCCAGCAGCTGACGCTGGTGGTTCCAGTCGTAGAGCGCCTCGCTGGCGGTGAGCCCCTCGTAGCACTGGAGCCGCACGAGCGGGGCGTCCAGCGCCTTGGCCAGCACCTGCGCCGCGGCCGTCTTGCCGACCCCCGGCTCCCCCTCGAGCAGCAGGGGCAGCCCGAGCCTCAGGGTCAGGAACACCGCGGTGGCCATCCCCTCGTCGGCGAGGTAGCCGTGCTCGTCGAAGCGGCGGCGGACGTCCTCGGCCGAGGACAGGTCGCTCATCGCTCGTCCTCGAGCAGCGCCTGGTAGTCGTCCCAGGTGTCGACGTCGGGGGGTACGTCGCCCGCCACCGGGACCCGGGCGACGTCCTGGTCGGCGTCGACCAGCTTCCAGACCGCCTTGTCGCCGTGCAGGCCGGCCAGCGTCGCGAACATGCTCCGATGGAACCACAGCGGGTGACCCGGACCGTCGTCGTACGCGCAGACGCCCACGGCGTGCTCGCGGGCGCCGGCCACGAGCGCGTCGACCGTCCGCGCCGTCACGCCCGGCTGGTCCCCGAGCAGGAGCACCAGACCCTCCGCGTCGTCGCGGACCCGGTCCAGGGCCGTCCGGATCGAGGTCGCGCAGCCGTCGCCGAAGTCGGGGTTGAGCACCACGTCGACACCGGACAGGTCGACGGTCTCGCGCACCTCGGCGGCGGACCCGCCCAGCGCCACGACGACCTGGTCGACCCCGGCGGCCCGCGCGGTGGCGAGCGTCGCGTCGAGCAGGGTCGCGCCGCGGTAGGCGAGCAGCTGCTTGGGCCGGCCGAGCCGCCGGGACCCGCCGGCGGCGAGCACCACTGCCGCCGTGCTCACGTGAGGGCGTCCGCCAGGAACCGGTCGCGACAGCCGGTCATGCAGAACCAGTGGTCGACGCCGTCCACGACGGCGTGCACGGTGTCGGGACCGACGGTGACGGTCATCCCGCAGACCGGGTCGACGGCCTGGACAGAGGACGGCGCCGGGAGCCCCGGTGCGGGCGCCCCCAGGCCGTCGACCCGGATCCTGCGGACCAGGGCGGCCACGACCGACAGCCCCACCTCCGGCGCCGTGCGCGCGCCGATGTCGAGTCCCACGTGCATGTGCACGCGGGCCGCCTCTTCGGGCGTGAGGTCGAGCTCGGCGAGCAGCGCCCGCCCCCGGGTGCGGCTGCAGACGACCCCGATGAAGCCGACCCCGGCGTCGAGGGCGGCCCGGACCTCGCCCACCTCGTCGCCACCGTGGCTGGACACGATGACGGCGGTGGCCGGTCGCTCCTGCTCGGAGCTCGGGCCGCGGTCGACGACGAACCCGAGCGTCGCGGCCAGGCCGGCCACGGCGTCGGCCACGGGTGACGACCCGACCAGGTGGAGGGACGGCTTGGGCAGCAGCGGCTCGAGGTAGATCTCCAGCGCACCGCCCGACAGGCACGGGTTCACGACCACGCTGGCCCCCGGCGAGTCGGGGAAGGCGTCGTCGCCGTCCGGCAGCACCCGCAGCAGCACGCTCTCGCCGGAGCCCAGGGCGTCGAGCGCCGCGGAGCGCACCGAGCCCGCAGCGCAGTGCCCGCCGACGAAGCCCTCGATCGACCCGTCGGCCAGGATGATCGCCCGGTCCCCCGGCCGTGCCGAGGTCGGCTCCTGGGCGCGCACCACCGTGGCCTGCACGAAGGGCACGCCGGTGGCGGTGAGCTCGTCGACACGCGTCGACAGGGCCGTGGTCATCGCTGGTCTCGTCAGATCGGCGGGGTGGGTCGGCCCTGCATGGCGTCCCAGACCCGCGACGGCGTGAGGGGCATGTCGGCGTGCCGGACCCCGAAGGGCTTCAGCGCGTCCACGACGGCGTTGACCACCGCCGGCGGGGAGCCGACGGTCGCGGACTCGCCGACACCCTTGGCGCCGATCGGGTGGTGCGGCGACGGGGTGACGGTGTGGCCGGTCTCCCAGTGCGGCACCTCGAGCGCGGTCGGGATCAGGTAGTCCATCAGCGAGCCACCGAGGCAGTTGCCGTCCTCGTCGAAGGCGATCATCTCCATCAGCGCCATGCCGACCCCGTCGGCCAGGCCGCCGTGCACCTGGCCCTCGATGATCATCGGGTTGATCCGGGTCCCGCAGTCGTCGACCGCGATGAACCGGCGCACCTTGACCGCGGCGGTGCCGGGGTCGATGTCGACGACGCAGAGGTACGCGCCGAACGGGTAGGTGAGGTTGGAGGGGTTGTAGCAGATCTGCGCCTCCAGACCGCCCTCGATGCCGTCGGGGAGGTCGCCGGCGCCGTGGGCCCGCATCGCGATGTCCTGGATGGTCACCGACCGGCTGGGGTCGCCCTTCACGTGGAACGCGCCCTTCTGCCACTCGAGGTCGGTCACGGACACCTCGAGCATCCCCGAGGCGATGATCTGCGCCTTGTCGCGGACCTTGCGGGCCACCAGGGCCGCCGCGGCTCCCGAGACCGGCGTCGACCGGCTGCCGTAGGTGCCGAGCCCGAACGGCGTCTGGTCGGTGTCGCCGTTGATCACCTGGATGTCGGCCGGCGGGATGCCGATCTCCTCGGCCACGATCTGGGCGAACGTCGTCTCGTGGCCCTGGCCCTGGCTCATGCAGGAGAGGCGGACGACGGCCTTGCCGGTCGGGTGCACCCGCAGCTCGGCGCCGTCGGCCATGCCGAGCCCGAGGATGTCCATGTCCTTGCGCGGCCCGGCCCCGACGGCCTCGGTGAAGAACGCGACGCCGATGCCCATCAGCTCGCCGCGGGCGCGCTTCTCGGCCTGCTCGGCCCGCAGCTCGTCGTACCCCGCCATCTCGAGCGCGAGGTCGAGCGCGCGCTCGTACTCGCCGGAGTCGTAGACCCAGCCGGTCTTGCTCGTGTACGGGAACTGGTCGGGCTGGATGAGGTTCTTGCGGCGCAGCGCGACCGGGTCCATCTCCAGGTCGTAGGCCAGCACGTCCACCATCCGCTCGACGAGGTAGACGGCCTCGGTGATCCGGAAGGAGCACGCGTAGGCCACGCCACCGGGCGCCTTGTTGGTGTAGACGGCCGTCATCGAGCAGTACGCCGCCTCGATGTCGTAGCTGCCGGTGAAGACCCCGAAGAAGCCGGCGGGGTACTTGATCGGGGCCGCGGTGCCGTTGAAGGCGCCGTGGTCGGCGAGCACGTGGGTGCGGATGCCCAGGATCTTCCCGTCCTTGGTGGCCGCGATCTCCCCGCGCATGACGTAGTCGCGGGCGAAGCCGGTGGACACGAGGTTCTCGGAGCGGTCCTCCATCCACTTGACCGGCTTGCCGATCACCAGCGAGGCGACGATCGCGCAGACGTAGCCGGGGTAGATCGGGACCTTGTTGCCGAAGCCGCCGCCGATGTCGGGCGCGATGACCCGGATCTTGTGCTCGGGCAGCCCGGACACCAGGGCGTAGACCGTCCGGTGCGCGTGCGGAGCCTGGCTGGTCGTCCACAGCGTGAGCTGGCCACCGACCCGCTCGTAGTCCGCGACGCACCCGCAGGTCTCCATCGGCGCGGGGTGCACGCGCGGGTAGACGATGTCCTCGGTCACCACCACGTCGGCGTTGGCGAAGACCGCCTCGGTGGCGTCCTTGTCGCCGGTCTCCCAGTCGAAGCAGTGGTTGTCCTTCTTGCCGTCCAGGTCGTCGCGGATCACCGGGGCGTCCGGCGCCAGCGCGCGGCGGACGTCGATGACCGGCGGCAGGATGTCGTACTCGACGTCGATGAGCTCGAGGGCGTCGCGTGCGGCGTACCGGTCCTCGGCCACCACGAACGCGACCTCCTGGCCCTGGAAGCGCACCTTGTCGGTGGCCAGCACGGCCTGCACGTCGTTGGACAGCGTGGGCATCCAGGCCAGTCCCTGGGCGGCCAGGTCGGCGCCGGTGATGACGGCCTTGACCTTGGGGTGGGCCTGGGCCGCGGTCACGTCGATGCTCACGATGGTGGCGTGCGCCACCGGCGACCGGAGGATCGCGAGGTGCAGCATGCCGGGCAGCTGGATGTCGTCGACGTACTTGCCCATGCCGCGGATGAAGCGCGGGTCCTCCTTGCGGAGCATCCGGCCGTGGCCGACGGGGTGCTGGTCGTTGTCGGCGTGCTCGAGGTCCTCGGGGGTGGCGGCGACGCCCTCGTCCAGCCCCTTGTCCAGTGTGGTCATGACTCGCTCCCGACGGTCTCGGCGTCCTGGTGGCGGTGGGCCTTCTCGTGCTCGGCCGCCCACTGCACCGACCGGACGATGGTCGTGTAGCCGGTGCACCGGCAGATCTGTCCCGAGATGGCCTCCCGGATGGTGTCCTCGCTGGGGTCCGGGTCGCGGTCGAGCAGGGCGCGGGCGGTCATCAGCATCCCCGGCGTGCAGAAGCCGCACTGCAGGCCGTGGCAGCGCATGAAGCCCTCCTGCACGGGGTCGAGCACGCCGTCCTGCTCGAGGCCCTCGACGGTGCGGACCTCCCGGCCGCCGGCCATCGCCGCGAGCACGGTGCAGGTCTTGACCGGCTCGCCGTCCATCCAGGCCACGCAGGTGCCGCAGTTGCTGGTGTCGCAGCCCCAGTGGGTGCCGGTGAGCCGGAGCTCGTCGCGGAGGAAGTGGACGAGCAGCATCCGGCCCTCGATCTCGCGCGTCACGGTCTCCCCGTTGACGGTCATGGTGACCTGCATGTCAGCCGTTCCTTCCCTGGTTGGCCTGGTCGCCGGCGACGCCCGCTCGGATGCGCTCGACGGCCGTGCGCAGCGTCCGCCGCGTCAGCTCGTCGGCGAGGTGCCGCTTGTAGTCCGCGGTGCCGCGGTTGTCGGTGGACGGCGAGCAGCCCTCGGCCGCGATCGCCCCCGCCCGGGCGAAGAGGTCGTCCGAGGGCGTCTGGCCGCGGAGCGCGTCGGAGATCGCCGGCATGCCCGGTGGTGTTCGGGCCGACCGCCGCGAGACCGACCCGCGCGTCGGAGATGACGTCGCCGTCCATCCAGACCGCGGCGCCGGCCGACGTCACCGCCCAGTCGCCGGCCCGGCGCTCGACCTTGGCGTAGGCGCTGGAGCCGTGGGGCCGGACCGGGATCCTGATCTCGGTGAGCATCTCGTCGTGCTCGACGGCCGTCTCGTAGGGGCCGCGGTGGAAGTCCTCCATGCTGACCACGCGTTCGCCCGAGGCGTTGCGGATCACGCAGCTCGCGTCGAGGGCGGTGCACACCGCGGTGAGGTCCTCCGAGGGGTCCGCCTGGCAGAGCGAGCCGCCGATCGTGCCCCGGTTGCGGACGACCGGGTCGGCGATGACCGCCTCGGCGTCCGCGAAGATCGGGAAGAGCGCCGCGAGCTCCGGCGACTCCAGCAGCTCGCGGTGCCGGGTCATCGCGCCGATCCGGACCTCGTCCGTGCCGACCCGGACGTAGCCGAGCTCGTCGTGGAGGTCGTTGATGTCGATGACGTACTCGAGGTTGGCCAGCCGGAGCTTCATCATCGGCAGCAGGCTGTGGCCACCGGCGATGAGCCGGGCCTCGCTGCCGAGCCGCTCGAGCAGCCCGATGGCGTGCTCGACGCTGGTGGCGCGTTCGTACTCGAACGGGGCGGGGACCTGCATGAGCGACCTCCCAGAAGAACCGCCGGAGTGACGGCGGTCACCCGACTCTCGTCCTCCGTCCGGGCCGCGTCAACGCAACCTCAGCGAACTATTGATTTGGGTCAGAGCATCGCGACGAGCATGGTGCCCATCGCCGCTGCCATCGCCACGTCGCAGCACGCGGCGAGCCGTCCCGGGAGGGCGACGGACCTGCGCAGCGAGCCCGCCAGCCGGACCAGCAGGATGGCGCCGACCCCGGCGAGCAGCGCCACCAGCAGGGCCGTCGGAGGCACCACGGCGGTGACGCCGGCAGCCGCTGCGGAGTGGTCGTGGTGGTGCGCGTGGAGGCGCGGCGGCGCCGGCCGTGGCCGTCGGCAGCAGCATCACCGCCATCGCCGCGCAGCCCACCCCGAGGCGGAGGTACGCCGGCCGGGCGCCGGAGGTCGCCAGCCGGACGGCCGACCAGCCCAGGCCGACCACGAAGACGACCAGCGCCAGCGCGGCCGCCGCCCGGGTCAGCGTCACCAGCAGCATCGCCACCATCCCCGCACCCATCACGACGTGCCACAGGTCGACATCGCGGGCGTGCGCCGGGTCGTGCAGGGCCGGGACGAAGGCACGCGCGAGGCAGTAGGTCACCACGGTCGCCATCAGGGCGGCCAGCAGGACGGCCATCGGCCGAGCATCGACGGCCGCAGCGGATCGTGTCTACGGCGACCTCAGCGTTTGCTGAGGTGGTCAGCCCTTCGGGGCGACCAGCTCGGTCGGGGTGACCGTCACGTCGGCGTGCACGAAGTAGTGGTCGGTGATCCCCGCGAGCGATGCTCCGTCCTGGACGTAGCCGGAGAAGTCGACGCCCCCGCCGCCCATGATCCAGTCGATCCGCAGCGGTCCCGGTGGCAGCACGCAGCCGCCCGCGCCGCTGCCGCCGTTGGCGGCGACCAGGCCGGCGCCGGTGGACGCCTTGCAGAACCACTCCGCCTTCTCGTTCATGTCGCCGGTGACCAGCACCGGCCGTCCGGTCGCGCCGCAGGCGGTTGAAGAGGGCGATCTCCGCGGCGGTGGCCGAGTCGCGGTCGGCCTCCTGGGTGCGCGGCGAGTTGTGGATGGTGACGACCCAGAACTCCCCGCCGGTGGCCCGGTTGCGGAGCAGCACGTAGGGGATCGGTCGGCTCTGGAAGTCGAAGCGGGTGGTGATGGAGCCGGTGTCGACCAGCTCGAAGAGCGAGAGGTTGTAGGCGATCTGGAGCCGCACGCCGTTGTTGCCCAGCGCCCGGCCCGGCCAGATGCCGAACCCTCCGAGCCGTCCGTAGAGCACGTTGAGCTGGTCGTCCTGCACCTCCTGCAGCCCCAGGAGGTCCACGCCCCGCGACTGGAACATCCCCACCGCACGCGCGGTGCGGGTGGTGCCGGGGCCGTAGCGGCGGCTGCCGCGGGTGTGCTGGCTGCCGAGCACGTTGAGGGTGCCGATCTGGAAGGTGAACGGGTCCGCGGGCTGGGGCACCGGCTTCAGCGCGAGCGGCTTCCCGGCGGGGACGACCTTGAAGGCGGCCGGCCGCTCGGCCTTCGCGTGCTGCGTCCAGGCGCGGGCCAGCGCCCGCTCCCCGCTGCGGGAGGCCTGACCCGGGCGGGCGAGCACCAGCTCGAGGGCGGTCAGCTGCTCCGCCGAGGTCGGCCGCCGCTCGGGGGCCGGTCCGGCCTGCGCCACCAGGCCCACCACGACCGCCAGCACCGTGAGCGCGGCAGCAGCCAGCATCAGCGGAGCAGGTCGGGGGGTGCGGAGCACCGCACGAGAGTACCGGTGCCCCCGGCGTGTCGTCTCAACGACGAGAAGGGTGGTCCTCGTCGTCCGTCGGGGCCGGGGGGGCCGGCGGCGCCGGCTCGTCGCCGTACACGCCGGCCGCCTTGGCCTGGTCGGCCCGACGCATCTGCTTGAGGAAGCTGCGCATCAGGATCACCACGGCCACCACCAGGGCGCCGATCATGATCGCGCCCCAGGGTCCCGCCGTGACGTCGTCGGCCTCCGGTGTCTGCTCGGTCGCGCGCAGGAGCGCCAGCACGACCACGTCCACAGTCATGACTCCAGTCTGTCAGGTGCCCGGGAGCGCGTCGCGGTCGATACCGGCGAAGAGGTCGTCCTCGGGCGTCTGCGTCCCCACGTGGCTGGTGACCAGCTCGAAGTCCTCGGTCGGCCAGACGCGCTCCTGCAGCTCACGAGGGATCGCGAACCACGGGCCGTCGGGGTCGATCTGGGTCGCGTGGGCCAGCAGCGCCTGGTCCCGCACGCCGAAGTAGTCGGCGCACGGCACGCGGGTGGTGATCCGGGCGTCCCACTCGGGCTCGGGCTTCCACTCGGCGAGCCGGTCCGCCCAGGGCGACTCCAGGTCGTGGGCGATCATCGCCTCGTGCAGGGCCTGCATCCGGGGCCGGTTGAACGAGTGGTGGTAGTAGAGCTTGAGCGGCTGCCAGGGCTCGCCCAGGTCGGGGTAGCGCTCCGGGTCGCCGGCGGCCTCGAACGCCGCGACCGAGACCTGGTGGCACATCACGTGGTCGGGGTGCGGGTAGCCGCCCCGCTCGTCGTACGTCGTGACGACGTGCGGACGGAACTCCCGCATCAGCCGGACCAGCGGCGCGGCCGCCTCCTCGAGCGGCACCAGCGCGAAGCAGCCGTCCGGCAGCGGGGGCTTGGGGTCGCCGTCGGGCCACCCCGAGTCGACGAAGCCCAGCCAGTCCTGGCGCACGCCGAGGATGTCCCGGGCCCGCTCCATCTCCTGGCGGCGGACCTCGGTGATGTTCGCCTCGATCTCGGGGCGCTCCATCTTCGGGTTCAGGATCGACCCGCGCTCGCCACCCGTGCAGGTGACCACGTGCACGTCGACGCCCTGGGCGACGTACATGGCGGTGGAGGCGGCGCCCTTGCTCGACTCGTCGTCGGGATGGGCGTGCACGTGCATGAGCCGGAGGCCGGCCCGGGGGCGAGCGGAGGGGTCGGACGGCATGGTCGCCATCGTAGGGCGGCACAATGGGTGCGGTGAGCGCGACCTCGACCCTGGGCGACCGGTACGGCGCCGCCCGCCCCGCGCGCCGGTGGCTGGTGATCGCCGGATCCGTGGTGGTGGCGACGGCGTTCCTCGGCTGGCTGGCGTGGGTCGTCTGGGTGCAGTCGACCCCCGAGGTCGACTCGGAGTTCCTCGGGTTCTCCGTCGTCGACGACCACACCGCGGTGGCGTTCGTGTCGGTCGCCCTCGGTGACGGGGTCGAGGCCAGGTGCGTGGTGCGCGCCCTCGCCGAGGACCACAGCATCGTCGGGGAGCTCACGTTCGAGCCCCGGGACGGCCGCAACGACGTCACCATCCGCACCGAGCGGGCCGCGACGAGCGTGACGCTCGACGGCTGCACGGCACCGGGCCAGAATCGGCCGCGCTGAGCCCCTGTGCCGGCTGATCTGCCTTTTCCCACGCAGGTTGGTAAACTCGGTTCTTTGGCTGTCCCGCTCGGGGACGACGCAGGCACCACCACGCCGAGGGCCGGTACCCGTACCGGCCCTTGACTCATAGGAGCACCACATGACGCAGATCGAGCACGACACTGTCTGGCTGACCCAGGACGCCTTCAACAAGCTCACCCACGAGCTGGAGGAGCTGCGCGGTCCGGTCCGCCAGGAGATCATCGGCCGGATCAGCGCCGCGCGCGACGAGGGCGACCTCAAGGAGAACGGCGGCTACCACGCCGCCAAGGACGAGCAGGGCAAGGTCGAGGGCCGGATCCGGCAGCTCGAGGACATGCTCCGCCGCGCCCAGGTCGGCGAGACCCCGGCCGACGACGGCGTCGTCGAGCCCGGCATGGTCGTGACCGTGCACCTCGTCGACTTCGACGAGACGCAGAAGTTCCTCCTCGGCGCCCGCGAGAACCTCACCGAGGGCGACGACCTGACGGTCTACTCCCCCGAGTCGGCGCTCGGCGCCGCCATCAACGGCAACAAGAGCGGCGACACGGTGACCTACACGGCGCCCAACGACAAGGTCCTCACCGTCAAGATCCTCGACGCGGTGCCCTACTCGGGCTGAGCCGCTCAGACGTCGACGCGGTAGCCCTTCTCGGCGAGCATCGCCCCGATCGCGTCGGCGTGCTCGCGGCTGCGGGTCTCCAGCTGCAGGCTGACCTCGACCTCGTGGAGGTGCAGCGCCGGCGAGATCCGCTCGTGGGCGACCTCGATCACGCTCGCCCCGGCGGCGCTCAGGTCGGTCAGCAGCCCGGCCAGCCCGCCGGGCAGGTCGGAGATGACGACCCGGAGGTAGAGGTAGCGGCCGGCCGCGGCCATGCCGTGCTGGATCACCTTGCCGAGCAGCAGCGGGTCGATGTTGCCGCCGGACAGCACCGCGACCGAGGGGGTCTCGTAGGCCCCGGGGTCGTCCATGATCGCGGCGACCGCGGCGGCACCGGACGGCTCGACGATCAGCTTCGCCCGCTCCGCGATCGCCACCAGCGCGCGTGACATCGACTCCTCGGAGACGGTGACGATCTCGTCGACGTACTCCTGGACGATCGCGAAGGTGATGTCGCCGGGGCGACCCACGGCGATGCCGTCGGCCATCGTCGTCATCTTCTCCAGCAGCACCGGCGCACCCCCGGCCAGCGAGGGCGGGTACGCCGCGGCGCCGGCCGCCTGCACGCCCACGACCCGCAGGTCGGGGCGCTTCTCCTTGAGCGCGATCGCCACCCCGGCCAGCAGCCCGCCTCCGCCGGTCGGCACGAGGACGGTGCGGACCGACGGCATCTGCTCGAGGATCTCGAGCCCGCAGGTGCCCTGGCCCTTGACGATGTCGACGTGGTCGTAGGGGTGGATCAGGACGGCCCCGGTCTCGGCCTCGAACGCCTGCGCCGCGACCATCGCGTCGTGGAGGTACTGGCCGTGGAAGACCACGTCCGCGCCGTAGCCCAGGGTGGCGTTGATCTTGGGGATCGGGGCACCCTCCGGCATGAAGATGGTCGCCTTGACCCCGAGCAGCTGGGCCGACAGCGCCACCCCCTGCGCGTGGTTGCCCGCGGACGCCGCGACCACGCCGTGGGCGCGCTCCTCGTCGGTGAGCCGGGAGATCCGGGTGTAGGCGCCGCGCATCTTGAACGAGCCCGTGCGCTGGAGGTTCTCGCACTTGAGCCGCACCTCCCCGCCGCAGCGGGCGGAGAGCCAGCGGGCGCCCTCCATGGGCGTGCGGATCGCGATGCCGTCGAGCAGGGTCGCGGCTTCCTCGATGTCGGCGAGCGACACGGTGCTCATGCGGGGTCCTCGACGCGGTGCGAGCGCAGCGAGCAGCGTGGTGGGGTGGTCCTCATGCTGGGTCCTCCTGGAGATCGGGGTCCGCCCGGGGGTCCGGCTCGCCCATCTCCTCGAGATCCTCCTCCAGCTCCTCCTCGGGGTCGTCCTCGCCCACGTCCGTGTGCTGGGCGAGGTGCTGGACGACGGCGTTGACCGTGGCCGCGAGCGGCACGGCGACGAGGGCGCCGGCGACCCCCGCGACGATGACGCCGATGCCGATCGCGACGATCACCCCCAGCGGGTGCAGGGAGACCCAGCGGCCCATCAGGAACGGCTGGAGGATGTGCCCCTCGACCTGCTGGACCAGGATCACCCCGCCGAGCATGAACAGGGCGGTGACCGGCCCCTGGTCGACCAGGGCGACCAGGACCGCGACGGTCCCGGCCACGGTGGCGCCGATCATCGGCACGAACGCGCCCAGGAAGACCAGCACGCCGATGGCCAGCACGAACGGCACCCCGAGGATGGCCGCCACCAGGGCGATGCCGATGGCATCGACCAGCGCCACGATGACGGTGGCACGGACGAACTGGGTGAGCGAGACCCAGGCCACCCGGCCGGAGCTGTCGACGCGGGCCCGCGCCGCCCGGGGAGCCAGCCGGACGGTCCACGCCCAGATCCGCTCGCCGTCGGCGAGGAAGAAGTACGTGGAGAACAGCACGATGAAGAAGCCCGCGAAGACGTGGGTGACCGCGCTGCCGAACGACGTCACCTGGGCGAGGACCTGCCCGTCCTTGGTCTGCTCGGTGATCGCGTCCTGGGCGCTGGCGATGTAGTCGTTGATCTGGGAGTCGCTGGCGTTGAGCGGGCCGTTCTTCAGCCAGTCGCGGACCTCGTCGAGGCCCTGGACCACCTGGTCCGCCAGGTCCGTCGCGCCGTTGGCGACCTGCTGGCCGGCGAAGCTGAGCAGCACGATCACCGTGGCCAGCCCCCCGAGCACGACCAGCAGGGCGGCGAGCCCCTTGGGGAGCCCACCGCGGCGCATGGCCCGCACGAGCGGGCTGACCAGCGCCGCGATCAGGAGCGCGACCACCAACGGCAGGGTGACGACGGCGAACATCGCCAGCGCCTTCAGGATCACCAGACCGGCCGCGACGATCACCAGGAACCGCCAGCCCCAGGCGGCCGCCAGGTCCAGGCCCCACGGCACCTGCGCGCGCGAGAAGTTCGAGGAGCCCCCGGTGACCACCACCGGCTCCGCCCGACCGGCGTCCCGCCCGGCCCGGATCAGGGCCCGCTGGCTCGAGATCAGCTGGCCCAGCGTGTGGCCGGAGAAGCGGCGGGACTCGTGCTCCTCGTCGCCGGCCGAGGTCTCGGCGGACTCGTCACGGTCGTCGGGGTCGTGGGGCACGCGCCCAGGCTAGTGCGCGGCCGGGGCGCGCGGACCACCCCGAAGACCCGCGCTCAGCGCGTACGCCGTCGCGGGGTGCTCGGTGGCCAGCAGCCCGACGGCGGCGAGCACGTGCTCGTCGTCCACGACCATCCGGGGGGCCCGGGGCAGCTGCCACCCGCCCTCCACGTGCGACCCGGTGCTGCCGGCGAAGATGCGGTCGGCGACGCCCGGCCGGCCGTTGCGCAGCACCCCGCCCGACCCGACCAGCAGGTCGACCTCGCGGAGGTCCTTGCCGGTGCGCTCGACCACCCGGCCCTCGGGGCTGACCACCACCCGGCTCCGGCCCGCGTGCCGCCGCAGCGCCAGCCCGACCGCGGCCCGCGCGATGGCCTCGTCGATGTCGGCCTCGGCGTCGTCGTCGGGCAGCAGGGCGGGGTCGTCGCGGCGGCGACGGGCGGCCTCGGCGAGGTCGTCGAGCCCGGCCTCGGCGACCGTCGAGACCGCCGACCAGCGCATGCCCAGGTCCCCCTCGACGGTGCGGGTGACGGGCGTCGACGCCACCACCTCGCGGGCCAGCCCGCCCTCGGTGTGCGCGTCCTCGGGGTCCAGGTCGACGACCGAGTGGACGTCGGTGGTGGCGCCGCCCACGTCCACGACGACCACGTCGCCGGCACCGGGGTGCTCGGCGTCCAGGCCACGCGCCAGCAGCTCGACCCCGGTGAGCACGACGTCAGGGGTGGCGCCCTTCACCATCGCCACGAAGTCGGCGCGGGCGCTGAGGTGCTTGCCGCCGATCACGTGGGCCAGGAACATCTCCCGGATCGCGGCCCGGGCACCGTCGGGCGCCAGCACCCCGATCCGCGGCACCACGTTGTCGGCCAGCACGTACGGCGCTCCCCCGGCCTCCAGGATCTCCGCGACCTCGTCGCGCGCCTCCGCGTTGCCGGCGACCACGACCGGGCCCCTCCAGCCGACCGCGACCAGGCCCCGGGCGGCGGCCAGCAGCGCCGCCGCGTTCCCCCCGTCCGTGCCGCCGGTGAGCAGCACCACGTCGGGGAGCATCGGCGCGAGCGCGGCGAGGTCGTCCTCGTGGGCCAGCACCCCCACCACCTTGCCGCCGCTGGACAGCGCCACCCGACGGCCGGCCTCCGCGGTGACCAGCTCCTCGTTGCCGACCACGGCGATCCGCAGCCCGCCGCCGGCGCTCGAGCAGGCCAGGACCGCGGCGTCCCGGGCCCGGTCGTCCTGCGCCGCGAGCGCGGCCAGGCACGCGTCGTACCCGTCGAGGACGTCGGTCCCGATCGTGGTGGCGTGCGTGGCGGACGCGGCGACCCGGCCGGCGGCCAGGTCGACGAGCGACGCCTTGGTGAACGTCGAGCCGAAGTCGACGCAGACGACCGTCGCCGGGGCGCGGTCAGCCGAGGGCACGGTCGAGGTCGGCGATCAGGTCGTCGGCGGTCTCGATGCCGACGCTGAGGCGGATCAGGTCGGCCGGGACCTCGAGGTCGGTGCCCGCGACGCTCGCGTGCGTCATCCGGCCCGGGTGCTCGATGAGCGACTCGATCCCGCCCAGGGACTCCGCGAGGGTGAACACCTCGGCGCGTTCGCACACCGCGAGCGCCCGTTCCTCACCGCCGGTGACCCGGAAGGACACGATGCCGCCGAAGCGCTTCATCTGCCGGGCCGCCACCGCGTGCCCGGGGTGGTCGGGGAGACCGGGGTAGATCACCTCGGCCACGGCGCCGTGGCCGGTGAGGAACTCCACCACCCGCTCGGCGTTGTCGCAGTGCCGGTCCATCCGCACCGCGAGGGTCTTGAGGCCGCGCAGCGTGAGCCACGCGTCGAAGGGTCCCGCGACCGCGCCGATGGCGTTCTGGTGGAAGGTCACCTGCTCGGCCAGCGCGAGGTCGCGCACCACGAGGGCGCCACCGACGACGTCGGAGTGCCCGCCGCAGTACTTCGTGGTCGAGTGGACGACGACGTCGGCGCCGAGGGTCAGCGGCTGCTGGAGGTACGGCGAGGCGAAGGTGTTGTCCACGACCAGCAGCGCGCCGGCGTCGTGCGCGACCGCGGCGAGCGCCTCGATGTCGCCGATGTTGAGCAGCGGGTTGGTGGGGGTCTCGATCCACACCAGCCGGGTCGCACCCGGCCGGATCGCGGCCCGCACCGCGTCGAGGTCGGACACCGGTGCCGGGCTGTGCTCGAGGCCCCAGCCCTTCTCGACCTTGTCGAACAACCGGAAGGTGCCGCCGTACGCGTCGTCGGGGATGACCACGTGGTCGCCCGGGGCGCACAGGGCCCGGATCAGCGTGTGCTCGGCGGCCAGGCCCGACGCGAAGGCGAACCCGCGCTCGCCCTCCTCCAGCGCGGCCAGGTTGCCCTCCAGGGCGGTGCGGGTCGGGTTGGCGGAGCGGCTGTACTCGTAGCCGCCCCGCAACCCGCCCACACCGTCCTGCTTGAAGGTCGACGTGGCGTAGATCGGCGGGATCACCGCACCCGTCGTCGGGTCCGGCTCGTAGCCCGCGTGGATCGCGCGGGTCTCGAAGCCGGACTTGTGTCGGTGCGCCTGTTCAGTCACGCACCGACTCTACGGTCCGCCAGTTGCCGCCGCCCGGACCCGGCTGTGCCGATGCTCCAGCTCGGCGCCGCGGACGTCGTGTTCAGGGCCGCAGGCCGCAGCGCCCACGAACCACCGGACTCGACATAGCCGGCCGCTGTGGAGAACGCGAAGATCCATGCTCCGAACGGGCTGGCCAGTCCCGAGGCGCCGAGTCGCAGCGAGTTCGCGACCGTGCAGACCCTGAAGTCGGCGGTAGCCAGGTTGAAGTTGGCGCGCTCGAAGATGCAGAGGTAATCCGGCCGAGGCGTTCGGCGCATGCAAGACTTCCCGAACAACCGGCCGGCACGGGGCCACCCGGCGGCATGACGCGAACAGATGGAGCCGCCGAGAGCGTCACCCCGAAGGAGATGTCACCAGAAACCCCCTGACCTGCCGCGGCCGTGTTGCCCGTCAGCTCGAACGCGCCGCGGATGAGGCTCGGGAACGGTGCGTACTTGCGTCCGCCTGGGCCTTGGTGTAGTACCTCGCGTCCGAGTCCGTCTTGCTGTACGTCAGCGCCTTGGTCGCGTAGGTCGCGTCCGACTGGGCCTTGGTGTAGTAGCTGTCCAGAGTCTGCCTTGGTGGCGTACTTCTTGTCGGACTTCTTCTTCGTGTAGTAGCGCTTGTCGGCGTACTGCTGAAGGTCGTTCTTCCAGACCTTCTTCCAGTTGGTCGCCGCGAACTGCGCGCTGTCCTCGGCCGCGGCCGGCGCCACGGCGGCGATGCCTCCCCCGAGGAGCACCGCAGCGGCGAGCGCGGCGGCGGCGGTCTTCCTGGACGTGGTGAATCCCATGTCTCTTCTCCCGATATCTGATCCCGAGATCCCGGATCTGCTCACGCCCCGCGGGCGCAGTTCGCCATCGTGCTCCGGTCACCGAGGCACGGCACCCCGGGTCTAGACCAGCCCGTCGGGTGGAGCGGTCGCAGAGTCTCGACTCCCCGGAGACGGTTGTGGGGCGGCCGGGCTGAGCCGCCGCCCCACAACCTGCTCCGCGGACCGTGCAGCCGGTCCTGGTTCGCGATCGGCGCGGGCTGGGCGGCCCGCACCGTCGGGGCACATCGTGCCCGCAAACCCGCGCCAGATCGAGGGGGTGACTAGACCGCCCGCCCCTTGGTCCGGCCCTTGATCCGACTGGAACACTGGGCCCATGTTCTTCAGCCGCGCGAAGTCCACCCTGGTCGCTCCCGACGAGGCGCTGCCCGGTCGCACCGAGCAGCCGTTCCGGCTCTCGGAGCGACACCTCGTCCTCGACGCCCCGCTGGTCACCGACGAGGTCCCCGACGGCCACGAGGTCGCGGTGTTCGGCCTCGGCTGCTTCTGGGGCGCCGAGGAGATCTTCTGGCAGGTCCCGGGCGTGTGGTCCACGTCGGTGGGCTACGCCGGCGGTTTCACCGCGCACCCGTCGTACGAAGAGGTCTGCTCGGGACGCACCGGCCACACCGAGGCCGTGCGGGTCGTCTACGACCCCGCGACGGTGTCGTACGCCGACCTGGTCCGCGCCTTCTACGAGGTGCACGACCCGACCCAGGGCATGCGCCAGGGCAACGACGTCGGCACGCAGTACCGCTCGGCGATCTACTACACGACGCCCGAGCAGGAGGCGACGGCGCGCGAGATCACCAAGCTCTACGGCGAGGAGCTGGCCCGCCTCGGCTTCGACGAGATCACCACCGAGGTCGCACCGCTGGAGTCGACGACGTACTACTACGCCGAGGACTACCACCAGCAGTACCTCGCCAAGAACCCGAACGGCTACCGCTGCCACTCCAAGACCGGTGTCCCGGTTCCGCGCTGACCGTGTCGTATTCTCCGGTCGCCGTTCGTGGGGTAGGTGAACGCGGACCACTGGGTCCGCCACAGGAGAAGGAGCGGGCATGACCGAGTACCTCTTGTACTTCAACCAGCAGTGGGTGGGCGACCACCCCGAGGAGTGGTTCCGCCCGCGCGGACCGCTCGCCATGGCGGTCGTCAACGAGATGAGGGCTGCCGGTGTGTACGTCTTCGCCGGGGGGCTGGAGGAGGAGGACGGGCCGGTCTACCACGCCGACCCCACCAGTGGCACCGTGATGGTCACCGACGGACCCTACGTCGAGACCAAGGAGTTCCTGGGCGGGTTCGCCGTGGTGGACGTGCCCGATGACGAGGCCGCCAAGGTCTGGGCGGGCAAGATCGCGGAGGCCTGCGGCTGGCCCCACGAGGTGCGCCGCTTCAAGCCGCAGCCTCGGGCCCAGTAGTCCGGGACCGGGTGTGCCGGTCCGGCCTTGACTAGTCGTCCGACGCCCGTCCTTCGCTCACCTGGGACACTGGCGCCATGACCGACCTGCCCCGCAAGGCCGTGGCGCGCACCGCGCGCCTCGCCGCCCTGCCGCTGGGGTACGCCGGTCGCAGCGCGCTGGGGTTCGGCAAGCGCCTGGGCGGGCAGTCGGCCGAGGCCGTGATGGTCGAGATGCAGCAGCGCACCGCCGAGCAGCTGTTCCGCACCCTGGGCGAGCTCAAGGGCGGCGCGATGAAGTTCGGCCAGGCGCTCTCGGTCCTCGAGGCGGCCCTCCCCGACGACGTGGCGGCGCCGTACCGCGCGCACCTGACCGCCCTGCAGGACTCCGCGCCGCCGATGCCGACCCAGACGGTGCGCGACCAGATCGAGGCCGACCTCGGTCCCGACTGGCGGGACCGGCTGGTCCGCCTCGACGGCGGTCCGACCGCGGCGGCCTCGATCGGCCAGGTCCATCGCGGTCGGTGGCACGACGGTCGCGAGGTCGCGGTCAAGGTGCAGTACCCCGGGGCGGGCGACGCCCTGCTCGGCGACCTCAGGCAGCTCGCCCTGGTGGCCCGCGGCATCGCCCCCGTCTTCCCCGGCATCGACATCCTGCCGCTCGTGCGCGAGCTGCAGGAGCGGGCCGCCGACGAGCTCGACTACCAGCTGGAGGCCGAGGCCCAGCAGGCGTTCGCCGACGCGTTCACCGACGACCCGCGCATCGTGGTGCCCGGTGTCGTGGCCGCGGGCTCCACCGTGCTCGTCACCGAGTGGATGGACAGCCCCGCGTCGCTGGCGTCGGTGATCGCCACCGGCACCCGCGAGGAACGCGACCACTACGGCGAGCTGCTGGTGCGCTTCTTGTTCTCCGGGCCGGCCCGCACCGGCATGCTGCACGCCGACCCGCACCCGGGGAACTTCCGGCTGCTGCCCCAGGCCGACGGCTCGCCCGGCCGGCTGGGCGTGCTCGACTTCGGGGCCGTCGCCCGGCTGCCCGAGCGCGGGCTGCCCTCCGCGCTGGGTCGCCTGCTGCGGCTGGCGGCGGACGACGATCCCGAGGCCCTCGCCGCCACGCTGCGGGACGAGGGGTTCATCAAGAAGGGCATCACCGTCGACCCGAGCCTCGTCGCGGACTACCTCGCGCCGTTCGCCGAGCCGACCCGCGTCGAGCGGTTCCGCTTCTCGCGCGAGTGGATGCGCACCCAGTTCGAGCGGATCAACAACCCGCGCGACCCGTCGTTCACCATCGCGACCAAGCTGAACCTGCCGCCGTCGTACCTGCTCATCCACCGGACCTGGCTGGGTGGCATCGGGCTGCTCAGCCAGCTCGAGGCGGAGGCACCGTTCCGGGCGATCCTCGAGGAGTCCCTGCCCGGCTTCGCCGACGACTGACCGATCAGGCGGGCGGCGGCGGGATCAGGTCCTCGCGCATCGCGATCGCCAGCGCCTCCAGCTTGGAGTGCGCGCCGAGCTTGGCCGACAGGTTCGACACGTGGTTGCGGACCGTGTGCACGCTGACCACCAGCCGGTCCGCGATCGCGGCGTTGGTGAGGCCGCGCGCCAGGAGCCCCAGGATCTCCGACTCGCGGTCGGTGAGGTCACGACCGAGCCGGGCCGGCTCCCGCCGCATCCGGGTCAGCAGCCGCCCCAGCAGCTCGGGGCTGATCACGGCGTCACCGCGCGAGGCCGCCCGCACCGCGTTGACGAGCTCGCCGAGGCCGCTGGTCTTGGAGACGAAGCCGGCCGCACCGGCCGCCATCGCCGTCGCGAGCACGTTCTCCGAGGTGCTGGCGGTCAGCATCACGACCTGGACCTGGGGGTGCGCGGCGAGCAGGTCGCCGATCGCGTCGACCCCGTGCCCGTCCGGCAGCTCCTGGTCGAGGAGCACCACGTCCGGCCGCTCGAGCGCCACCAGCTGCCGGGCCCGGGCCAGCGTCGGGGCGATGCCCACGGGCACCAGGTCGTCCTCCAGGGACAGCACCCGCACCAGGCTGTCGGCGACCAGCTCGTGGTCGTCGACGACGAGGACCCGGATCGTGCGCCCGGTCGCACCGTCGTCGGTCTCGTCCTCCATGGCCGTCCCCCGTCGTCGCTGCGCACCAGGATAGGGGTGCGGCGCGCGTTCGCCCCCTAGGCCGCCGAGGGCGGCGGGATCACGCCGCCCCGGACGGCGATCACGAGGGACTCCAGGGTCGAGCGCCCCGCCAGCGTCGTGGACACCGCGCGCACCCGCTCCGCGACGTCCGCCTGCGGGAGGTCGAGCCGCTCAGCGGCGCCGGCGATGCCCAGGCCCCGCGACAGGAGGACGAGCAGGGTGCGGTCCTCCGCGCTCACCTCACGGGGCACCGGGCGGGGGTCGCGGGCGGCCCGGGTGAGCAGTTCGCCCAGCCGCTCGGCGCCGATCGCGGCGTCCCCCCGCACCGCGGCCCGCAGCGCGTCGAAGATCGCCGCGTGCCCGGAGGACTTGAGCACGAACCCGGCCGCCCCGCCCTCGACGGCGGTGCGGAGCACGGCGGGCGAGCCGGTGGCGGTGAGCATGACGACCGCGGCCGTGGGAGCGAGGGCGACGAGCTCGGCCACCGCCTCCGCGCCCCCGCCGTCCGGGAGCACGTGGTCGAGGAGGACCACGTCGGGACTCAGGTCCGCGGTCACCCGGCGCGCCGCGGCGAGGGTGCCGGCCGTTCCGACGGTCGCGCCGTCGACCTCGGTCTCGAGCGCGCGCAGCAGACCGGCGCGCACCAGGGCGTTGTCCTCGACCACGAGCACCCGCACGGCGGGTGTGCTCTGGTCCGACATGCCCGCTCCCGCTCGACAGGGCCACGGAGGTCGTCCGGTGCCGGAGGACTGGAAAGGGGCCGAACGGAGGCTCAGGGGATGACGCTCCGAACGGCCCCGGTCCAGGGTGCGGCTTCCGAGGGGGATCCGCCCGACGCAGGCGTGCCGTTGTGAGTGGTACCTACGCACCATCTCGCGCGTTCGGGCCGACCGGAGGCTACGGGGGGATTGCTCCGGTCGACCCGTCGGCTCCATCGTGCACGAGGCCGGTCGCCCGCAGATCGGCTCTTCGTGCTGCCCGGACTGGTGCTTATGGGCTATTTCTCGGGTTCGCCCGGCAGCCAGAAGCGAACGGTGGTACCGGTTCCCGGGGTGCTCTCCATCGCGAGCCACCCACCCGAGACGGCCGCCCAGTCGCGCATGCTGGTCACCCCGCGGTGGCCGGCCGGGCTCCGCTCGGGGACCTCGGCCATGCCGACGCCGTTGTCGACCACGGTCGTCAGCACCCCGCCGTCGACGTCGCTCAGCGACACCTCGACCCGGTCGGCGCGCGCGTGGCGCGCGGCGTTGCTCAGCGCCTCCTTGGCGATCCGGTACACCGTGACCCGGTGCCCGGCACTCAGTCGCTCGGCCGACTCCGAGGCGACCCGCCAGGTCACGCCGTCGCCGGACAGGAGGTACGCCGCGACGCTCTGGAGGGCGTCCTCGAGATCGACCCCCTCCTCGGGTGGCTCGAGGTCGAACAGCAGCGCGCGGAGCCGCTCGGCGGCCCCGCTCACCGCTCGCTGGGCGAAGGCGACGTCCTCGGACAGGTCGGGTCGCGCGGCGCCGGCCAGCCGGGCCAGCACCCCGAGCTGGAGGTCGGCGGCGGTGATCACCTGCACCTGGTCCTCGTGCACGCCGTCGGCGATCCTGGCGCGCTCGTCCTCCTGGGCGGTCACCAGCCGGTCCAGCAGCCGCCGGCGCTCCTCGGCCACCGCGCGGAGCGCCTGCTGGGCCTGGAGGCGTTGGACCGCGGCCGCGAACAGCCCCGCGTAGGCCTGGACGTAGCCGACGTCGTCGTCGGTGAACCGGCCGGTGCCGACGGCCACGATGGTGAGCACGCCGAGCGGCGCCAGCTCCCCCATGACCCGCACCGCCAGGCCGCTGTCCGCACCGAGGGTCTCGGCCAGGGCCACCATCTCGGCGGACACCTCGTGGTGCATGTCGTCGCACACGTACGGGTCCCCGGTCCGCAGGACGTCGAGCGGCTTCGGCGCGGTCACCCGCGCCCCTCGGGGCAGCGGGGACGGCTGCCCGGGCGGGCCGGCGAGCGCGGTGACCAGCAGCCGCTCCTCGCCGTCCGCCTCGAGGTACACGACGTACGCCGCACCGAGGGCCTCGCGCAACAGGTCGACGGCGCTCTGGTGCAGCCCGGCCGGGTTGTCGCTCGCGAGCGCCCCCCGGGCGAACTCCGCCATCGCCGCGTCGCGCCGCCGCTGGTCGGCCACGATCTGGGCGTTGCGGATGACCGGCGCGGCGCGCTCGGCCATCTCGACCAGCACGTCGAGGTCGTCGTCGTGGAACGGCTCGTGGCCCTCGTCCCGCAGCACGGTGATGGCCCCCAGCGCCTGGCCTCCGGCCCGGAGGGAGGCGACGACCGCGCTGGGCCGGCCGTACTCCTCGAGGGCGCCGACCAGCGCCGGGTCGCGGATGAAGCCCAGGCTCGACGGGGAGTACCGCTCGACGATCCCGGCGGAACCTGAGGCGATCACGTGCCCGCTCAGGCCCTCGTCGATGGCGAGCGGCCGCTCGAAGATCGCCGCGAGCGCCGCGAGCCGCTCCGGATCGGTGTGGTGCAGGGCCACGGGCAGCAGCAGGGTCCCCGTCGGGTCGATCAGGCGGATCGTGCAGCCGCCTCCCAGCCGACGCCCCACGGACACCGCCACCCGCTGGAGGGTCGCGTCGAGGTCGGGCGTCACCGCGAAGTCCCGGGACGCCTCGGCGACCATCTGCAGGCGGTCCCGCACCTCCACGGCGTGGGCCAGCGACTCGTCGCGCTCGCGCTCGACCGGCACCGCCCGCCGTCCGCCCAGCCAGATGATCATCAGCGTGCCGGCCGTCCACGCCATCGTCGTGAGGGCCACCCCGGCGGCCGTGCCGTACCACCCGGCCCGCTCGCCCGCCCAGAACACGCTGCCCACGATCACGGGCACGACCAGCGCGAAGACGCTGAGCTGGCGCACCATCGTGCCCATGTTCCCGGGCTCCCGCAGCAGCTGGACGAGGCCCGCGTCGGGGGTCAGGCAGAGCAGCCCCAGGGCGGCCACCAGCAGCAGCGCGCCGCCGTGGAGCGGCACGGCCGTCGAGCCGCCCACCTCCAGCACGCCCTCGACGCCGTACAGGTGACCCGCGAGGGCGAGGTAGCCGGCGACGCCGGCCGCGAGGCCGCAGCCGTGGGAGAGACGCGGTGACCCCTGGGCGACCAGCCCGACGGCGAGCAGCAGGAGCGCCACGGCGGCGACGGGCGCCATCTGGTCGGGCGTGTCGAACGCGGCCTGGAGCCGGTCCGGTGCGTCGCCGAGCAGGAGCAGGTCGCTGTCGATGTCCCACCCGGCGGTCGACTCGATGAGGGTCAGCACCGGCAGCACGACGACGGCGGCCCCGACCGCGCGCGACGCCGTCCGACGACCTCGGGCACCGAGCACGAGGGCGACCCCGACGGCCGTCAGGCAGAACACGGTCGCCGGCCGCACCGGCGGGAGCCCGGGGCGCAGGCTCACCAGCACCTCCACGCCGGCGGCCCAGCCGACGATCAGGACGACCCCCACGACCACCAGCACGCCGCCGCAGACGAGAGCGATCCTGGCCGGGGCGTCGTGCCACCTGTCCGTCGCAGTCGCCATGCCGAAGTATGCGCACACGATCGTCGACTCACCAACTGCTGCACCGAATTTCTTGCGTTGCCGCAGTTTCTGCGGCAGACTGGACGACATGACCCCCGCACCGAACAGCCCGCTGGCCCGCTCGGTCGCCCGCGCCCGGGCGGCCCTCGAGGAGGTGGACCCGACGACCCCGTCGGCGGCGCTGCCCCACCTGCGCGACGCGGCCGAGCACGTGTCCGCGGCGATCGACGAGGCCATGGCGGCGGTGATCCTCGAGGAGGGCGCCACGCTGCGCACCGCCGGGGCGCTGGCCGGGCTGTCGGAGAACGCCGTCGGTCCGCGCCTGGCGCGGACGCGGGACCTCGGGGCCTACTCCGGCGAGGCCGGACGGGTCACCGCCAAGGGCGTCGAGCGCGCCCTCTACGACCTCGAGCGCGGCAGCCACCAGGCGGCGGAGCCCGCCGCCGCTCCGAGCAAGCCCGCACCGATGCGGTTCACCCGAAGGAGACCCACATGACCGACACCACCACGACCCACCTCTACTTCCTCCTCGACCGGTCCGGCTCGATGCAGTCCATCCGCACCGACACGACCGGTGGCTTCGACGCGTTCATCGAGGAGCAGCGCGCCCTCCCCGGCGCGTGCCGGGTGACGCTCGCCCAGTTCGACGACACCTACGAGGAGGTGTACGCCGACCGCGACCTCGCCGACGTCCCCCCGCTGGAGCTGCTGCCCCGCGGCCGCACCGCCCTCCTCGACGCCCTGGGCCGGCTGATCACCACCGCCGGCGAGCGCCTCGCCGCGCTGCCCGAGGACGCCCGGCCCGGCAGCGTGATCGTCGGGGTGATGACCGACGGGATGGAGAACGCCTCCCGCGAGTGGACGCACCCGCGGATCAAGGAGCTCATCGAGCGGCAGACCCGCGACTACGGCTGGCAGTTCCTCTACCTCGGCGCCGACCAGGACGCCATCGAGGAGGGCGCCAAGATGGGCTTCGCGGCCGGCAAGTCGATGACCTACAGCCGCGGGAAGGCCAAGGAGTCGATCGGCCACCTGAGCGCGAACGTCGGTGCCTACCGCAGCGCGGTGGCCGCGGGCGCGGCGCCGCTCGCCGCCCAGCGGCTCACCGACTTCAGCGACGCGCAGCGCCGCGACGCCGGGGAGTAGCCCCGGCTGCGGTGGCTCAGCCGACCCAGAAGCCCCGGTCGCCACCGCCCCAGCCGCCGAACTGCTCGCGGTAGGACGAGGCCGGGGACCGGTCGCCCAGGTAGGAGCCGACGACCGCTGCGCCGAGGTCGTCGAGCTCCGGGGAGACCATCCGCCCCCCGACCCGGCGCGCCATCGACTCGATGAACCTCGCCAGCCCGGGGTCCTCGCCGAGCCGGAAGAACGTCACCTGCGCGCCGAGGCGCGACGCGTTGTCGAGCTCCCGGACGGCGTAGGCGATGGTGAGCGGGTGCGGCGGGTAGGAGAAGGCGACCTCGCCGTCCGGCTCGAGGTGCGAGGTCGGCTCGCCGTCGGTGACGATCAGCAGCACCGGCTGGGCGTGCGGGTGCTTGCGGAAGTGCCGGTTGGCCAGCAGCAGCCCGTGGTGCAGGTTGGTGCCCTTGTCCCACCGCGCGTCGAGCGCGGTGAGCTCCTCGATGTCCATCACCTGCGCGTGCCGGCCGAAGGCGATCAGCTGCAGGGCGTCGCCGCGGAACCGGCTCGAGACCAGCGTGTGCAGCGCCAGCGCGGTGCGCTTCATCGGCACCCAGCGCCCGTCCATCGCCATGGAGAACGACGTGTCCACCAGCAGCGCCACGCAGGCCTGCGTGCGGGCCTCGGTCTCCTGCACCTCGACGTCGTCGATCCGCAGCCGCACCCCTCGCCGCGCGGTCGGGTCCGACGGGCCGTCGCCCTCCGCCGCGGTGCGGAGCACGGCGTTGGTCACCGTCTTGGTGACGTCCCACGGCTCGGTGTCGCCGAAGGCCCACTCCCGGGTCGCACCGGAGGGCTCCCCCGCCGCGCCGGCCTGGCGCAGGTCCCGCTGGCCCTGCCGCCCGCTCATCCGCTCGGCCACGTCGCGGAGCAGGGACTTGCCGAGCTGGCGCATCGCCTTGGGCGACAGCCGGAGGTCGCCGTCGCTGCCCCGCCGCAGGTAGCCGCTGTCGCGCAGCGCCTGCTCGAGCCGCTGCAGGGTGCGGGCGTCGACGGCCGCCTGGTCACCGAGCTGGCGGGCCAGCTTGTCGAGGTCGACGTCGTCGAGCCGGGCGCCGCCGTACGACTGGGAGAGCTGGTCGGCGAGGTCGTCGAGGTCGGCGAGGTCCTGCAGGGCACCGGTGCCGTCCCCGAGGCCGAGGCCCTGCTCCCCCTCGAACTGCTCGGAGCCGCCCCAGTCCTCACCGGGTCGCAGCGCCCGGAGGTTGTCGTCCATGCGCCCGAGCTGGTCCATCAGCTCCGGTGAGCCGAACGCCTGCGCGGACAGCTGCAGGAGCTCCTCGCGCTGCTCGGCCGACATCGAGCTGAGCATCCGCTGGGCCGCCGCGGCGCGCTTGGCGAGGGCGTCGAGCAGCTCGTCGACGTCGCGCGGGTTCTCCGGGAAGAAGTCCCCGTGCTTCCCCATGAACCGCTCGAAGTCCTCCGGGGTGTCGTCGCCCAGCCGGTGCTTCTCCAGCAGCTCGTTGAGGTCCCCGAGCATCTCGGCGACCGCGGCGCGGTCCTCGTCGGTGGCCCCCTCGAGAGCCTGCTTCATGCCGGCGAACCGCTGGTCGAGCAGCTCCCGGCCGAGCAGGTCCTTGATCTGCTCGTAGGCCTCGCGTGCCTCGCCGCTCTGCCAGTCGTACGACGCCAGCTCGCTCACCGCGGCCGCCGTCGACGCGGGGAGCGCATCGAGCTGCATCTCGCGGAAGGCCCGGTCCGCGTCGTCCATGGTGACGTCGCGGGCCAGCTGCTGACGCTCGGACAGCACGGCCTTGTCGAGGAGCTCGCGGACCTCCTGGAGGGTGCCGTCGAGGTTGTGGCGCTGGAGCAGCTCGCGACGCCGCTCGGCCACCCGACGGGCCAGGTCGTCGAGCCCGGTCTGGTCCCGGCCGCCCCGGCGCAGGAACTCCTGCATGGCCCGCTCGGGGCTGTAGCCGGCCATCACGTCCTGGCCGATCGCGTCCAGCGCCTCGGCCACGTCGACCGGCGGCGCGAGCGGGTCCGGGCCGCCGTCGTAGCGGCCGTAGCGGGAGCGGTGCCGCTCTCTCACGGCGCCACCCGGCGCACGTCGGCGCCCGCGCGCACGGTGCGCGGGATCTCGGCGATCTCCTCCACGTGGGCCAGCAGCCGCTCGACGGCCTCGGCCGGCGCGTCCGCCTGGACCTCCACCGCGTAGGTGATCCCGGTCGAGCCCCAGGTGTCGTCGTGGAACCCGCCGTCGGCGACGACCCGGACGCCCTGGACCGGCACCCGAGCTCGCGGCCCTCGCGGAAGGTGTCGTTGAGGACGCACAGCGCCACGGACAGGTGCAGCACGTGCGCGCCCGTGCCGGCGGCGTCCGTGACGACGCCCTCGGGGTCCAGGCGTGGGGCAGCACCCAGCCGACCGCCGGGTCCGCGCGCAGGGAGCCGGCGCTCGCCGTGACCGGGTAGCTCGTCATCGGCTCACCCGTAGACCGTCTCGCCGCCGTCGGAGTCCTTGCTGACCTTGCGGGCCAGGTAGAGCCCCTCGAGCGCGAGCTCGATCGCCGAGGCCCGCTCACCGTCGGACGTCGCGCCCAGGCGGTCGCAGACCTGGTCGTAGAGGTCGGACTCGCTGTCCTCGACCGGCGGCAGCGCCGGCAGCCCGGTCAGGAAGTCACGCGCGGTGACCTGTTCGCCCGTGGTGACCAGGCGGCCGCCGTCCAGGGCCTCGACGAGCAGCGCGAAGTCGATCCCGCGGAAGTGCTGGCGCACGGTGTCGGCGGTCGCACTGCGCAGCAGGTGGGTCAGGATCTCGCGGGAGCGGCCCTCCTCGCCCGACTCGAACTCGATCTTGCCGCCGAGCACGTCGACGGCGGTCTCGAGGTCGACGACCCGGGCGACCGCGTCGTCCTCGCCCTGGCTGACGGCGCGGTGCAGGGCGGCGGCGGCGATGGTCTCCGCGCCCGCGATGGCGAAGCGGGCGCTGACGCCCGAGCGCTGGTCGACGGCGCTGGACTCGCGCAGCGCGCGGGTGAAGCGGGCCAGGATCTCGACGAGGTGGTCGGGCACCGTCGCGACGAGGTGCGCCTCCTGCCGGATGACCGCGATCTCGTCGGCGACCTCGAGCGGGTAGTGGGTGCGGATCTCCGCCCCGAAGCGGTCCTTGAGCGGCGTGATGATCCGCCCGCGGTTGGTGTAGTCCTCGGGGTTGGCGCTCGCCATCACCAGCACGTCGAGGGGGAGCCGCAGGACGTACCCGCGGATCTGGATGTCCCGCTCCTCCATCACGTTGAGCATCGCCACCTGGATGCGCTCGGCGAGGTCGGGCAGCTCGTTGATGGCCACGATCCCCCGGTGGGAACGCGGGATCAGCCCGAAGTGGATGGTGTCCGGGTCGCCCAGGGTGCGCCCCTCGGCGACCTTCATCGGGTCGACGTCGCCGATCAGGTCCGCGACCGAGGTGTCCGGCGTGGCGAGCTTCTCGGCGTACCTCTCGTCGCGGTGCCGCCAGGTCACCGGCAGGTCGTCGCCGTGCTGCTCCGCCCGGCGCCGGGACTCGGGCGTGATGGGTTCGAACGGGTGCTCGCCGAGCTCGGAGCCGTCGATGACGGGGGTCCACTCGTCCATCAGGCCGACCAGGGTGCGCAGCAGGCGGGTCTTGCCCTGGCCGCGCTCACCGAGCAGCACGACGTCGTGTCCGGCGATCAGGGCCCGCTCGAGCTGGGGCACCACGGTGGACTCGAAGCCGTGCAGGCCGGGCCAGGGATCCTCCCCGGCGGCCAGCTTGGCCAGCAGGTTGCGGCGGATCTCCGCTCGCAGGGACGTGAGCTCGTGGCCGCTCTCGCGGAGCTCTCGGACGGTGGATGCGGTGGGTCGCGTCACGTGATCACGCTACTCACCGCGCCAACCGACGGGTCGGCCGGTCAGCCGGTCGTCAGGTCCAGGAACATCACGTGCAGGCCGACGTACCCCTGCGTCGGCGAGTGGAACGCGCCGGGGACGGTGCCGACGATCACGAAGCCGAGGTCCTGCCAGAGGTGGACCGCGGCGGTGTTGGTCTCGACCACCGCGTTGAACTGGATGCCGCGGAAGCCGGACTCGCGGTGCCAGGTCACGACGTGCTCGGCCAGGGCCCTGCCGACCCCGCGGCCCCGGGCCTCCGGCGCGACCATGAAGGACGCGGTGCCGATGTGGCTGCCGGCGGCCGGTCGGTTGGGCCCCATCTTGGCGCTGCCGAGGATCACCCCGCGGTCGTCCTCGAGCACCACGGTGTGACCCGGCGGACGCTCCATCCAGAGCCCGCGTCCCTGCTCGCTGGTCAGGTCGGTGGGGTAGGCGTAGGTCTCCTGGGCGGCCACGGTCGCCGCGAAGAAGGGCCAGATCCCCGGCCAGTCGTGCTCGGTGGCGGGCCGGATCAACGACACCGCTACTCCCCCGTCTCGCCGTCGAGGGACTCCCGGATCAGGTCGGCGTGCCCGTTGTGGCGGGCGTACTCCTCGATCATGTGCACGAGGATCCAGCGCAGGCTGAACGCGCCCTCGCCCTCACGTCGGGAGACCACGACCGACTCCCGCTCGAGCCCGCCGTCGGCGAGCGCCTCCGCGATGATCGCGTCGGAGGCGGCCACGGACTCGTCGAAGAGCACCCGCAGGTCCTCGGGGCTGTCGTCGACGGCGCTGTGCCAGTCCCAGTCCCGGTCCGCCTCCCAGTCGACGGAGGCCCACGGCTCGACCTCGGCCCGCCCCATGAGGACGTCGTTGAACCAGTTGCTCTCCACGAGAGCCAGGTGCTTGACCATGCCGCCCAGCGTCATGTCGGACGGCGCCAGCGTGGCCGCGAGCTGGGCGGCGTCCAGGCCGCCGGTCTTCATCCGGAACGTGTCCCGGTGGTAGTCGAGGTAGCTGATCAGGGTGGTGGCTTCGTCGGCCCGCAGCGGCGGGTCCGTGCGCTCGATGTCGGTCACGGGCTCACGCTAGTAGGCCCGTCCACCCCGCTGGTCGAGGTGCGGAGGCGCGCAAGCGCCGAGCCTCGAGCCCCGCCACGGTCAACCTCCGAGGCGGCCGGTGGCGGGGTCGCGATCGGTGACGCAGTACGCCGCGCCGGTGGGGTCGGTCAGCACCGTCCAGAACTCCTCGACGGTCCCGGCGGTCGCGCCGAGGGCGACGTGCCGCGCCACCTCGGCCGCGCGGTGGGTGGTGCCGAGGTCGAGGTGCGCGGTGACCGGGCCGGTCGGGCGGTCCAGCCGCTGGAGCAGGATGTCGAGGGCGTGCTGCCGGCCGCCCCGCAACCAGGAGAACTCCGGACGGCGCTGGAGCACCTCGGTCGAGCCGCCGACCAGGCCGGCCCAGAAGGCGCTCTCGTGGTCGTACCGGTCCGCCGGGACGTCGAGGCAGACCTGGTAGACGCGGCTGCGGGCGACCCCCGGCCAGGCGGCCGGGCTCGGGACGCGGTCGCCGGCGTGCTGCACGAAGCAGAACGTGAAGGCGCCCGGAGAGGCGAGCACGACGAAGTCCTCGGCGGCCCGGTCCACCACCGTCGCGCCCAGGGTCAGCGCCTCGCCGGCGGCCGCGGCCGGGTCCGACACGTGCAGGTCGAGGTGGATCCGCCCGGGTCCGGCCCCGAGCCGCTGGACGCGCAGGAAGTCGTCCCCGTCGGGAGGCAGCAGCGTCGCGAACTCCGTGTCCGGGCCGCGCCGCGCGGAGACGGCGTACCCCGTCACCGCGCTCCAGAACGCCACCCCGCGCTCGAAGTCGCCGGGCGCGAAGTCCAGGAAGGCGCTCAGCCAGAAGGGTCGGGCACTCACGCGTCGGACGCGGGCGTCTCGGGATGGGGCAGCACCATCCCGTAGTAGAGGTAGGTCCGGCGGTCGTCGTCGTGCCCGCCCCGGGTGCTCGCCGCCCACCGCTCGACGACGTCGTTGAGCTCCCCGGTGAGGCGGGTGGCCTCCTCCTTGGTGAGCCGCACCGCCATCTCGGTGAGGCTGCTGTGCGTCTCGGGGTCGCGACGGTTCAGGGCGCTGTCGACCACCACCTGCCCCCAGGCGACGGCGTTGCGCAGGTAGACCGCCGAGGCGGCCTTGCCGCCGGGTGACTCCTCGAGCTCCTTGAGGTTGATGGTGAGGCCGCCGGGGTTGACCGCACGCCAGACCCGGTCCCGCTTGTCCCGGGCCGCCGCCGGGTCCTCCTCGACCAGGCCGTACTTCGCCAGCTGCCGCAGGTGGAAGCTGGCCTGGTTGGCGGGGATGTCGAGCTCCCGGGCGATGTCCGCGGCCCGCAGCGACCCGTGCGCGTCGAGCTCGGTGAGGATCCGGTTGCGCACCGGGTGCGCGATCGCCCGCAGCACCTGGGGGTCGTGGACGTGCGGGGAGTCGGTCACCGGGCCATCCTAGCAAATTCCGCACGTTCTATTGCGCACGTATAATTGCGCAATGTATGTTGCGGATATGACCAGCTACCGCGCCCTCGCCCACAACCGTGACTTCACCGTCTTGTGGATCGGCCAGACCGTCAGCGAGCTCGGCACCCGGGTGAGCATGTTCGTCTTCCCGCTCATCACCTTCGCCGTCACCGGCTCCGTGCTGGTGGCGGGGCTGGTCGGCGCGGTGGAGATGCTCGGGCTGACCGCCGCCCTGCTGCCCGCCGGCGTCCTCGCGGACCGCGTCGACCGGCGGCTCCTGCTGCGCGCGGCCAGCGGCTGCGGCGCGCTGTTCTACGCGTCGCTGGCCCTCGCCGCCGTGCTCGACGCCGTCACCCTCCCCCACCTCCTGGTGGTGGCCTTCGTCAGCGGTGCCGCGGCGGGAGTCTTCGCCCCGACCGAGATGTCCGCGGTCCGCACCGTCGTCCCGCGCGACCAGCTGCCCACCGCGCTGAGCCAGAACCAGGCCCGCCAGCACGTGGCCGGCCTGGTCGGGGGGCCGCTCGGTGGCCTGTTGTACGGGATCGCGCGCTGGCTGCCGTTCGCCTTCGACGCCGTCACGTACGCCGTGTCGTGGCTGCTGCTCGGCCGGCTGCGCACCGACCTGTCCCCCACGCCGGGCCCGCGCGGCGCGCCGCTCGCGGACCTGCGCGACGGCATCTCCTTCGTCGCCCGGCACCCCCTGTTCCGCACCCTGACCGGCTGGGCGTGCCTGACCAACCTGACCATCAACGCGCTCTTCACCGTCGCGATCCTCCGGATGGTCGAAGGGGGCGTCGACCCGTGGCAGATCGGCCTGGTGGAGGCCGCCGCCGCGGCCGCGGGCATCCTCGGGGCGGTCCTCGCGCCCTGGGTCATCGAGCGGGTGCCGACCGGCTGGCTGACCATCGCCGTCGCCTGGAGCCCGCTGCCGCTCGTGATCCCCATGGCGAGCTGGGCGCACCCGGCCGTGGTCGCCGGCGCCCTGGCCCTGGTGGTGCTGCTCAACCCCATCGGGAACGCCGGGATGAGCTCCTACCGCCTCACCGTGACCCCCGACGCGCTGGTGGGCCGCGTCCAGTCCGCCAGCCAGTTCGTCTCGATGGCGTCGCTCCCCCTGGCTCCGCTGCTGGGTGCGGGTCTGCTCGCCGCGCTCGGCGGCTCCCGCGCTCTCCTGGTGGCCGGCGTGCTCTGCGGCCTGGTCGCGCTGCTGCCGACCCTGGCCCGCAGCGTCCGGTCCGTGCCGCGCCCCGCGGAGTGGCCGACCGCCCCGGTCCCGGCGCCCCCCAAGGTGCCGGTGGCGGCCTGACGTCCGGTAGACAGGCCGCATGGATCCCCGCGTCGCCGGCCGCACCGCGCGCCGGATCGAGACCCTGCACGCCCTGAGCTACTTCGCCGCCGACGTGGAGGGTGAGCTCACGGCGCTCGGCCTGCGCGCGGGGCGGATGAGCTACTTCGCCCAGCGCGCCGCCCCGATGGGTCCGGTGGGCGGCGGGACCGTCGCGGCCACCTTCTACGTCTTCAACCCGAGCCTGGTCCACCACTTCGTGCCGGCGTGCTGGGACCTGGCGAGCCCGGCGGACATCACCGCCGCCCGCTACCGGGGCGTGACCGCCGCCTACACACGCCTGCTGGGGGCCGACACGCTCGCCTCGCCCGAGGTGGGGGAGGCCGCCGACCTGGCGCGGACCGCGGCCGCCGGCTGCACGGTCGAGGGCCGGCCGCTGTACGCCGCGCACGCCGACCTGGACTGGCCGACGGCGCCGCACCTGGTGCTGTTCCACGCGCTGACGCTGCTGCGCGAGCACCGTGGGGACGGCCACATCGCTGCGCTCCTCTCGGCCGGGCTGAGCGGGCTCGAGGCCCAGGTGTCGCACTCGGCGACCGGGCACGGCTTCACCGTCCCCGCCGCCCGAGCCACCCGGGGCTGGTCCGAGGACGAGTGGGCGGCGGCGGTCGCGGCGCTCGCCGAGCGCGGGGTGCTGACCCCCGACGGCGCCCTCACCGACGAGGGCGCGGCGCTGCGCACCTCCGTGGAGCGGGCCACCGAGGTGCTCGCGGGCGCACCGTGGGACGCGCTCGGGGCGGACGGCACCGCGCGGTTGGAGGCCCTCTGCCTCCCCTTGGTGCTGCGTGCGGTCGACGGCGGCGCTTTCCCGGCCGGGGTGTTCGGATAGCGGCTAGGGTCCCGCCATGGGGAGGGACGACGACCGGCAACGGATGATCGACGCGCTCTGCGCACCCGAGCTGGCACCGATCGTGGACCTCGTGGTCTGGGTCGACGGGGAGACGCCGTACGGCGCCAACCACCTGGGCACGGTCCGCTTCCGGGACGGCGAGCCGGCCGAGGTCGTGGCCGGGACCAACCCGATCGGCAGCGAGGACCCGCTGGCCTTCCTGCCCTACGAGCGTGAGGTCGCGAACCCGTCGCCGCGGCTGTCGACCGAGAACGCCTACCCCCTGGCGGCGCGCCGGCTGCGGTCCTTCTTCGCCGACCCCGACCGCAGCCCCGACCTCGCGGTCTTGCACACCCCCCGGCACTTCTTCCCCGAGCAGGGCGGCCACGTGGGCGAGCACGGCTCGCTGGACGTGATCCAGTCCCGTTCGCCGCTGATCCTGAGCGGCGCCGGCGTCCCGCGGCGCGGGTACGTCGACGGCTTCGCCCGCCTGGTCGACGTGGGGCCCACCCTCGCCTTCCTCTCCGGGGTGCCGGCCATGGACCTGGTGGACGCCGAGGGCGTCGCCCTGGACGGCCGGGTCCTGCGCGAGCTCCTCGAGCCCGGGGGCGGCCGGCGCCGGCACGTGATCGGGATGCTCTGGGACGGCGCGCCGTCCGGGGACCTGCTGCACCTCGCCGAGACCGGCGAGCTGCCCGGGGTCGCCCGGCTGGTCCAGCGGGGGCTGGCGCTGCGCGGTGGCGCGGTGGCGGAGTTCCCGTCCATCACCCTCACCAACCACACCGCGATCCTCACCGGGACCGGGCCGGGCCGGCACGGCGTCATGGGCAACGTCTACTACGACCGGGCGACCGGCGAGCAGGTGGTGCCCAACGACCAGTCGACCTGGCACCGCAGCGCCGACTGGCTGCGGCCCGCCGCGCGCACGATCTTCGAGATGGTCGCCAAGCACACGCGGGAGGGCCGGGTGCGGACGGCGAGCGTCAACGAGGCGATCGACCGCGGGGCCGACTACTCCACCATGTCGCTGATCCGCGACTCCGGCGAGAGCGGCGCCGACGCCCTCGACCACGCGCTGCCCGACCCGACCACGTCGCCGTACCTGCGCAACCCGGAGTTCCTGGAGGACGACTACTTCCGGTGGGGCGTGCGCGTCGACGACCTGGGGCTCACCCAGATGCTCGAGCTCTTCTCGTCCCCGGATCGGGCGCCCCTGCTGACCTGGTGGGCGAACGTCGTGACCGACACCGGGCACCACGGCGGCGGTCCCCGCTCGGAGATGGCTCGGGACTCGCTGCTCCAGAGCGACGCCCGCCTGGTGACCTTCCTCGACCACCTCGCCGCGATCGGGATGACCGAGGAGGTCACCTTCCTGCTCACCGCGGACCACGGCTTCGAGGGCTCCGACCCGGAGGTGACGGGGTCGTGGACGGCGGCGCTGGACGCCGTCGGTGTGCCCTACCGCGACGAGGGACCCGGGCTGGTCTACCTGACCTGAGGAGCGTCCACGTTGACGGTCGGCGTGCCGCCCCCGGCCCGCGCGATCACCGCCACCGAGGGCTCGTCGGTGGGGTTGCTCTCGCGGTGCACCGTGAACGGCGGCACCCGCACGAAGTCACCGGCCGTCGCGTCGAGGTAGCCGTCGAGGCCCTCGCACTCGAGGCGCAGGACGCCCGAGACGACGTAGAGGCTGGTCTCGTTGAGGTCGTGGTGGTGCCAGCCCGACACCGCGCCCGGTGCCGTCACCACCCGCCCCGCCCACAGCAGGCCCTGCTCGAACGCCCGGCTGCGGGCCATGCCGGGAGTCGGGTCGGCCGGGACGAGGTCGACCGCGCGGATCACCCGGATCGGCTCCCTCATGGAGCGAGGCTACGCCGCGCCTCCGGGGCCCGAGTCGCGCTCGTGCCGCCGAGCCTCGTCCTCGGTGCCGCCGAGGATCGGCACCAGTCCGGGGAGCACCTTGACCAGCCCCGGGTCGCGGCCTGCCTCGGCCGTAGCGTTCTTGAGCCGCCGGTAGAACTCCTGTGCGTCCTCGAGCGTCTGCTGCGCGGTGAAGACCGCCTCGGCGTGGGCGGCGGCCAGCGCGATGCCGGGGCCCGACGATCCCGCCTGCACGATGACCGGACGACCCTGAGGGCTGCGCGACACGGTCAGGGCGCCGGCGACCGCGAAGTGCTCCCCCCGGTGGCCGATCGGCCGGACGCGCTCGGGGTCGGCGTACACGCCCCGCGCCTTGTCGGCGAGCACGGCGTCGTCGGCCCAGCTGTCCCAGAGCGCCTGGACGACCTCGAGGAACTCCTCGGCCCGCTCGTAGCGCGCGGCGTGGGAGGGCTGGGTCTCGTGGCCGAAGTTGGCGGCCGCCTCGGCGGCCGCCGTCGTCACGACGTTCCAGCCGGCGCGCCGCGCTGACCGAGGACGAGCACGTGGTCGCCGGCGGGGACGTGCTGGACGACCCGGCAGCCGAGGTACGCCGCGCAGCCCTCGAGGACCGGCTCGCCGGCCACCCCGGCGTGCCAGCGCACGGGCTCGGCGAACCGGTCCACGCCGCTCGTGGCGAAGCGGGTCGCCAGCCAGTCCTGGCCGTGGTCCAGGAGATGCACGCCGAGCCGAGGCGCCGTCGCCATCACCGGCCACGCCGAGGCGCCGGCGGCGACCGCGAAGGAGACCATCGGCGGGTCCAGCGACACCGAGGCCAGCGACGTCGCGGTGAGCCCGACCGGTGCCGGGACGCCCGGCGCGGTCACCACGACCACCCGGGCCGCGTGGTCGCGGAACACCGCGCGGAACACGTCCGGGGTGATCGGTCGCGCCTCGAGCGACTCGTCGTGCGCGGCGTACGCACTCACGACGCGACCGCAGGGACCAGCAGGGCGTCACGGACGGCCCGCAGGACGGCGAGGTGGCGATCGGCCCAGGCGTCGACGAGCTCGCCGGCCTCGTCGACCCGGCTCTGCTCGACGACCAGGGAGGGCACCGGCAGGCGGGCGCCGAGCGCGTCGAGCACCACCCGCAGCTGGAGGTCGGCCAGCGCCGCATGACCGGGCGCGGCGGCCAGCACCACGGGGACCGTCACCGTGCGGCGCAGGGCGCCCGCCTCGACCCCGTCGAGGAACGCCTTCAGCAGACCGGTCGGGGCCGCCTTGTACGCCGGCGTCGCCACCACGAGCAGGTCGGCCGCGGCGACCCGCGCGCGCAGGCCGGCGACGTGGGTGTCGCCCGGGTCGAGCACCCGGCCCGCGACCTCGGCCAGGTCCAGGGTGTCCGCGGGGTCGTGGGGAGCGAGCCGGGCCGCGAGGTGCTCGGCGACGGCCCGGGTCCGGGAGGCCGGACTGGGGTTGCCCACGACCACGGCGATGCGGTCACGACTGTCGGGTGGCTGCGACATACACTCACCTTCCGTTCAAAACTGATAATTTCTACTGACTTGGTAGACATAGTAGACACACATCCACCGAGCCCGATCAAGCCGCGCCGACATGGTGCGGGTCACGTCGTGCCGGAGGCCGGGACAAGGAGTGCGCACGTGCGGGACCAGACCACGAGGGAGCCCTCGGCGCTGCGGGTGACGATCGTCGGCGGCGGCGCCGCGGCGGTGGTGGCGGCGGTCCGGCTGCTCGCCGAGGCGACGCCGGCCCGTCCGGTGGCCGTGACCATCGTCGAGAAGGACCAGGGCATCGGGCCGGGGCTCGCCTACCGCACCGCGCACCCCCGGCACACCCTCAACAACTTCGCCGAGCGGCTCAGCGTGGTGGACGGGGACGCCGACCACCTGCTGCGCTGGTGCGCGCGTCGCGGGACGCCGGCCGAGCCGCAGTCCTTCCTGTCCCGGCGGCGGTACGGCGAGTACCTCGCCGAGACGCTCACGGAGACGCCGGTGCCCGCCGGGAGCTCGCTGTCCCTGACCCGCGGCCACGTCGTGGACGTGCTGTCGACCCCGCACCCACGGGTCGTCACCGCCGACGGTCGGACCCTCGAGACGGACGTGGTCGTGCTCGCGCTGGGCAACCCGCCCCCGCGTCCCCGGCCCGACCTGGAGCAGCTCGGCGACCGGTTCGTCGCCGACCCGTGGACGGGCGCGCTCGCGTCCCGGCGCCAGGGACGCCACCTCGGTGCTGCTCATCGGCACCGGGCTGACCATGGTCGACGTGGTCGCCCAGCTGCACGACGACCACCCCGACCTGGTCTTCACCGCCGTGTCCCGGAGCCTGCTGGTGCCCCGGTCGCACCGGCGCCGCACCCGGCACCCGCACGACGCGTTCGACCCCGGGGTCTCCTCCCTGGACGACCTGGTCGCCGCGGTCCGGCGGCGGATCGCGGAGGTCGAGGAGATCGGTGGCGACTGGCGCGACGTCATCGACGCGGTGCGGGCCTACGGCAACCGGATCTGGCAGGGCTTCGAGCCCGACGACCAGGACCGGTTCGTCGCCGAGGTGGCCCGCCGCTGGGACGTGTCGCGGCACCGGATGTCACCCGAGATGGCGGCGTACGTCGACGGCCTGCTGGCCTCCGGGGTGCTCGAGCTCGCCCCGGCGGGCACCGTCGACCCCACGACGTACGACCTGGTGGTCAACTGCTCGGGCCCGGCTCCCGTCCAGACGCCGGGGTGGAACGTGCTCGTCGACCGGCTGCTGGCGCGGGGCGTGCTCACCCCGCACCGGCTCGGCCTCGGGATCGACCTGGACCGGCACGGGCGCCCGCGCGGCGCCGACGGCGAGCCGCACCCGCACGTCTACGTGCTCGGCGCGGCCCGGAAGGGGCTCGAGTGGGAGGTCACCGCGATCCCGGACCTGCGCGCGCAGGCCGTCGCCCTGGCCGAGCACCTCGGCGCGCGTCACCAGACGCCGAACACCTGGCCGCCGAGCACCACGATGAAGGCCGAGACCACCAGGATGAAGAACACCCGGACGAACCTGGAGCCCCGCGCGACCGCGGTGCGCGCCCCGAGGTAGGCGCCGGCGAGGTTGGCCACCCCCATCGCCAGGCCGATCCCCCACTGGACCTCGCCGTGCGGCACGAACACGCAGAGCGCGGCCAGGTTGGTGGCCCAGTTGGCCAGCCGGGCCTTGGCGGACGCCTCCAGGAAGTCGTAGCCGAGCAGGCCGACGAGGGCGAACACGAAGAACGAGCCGGTGCCCGGTCCGAGCGCGCCGTCGTAGAACCCGATCCCGAAGCCGACCAGCATCGCCATCGCGGTGTGCCGGTGGCCGTGGAAGCGGAGCATGGTCTCGCTGCCCAGGTCGGGCTTCAGCACCACGTAGGTCCCGACCACGATGAGCGCGACGAGCACGATCGGCTCGAAGGCGCTGCGCGGGATCAGGAAGGCGACCCCCGCGCCCAGCGCGGAGCCGAGGAAGGCCAGCGCCATCAACGGCAGGAAGGTGCGCGGGTCGGGGCGCACGCGGCGGTAGTACGTCGCGGACGCGACCGTGGTCCCGCAGAACGACGCGAGCTTGTTGGTGGCCAGGACCTGCACCGGCGAGGCGTTGGGCAGCCCCAGCAGCAGGGCCGGGAGCTGGATCAGGCCGCCGCCGCCCACCACGGCGTCCACGAAGCCGGCGGCGAAGCCGGCCAGCGCGAGCAGCAGGACCACGATGGTCCCGACGTCATGCACGCGCGGTCACCGAGGCCATGGCCACGATCGTAGGCTTCGGCGCGTGCGCATCGTGTCGCTGCTCCCGTCCACCACCGAGATCCTCTTCGCCATCGGCGCGGGGGACGACGTGGTCGGGGTGACCTTCGAGTGCGACCACCCGGTCGAGGCCCGGAGCCGGACGATCGTCTCGACGTCGGCGCTGCCCCCGGGGCTGTCGTCCGCCGAGATCGACGCGTTCGTGGTGGCCGCGCTGCACCGCGGCGACGACCTCTACCACCTCGACGAGGGCGCCCTCTCCGGCCTGGACGCCGACCTGGTGGTCACCCAGGACCTCTGCGCGGTCTGCGCCGTCGACGTGTCGGTGGTCGACGACGCGCTGGCGCACCTCGGCTGCACCGCCGAGGTGCTCACCATCGACCCGCACGACCTGGCCGAGGTGCTCGAGTCGATCCTGGTGCTCGGCCGGGCGACCGGGCACGAGCCCGCGGCGGCGGCGCTGGTCGCCGACCAGCGGGCCCGCCTCGACGCCGTCACCCGCCGGGTCGCGGGTCGTCCCCGTCCGCGGGTGATGCTGCTCGAGTGGACCGATCCGCCCTTCGCGCCCGGGCACTGGATCCCCGAGATGGTCACCCTCGCCGGCGGCGACCCCGTCCTCGGCCGCGCCGGCGAGAAGTCCCGCCGGGTCACCTGGGACGAGGTCCACGCCGCGGACCCCGAGGTCGTGGTCGTGGCCCCCTGCGGCTACGACCTGGCCGGTGCCGAGGCCCTGGCCGTCGACGTCCGCAGCCGCTTCCCCGGTCTCCCCGTGCACGCCGTCGACGCCAACGCCTCCTGGGCCCGCCCCGGCACCCGCCTCATCGACGGCATCGAGCACCTCGCGACCCTCCTCCACGGTTGAGTTCGGGCAGATGGCCCGTTGAGTCGGGGCTAGATCGGTCGCGAGTCGCGACACTCCTCCGAATCACGAGGCCAACTCGACCCGAGGGAGGCCCAACTCAACCCGTCAACGAGAGGAAGGCGAGCAGGTCCTGACGGGTGAGGACCCCGACCGGTTTGCCGTCCTCCTGGACCAGCACGGCGTCGGCGGACTCGAGGAGGGAGACGGCGGCCTGGGCGGGCTCGGTGGAGCCGATCACCGGGAGGGGCGGGGACATGTGGTCCTCGACCCGGTCGGTGAGCCGGGCGACGCCGGTGAAGAGCGCGTCGAGCAGGCCCCGCTCGGAGACCGAGCCGGCCACCTCGGCGGCCACGATCGGCGGCTCGGCGCGGACCACGGGCATCTGGGACACGCTGTACTCCTGCAGGATGTGCACCGCCTCGGCGATGGTCTCCGACGGGTGCGTGTGCACGAGGTCGGGCAGCCGCCCGGACTTGCCCCGCAGCACCTCCCCCACGGTCTGCTCGATGCGCTCGGCACCGGCGACGGCGAAACCGTACGACGCCAGCCACTCGTCGTTGAACACCTTGGTGAGGTAGCCACGACCCGAGTCGGGCAGCAGCACCACGATCACCGCGCGCTCGCCCTCGGGCGTGCCGGCGAGCTCCTCGGCGAGCTGCTTGGCGGCGAAGGCCGCCATCCCCGACGAGCCGCCGACCAGCAGCGCCTCCTCCCGGGCCAGGCGGCGGGTGTAGGCGAAGGAGTCCGCGTCGGACACCTCGATGATCCGGTCGGCGACGTCGCGGTCGTAGCACTCGGGCCAGAAGTCCTCGCCGACGCCCTCGACGAGGTACGGCCGGCCGCTGCCGCCGGAGTAGACCGAGCCGGCCGGGTCGGCGCCGATCACCTGCACCTCGGGGTTCTGCTCCTTGAGGTAGCGGCCGATCCCGGAGATGGTGCCGCCGGTGCCGACGCCGCAGACGAAGTGGGTGACCTTCCCCTCGGTCTGCCTCCAGATCTCCGGACCGGTGGTCTCGTAGTGCGACCGCGGGTTGTTCGGGTTGGAGTACTGGTCGGGCTTCCAGGCGCCCGGCTGCGAGGACAGCCGGTCGGAGACGTTGTAGTAGGAGTCCGGGTGCTCGGGGGCCACCGCCGTGGGGCAGACGACCACCTCGGCGCCGTACGCCTTGAGGACGTTGCGCTTGTCCTCGCTGACCTTGTCGGGGCACACGAAGATGCAGTGGTAGCCCTTGGCCTGCGCCACCATCGCCAGGCCGACACCGGTGTTGCCGGAGGTCGGCTCGACGATCGTCCCGCCCGGCTGGAGGGCGCCCGACTCCTCGGCGGCCTCGATCATCCGGGTCGCGATCCGGTCCTTCACCGAGCCGCCGGGGTTGAAGTACTCCACCTTGGCGAGCACGATCGGGCCCTTCTCCGCCCCGCCGACCGCGTCCAGGGACCGGCCGAGCCGGAGCAGGGGGGTGTTGCCGATCAGGTCGAGCAGAGAGTTCACGTAGTCCACCGCGCCAACCTATCCGGCCCGCTCCGTAAGGTTGTCGCGTGGGGAAGACGGGGGCGGCACGGAAGCTGGCATCGGCGGCGGCGTACGGCGGCGGCGGGTTGTCGGTGCTCGGCGGCGCGCTGTACGGCGTGCTCACCGCCGAGGCGCGCCTGGCCCGGCGCACCATCGGGCGGCTCGAGGGCGACCCGCCGAGCGCGACGGGATGGTACGGCCACGGCCGTCCGGGCCCCACCGTCGACATCGCCCTGATCGGCGACTCCGGCGCGGCCGGCTACGGCGTCGAGAGGGTCCAGGAGACCCCGGGTGCCCTGCTGGCGTCCGGCATCGCCGACGAGCTCGACCGGCGTGTGCACCTGCGCTCGTTCGCCCGGGTCGGCGCGCAGTCGGCCGACCTGGCCGAGCAGGTCACCCGGGCCCGACGGAGCCCGTGCGACGTCGCCGTCATCGTCATCGGGGCCAACGACGTGACGCACTCGGTGCTGCCGTCGCAGTCGGTGCGCTACCTCGGCGAGGCGGTCCGGCGGCTCGTCGAGGCGGACGTGCAGGTGGTCGTCGGCACCTGCCCCGACCTCGGCACCGTGAAGCCGATCGCCCCGCCGCTGCGCCAGGTGGCCCGGACCTGGTCGCGACGGCTGGCCGCCGCCCAGAGCATCGCGGTCGTGGAGGCCGGCGGGCGCACGGTGTCGCTCGGGTCCATCCTCGGGCCCGAGTTCGCCGCCCAGCCGGCGGTGCTCTTCGGGCCGGACAGGTTCCACCCCTCGGCGGCCGGCTACCGCGCCATGGTCGGCGCCCTGCTGCCGAGCGTGCTCGCCGCGCTCGGCGCGGTCGCCGAGGACGAGCACCTCCCGCAGGCGTTCCGCGGCGAGCGGGTGCTGCCGGTCGCGGCCGCCGCGGTGCAGGCGGCGAAGAGCCCCGGCACCGAGCTCGACGGCACCGAGGTGGCCGGCGCCGAGCGCGGCCTGCGCGGCCGCTGGGTGGAGCTGCGGCACCGACGTCGCCACCCGCAGGCCGTCGTGGAGTCCCCCACGGAAGCAGCAGACCCGCCCGGGGAGCCCGGGCGGGTCGCTGACTAGCTCTGTCCTTCGTGGTCGAGCAGGGCGCGCAGCGCCCGGGTCGGGACCGTCACTCGCCGCGCATGATGGCGAGGATCCGCAGCAGGTTCGTGTAGATCCAGACCAGGCTCACCGTGAGGGCGAAGGCCGCCCGCCACGACTCGCGCTCGGGGAGCCCGGCGGCGACGCCGCGCTCCACGAAGTCGAAGTCCAGGATCAGCATGAACACACCGAGCACGAGCCCGGCCACCGCGAACAGCAGGCCGAGGCCGCCGAAGCCGTAGAGGCCGATCTCGTTGCCGAAGAAGCCCAGCACCAGCTCGAGCAGGCCCAGGGCGACCATGCCGAACATCGCCGCGATGACGAAGGTCCGGAACCGCTGGCCCACCTGGATGTTGAAGAACTTGTACGCCGCGAGGGTGCCGGCGAAGGCCGCGAACGTGCCGATGACGGCCTGGGTGACGATGCCGTCGCCGAAGCGGACGTCGAAGAACTTGCTGAGCGCGCCCAGCGCCACGCCCTCGGCCGCGCAGAAGGCCAGCACCAGAGCGGGGCTGATCACCCGCTTGAACGAGTTGGCCAGCGACAGCCCGAAGGCGATCGCGCTGCCCAGGAGCAGCGCCGTGTTGAGCTTCGCGATGTTGGCGTCGGTCGCGGTCTGGGTGCTGACGTCGCCGATGAAGATCCACGTCGCCGCGGCGAAGGCGATCACCACGAACAGCGCCAGGCCGGTCTTCTGGACGACCGAGTCGATCGTCATCCGCTCGGCGGGCCGCTCCTGGGTGGGCGTGCCGGTGCCCCAGGTCGAGGGGTCGCCGGCGGTCTGGCCGTAGCCCGGGTAGGTCGCACCGTTGCCGGCGTACGTCTGGTTGCCGTAGGTGTTCTGGGATCCGGTTCCGTTGAACTCCGGAGAGCGCGAGAAGATCGGATTGTTGGACTGCATGGTCTCCTCCTTGGAGGCCTGGGGGCCGGCACGTTGACGGCTCCCTCTTCGGGGCCCACTCTATGGGGCCCACACTCACTCAACGACCGACGAGGGTCGACTGTTCCCGTCCGGCCGAGCGGGACGGGTGCCCCCGGTGGGGCTCGAACCCACACTGAATCGCTTTTAAGGCGACGTCCTCTGCCGGTTGGGATACGGGGGCAGCGACAGCGTAGGCGAGCCTCAGCGCAGGGCCGCCGCGCGCCCGAGCACGTCGTCGAGCATGGCGGGCGTGAGCCGGCCGGTGAAGGTGTTCTGCTGGCTGGGGTGGTAGCAGCCGAGCAGGGTCACCGCCGCCCGCCCGGGGTGGGTGAGGGCCGCCTCGGCGCCGTGGCCGAACCTCGGCTTCGGCCGCGGTACGACGTACCCCGCCGCCGCGAGCGCGCGCAGCGCGCCGTCCCACGCGAAGCCGCCGAGGGCGACGACGACCCGCAGGGTCGGGGCGACCAGCTGCACCTCGCGGGCGATCCAGGGCGCGCAGGTGTCCCGCTCGACGGTGCTCGGCTTGTTGTCCGGCGGTGCGCAGGCCACCGTCGCGACCAGCCGGGCCCCGATCATCCGCTGCCCGTCACCGGCGTGCGTGCTCGTGGGCTGCGCGGCCAGCCCGACCCGGTGCAGGCTGGCGTGCAGCCAGTCACCGGAGCGGTCCCCGGTGAAGATCCGGCCGGTCCGGTTGCCGCCGTTGGCCGCCGGCGCCAGCCCCACGATCAGCACCCGCGGGTCGGCCGCTCCCCAGGCGGGCGTGGGGCGGCCCCAGTAGGGCTGGTCGGCGAACGACGCGCGCTTGTCCCGGGCGACGTCCTCGCGCCACCGGACCAGCCGCGGGCAGGCCGCGCACACCGACACCCGCGCGTCGACCTCGGCGACGTCGGTGCAGCCGGCCGCGAGCCGGCGCACCTGCGCGGCGGTGGCGGCCACCGGGGTGGCCGTCGAGGCGGGGTCGTCCGGCCAGCCGGCGCCGGGCGGGACCGGGGAGGCGAAGGGCTGCCCGGTGACCGGGTGCGGCAGGTCGGTCACCGTCAGGCGGGCACGGCGTGCATCGCCGCGACGTGCGCGGGCGTCGACCCGCAGCACGCCCCGATCAGGTCCACGCCGAGCTCCCGGAGGCGCGCGGCGTGCGCGGCCATGTCGGCGGGCGAGGCGTCGTACTCGAAGTGGTCGCCGACGACGTGCGGCAGGCCCGCGTTGGACTGGGCCACCAGCAGCAGCCCCTCCGGCCGCTCGGCGGCCATCGCGGCCATGATCTGCTCCATCTCCTGCGGGCCGCGCCCGCAGTTGGCGCCGACCGCCGCGACCCCGAGCGCCCCGATCTCGCGGACGGCGGTGACCGGCGCGACCCCCATCATGGTGCGCAGGTTCGTGTCGAAGCTGAGGGTCACCGCGACCGGCAGGCCGGGGGCGGCCTGGGCTGCCGCGGCGACCGCGGCCCGCACCTCGCTGAGGTCGCTCATCGTCTCGATCAGCACCAGGTCGATGCCGCCCTCGACCAGCCCGGCGAGCTGCTCGGCGAACAGCGCCTGCGCGTCGGCCTCGGTCAGCGTCCCGAGCGGGTCCATCAGCTCCCCCGTCGGCCCGAGGTCACCGGCCACCAGCAGCCCGCGCTCGTCGGCCACACCGCGGGCGAGGCGGGCCGCGGCCGCGTTGAGCTCGTGCACCCGGTCGCCGAGGCCGTGCAGGTCCAGCCGCGGGCGGGTGCCGCCGAAGGTGTTGGTGGTGAGCACCGTCGCGCCCGCGTCGGCGTACTCCCGGTGCGCGGCCCTGACGGCGTCGGGGTTCTCGACGTTCCAGAGCTCGCCGGGGACGCCGCCCTCGAGGCCGCGGTCCTGCAGCAGGGTGCCCATCCCGCCGTCGAGGAGCCGGCCGGCCAGGGTGCTCACGGCGCCGCCAGCTCGGTCAGCGGCACGCGCGCGTCGGCCAGCCGGTCGGGGTCGACCCGGTTGCCGGAGAGGATCAGGGCCTTGACGTCGTCGAGCACGTCCCAGACGTTCACCGCCATCCCCGCGGTGACCCGACCGTCGCGCAGCCAGAAGGCGACGAACTCCCGGCCGTCGCGGTCCCCGCGCACGACCACCTCGTCGTCGGGCGCGCCGAGTCCGGCGTACTCCATGCCGAGGTCGTACTGGTCGGTGTAGAAGTACGGCAGGTTGTCGTACGACGCGTCCCCGCCGAGCATCGCCGTCGCCACCGTCGCGGGCTGGTTGAGCGCGTTGGCCCAGTGCTCCACCCGGATCCGGCGGCCGAGCACCGGGTGCTCGGCGTGCGCGATGTCGCCCGCGGCGAACACGTCGGGGTCGCTGGTGCGACCGCCGGCGTCGACGAGCACGCCGTTGTCGACCTCCAGCCCGGCGTCCTCGGCGAGGGTGACGTCGGGTGCCGCGCCGATGCCGACCACGACCACGGTGGCCGCGATCCGGGTGCCGTCGCCGAGCCGGACGGCGCCGACGTGGCCGGTGCCGTCGGCGGCCTCGATCTCCTCGACCGTCACGCCGGTGCGGAGGTCGACACCGTGCTCGCGGTGCAGGTCGGCGAACACCCCGGCCATCTCGTCACCGAGGACCCGGACCAGCGGCAGCGGGAGGGCCTCGAGCACCGTCACCTCCGCGCCCGCCTGGCGGGCCGCGGCCGCCACCTCGAGGCCGATCCAGCCACCACCGATGAAGACGACCCTCGCCGCGCCGTCGAACGCGGCGCGCAACCGGTCGCTGTCCTCGACCGTGCGCAGCGTCAGCACCCCGTCGAGGTCGGCGCCGGGCAGGTTCAGCAGTCGCGGCTGGCTGCCGGTCGCCAGCAGCAGCTTGTCGTAGGTGATGAGCTCGTCCCCGAGGGCCACGGTGTGCCCCACCACGTCGAGCCCGGTCGCCTCGCGGCCGAGGCGCAGCTCGATGTCGTGCTCGTCGTACCACGCCTGGTCATGGACCTCGGCGTCCTCGATCGTCGACTTCCCCTGGAGGTAGCCCTTGGAGAGCGGCGGACGTTCGTACGGCAGGTGCGGCTCCGCGCCGATGAGCACGAGGCGACCCTCGAAACCCTGGTCCCGCAGCGACTCCACGGCCTTGGCGCCGGCCAGGCCGCCCCCGACGACGACGAACGTCTGCTCACTCATGGACACATTCAACTCCCTCGGTCAGTGTCCACCATCGACCAGGCGATGCCGTCCAGGATGTCCGCCTCCGAGACGGTCATCGCCGCGACCGGGGTGCGGCGCAGCACCCGGTCCAGGATCAGCGCGCCGCCGATGATCACGTCGGCACGGCCGGGGTGCATGTACGGCAGCGCGAGCCGTTCCGCCACGGACATCCGGGCCAGCCGCTCGACGTAGGCGTGCACGTCGACCACGGGCAGCACCGCCTGGTCGGTCCGGGTGTGGTCGAGGAACGGGAGGTCGAGGACGCCGGCGCCGACGGTGATGGCGGTGCCGGCCACGCCGACCGCGCTCGCCGCCGAGGCGAGGTCGACGTCGCGACGGTCCAGGTGGCGCCTCGATGTCGGTCACGCAGGCCGCCACCTCGTCGGGCGTCGGCGGGTCGGAGCGCAGGTGTCGCTCGGTGAGCCGCACCGAGCCGATGTCGAGGGAGACGGCGTCCGTCGGGTGCGTCGCGCCGAGGACCAGCTCGGTCGAGCCGCCGCCGATGTCGATGACCAGGGTCGGCGCCGGGTGCGGGCTGCGGAGGTGGCGGACCGCGCCGTCGAAGGACAGCGCGGCCTCCTCCGCACCGGACACCACCTCCGGCCAGACCCCGAGGCGGGCGTGCACGCCGGCGGCGAACTCCTGCGCGTTCGCCGCGTCCCGGGTGGCGGAGGTCGCGCAGAAGCGGATCCGCTCGACCGGGTGCGCGGCGACGAGGGCGGCGTACTCGTCGATCGCCGCGAACGCCCGCGCGAGCGCCACGTCGGCCAGCCGCCCGGTCGCGTCGACGCCCTGGCCGAGCCGCACCATGCGCGTCTCCCGGACCACGACCCGGGGTGGTGCGCCGATGAGCAGCTTGATCGTGTTGGTGCCGCAGTCGACCGCGGCGATCATCCCGGTCACGCGCAGGGGCCCTCGCCCCACCACTCGCCGAGCAGGTCGAGGACCTCGTCGCCGAGGGGGTTCACGCCGCGGCCCTGGGCGAGCGCCTGGCCGGCCAGCACGTGCAGGCACTTCACCCGGTCCGGCATCCCGCCGGCCGAGATCCCCTCGATCTCGGGGACCTGGCCGAGCTCGGCCCGCGCGGCGAGGTACCGCTCGTGCGCCGCGGCGTACGCCGCCGCGAGGTCGGGGTCCGCGGCCAGCCGGTCCTGCATCTCCTTCATCAACCCGGACCCCTCGAGGGTCCCGATCCGGGACGCGGCCCGTGGGCAGGTGAGGTAGAAGGTGGTCGGGAACGGCGTGCCGGTCGGCAGCCGCGGCTCGGTCGTCACCACGTCGGGCAGGCCGCACGGGCAGCGGTGCCCGATCGCGTGGATGGCGCGCGGCTCACGACCCAGCTGCCGTTCGACAGCCGCGGTGTCGGCGGGGTCGATCTGCCCCACTAGTCGTCGGTGCCGTCGATCTCGGTGGCGGGCGGCTTGTCGCCGCGGGACGTGGGCGGCGTGCCCGCCAGCTCCATCGAGGCCCACGCGGTCGTCCACCACGCCGTCGGCTCGACCTTGACCACCTGGTCGGGGTCGTTGAGGGTCGCGGTGGTCTCGAGCGGGTCGCCGTTCTCGTCGAGGACGACGTACGACGTCTCGCCGGGCATCAGGTAGCCGAACCGCGCCCGGGCCTGGGCCTGCACGTAGGCCGGGTCGTCCCAGCGGCGCTTCTCGCGCTCGAGTGCGTCGATGTTGCCCTCCCGCTCGGCGATCTGCACCTTGAGGTCGGCGATCTGCGAGCGTTGCTGGAGGTAGGCCTTGAGCGAGGAGCCGTAGGACACGGTCAGCACCGCCATCACCAGCACGAGCACCGCGGCCCGGCCGGTGAGCCGCGGCCGGCGCGTCCCGGGGGTGGTGGCCGCGGCCGCGGGGTCGGCGGCGGGGCGCGGCCGCGCCGGCGCGCCCCGGGCGGTGCGCCCCTCGGGTCGGCGGCTGCCCCCGGGCCCGCCCCGAGCGGTGCGTCGCTCCGACATCGGGACGCTCAGGCTCCGAACCGCGGGAAGGCCGCGGCGCCGGCGTAGCGCGCGGCGTCGCCGAGGTCGTCCTCGATCCGCAGCAGCTGGTTGTACTTCGCGACCCGCTCGGACCGCGCGGGCGCGCCGGTCTTGATCTGGCCGCAGTTGGTGGCGACCGCCAGGTCGGCGATGGTGGTGTCCTCGGTCTCGCCGGAGCGGTGGCTCATCATGCAGCGGTAGCCGTTGCGGTGGGCGAGGTCGACGGAGTCGAGGGTCTCGGTCAGGGAGCCGATCTGGTTGACCTTGACCAGCAGGGCGTTGGCCTGGCCGCCGCTGATGCCGCGCTGGAGGCGCTCCACGTTGGTCACGAACAGGTCGTCGCCGACGATCTGGATCTGGTCGCCGAGCTGGTCGGTCATCGCCTTCCAGCCGGCCCAGTCGTCCTCGTCGAGGGGGTCCTCGATGGAGACGATGGGGTACGACGCCACCAGGTCGGCGTAGTAGGCGACCATCTCGTCGGAGGTCTTCTTCTGGCCCTCGAAGGCGTACCGCCTCTTGTCGTGGAACTCCGAGGCCGCCACGTCCATGGCGAGCGCGATGTCCTTGCCGAGCTTGAGGCCGGCCGACTTCACGGCCTCGGCGATCAGGTCGAGGGCGGCGCGGTTGGAGGAGAGGTCGGGGGCGAAGCCGCCCTCGTCGCCCAGGCCGGTGGCGAGGCCCTTCTTCTTCAGCACCGCCTTCAGCGCGTGGTAGACCTCCGCGCCCTGGCGCAGCGCCTCCGCGAAGGTGGCCGCGCCGATCGGGGCGATCATGAACTCCTGGACGTCCACGTTGGAGTCGGCGTGCGAGCCGCCGTTCAGGATGTTCATCATCGGCACCGGGAGCAGGTGCGCGTTGGGGCCGCCGACGTACCGGTAGAGCGGCAGGTCCGCGCTGTCCGCGGCGGCCCGGGCCACGGCGAGGGAGACGCCGAGGATCGCGTTGGCGCCGAGCTTGGCCTTGTTGGGCGTGCCGTCGAGCTCCAGCATCGCCTGGTCGACCAGCCGCTGGTCATCGGCCTCGAGGCCCTCGATCACCGGGGCGATGTCCTCCATGACGGCCTTCACCGCCTTCAGCACACCCTTGCCGAGGTACCTCTTGCCACCGTCCCGCAGCTCGACCGCCTCGAAGGCGCCGGTGGACGCGCCGCTGGGCACCGCGGCGCGCGCGAACGCGCCGTCGTCGAGGGCGACCTCGACCTCCACGGTGGGGTTGCCGCGCGAGTCGAGGATCTCGCGGGCGCCGACAGCTGCGATGGAAGCCACGGGGTTTGCTCCTGGTGGTGGGAAGAGGACAGGCAGCTCCACCCTAGACCGACCCGACGGCGACTCCCGGGAGCAATCGCGGGCCGGACCTGCAGGGCGAGGGGCGGCCCGCCGGCGGTCGAGCAGGTTGCGCCGTCACCGTGTCGGTCGAGGACCCGCCACCGTACGTAGCCGGTCGCCGGTGGTCCAGGCCCCTTCATTTGGTCGAGCGAGGTGGCGATGCAGCCGCTGTCGAGACCGCCCCGCACACGTCGCGCCTGGCCCGCGGGTTGCTGCGGGTCGACCGCTGGGGCGACCGCTTCAAGATTGTCTTCGTTTCCCCTCGTGGACAAGGGCGTCGGGAGCATCTGCGACTGTCGGAGGCTCGTGCTTGAGTAGACCCATGAGCAGAGCAGCGACGAGTGCTTGAGTGAGCCCTCGACGACCGAGTCGCGCGGACCGGGCCGACGACCTCGGCACCCGACGCGCTGCTCGCCGCGCGTCCGCGACAACGAACGGGTCGCCGCGAGGCACGACCTACGCCGCGAGACGTTCGCGGCGTACGCACTCCCGGATGCGGGCTACGGGCAGCGTGGCGCCGCCGTCCTCGCGGTGGCGCTGCTCACCGCCGCCAATCTGCGCGGCATCACCCGCACAGCCACCGTGGCGAGGGTGCTGCTCGGGCTCACCCTCCTGACGCTCGCGGTCGTGGTGGCGGTGTCGTGGCGCTACGCCGCCGGCGCCGGAGGTCCCGCGCCCCTGTCGTCCGACGGCGGGGTCTACGGAGTACTCCAGTCGGCGGGTCTGCTGTTCTTCGCGTTCGCGGGCTACGCAAGGATCGCCACCCTGGCGGAGGAGGTGCGCCGGCCCGAGCTCCTCGGCCGCGCCGTGCTCATCGCGCTGGGGGTGGCGATCGCGGTGTACGCCGCGGTCGCGTTGGCCCTGCTGGCGGTTCTCGGCTCGGCGCTGCCCGACTCCGTCACGCCGGTGGCGGCCGCGGTCCGGGTCGCCGACGCGGCGTGGGCCGAGCCGCTCGTCCGGGTGGGCGGTGCGGCCGCCGGACTCGGGGCCCTGCTCGCCCTGCTCGCCGGTGTCGGCCGGACGACGTTGGCGATGGCTCGCGAGCGCGACCTGCCAGGCTGGCTCGCCGCCGTCGAGCCTCGCCACCAGGTCCCCCATCACGCGCAGCTCGCCATCGCCGGCGCCGTCTGCGTGCTGGTCCTGGTGGCCGACCTCCGCGGCGCCATCGGCTTCTCCTCCTGCGGCGTGCTCGTGTACTACGCCGTCGCGAACCTCTCCGCCCTCCGCCAGCGCGCCGCCGACCGCCGCTTCCCGCGCGCGCTCAACGTCCTCGGCCTGGTCGGCTGCCTGGTCCTGGTCGTCACCCTGCCCGTTGTCTCCGTCGCCCTCGGCCTCGTGGTCCTCGGCGTCGGCGTCCTCGGCCGGCTCCTCGTCCGGTCACGCAGGGATGGTTGAGGCGCGGAGGGCTCACCCTGGGCAGATGACCCATCCAGCGGCCGTCGTGTCCTACGTTGAGCATCATGTCGTCCCCACCGCCCGGCGCCACGGAGCTCACCCGGGGCGCACCGGACAGCGCCAGCCCACTCCTGACCCCACGTGGCGTGACGATCATCATCGGCGTCATCGGCGTCGTGGTCCTGGCCACCGGCATCCGCGGCGCCGCCGGGATCGTGGCGCCCACGATGCTCGCCCTGGTGCTGACGATCGCCGTGCTGCCGCTGCGGAGCTGGGCCCAGCGCCACGGCTGGCCGAGCTGGCTCGCGACGTTGTTCGCCCTCGTCGCGTCGTACGCCATCCTGCTGGTGCTGGTGATCGGCACCGTCGTCTGCCTGGTCAAGCTCGTGGACCTGCTCCCGCAGTACGCCTCGGACGCCGACAACCTCACCGGGAACGCGCAGGACTGGTTGTCAGACGCCGGCGTCGGCGGTGCGACGACGAGCGACATCCTCCAGAAGGTCGACCTCACCAAGGTCGCCGACCTGTTCGCCGGCATCCTCTCGTCGACGCTGGGCGTCCTCGGCTCGCTGTTCTTCCTGGTGACCGTGATGTTCTTCTTCGTCGTCGCGGTCCCGGGGTTCCAACCCAGGATCGCCTGGCTGCACCGCTCGAAGCCGCAGCTCGCCGCGTCGCTCGAGAAGTTCGTGAACGGCACCCAGCGCTACCTCGTCATGACCGCCCTGTTCGGCGCCATCGTGGGCGTCCTGGACGCCGGAGCCCTGTGGCTCATCGGCATCCCGCTGCCGCTGGTGTGGGGCTTCTTCTCGTTCGTCACGAACTTCATCCCCAACATCGGCTTCGTGATCGGCATCATCCCGCCTGCGCTGCTGGCGCTGCTCGACTCGGGCTGGCAGACGATGGTGCTGGTCCTCGTCGTCTACAGCGTCCTCAACGTCACGATCCAGACGTTCATCCAGCCGCGGTACGTCGGCAACACCGTCGGCCTGAGCGCCGAGATGACCTACATGTCCCTCATCGTCTGGGCGTTCCTGCTGGGCGCGTTGGGCGCCCTCCTCGCGGTCCCCATGACCCTGCTCCTGCGGGCCTTCTTCATCGACTCCGACCCGCGGGCCGCCTGGGCGGCCCCGCTGATCGACGCGCAGGTCGAGTGGCCCGATCCCGATCCCGATCCGGAGGCCGAGACCCCCGCCGGGGCGCCCGGACCGGTCCCCGCCTAGAGGGCGTCGTCCCGGTCGAGGGTGCGGCGCACCGCGTCCCGGAGCGCCTGCTCGGGGTCGATGCCGTCCGCGCGCGCCTCGGCGACCAGGGCCAGGAGCCGGTCGCCGAGACGCTGTGCTGAGCTCGTCGAAGGGTCGTCGGAGTCGGCGGGCGGGACGGGCGTCGCCGGCGAGGACCGGGCGAGACGGGAGAGCACCTTGTCGGCGTACAGCAGCGCGGGCAGGCCGGGAGGGAGCCCGTCGGTGACGGAGTCGCGCTGCTTCTCGGCGGCCTTGATCGACTCCCACAGCTCGTTGACCGCGACCGGCCCGGACGCGGCGGCCGACCCGAAGACGTGCGGGTTGCGGCGGCGCAGCTTGGCGACGATGTCGGCGGCGACGTCCTCGAAGGTGAAGTCGCCGTTCTCCTCCGCGATCACCGCGTGGAAGTACACCTGCAGCAGCAGGTCCCCGAGCTCCTCGCGCAGGTGGTCGACGTCGCCGGTGTCGATCGCCTCGAGCGTCTCGTGGGTCTCCTCGAGGAGGTAGCGCGCCAGCGACCGGTGCGTCTGCGCGCGCTTCCAGTCGCACTCGACGCGCAGCTGCCGCATCACCGCGAGCAGCTCGGCCGGCGAGCTCACGGGATCGGCCACGGCGTCAGCCGCAGCGCTGCGAATCGGGCAGGCTCCGCGCGTACGCCGCCTGGTCCTCGTCCCCCGGCGCCAGGGCGCCGCCCTTGGCGCTGTCGCTGACGGGGAAGGAGACCGCGGTGTCGACGTACTCGGGCTGGAGCTCCACGAGCTTGAGCCCGTACTGCGGGTCGATCTCGGGCTCGTTGACGGCGATCCAGGTCGACAGCAGCTCCTTGCCTCGCGCCGTCGCGTCCTCGACGGTCGGGTCCGTGACGCCGTCCTCGGCCAGGGTCTTGCGACCGACCTGCTCGAGGATGTCGTTGACGTAGGCGAGTCCCGACTCGATGGTCACCTTCGCCTCGCCCGCGTCGTCCGCGAGGGCGTCGCCGGCCTGCTCGAGGTTGGCGAGGTTCTGCTGGTACGTCGTGCTCGGCTCCACGCCGTGCTCCTCGGCGAGCTGGCGGGCCACCGCGGTCATCGTCAGGGTCTGGACGACGTTGGAGGTCACCACCTCCATCGGCAGCACCGTGCCGTCGCCCTCGAGCTGGCGCTCGTAGGCGGCGCAGTAGCCGTCGGAGAGCCGGTTGACGTCGCTGACCCGGATGGTCTCGTCGCCCACCTGGGCGGCGACGCCCGGCTGGGCGCCGGCGCAGCCGCTCACCAGGCCGGCGGTGGTGAGCGCCAGCACGGCGACGAGGGTGTTGCGGGTCACGATCTCTCCTTCGGGGCTTCGGTGCGGTCGGCCGGATCGAGGACGACATCGATCACCTGCCGCGCCCATTCAAGCAGGGGCACCCCAACGATCGGCCGACCCCCGACGACCGCCGTCTGCGGCCGCGGCACCAGCACGGAGGAGAGGCCGGGCTTCACGATCGCCCCCGGATGCAGCCGCTGGAGGCGTACGACGCGCGAGTCGGGCAGCGTCACCGGTGCGAACCGCACGTGCTTCCCGGCGATGGTGACCTCGCCGATCCCGGCCTGCCGCGCCCGGGCCCGGAACCGCGCCACCAGCAGCAGCGAGGTGACCGCGTCGGGCGGCTGCGCCGTACCGGTCCAGCATCTCCTCGGCGAGCAGGTCGACGTCCTCGTCGGCGCGGACCTCGGCGAGCCGCTTGTACATCTCCAGGCGCAGCCGTTCGGAGCCGATGTAGTCGTGCGGGAGGTGCGCGTCGACGGGCAGCTCGATCCGGACCTCGTTGAGCTCCGGCTCGGCATCGCCGCGGAACTCGTGGACGGCCTCCCCGACCAGCCGGACGTAGAGGTCGAAGCCGACGTCGGCGATGTGGCCGGACTGCTCGCCACCGAGCAGGTTGCCCGCACCGCGGATCTCGAGGTCCTTCATCGCGATCGCCATGCCGCCGCCGAGGTCGCTGTGCTGGGCCAGCGTCGCGAGCCGTTCGTGCGCGGTCTCGGTGAGCGGCTTCTCCGGCGGGTAGAGGAAGTAGGCGTAGGCGCGCTCCCGGGACCGGCCCACCCGGCCGCGGAGCTGGTGCAGCTGCGAGAGCCCGAGCATGTCGGCGCGCTCGATCACCATGGTGTTGGCGTTGGAGACGTCGAGCCCCGACTCGACGATCGTGGTGCAGACCAGCACGTCGAAGCGCTTCTCCCAGAAGTCCAGCATCACCTGCTCGAGCTGGTGCTCCCCCATCTGGCCGTGCCCGACCGCGACCCGCGCGTCGGGGACCAGCTCCCGGATCCGGGCGGCCGCCTTCTCGATGCTCTGCACCCGGTTGTGGATGTAGAAGACCTGGCCCTCGCGCAGCAGCTCGCGACGGATCGCGGCCACCACCTGGCGGTCCTCGTAGGCGCCGACGTAGGTCAGCACCGGGTGCCGCTCCTCGGGCGGGGTGGTGATCGTGGACATCTCCCGGATGCCGGTGATGGCCATCTCGAGGGTCCGCGGGATCGGCGTGGCCGACATCGACAGCACGTCCACGCTGGTGCGCAGCCGCTTCATCTGCTCCTTGTGCTCCACCCCGAAGCGCTGCTCCTCGTCGACCACGATCAGCCCGAGGTCCTTGACCCGCACCTCCGGGTTGAGCAGCCGGTGGGTGCCGACGACGATGTCCACGCTGCCGTCGGCCAGCCCCGCGACCACCTCCTTCGCCTCCGAGTCGGTCTGGAAGCGGCTCAGCCCCTTGATCACGACCGGGAAGGCACCCATCCGCTCGGAGAACGTCGAGAGGTGCTGCTGCACGAGCAGCGTGGTGGGCACGAGGACGGCCACCTGCTTGCCGTCCTGGACGGCCTTGAACGCCGCCCGCACCGCGATCTCCGTCTTGCCGTAGCCGACGTCGCCGCAGACCAGCCGGTCCATCGGCACGGTCCGGCGCATGTCGAGCTTGACCTCGTCGACGGTGCTGAGCTGGTCCGGGGTCTCGGTGAACGGGAACGCGTCCTCGAGCTCGCGCTGCCACGGGGTGTCCGGCCCGAACGCGTAGCCCTGCGTGGCCTGCCGGGCGGCGTAGAGCTTGATGAGCTCGGCGGCGATCTCGCGGACCGCCTTGCGGGCCCGGTTCTTCCGCTTGGACCAGTCGGCGCCACCGAGCCGGTCCAGCGCGGGCTGCTCGCCGCCGACGTACCGGGTGACCTGGTCGAGGGCGTCGGCGGGGACGTAGAGCCGGTCCGGCGGACCGCCGCGCTTGGACGCGCCGTACTCCAGGACGAGGTACTCGCGGGTGGCCCCGGCCACTTCACGCTGCTTCATCTCGACGAAGCGACCGACCCCGTGCTGCTCGTGCACGACGTAGTCGCCGGCGGTGAGCTCGAGCGGGTCGATCTGCCGCTTGCGCCGCGCGGGCATCCGGCGCATGTCGCGGGTCGACGAGGACTGGCCCGTGAGGTCGTCGCCGGTGAGCAGCACGACCCGGGTCCGGTCGTCGGCGAAACCGTGCCGGAGCTCCCCACAGGTGACGGTGACGACGCGGTCGTCCAGGTGGACGTCCGCGGTGTCCGGGTCGACCAGTCGCGCGGCCACGTCGTGCTCGCCGAGCACCTCGACCAGCCGCTCGGCGGGACCGTGGCCGGGGTGCATGACGACCACCCGGTAGCCCTCGCCCAGCCATCCGGTGATGTCGGTGATGGCCTGCTCGAGGTCGCCGCGGTACTCCGGCGCGGGCCGCGCGGGCAGCACGCGCGCGGGCACGGCGCCGGCCTCGACGTCGACGCCCGCCGAGACGATCTCGCCCAGCTCGTCGCGCAGCGGCACCCGCTCGGTCGGGTCGTCGTCCGCGATGCCGAAGGGGCTCACCGACCACCAGGCCAGCCCGCGCTCCAGCGTGTGGTGGCGCACGTCGGCGAGCGAGCGGTACGACGCGGCGCCGAGGTCGACGGGCGCCTGACCGCCCCCCGCGGCGGCGGCCCACGAGGCCGCGAGGAACTCCTCGCTGGTCGCGACCAGGTCGTGCGCCCGGGCCCGGGCCCGCTCCGGGTCCAGCACCACGACGTGGGTGTCGGCCGGCATCAGGTCGACCAGCAGCTCCAGGTCGTCCACCAGCGCCGGGGCCAGCGACTCCATGCCCTCGACGGCGATGCCCGCCGCCAGCTTGTCGGTCAGCTCGACCAGCTGCGGGTGCGCGCGACCGAGCGCCGCCGCGCGCTCGCGCACCTCCGGGGTGAGCAGCAGCTCGCGGCACGGGCGGTGCCCACAGCCGCTCGACGGCCTCGAGCGTGCGCTGGTCGGCCACCGCGAAGGCCCGGATCTCCTCGACGTCGTCGCCCCAGAACTCCACCCGGAGCGGGTGCTCCTCGGTCGGCGGGAACACGTCGACGATGCCGCCGCGGACGGCGAACTCGCCGCGCTTCTCCACCAGGTCGACCCGGGTGTACGCCGCCTCCGCGAGCCGGCGGACGACGTCGTCGAGCGGGACCGTGTCACCGACCGCGAGCTCGACCGGGACCAGCTCACCCAGTCCGCCCACCTGCGGCTGCAGGATCGACCGCACCGGGGCCACCACGATCCGCACCGGGCCGTTGGCGGGTCCGTCGCCGGGGTGCACCAGCCGCCGCAGCACCGCGAGGCGGCGGCCCACGGTGTCGCTGCGCGGGCTCAGCCGCTCGTGGGGCAGCGTCTCCCAGCTCGGGTAGTAGGCGACCAGGCCGGGGTCGACGAGGCTGCCGAGCGCGGCCACCAGGTCCTCGGCCTCCCGACCGGTGGCGGTCACCGCGAGCACCGTGCGGCCGGCGTCCACCAGGCCGCGGACCACGAAGGGCCGCAGCCCGGCGGGCCCGGTCAGGTCCAGCGCGTTCTCGATCCCGTCCCGGGCGTCGGCGAGCGCCCCGGCGAGGGTCGGCTCGGCCAGCACCGCGGCGGCCAGGCCGTCCAGCGTCATCGATCCTCCCGGTGGGGACACAGCACGAACGCCCCCTGCCGAGGCGGGCAGGGGGTGTGCGAGCAGTCTACGACCCGGCTACGCGTCGACCTCGGCCCGGGACCGCAGGATGCAGAACTCGTTGCCCTCGGGGTCCGCGAACACCACCCAGCCGCTGCCGGGGCCGTGCTGGCCCCGGTGGTCGGCGACCTCGGTCGCGCCGAGCGCGCGCACGCGTGCGACCTCCTCGTCGCGGCTGCCCGCCCGCGGACGCAGGTCGAGGTGCAGCCGGTTCTTGGCGGTCTTGGGGCCGTCCGGCACCTCGATGAACAGCAGCGTGTGGCCGGTCTCGGGGTCGCGGATCATGCACTCCTCGTGGCCCGGTTCGTTGGGGTCGTCCTCGAGGTCGCGATAGCCGAGCAGGCCCTTCCACCACTCACTGAGCGTGTAGGCGTCGGCGCAGTCGATGGTGGTGTGCGAGACGAAAGAGGTCATGGCCGAAAGCCTTGTTTGCATCCCCCCGGTGCGCAAGCGTTCCTTCTCGACCATGACCCCCGTCGCGGGATCTCAGGTGGTGCTGAGGACCAGGCCCTCGGACCACCCGAGACCGATGGGAGGCGTGCAGTCACACGCGTCGGAGCACGGCAGGAAGGTGTGCATCGCGTGCCCGCAGCGCACGCACGGTGCGTCGTGCGAAAGGTGCGATCCGATCTCCACCGCCGTGTCCCACATGTCTGGCCTCCTGCACAACATCATGCGGAGAAGGCCACGAATCCCGCAGCGGTTTGCGCCCAGAGCCGGTCTTTTGCGCCGATTTTTGCCGACCCGTAGTCCGAACGGGCTACGCCGAGCACACCGGTAGGACGACGGACGGGGTCAGTCGATGCCGTGCTCGCGCACGAACGCGACGATCCGCTCGGCGAGCTCGACGCGGCACACGATCAGGTCCGGGAGCGACACGTCGTCCTGGTTGTAGACCAGGTGCGAGCCGTCGACGCGCGAGCAGTACAGCCCGGCCGCCCGGGCCACCGCGACGGGGGCCGCGTTGTCCCACTCGTACTGACCGCCGGCGTGCACGTAGGCGTCGGTGAGGTCGCGGACCACCGAGATCGCCTTGACGCCGGCACTGCCCATCGGCACCAGCTCCGCGTCCAGCTCGGCGGCCAGGGCCTCGACGAAGGCCGGCGGACGGGTGCGGGACACCGCGATCCGGGGCCGCTCGTGGCTGCTCGGCGGGACGTACGGCGGGTCGGCGGTGCTGAAGGTCTCCCCCAGCGCCGGCTGGGCCACGGCGCCCGCGGTGAGGTCGCCCCGGGACCACAGCGCGACGTGCACGGCCCAGTCGTCGCGCGGCGGCTCGGAGAACTCCCGGGTGCCGTCCAGCGGGTCCACGATCCAGACCCGGTCGGCCGAGAGCCGCTCCTTGTCGTCCTTCCCCTCCTCGGAGAGGACGGCGTCCCCCGGCCGGTGCTCCGCGAGGAGCCGCATCAGCAGGTCGTGCGCGGCGAGGTCGCCGGCGTCCTTGAGCTCCCTGCCGGTCAGGCCCTGCTCGCGCACCTGCAGCAGGCGCTCGCCGGCGGTCGTGGCCAGCCACGCGGCCAGCACGTGGTCGTCGGTGGCCGCAGCCTCGGGCGGGGTGCCGGGGACGAAGGTCTCAGTCACGCCGGTCACCCTACTCAGGGGCGGTACCCGCCGACCCGGGCCCTGCCGGGTCCGGATCCTCGGCACGCGCCAGCAGCCCGGCGCCCTCGAGCCGCTCGGCCGCGTCCCGGATCGCGGCGAAGCCCAGGTCGGCCCGGTCGGCGACCTCGAGCAGGGTGGTGGCCCCGTCGGAGTAGGCCAGGGTCCAGAGCATCGCCATGACGACGTCGGAGGCCGACTTGCCGCCCATGGTCGGATAGAGGCCGCGCTTGCCGAGCTGGGGCTCGCCGTACGGGCTGAGGTTGGTGTAGGCCGCGTCGTTCTCCAGCACGTCCAGGATCTCCACGGCGGCGGCGTACGCCGCGAGCAGCTCGTCGTCCTTGACGTAGTCGAGGTCGTCCGCCGAGGTGTGGTACTCGGGGTACTCGCCGTGGGGGGTGCGCGTGAGCCGGCCGACCGCCAGGTCGAAGCCGAGCGAGTTGTACTGCCGTTCGTCGTAGCCGTAGGGCGAGTAGTCACGGACCTCCCCGCCGTGCCGTGTCACGACGTGCACGGCGGCCCGGTCGATGGCCCGGTCCGCATGCCGGGTGCGCTTGTAGACCAGCGGTCCCGGACCGCCCAGACCGGTGAGCACCAGACCGTGCCGGACCTTCGAGGCCGCCTGGGGGTTGCGCGCCAGCCAGGTGATCGACCCGATGGTCCCGGGGGCGAACAGCAGGCGGTAGGTCCAGCGACGTCGGGGCAGCGCGGCCAGGGTCCGCGCGAGCTCGGTGGCCACCGCGATGCCCGAGAGGTTGTCGTTGGCCAACGAGGGGTGGCACAGGTGGGCGCTGAGCAGCACCTCCTCCTCGGAGTCACCGGGGATGACCAGCTCGCCGTAGGTGAGCTCGCCCGGTTCCAGCGTGGAGTCGACGACCACGTCGTAGGGACCGTCGTCCAGCTCGTCGAGCCGGCGCTGGGTGAGGCAGAAGCCCCAGGTGCGGTGGTAGTAGGTCGTCCGGTAGGGGATCCAGTCCGGGTGGTCGGGCAGCGTGTGGAGGTGCGGCCGCAGCTCGTCAAGAGTCATCCGGGCGCGGACCGGGACGCTGTAGCTGACCAGGTGCAACGTGTGCTCGCCGAAGTCGACGACCCGTCTGCCACTGGTGTCCGCGATGTAGGCGTCCCGGACGTTCCACTCGTCGTTGACGGTCCAGTCGTGCGCCTCGGTCCCCGAGGCGACACCCACGCAGCGGAGGGGCACGGACTCCGCGATGATCCCGAGGGTCTGGCGGACACCGTCCCCGGTGATGCTGCGGCAGATGGGGTAGAGACGCTCCATCTGCCCGCGCATGCGCCGCGAGCGCTCCGTGTCCTCCGCGGACGGGGTCACCTCAGCGCCGCATCACCAGGTGGTCGTCCAGGATGCCGGCGCGCGTGAGCTCCTGGATCCGCTCGAGCCGCACGAAGCGTGGTCCCTCGAAGTCGGTCGCGGTCAGGCCGCGCTGCCCCATGTCCGCGGCGAGCTCGTCGATGCCGGCGGCCACCGTCCACGCGGGCTTGAAGGCCGGCAGCTCCCGGGTGACCTTCGCGAAGTCGACCCGGTAGTCGCGCTTGTCGGCGGTGGCTCCGTCGGCGAAGGTCACCGGCGCCCCGAACCGCTCCGCGACCATCAGCGCGATGTCGCGGACCTGGACGACGTCCTCGTCCCGACCGACGTTGTAGGCCTGGTCGTGGACGACCTCACGGGGCGCCTCGAGCGTCGCGAGGAAGGCACGGGCGATGTCCTCGGCGTGCACCAGCGGTCGCCACGGGCTGCCGTCGCTCTGGAGCCGTACCTCTCCGCGGGTGAAGGCCGTGCCCGACAGGTTGTTGACGACGATGTCGGCGCGAAGCCGTGGCGACGAGCCGTACGCCGTCGCGTTGCGCAGGTAGGTCGGGCTGAAGTCGTCGTCGGCGAGGCGCGCGATGGCCCGCTCGGCGCGGATCTTGCTCTCGCCGTACGGCGTGACGGGGTTCAGCGCGCTCTCCTCGGTGACCGCGGAGTCGCCGGCGGCTCCGTACAGCGAGCACGAGGACGAGAAGAGGAATCGTGGGACGCCCGCAGCCTTGGCGACCTGCGCCATGTGGAAGGCGCCCTCGGCGTTGACCGAGTACGTCGCCTCCGGGTTCAGGTGCCCGACCGGGTCGTTGGAGATGGCAGCCAGGTGCACCACCGCGTCGAACCCGGTCAGGTCGTCCGGGGTCTGGTCGCGGATGTCACCCGTGCGCGACTCGTAGCCCGCGGGTTGCGGGCCGAAGTCGCAGCCGTCGTACCACCCGGCGTCGAGGCCCACGACCTCGTGCCCGGCGGCGATGAAGTGCGGGACGAGAACCGCGCCGATGTAGCCGCGGTCACCGTCGACGAGAACGCGCATGGTGCTCCTTCGCTCGAGCCGTCGAGCAGGAGGGCCGTGGTGGCCCCTCCGCCCTCGGGGATCTTCTGGATGGCGGCATGGTCAGCCCCACCGCCTGGGCTCTGCATGGGTCCGGAGGGCGGGCGCGACCGGACGGCCGTCGAGCAGCCCGTCGACCGAGCCCTGCTCGATCGCGCGGCCATAGACCGGCAGGGCGGCCCGGACCGCCTCGACGGTGACCTCGAGGTCGGCGTCGGTGTGGGCGGCGGAGACCACGAAGGACTGGCCCAGCACGCCGTGGCGGATGAGCTCCTGGAGGAACAGCGTCCGGTACGGCTGGGACGGGCGCCCGTCCGGGTCCCGGGTGGCGAACACCTGGCAGGACGGTCGGCCCATCACCTCGACGTAGTCGGACAGTCCGGCGTCCGCCACCGCCTCGGTGACCCACTCCGCGAGGCGGCGACCCTGCCGTTCCATCGTGCCGACCACGTCCCACTCGCGGTAGGCCTGCTCCACCGCGAGGTACGCCGCCAGACCGGCGCTCTCGGGGCCGTGGGTGGTGGACAGGAGGAACACCCGGGAGGCGTCGGTGCGCAGGCCGCCCAGCTCCATCAGGCCGCGGCGACCGGCCAGCGCCGACACCGCGAACCCGTTGCCCAGGGCCTTGCCCCACGTCGAGAGGTCGGGGGTCACGCCGTAGACGTGCTGTGCCCCGTGCAGCGACCAGCGCATCCCGGTGATCATCTCGTCGAAGACGAGCACGAAGCCGTCCTCGTCCGCCAGCCGACGGAGCCCCTCGAGGAAGCCCGGGTCCGGCTCTGCCAGGGCGGTGGCGGCCTCGAGCACGACGCACGCCACGTCGCCGGGGTGCTCGGCCAGCACCGCCTGCAGCGAGCCCAGGTCGTTGTAGTCGAAGCCGACCGTCCAGTGCTCCTCCTCGAGGACACCCGCGCGCATCGGCGTGGTGCCGATGAACCAGTCGTCGGTGGAGAAGAACGGCTGGGTGCGGCAGATCGCGACGTACCGCCTCCCGGTGGCGGCGCGGGACAGCTTGACCGCCGCGGTCGTGGCGTCGGAGCCGTTCTTGGCGAACTTCACCATGTCGGCGCCGGGCACCTGTCGCAGGAAGGTCTCCGCCGCCCGCAGCTCGATCTCGGCGGGGCGGCTGAAGCTCGTCCCCTGCGCGATCGTCCGGGAGACCGCCTCGACCACGGGCGCGTACCCGTGCCCGAGGGTCACCGAGCGGAGCCCCATGCCGTACTCCACGTAGACGTTGCCGTCGAGGTCCTCGACCCGGGCGCCCGCACCGCGCACCAGGACGGGCGCCATCCCTTCGGGGTACTGGTCCGAACCCCGGGCGTAGGTGTGGCTGCCTCCGGGGACCAGCTCGTGCAGGCGGGCCTGGGCGGCGTCGGAGCGGGCGAAACCGGGCCGAGTGCCCGCGGTGTCCTCCGCATCAGTGCGCTGAGTCATGGCACGTCTCTCCCTGTCAGGTCCAGCAGGACCTTGGTCGCGAAGAACCCCTCCGCGTACTGCGCTCGGGACTCGACGCCCCGCATCCGCATCAGCCCGAGGAAGAGCTCGTCGTCCCACCAGTCGCGGCCCACTTGGGTGGGGAAGCACTCGTTCAGCAGGGCGACCTTCCGGCGCGCGAGTCCTCGGCCAGGCCCACGAAGTGGCTGGGCGTGGCGAGGTCGCCGTCCCACTTGGGGATCTCGTAGTGGAGGATCAGGTGCGTCGCGCCAGACGGTCGTGGCCAGCTTGCCGAGCAGCCGGTGGTCCTGGTGGGCGTCGTCGGCGCGAGGCGCGAAGATCACGTCCGCCGGCCCGCGGGACGCGACGTCCTCGAGTGCTTGCTTGACCTCTTCCCAGTGGGCCGGAAGCCGGCCGTCGGGAAGACCCGAGGCACGTCGACCCGTGGCGCCGGGGACGAAGCGGGGCAGGGAGTCGCACGCCTCGCGGCCGCGTTCCGCCGTCGCCGGTCAACACCACCCCGGAGCACCGACGTGTCCGCGCGCCGGTCCAGCGTCAGCAAGGCGCCCCCGCAGCCGATCTCGATGTCGTCGGGATGCGCGCCGAGGCACAGGACCTTCAACGGACCGTCAGACACCCTCAACGCGATCAATGCGTCCCCCTCGCAACTCATCGGTGCGACCACGCTAACGGACCGATGCGGGTCGCACCGTCGGCTTTCGCTCGGGTCCCCTATCCAGGGCATAAGCCCCGACGAGGACACCGGTCGCGCCCCGGGTGCTCCCTAGACTGAGAAGCAGCCTTGGGGGGTGCAAGGAACGAGGGGGGCGGGGCGCACAGTGGCCGGACAACCGCGGGTGAGCATCGGGCTGCCCGTCTACAACGGGGAGAACTACCTCGTGGAGTCCCTCGACGCGCTGCTGTCGCAGACCTACCGCGACTTCGAGCTGATCATCTCCGACAACGCCTCGACCGACCGCACCGAGGAGATCTGCCGCCAGTACGCCGCTGCTGACCCGCGGATCCGCTACCTGCGACAGCCGCGGAACATCGGTGGCTCGCCGAACCAGGACTTCGTCTTCCGACAGGCCCGCGGCGAGCTCTTCAAGTGGGCCGCCCATGACGACCTCTACGGTCCCGAGCTCGTCGAACGATGCGTCGAGGCGCTGGACCGCCATCCCGAGGCGGTGCTGAGCCATGCCGGCATGGCGATCGTCGACGGCGACGGCGAGCTGGTGACGCCGTACGACTACACGATGGCGACCGACTCGCCCTCGGCCCCGACCCGCTTCAAGAGCCTGCTGGTCACCGAGGGCGGTGACGACGAGTACGGCGTCATCCGCGCGGACGTGCTGCGGAAGGTGCGTCCCTGCGACAGCTTCCACAACCCCGGGCGACCGTTCGTCGCCGGATGGCGCTGCACGGGCCGTTCCAGCAGGTGCCCGAGGTCCTGTACTTCCGTCGCGACCACCCCGCGCGGTGACCGCGCCAGCACCGTCCAGGAGCGGTGCGCACGGATGGACCCGCGCCGCGCCGGCCAGTCGGCGGCGCGGTTGTACGCCGAGTACCTCCTCGGGTACGTCGAGGCGATCCGGCGCGCCCCGCTCTCCACCACGGACCGGCTGCGCTGCCTGGGCCACCTGGTCGGGTGGCTCGCCGGCCGGTCCCGCCGACTCGTGGGGCGGTGACCGTGGTCCGACGGCGCGGCCGAGCCCCGTCCGCGGCGCCGCTGCGGATCGGGTTCTTCGGGATCCTCGGCTCGGGCAACTGGGGCAACGACGGCTCCCTCGAGGTGGTGCTCTCGGACCTGCGGGACCGCTTCCCCGACGCGAGCCTCGGCTTCATGGCCATGGACCCGGGCGCTCTCCAGCTCCGCTACGGCGCGCCGAGCGTGCCCCTCCAGTGGTACGAGGCGCACGCCGACCGGCTCGCCCGCGTGCCGGGCCCGGTGCTCAAGGTGGTGGGCCGGTTGCTCGACCCGTTCCGGACCCTGTCGTGGGTGCGCGGGCTCGACGTGGTGGTGGTCCCGGGTGCCGGAGTGCTCGAGACCACGACGCCCACGCGCCCGTGGGCCCTCCCGTACAGCCTGCTGGCGCTCGGCCTGGCCTGTCGCGGCTCGGGCACCCGACTGGCGCTGGTGAGTGTCGGCGCCGACGCACGCCCCACCGAGGCGGCGTACCGCGTGCTCGCCGCCGCCGCGCGCTCGGCGCACTACAGGTCCTACCGTGACGAGCTCTCGCGGCGGACCGTGCGGGACATGGGGATCGACGTCCGCCACGACGAGGTCTACACCGACCTCGCGTTCGGCCTGGAGACGCCGGCGATGCTGCCTGCGGACTCGCGGGTCGTGGGCATCGGTGTCATGAACTACCGAGGCGCCAGTGGGGACCGCCACCGGGCCGACGAGCTGCACGAGGCATACCGGGGAGCGGTCGAACGCCTCCTGGGGCTGCTCCTGGCCGACGGTTGGACGGTCCGGCTGTTCACCGGTGACCGGGAGGACGAGGAGGTGCTGAGGCGGATCCGCGACCGAGCCTTGGAGGACAGACCCGACGCGGGTGACCGGGTCTCCGCCGAGGTCGTCGGGTCGCTGGCCGAGCTGATGGACGTCATGTCCCGCGTCGACCTGGTCGTGGCCTCGCGCTACCACAACGTGCTCTGCGCCCTGAAGCTCGGACTCCCCACGGTCTCGCTGAGCTATGCCGGCAAGAACGACGAGCTGATGGCGGGCATGGGCCTGGCGGCGTTCTGCCAGCCCGCCGACCGCATCGACGAGGACCGTCTCGCCGCCCAGGTCCGCGAGCTGGACCGGCGCCGGGACGAGCTCACCGAGACGCTGGCGGCGGCCAACCGCGGGCACGCGACCGAGGTGGCGCGACAGCTCGAGGACCTGGCGAAGTACCTGGAGTCGTGACCGGTCAGCCCCAGATGTCGCGGTGCACGTTGAAGATGACCCGCGAGCCGTGCGGGTCGATCTTGATCGGCAGCTCCTTCATCTCCCCCAGCGCGTCCCGCACCGCGGCCTGGTGCTCCAGCGGGCAGGTGACCAGCAGGAACCCGCCGCCGCCGGCGCCGGTGACCTTGGCGCCGGTCGCGCCCGCCGTCAGAGCCTGCGCGACCGCCTCGTCGAGCGGCGCGTTCGACACCCCGGAGGCCAGGGCCCGCTTGGCCTCCCAGCTCTTGCCCAGCGCCGCGCCGACGCGCTGGTGTCGCCGCCGCGCAGCCCGTCGGCCGCCTCGCCCGCGAGGTCCCGCAGGGCTTCAGCTGCGCCAGCCGGTCGGCGATGTTCGCCGACTGCTCCTCGAGGATCGTGTCCGCGCTGCGGGTGATCCCGGTGTAGAAGAGCAGCAGCTCGCCCTGCAGCCGCCGGTGGGCCGGGACGGCAGTCGGATCTGGTCGACGTCGACCCGGTCGCCGGGGCCGAAGCGGAGGTCGCAGATCCCGCCGTACGCCGCGGCGTACTGGTCCTGCTTGCCGATCGGCTTCCGGCAGCGGTCGATCTCGATGGTGCACGCCCGCTCGGCGAGCTCCTCGGCCGACACCTGCCGCCCCTCGTAGGCGAACAGCGCGTGCAGCAGGCCGACGGTCACCGCCGACGAGGAGCCCAGGCCCGAACCGGCCGAGGGGATGTCGGCCAGCGTGGTGATCTCGACGCCGCCGCGGACGCCGGCCATGTGCATCGCCTCGCGGACCAGCTCGTGCTCGATGTCCTCGACCCGGGAGACGATCTCCTTCTGGGAGTAGTTGACGTAGATGTCGTCGTCGAAGCGCTGCTTGACGATCACGTAGACGTACTTGTCGATGGCGGCGTTGAGGACCCGGCCGCCGTGCTCGCGGTAGTAGCCGGGCAGGTCGGTGCCGCCGCCGACGAGGCCGACCCGGAGCGGGGTCTGGGTGATGATCACCGTGCTCCACCTCCTGTCCAGTCGCGGCGCGCGCTCGAGCGCCTCGGGGGTGCCGATGTCGATGAAGTAGGCGTCGCCGATGTCGACCGCCCGGGCCCGGCCCACGAGGCGCGGGAGCAGGTGGAAGCCGATGTCGGCGGGCGTCGCAGCGTCGATGAGGTCGATCACCTCGGGCTCGAAGGCGTACATCCCGGCGTTGGCGAGGTCGCTCCGCGGGTGCGCCGGCTTCTCCTCGAAGCCGACCACCAGGCCGTCCTGCACCTCGACGATGCCGCACTGCGTCGGGCGCGGGGTCCGGAAGATGGCCAGCGTCGCGGGCCGACCGCCGTCGCGGTGCGCCTCGACGAGCACGCCGAGGTCGAAGTCGGTGAGGTTGTCGGCGTTGATCGCCAGGAACATGTCCTCGCGCCACGAAGTCCCGGTTGGCCACCAGCGTGCCCGCGCTGCCCAGCAGCTCCGGCTCGTGCACGAGGTGCACCCGCGGGCCACCGGCCCGCCGCGCGACGTGGGCCTGCACCTGGTCCGCGAGGTGGTGCGCGTTGACCAGCACCTCGTCGACGCCGCCGTCGGCGAGCGCGTCCAGCCAGATGTCGAGCAGCGGCCGGCCGCCCACCTCGACCAGGCACTTCGGCGTGTGGTCGGTGAGCGGGCGCAGCCGGGTGCCGAGGCCGGCGGCGAGCAGGAAGGCCTTCACCCGTCGGCCCTGCGGACGACGCCCAGCGCCCGCATCTTGGCGTCCGCCTCGGCGAGGACGCGGTCCAGACCGGGCATGCCCTCGAGCCAGGCGGCGTACTCGGCGACCGAGTCGGCCGGGGTGCGCTGCGGCGACCAGCCGAGCTGCACAGGGCGCCGATGTCGGAGAGGATGTGCCGGGTGTCGCCGAAGCGGTACTCCCCGCTGACCCGGCCGGAGGCGTAGGAGCCGTACTGGTCGCGGACGATGTCGGCGAACTCCGCGGTGGTGTAGCCCGTCCCGCCGCCGACGTTGAACACGCGCCCGACGGCGCGGTCGTCGGTCAGCGCCAGCACGTTGGCGTCGACGACGTCGTGGATGTTGACGTAGTCGCGGATCATCGCCCCGTCCTCGTACAGCGCCGGCGCGCTGCCCAGCAGGTAGTGCAGGTTGAAGATCCGGCACGCGCCGGAGTAGGCGTTGTAGACCGACTGCCGCGGGCCCTGCACGATGCTGTAGCGCAGCGCGACGGTCGGGATGCCGTAGCGGCGGCCCAGGTTGATCGCGACCATCTCCTCGCCGAACTTCGACATGCCGTACGCGTTCTGCGGGTTCGAGATGCGTCTCGGGCGTGCGCTGCAGCTCCAGCGGCCCCTCGCACACCGGGCACACGAGGTCCCAGCGGCGTCGGGCCAGCGCCGCCTCGGGGCGCATCGGTCGGCGTCTGCTCCCCGTGCTCGGCGCAGCGGTAGAGCCCCTCGCCCATCGCCGACTGGGACGAGGCGACGACGACGCGGGCCAGGTCGAGCCCCTCGGCCACGGCGATCTCGTAGATCAGCGCCGTCGAGGTCACGTTGACGTCGGTGAACCGGGCGAAGTCGGTCAGGTAGTCCTGGTAGGCGGCGAAGTGGTAGACCGCGTCCGACCGGCGCAGCAGGTTCGCCAGCAGGTCGCGGTTGCGGACGTCGCCGACGAAGAGCTCGGCGCCGGGGGTCAGGTAGCTCGGCTTGCGGTCGCGGTGGACCGGGGCGGTCAGCGCGTCGAGCACGATGACCTCGTGGCCCAGCGCGACCAGCCGGTCGCAGGTGTGGGAGCCGATGAACCCCGCTCCGCCGGTGACCAGGATCCTCATCGGCGGTCCCTCCTCGCGCGGTGCACCTCCCGGTAGACCTCCAGCGTGCGCTGAGCGGTCGCCGCCCAGGTGAACTCCGCGGCCCGCTCGCGGACCGCGCCGGCGCAGCTCGGCCTCGTCGGACCCGCAGGCTCGACGATGGCGGCGGCGATCGACGCGGGGTCGTGCGGGTCGGCGAGCAGCGCGGCGCCGCCGGCCGTCTCGGGCATCGCGCTGGTGTCCGAGGTGACGACCGGGCAGCCGCAGGCCATCGCCTCGAGGAGCGGCAGGCCGAAGGTCTCGTTGAACGACGGGTACACGAACACGTCGGCCGCCCGGTAGAAGTGCACCGTCTCCTCCAGCGGCACCCCGCCCACCCAGACCACGTCGTCGGCGACGCCCAGCTCCTCGGCGAGGCGCGTGAGCTCCGCGACGTACGCCGGTCGCGGCCGGGCCCCACCACCACCAGCTGGTGCCCGTCGAGGTCTGCGCGTGCCGCCGCGAAGGCCCGGATCAGCCCGTCGCAGTTCTTGTAGGGCCACAGCGAGGAGACGAAGAGCACGAAGGGCCTGTCGACGCCGTACTCCTTGAGGCGCGGCACGGGCCTCGTCCGGGTCACCGGGGTGGAACAGGTCGTGGTCGACGGCCTCGGGGATCAGGCGCAGCTTCGCCGGGTCGACGTCGAGGTAGCGCTGGACCTCGGCGCGCAGGCTCTCCGAGTTGATGATGATCGCGTCCGCCACGCGAGCCGTGCGTGGGTAGCTCAGCCGTCGGTACAGCCGCACCGACCTGCGCAGCGACTGCGGCGCGGTGTAGGCGTGCATGGTCTTGAAGTGCACCACGAGGGAGGGCGCGGGCTTGACGACCGGGGCGATCAGGGTGCTGAAGACGTCGATCCTGCTCAGCGGCAGCCGCAGCGGGGTGTACGCGTGCTCGCTCAGGGTGCGCAGCTCGGGGTGCTCGTTCGACCACGGGAAGGTGATGTAGCGGACGCCGGCCCGTAGCCCTGGTGCGTGGCGCGGCTGCGCGGGCTGACCAGCAGGTGCAGCTCCTCGTCCTCGGCCAGGTGCGGCGCCATCTCGGGGATGATCCGGGTCCAGAACCAGTGGGCGCCCGACGGGTGGTCCGGGTCGTCGGTCAGCAGGTTGATCGCGACGCGCATGGCTTCAGAACACCGTCGCCGCGACGGCGGCAGGGGTCATCCTCGACTGCCGGACGTACTGCGCGAGCAGGTGCATGCAGGCCTGGTGCGCGTCCTCGACGACGCCGTAGTTGCTCGAGTCGACGTGGATGGTGACGTCGGCCAGCTCGCGCGCCGGGCCGCCGGCGAAGCCGGTCAGGGCGATGGTCTGCATCCCGTGGGCCTGCGCCCACTCGAGCGCCCGCACGATGTTCGGCGAGCGGCCCGACGACGACACCGCGACCAGGACGTCGCCGGGTCGCGCGTAGGACTCGAGCTGGTACTCGAAGACGGACTCGTAGCCGATGTCGTTGGCGATCGCGCTGAGCAGCTCGATGTTGGTGCTCAGGCTGTGCACCCGGGCGCGCAGGTCGGTGCCGGTGCGGACGCCCTTCACGTGGTCGCACTGCAGGTGGTTGGCGATCGACGCCGACCCGCCGTTGCCGCAGGCGAAGACCGCACCGTCACGGTCGTGCGCCGCGTTGAGCACCTGGGCCGCGGCGGCGATCTGGGCGCGGTCGACGGTCGCGACGGCGCGCGCCAGCTCGGTGCCGTAGTCGTGCGCGAACGCGTCCGCCGGTCGTACCGGACGAACGGGAAGGTGGGCACCGGTGCGGCCACCGTCGGTCCCACCGGCTCCGACCGGAGGCTCAGCAGGATGCGGTCGACGGCGGCCGCCAGGTCGGCGCCTGCTCGGCACCGGTCGCGTGGCCGTCGGGGCCGACGTACAGCGGGTGCGCTCCGACGGCCCGGGCGAGTCCCACGTCGCAGAGGCTGTCGCCCACCACCCAGGACGACCCGAGATCGAGGTCGAGCATCTGCGCCGCCGCCATGCGCCATGCCCGGCATCGGCTTGCGGTCGGCGCTGACCCGGGCGAACGGCTCGACCGTGCCGTCCGGGTGGTAGGGGCAGAACAGCCACACGTCGACGTGCGCTCCCGCGTCGGCCAGGACCTTCGCCATGTAGGCGTGCACGCGGTCCATGTCCTCGATCGAGTAGAGGCCGCGGGCCACACCCGCCTGGTTGGTGCAGACCGCGACCGGCACGTCTGCGGCGTTGAGTCTCGCGATCGCCTCGACGGCACCGTCGATGAAGTCGACCCGCTCGACCGAGCCGACGTAGCCGTGGTCGACGATGATCGTGCCGTCCCGGTCCAGCAGGACGCCCGCCCGGCTCATGTCGGCTGACCGCTCTGCGAGCGTCGAGCCTGATCTTCGTCCTCGCGTGCTTGCTGCATCGAATGCTTCCCCAAACGCAGTACCCCGTGGGATCTGTCGCCGACAGACCCAGGTGTCCCACAGCCCACGTCGCCCCCGCTGGCGTCCTCGTCCGAGCGTGCCGCAGGCCGGCGGAGCGCCTCGGGCGAACGCGGGTTCATACTCGATATTGGGGTCGTCGCGGTGGGCCGGGGGAGGCCTCCGACCGGCGCCTAGGGTGGGGCGCATCATCGGATCATTCGTTCAGACAGCGAGCCGGTTCCGCCGCCGCATCCTTGTGTTGGTGCTGGCGCTGGTCGTCGGCGCCTCGGCGCTGGTCGTGCAACGCGCCGCGGAGACTCGCGGCGAGTCCGGCTCGGCGGAGGCGTCCGACTCGGCCCCCACCTCCGACTCGTCGACGGCTCCGGCCGACCTGCTGCGTCCGGCGCTCGCGGCGCCGCGGAAGCCTCCCGCGCGCATCTGCGGCTCCCAGGGGTTGGCCGGACCGAGCGCGCCTCCGGCCGGTGCTCGCGTCGTCCGCACGTCGGCCAACCTCAAGCGCGCCGTGCTGAGCGCGCCCCCGGGGGCCACGCTCTGGCTCGAGCCGGGCGAGCACCACCTCGGGGACGGCGAGTACGAGCAGGTGGCGCCGCGAGGAGGCCAGACCATCACCGGTGCTCCGGGCGCGGTGCTCGACGGACGAGGACTCAACCGCTACGCGTTCAGCGGGGAGGCGACCGACGTCACCATCGCCCACCTGACCATCCGGAACTTCGTCAGCCCGCCGAACGAGGGTGTCGTCAACCACGACGGCGGGGACGACTGGACCGTCACCCACAACACGATCGTGCACAACTCGGGCGCCGGGGTCCTTCTCGCTGACGGAACGGTCGCGACCTTCAACTGCCTGCTGCGCAACGGACAGTACGGCTTCAGTGCGTACGAGCCCGACGGTGTCCGCGACGTCGTCCTGCGTCGCAACGAGATCGCCCGCAACAACACCGACGACTGGGAGCGGCGTCAGCCGGGCTGCGGGTGCACCGGCGGCGGCAAGTTCTGGGAGACGACCGATGCCCGCGTGACTCGCAACTGGGTGCACGACAACCGCGGCGTCGGGCTGTGGGCGGACACCAACAACACCGGCTTCCTGTTCGACCGCAACTACATCGAGTGGCAACGACGCCGAGGGCATCGTCTACGAGACCAGCTACAACGCGGCGATCACGAACAACACGTTCGAGGGCAACGCCTGGGTGTCCGGGCCGGAGGACACCGGCTTCCCCACCCCCGCCGTCTACATCTCGGAGTCCGGCAGCGACCCACGGGCCGGCGCGACCTACAGCGACACCTTCGACATCAGCGGCAACCGGTTCATCGACAACTGGTCCGGCGTGTTCGTCTGGGAGAACTCCGACCGCTTCGCCGGCTCGCCGGCCAACTCCAGCACGGGCTACACGACGCTGGTCAACCCCGGGGTGGCCACGGTCGAGGCGTGCGGCGACCCGGACCTGATCGGCACCGCGCCGTACATCGACGACTGCCGGTGGAAGTCACAGCACGTGCGGGTGCGGGACAACCTCTTCGTGCTGCGACCGGACACCATCGGCAGCTCCTGCCGACGCAGCGCCGGCTGCGGTTTCAGCGGGCTCGTGTCGAACTACGGCACCTACCCGGACTGGTCTCCGTACCAGGGCTACGTGGTCCCGGACAACATCACCCTCGCCAGGACAACGTGTGGTCGGGCAACCGCTACGTCGGTCCCTGGGCACTGGATGCAGCGGGACCTGGGCAACGAGGTCTCGTGGTCGACCTGGCGGTCGTCCCGGCCGGACAGGACGCCGGCAGCACGAGGGAGTGACGCTCAGCAGCCGTTCGCGCCGACGACGTCCTGCGGCTCCACCGGAGCCAGCATCGGCCGCCCCAGCTCGACGGGGCGGTCCCGCCAGAGGGCCCAGGGGCTGATGCCGTGACGGAAGAGCTGCTCCAGGGCGTTCCGCTCCTTGAGGGTGTCCATCGGGGCCCAGAAGCCGTCATAGTTCACGGCGCGCAGCCGATGGTCCGCAGCGGCCCGGATGCACCCGTTCATGACGAGGTCGTCGCCCTGCTCGAGGTAGTCGAAGATCCCCTGCCGGAGGACGAAGTAGCCCCCGTTGATCCGCATGGACATGTCGGCCACCGGGACGAGCCCCGTCACGTAGCCGTCCTCGTCGAAGTTGACGACGTGGAACGAGTCCTGCGGCGAGACGCTGAGGAACTGGGCGACGGCGTCCGTGGCGGCGAACTGCTCGATGTGGTCGTTGAGCGGCGCATCGGTGAGCACGTCCCCGTAGTTGGCCAGGAAGAACTCGTCGTCCTCGAGGTACGGCCGGACGCGTCGGAGCCGCTCACCGATGGCGGTGTCGATCCCGGTGTCGATGAAGGTGATCGTCCAGTCGCTGATGTCGGTCCCCAGCATCTCCACGTGGACGCCGCCCTTCGTCAGCACGAAGTCGTTGGAGGCTGTCTCGCGGTAGTCCAGGAAGTAGTCCTTCACCGCCTGGGCGCCGTATCCGAGGCAGAGGACGAACTCCGTGTGGCCGAAGTGTGCGTAGTAGCGCATCACGTGCCACAGGACCGGCCTGCTGCCGATCGGCATCATCGGCTTCGGCAGGGGGACTGGTTGTCCCCGCGCATCCGCATGCCCAACCCGCCGCAGAACAAGACCACCTTCATGCCTGACTCCCCCTCGATGCCTAGAAGATCTCCAGCCGGGGCAGGGCGACCACGAGACGACAACCCCACGACCGGACGTACTCGAGCTGTGCGCTGATCTCGGCTCGCAGGTTCCACGGCATGATCAGCACGTAGTCCGGCTTGGCGGCCTCGAGCGCCTCCACCGGTTGGATCGGGATGTGGGTCCCCGGGAGGAACCTGCCGTGCTTGAACGGGTTCCGGTCGACGCTGAACTCGACGAGGTCCGCGCGGATGCCGCAGTGGTTCAGCAGGGTGTTGCCCTTGCCGGGCGCGCCGTACGCGACGACTCGCTCACCCCGTCGCTGACACCCGATGAGGAACTCGAGGAGGTCGTTGCGCACCTGGGCGACCGAGGTGGCGAAGCCCGCGTGCCCGTCGAGGGTGTCGAGCCCGGCGGCACGCTCCGCGGCCAGCACCGACTCGACGGCCGGGCTGGGGGCCGCGGCCACTCGATCGGGCGGGACCAGGTCCGCAGCGAACCGCCGTGGGTGTCGAGCTCCTCCACGTCGACCACCTGCAGCCCGCCGGTCGCCAGCACCCGCTGGGTGGTCAGCAGCGAGAGGTAGGAGTAGTGCTCGTGGTAGATGGTGTCGTACTCGTTGCGCTCGATGAGCCGCAGCAGGTGCGGGATCTCGATCGAGACGTACCCGTCGTCGGCGACGAGGGCGCGCAGGCCCTTGGTGAAGTCCACGATGTCCGGCACGTGGGCGAAGACGTTGTTGGCCACCACGAGGTCCGCGGGGCCGTGCTCCCGGGCCACCGCCGCACCGACGTCCTCGCCCAGGAACCGCACCTCGGTCGGCACGCCGCGCACCCGTGCGGCGTCCGCGACGTTCTCGGCCGGCTCGATGCCGAGCGAGCGGATGCCGCGCTTGACCGCGTGCTGCAGGAGGTAGCCGTCGTTGCTGGCCACCTCCACGACGAACGAGTCGTCGCCGAGCCCGAGTCTCGCGACCGCCTGCTCGACGAAGCGCTCCGCGTGCTCCACCCAGCTGTCGCTGAAGGAGGAGAAGTACGCGTAGTGGCTGAAGATGTCCTCCGCCGGGATGTAGGCGGGCAGCTGGACCAGCAGGCACGACGAGCAGACCCGCACGTGCAACGGGTAGAAGGTCTCCGGCTCGTCGAGCTGGTCGGCCACGAGATAGGTCTCGCACGGCGGCGACATCCCGAGATCCACGAACGTCCTGGACAAGTCCGACCCACAGAGCCGGCACACATTTGATGCCATGCTTTACCCCCCTGGCAGAGGATGGTTCCACATCGCTCGATGGCCTGACTCACACAAATTGATGAAAGAGGAGCACGACGATGAGGGCTGAGAACACCTCGATCCCGGGGCTGGTCCACTTCCGCCCGGAGCCGCACCGCGACAGTCGTGGGTGGTTCACGAGGACCTTCGACCACCAGGTCGCGAGCGCGGCCGGCATCGACCCCTCGTCCTTCGTCCAGGACAGCCAGTCGCGCACCCGACGGGGTGCGGTCCGGGGTCTGCACGTGCGCACCGGCGACGGCGAGGGGAAGCTGGTGCGCTGCTCCCACGGCGCGATCTTCGACGTCGTCGTCGACCTCCGTCCGGGGTCCCCGACCTACCGGACGTGGTTGTCCTTCGACCTCGACGGGGAGTCGCAGCAGTCCATCTTCATCCCGGCCGGGTGCGCGCACGGCTTCCAGTCGCTCTCCGAGCCGGCCGACACCTTCTACCGCATCAACCGGCTGCACGACCCCTCCGAGGACCTCACCATCGCCTACGACGACGCCGAGCTCGCGATCCCGTGGCCGTTGCCGGTGACGGACATGTCGGAGAAGGACCGCACGGCACCGCCGCTGGGCGAGCTCGCCGATCGGCTCGCAGGAATCCGCGGGTGAGCAGGAGCCCCTCGGGCGTGCGTTGGCCGACGTCTCGCATCGCCGTCGCGTGCGGTGCCGCGTTCGTCGTGCTCACGGTCCTGGTGCTCGCCGGGAGCACCGACGCCCTCGACGTCGCCACCCGGGACCTGCTCCGTCCCGATGACGGCTGGGGCCCCGAGCAGAACCTCACCCGCCCGGTCATCGACCTGCTGCAGCCGGTCCGCATGTTCGCCGTGCTCGCGGTCGTCGGCACCGTCTTGTCCATCCGGGCGAGGTCGCCACGGCCGCTGGTGTTCACCGGAGCCGTGGCCGTCGCGGCGACGGCGGTGACCCTGCTGGTCAAGGTCCTGGTCGCCCGGCCCGACCCCCACCACGACATGTCGGGCATCGGCGGGGCCTACCCCTCCGGTCACATCGTGGCGCTGCTGGTCTGCCTGGGCGCGATCGCGCTCGCCCTCCACGCCGAGGCGCCGTGGTGGTCACGGCTGGCGTGGTGGCTCGTGGCGGTCGCCGGCTCGGTGATGGCTGCGGCGCTGCTCCTGACCGCCGCCCACTGGCTCACCGACGTCCTCGGTGGGGTTCTGATCGCCGTGGCTGTCCTGGCGTGGGCGAGCCGGCTGCGACCTCGTCGCCCGACGGGTCACGAGGTGACGCAACCGGCGAGGCCCGGTGCTCGGTGATGGCTCGCGGACAGCTGGACCCACCACAGCACCGAGGCGACGAGCGCGGCCGCCGCGGCGCCCCAGCAGGCGCCGCGAGCGCCGTCCAGTGCCGCTCCGGCCGTTCCGAGCACCAGGTAGATGCCCGCGCTCGATCAGCTGCGCGGCCAGGCTGCGTCGGGACGCAGCGAGCGCTCGGACCCCTGCGGCCGCCGCCACCTCGAAACAGCCGATGACGACGAGCGCGGCCGACCGGGAGCAGCAGGGCGGCGGCCGCCTCCCAGAGGTCACCGATCAGCAGGTCACCGACTCCGCGCGGGAGTAGCACGGCGATGACGACGGCCCACACCAGGGCGCACGACGCCTGGACGGCTCCCAGCCAGGCGCAGAACCGGCTGACCCGCTTGGCGGACCGCGCGGCCACGGCGGCCACGCTCGGGAACCGCGACCTGGCTCACCCCACTGACCAGGATGAGGATCGGGCCCATCAGGATCTCCGCGCCCCGGATCTCGCCGACCGCGGCCAGGCCGGCGATGGCGCCCACTGCCACCATGCGGAGGTGACGTGAGGCGCCGATGCTGCACATTCTCCAGCAGGTAGCGAGCCCCGAGGTCGCGGTGGTCCCGCAGCCACGCCACCACCGCCTGGGGCCGGGGTGACACCCGGCACTGGACGACAGCCCAGCCCGGCCGCCAGCGTGGCGGTGGCTCCGAACGCGAGGACGCAGCTGACGACGTCGGCCCGGTCGGTCTTCACCAGCGCCAGAGCGTCGCGAGCATCATCACGCCCCAGAAGGCGTCGTTGATCGAAGGCCATCTCGCCCCTGCCTGCCGAGAAGAACGCGAACCGGTAGCTGTCCTGGAGCATCAGGCCCGGGAGGCCCACGCCCAGGGCGAGGAACGCGCCACCCAGGTCTCCGGGCAGCAGGAGGCCGGCCAGCACGCAGAGAGCGCCGGCGATGACGCCGCCGGCCATGGCCGTCGCGCTCGAGGCCGCCACCGCCGTCGCCAGACGGTCGGCTCCGCGTAGCTGAAGCGGACCATCAGCGGGTCCGTCGACGGTCCCCGCGCGGCGCTCAGGACGAAGGCATACGTGAGGTAGGCCAGGGTGAACGCCCCGAACCCGGCGGGGTCCAGCGACTTGGCGGCCACGACGCCCAGGGCGAAGTTGCTCAGGCTGGAGACCCCTTGGTCGGCCACCCCCCAACCCAGTCGTCGGACCGTGGCCACCAGCCGACCGACCCCGCCCGCAGTCACCCCAGCCGCCAGGACGGGAGACGGGACAGCAGCGACGCCGCCACGGCCAGCTCCAGCAGGTACGGGGACGGTGAGACGAGGGTCGTCTCGGTGACCGACGCCACGAGCTCGTAGACCACGAGGAACAGGGCCATCGCCCGCTGCGGACCGCGTTCGTGAAGCGTCGCCATCATCAGCAGCACCAGCACGAGAGCGCCATGGAGCGCCACGCCGAACCAGCCCTGGTCGACGTACGCCGACACCCAGTCGCTGTCGATGGCCAGCCCCCCGAACGACTGGTCCGAGAGCCCGGAGCCGAAGATCCGCTCGACCTCGGTGCGCGGTTCGGCGAAGACCGCGGACCAGACCTTGGTGCGACCCGTCAGCTGGCCGATGTCATCGGTGTCCTGGCCGCGCACGGCCCAGGAGGTCAGCTCGCGCGTGAACACCGACACGACCAGGACGATCAGTGCCGCACCGAGTGCGGAGGTGCGTCGCACGCGGACGTGCCCGAAGAAGAGACTGGCGCCGGCGATGAGCACGCCGACGAACATCGCCAGGACGGCGGTGCGGGTGTGCGTGAGCGCCAGCAGGGGGCCGCCGACCGCGATGCCCGCGAGTGCCCAGCGACCGGGGATCACCCGGCACAACCAGAGCACCATGGCGCTGCCCGTTGCCACGGCCGCGTAGTGGCCCACCTGGGTCGCCGGGATGGGCCAGAGGGCACCGCTCAGCCGACCATCGAAGGCGAACGCGTTGCCAGGGTTGACGACCGCGCCGAGCAGCACGGTGACCAGGATGAACCACACGCAACGGAGGTGGCAGCGCAGGAGGAGCATGTCGGAGCGCCCCCACCAGCACGTCAAGAGCCACAGCACCGAGCACGAAGCCAACCAGCCGGACCGACACGGTAGACCGAGCCCACCGGGAACTCGTTGTGGAGGCTGACCATCAGCGTGACCACGGCGAGCACCGACAGCGATGCCGAGGAAGACGCTGCGCCGCACGATCCCGCGGGGGTTGGCCGCGAGGGCCAGTACCAACGCGAGCGGCAGGGTGCCTTGGGTGAGCATCCGCCCCACGGTCGCGGGGATGCGGACGAGGAGTCGGCAGGTCCGAGAAGGGAAGGACGTTGAGCAGCAGAGCCGCCCACGCCCCGAGGACCAGGAGCGGAACCTGCCCGTGCGTCGCTCGACCGGAGCGCGGGAGCGACTCTGCCGTCGTGGCGAACCGGCATCGCGGTCACGACGCGGTGCCCCGGCCGGCGCCTCCGTCTATCCGGGCGGGCGTCTCGCGTCCCGAGCTGACGTCGGTCGCGTCCGCGCCCACCAGGACGGCGAACCGCAGGTTCACGCCCGAGGCTCGGAACTGCTCGGACACGGTGCGCAGGCGCTCGGCGCTCGACCCGCCCGTGGCCACGAAGAGGACGGCGTCGTGCGACCAGCTGGTCAACGAGTCCAGCGTGGTCCCGGCGTCGACCCGGACGAGCGTCAGGACGACCTGTGCCCGCTTGCCGGCCGCCTCCGGAACGGGACAGCTTCTCCGACCAGCCGCCGGGCTGACCGGGCGCGAGTCTGGTGACGCCGCGTCGCCTGACCAGGTCCACGTGACCACGGTCGGCGAGAGGCTCCGGGTCTCGAGCCTCGGCCACCAGCGGCTCCAGCTGCCCGTCCGGGCTCAGGTCGACCGCGCAGACGTTGAGCCCCCGGTCCGCACACCGGCGAGCCAACCTCATCAGGACGACCGCCGCGTCCTTGGTGTCGTCGACCGTCGCGATGGCGAGTCGGGACTGCCGGGCGTCCGACATCGATCATGGCGACTGAGGCCGTCGACGAGCGCGGCGACATCACGCTGTCGCGCCTGTCGTCCCAGCAGCCACCACGCACGGCCGGTGAAGTCGCCCGACGCTGAAGCGAACGGGGGCCGCCAGGGCGAGGGCCACCTCGTCGCGTCGCCGGAGCCGGTCCGAGGTCAGGGCGCCGGCCAGCACCCAGCCGGCGCCCGATCACCAGGCCGCCGATCAGGCCGGTGGCGATCGGGAGGAAGTAGGCCGTGATCATGGACGTGGGCTTCACCTCTGGGGGATCGACCACGTTGCTGGCCGCGACGATGGACCCGGCGTTCAGGGAGGTGTCCTCGATCGTCTGCTGCAGCAGCGACACCTGCCCCAAGATGCGCGAGCGCTCGGTCGAACACGTCGCCGCTTCGCTCTGCTCCAGGCCGTCCCCACGCACAGGGTCTTCGTACTGCGCAGGTCAGGAGTCTCCATCTGCTCCTGCATGGTGGCGATGCGGTTCTGGTAGCCCTCGATCACCGCGTCGGCCTGCTTCTCCAGCTGCTCACCCCGGAAGTCCAGGAACTCGTCGGCCAGGGCGCCGGCTCGGCTCTTCGCGGCCTCGCCGTCCGGAGCCTGCACCTCCAGCTGCAGCAGCAGGGAGGTCAGCGGCACCGCCGTGACGCCACCCCGGAACTCCGCGGACGTCATGTCCAGCCCCTGCCTGCTGGATGACCGCCAGCGCCACGGCGCGGGTGTCCAGGAGGTTCACGTCGGTGGCCATCGCGGTCCCGGCGTCGACGGCGGGGTCGTGGGCGAGGAGCAGGGTCACCGTGGCCCGCGAGGTGGACTGCGCGTGCCAGGCCCACCCCGATGCCAGCAGCACCCCGAGGAGTGCCGCGGTCGCCCAGACGGGCCAGCGGCGGCGCAGCGCGTTGCGGAGGAAGTGCAGCGTCACCAGGGTCGGCTGTGGCCCGGTGATCGCGGTGGGATCCGGGTCCGTGCCCTCGACGTTCCAGATGTTCACGAGATCCCCCTGGTCCTGGTCGGGCCTGTGGACTTGTCGGAGGCGGATCCGGTCATCCGGGCCGGCAGCGGCACCTGCTGGACCCGCTCGGGGTGCAGGAGGCGACCGGACGTGCGGTCCAGCGCCTCGGGATTGGCCACCACGGCCCCCATCACGCGGCCACCCCTGTTGTAGGTCCACACCGCGACCTGAGCGAGCTCTCGCGGGGTGGCCGTCCCCGCCGAGACAGCGATCAGCACGCGCGGACCCAGCCGCTGGCTCAGGCTGTCCGGGTCGTTGCGGTCGACGGTCACCTGGATCACCGTGAGCTCGACGCCGGGCGTCCTGCGCAGCCTCGTGTCGACGTACAGGTCGGGGCGGACCGGAAGCTCGCGGTCCTCGGTCGAGCAGGCCGCCTCGAGGCCGGCGCGGAGGACGGGATGGCCGGCGAGCACCACCAGACGGGTCCGCACCCCCAGGCCGGCCGCGTGGGCCGCCAGCTGGGGGCCGACGGCGAGCCCGCCTGGGTCGTCCGACAGCGTCACGACCGTGAGCCGGGCGGGATCTGCTCGCCACGCGCCCGGGTTCGACGCCGACGGTGAGCAGGGTCTGGCGCAGCGCCAGATCCGCCTCGGGCCCGGCGACGTACCCGGTGAGCAGGGCTTTCCACCCGGCGGGGTCGCGTCCGGGGATGGCAGGCAACGGAGGCCAGCACCGGGCGCCCCAAGGCATCGGCGATGGCGTCGCGGCTGAGCAACCGCGGGTCCCGACGGCTGAGGGTCACGACGATCACGGCAGGCGATGCCGACGCTCACGAGAGCCGCCGAGGAGCACCGCGAGCACGTACCACGCGACCAGGTGGGGCCGTTCCGCGGGCAGGGCGGCCTCCAGGATCGTGGCGCCGTCGCCCACGGCCTCGCCGGCGGCTTCGCTCTCCAGCGCGTTGAGCTGCAGCACCAGCTCGGCTTGCTCGCGCCGTGAGCTGGGACAGCACGGTGGCGTCGGCCTTGGCCTGCGGCAGGGCCGGGTCGAGCGCCGCGAGCCGGTCGGTCGTCTTGTCGATCTCCGACTCCACGGTGGCGAGGGTCGCCTCGATGGCCGTCGCGACGGTCCTGGATCAATTCCTGCTGGGCCCTCGACAAGGAGCTCGTGGTCTTGGTCTGGTAGTCCACCAGCGAGTCGGCGACGGCCGCCGCCAGCCCTTCGCGGCGGCTGCGGAGGGGCCCCTCGCGCGGATCGCGATGACGTCGGTGGTGGGCGACGTGATCTCGAGCCGGCCATCGAGCTCGCGCCGCGAGAGGCGGGGCTCCTGGGCCTCGCGCACCGGGTCCAGGACCACGCCGCTGCTCGCGACGCGGATCTCGGTGTCCATGTCCCGCGCGTCGGCCGGCTGACCGTTGCTCGTCTCGGGGGCGAGGAGCACCATGCTCGTGCTGCTGGTACCCCGGCGGCCTCGCCAGGAGGAACGCGAGCCCGGCGACCTCACCCAGCACGGCTGCGATCACCAGCACTCGTCGGTGCCGGTGGAGCGTCTGGAGCACGGAGCGCCCGTCGAGCCGTTGTTCAGCCATGGCCGACCCTCGCGACCTCCTCGGCCGGCTCGAGCGTCCTCGCCGGCTCGTAGGCGAGGGAGAACGAGGGCGACGAGGTGAGCACGAGCTCCGTGCGGAGGGCGAGACCGTCCGACAGGTCGCCCACCCCCAGCAGCGTCGTGATCGGGGTGCGCACCCCGAAGCGCGGCGAGTACCACCCGACGATGGGGTCGAGATCGCCGCGGTGGGCCGACCACCGGAGGGTCGGCGGGAGCAGCAGCCGAGCCCTGCTCTCGGAGTCGCCGGAAGGCCACGTGAGCTCGACCACCGCGCCGTCCAGGGACGCCGACACCTCGGGCCCCAGGTGGAAGGCGAGGCGGCCTCGATGTCCAGCACCGTGGCTCACGGTGTCCTCGATGGTGACCCGGTGTCGGGTCCCGTCGACCCTGACGGTGCGCGCGTGCACCAGCCCGGGCCCCAGGCGGGTGTAGCCCAGGTGCCGGGCGCCCCACGTCTGGACGTCCCCGGCCCCTCGCGCCGGCGAGAGCGGCTCGGTCACGGCATGGCGGGACCACATGAACGGCCCCGCCGCCACGGACTGGCTCTCGCCGTCGATCTCGAGGGTGTTGTGGGCCAAGGTCGACCGGAAGTACTCACGCCACTCGGGCTCACCGTGGTAGCAGTACGTCCCGGGATCGACCAGCAGCTCCACCCCGTCGCACCTGAGCTCGACCGAGAGCGCATCCGCATGGGCATGGGCCGCGATGGACAAGGAGCCGTGGGGCCCGCCGTCGCAGCGGACCCACAGCTCCGGTCCGCCGGGGGACCGCGTCTTCAGCAGCGCGATGCCCGCGTCGTCGAAGTGCGTGGGAGCGACCAGCGGTCGGTCGGAGGTCGTGTCGACGACCGGTCCGAGGTCAGCGAGAGCCGCCTCGATCACGCTGGATCCCCGATCCGGCCACCAGGGCAGGGCACCGAGAACACCCGCCCCCTCGGCCAGCAGCAGCTGCCAGGGGTCCCGGTCGGGGTCGTCGATGACCAGGGCGCGGCCCTCGTCCCCGTCGCCCTGCCGGGGCGGTCGTCCCGACCCGTCGAGCAGGGCCGCCGCCGCGTCCAGTGACGCCGTCAGCAGCTCGGAGAGGCCGCGGGGCAACCGATGCCCGCACGCGTTCGCCTCGGCGAGGGCGACCAGCCCCAGCTCGGCGACGAACCGGTGGTAGTCGGAGGCGAGCTCGCGGTTCACGCCACTGTCGAAGGTGTTGGCCCGCAGGACGTTCGTCAGCCGTCGACCGGCATCCTCGCGCCACCGGTCACTCTCGTCGAACCAGGGAAAGGCGCAGGCCGCGACCAGCTGGCCACACGCTTCGGCCACGGCGTGGTTGTTCGCCGACGATCCCCGGCTGGGGAAGGCGGCCAGGAAGCGCTGGTGCCACCAGATCTGGCGCAGCGCCCACGGGTCGTCCTCGAACAGGGAGACCGCGCCGCTCCAGCCGTCGAGCAGCCGACGGATCCACACCCAGCTGACCAGCCGCACGCCCAGCTCGATCCCGCTCGTCCAGTGGACCCCCGAGAGGAAGGGGTTGGCTCTCCACCAGGACCGCAGCTGCGCGGCGACCACCTCGGCGTACTTGTCGTCGCCGGTCAACCAGAAGGCGCTGGCCAGGACGGTCAGGTGGTGATGGCGCGAGAGCTCCCAGACCGACTTGACGTTGCCCGTGACGGCCTCGTCCCGATGGTCGATGGAGAAGCACAGCTGGTCCTGGGGTGCCCGCCGCCCGGTGACGGGGTCCCAGAACCAGTCCGGGTCGAGGACGTCGACGCGCTCGATCCCCAGCACGGACCAGCGTCCCTCGAGCAGGGCGTCGGCAGCCCGGATGACCGCCGTGGCCGCGTCGTCCTCGGACCCGGCTCCGCGCAGGGTCCGGAACCGTCGGCCCGAACCGGCGATCCACCACGGTGGGTGGTGCGTCACCCATCGTCCCGACCGGCACGCGCGTCCTCGCCCAGGCGAGCTGTCGGCCGCGGTCGAGACCGCGACCCAGCGACCTCGGCCGCGGACATGCGGCTGAGACGTCGGGCGTACCAGACCGGACTCCTCGTCACAGGGACACCCACCCTCCCGTGGACAGGCTCTCCCGGGCCTTCAGGGTCGCGCGGGTCGTCGCGATCAGGGAGGGGATCGAGATGGGCATCGCGGTGCCGTGCCGCACAGCCGCGACGAACTGCTCGAGCATCCGCCGCTGGCCCTTGTCCTGGGTCAGCAACGAGCGCGAGGAGTCCTTCCCGCTGACGCTCCACACGGTGGCCTTGGTGAAGTTGTCCAGGCGTGCACTTCGCTCACCCCCGAGGAGATCGAGGGTCTCCTTCGGGAAGCGCGCGTGGCCGTCCGTGGCGTACGTGATGGTCGCCAGGGATCCGTCCGGGTACCGCAGCATCAGCTGGAGGTCACCTGCGCCTGCCGCGGAGACGGCGTGGACCGCCAGCGGCTCCGCACCGATGAGCCAGGAGACGGTGTCGATGAAGTGGCCGCCCTCCCCCGTGAAGCGGGATCCTTCCGCCGTCCTCGTCGAGGTACCAGCTGGACGGGTCCAGGCGACCGGCGTTGACGAGGTAGCGGACCGTCAGCGGAGAGCGGCCCGGCTCCACGCCCTTGCGAAGCTCGCCGACCAGCGGCGCGAAGCGACGGTTGAAGCCCACCATCAAGCGGTCGTTGCCGGTGCGCTCGACTGCCGCCACCACCCGGTCGAGCTGGTCCTCGTCCAGGGCGAGCGGCTTCTCGACGAACACGGCCTTGCCGTGCTCCAGCGCCCTGATCACGAAGTCGGCGTGCGCACGATGGCGGGTCACCACGAACACGGCGTCGACCTGAGGGTCGGCCAAGACCGAGTCCGCGTCCGTGGTGGCGTGCACGAACCCGAACTTGCGCTGGGCGTTGACCGTCGACAGCGACCTGGTCGTGGCCACGGAGTGCAGGCTGGCGCCGGGGTCCTTGGCGAGGTGGGGCAGGAGCATCGACGTGGCGTAGTTGCCGGCGCCGACGAACCCCAGTCGGACGGCATTCCCGGTGGGGATCGCGGCACCCGCGGAAGGACGGCCCTGCAGCCGGGACGTGCCCGCTCCGTCCGACGCGGGGACCGGGTCCCGGCGTCCGGGTACGCCAGCAGGTGGCCGACGCCCGGCAGCGCCCCGCTGCTCAGCTCGTCGTAGACCCGGGTCGCCTCGGCGACGGGATGCACGCTCGACACAAGAGGATCCAGGGAGAGCTGGCCGGTGGCCAGGAGGTCGAGGAAGCAACCCAGGTTGCGGCGCTCGGTCCAGCGCACGTACCCGGCCGGGTAGTCGATCCCGCCCAGCTCGTAGCGGTCGTCGTACCGCCCCGGGCCGTAGGAACGGGAGAAGCGGACGTCCAGCTCCTTCTCGTAGTAGGCGTTCCACGGGAGGTCGAGCCTCGTCTTGCCGATGTCCACGACCGTGGCCCGGTCGCGCGCCAACCGCGCCGCGACCTCGACGGGCTCGTTGGAGCCGCCGCCGGCGGCGAGGAACACGTGGTCGACGCCCAGTCCGTTGGACACGCTCCGCGCGACCTTCTCCACCAGCGCCAGGCCTTCGGGGTCCGGAGCCGCACAGACCAGCGCTCCCGCGTCCGAGGCGAGCTCGCAGCGCGCGGCCACGGTGTCCAGCCCGACGACCCGGACACCCGCAGCCACGAGGATCCGGACGACGAGCTGACCGACGAGCCCGAGGCCGACGACGCAGGCGAGCTCGCCCAGCTGCGGCTCCGCGCGGCGAACGCCGTGCATCGCGATGGCGCCCACCGTCGCGAACGCCGCATGCCGGGGGTCGACCTCCTCGGGGACGGGGACGCACAGGTTGGTGGGCACCCAGTTGACCTCGGCGTGCAGGGCGAACTCGTTGCCCGCCGCCGCGACCAGGTCCCCGACCGCGAACTCCTCGGCACCCGCGCCGACCGCGACCACCCGGCCGCACAGGGAGTAGCCGAGCGGGGTGTAGCTGTCCAACCGGTTCATCGCCTTGCGGTACGTCGCCGCGGGGCCCTGCTGGGCCATGCTGTCCACGAGCTTCTTCACCTGGTCGGGACGGGCGCGCGCCTTGCCGATCAGGGAGAGGCGCGCCTCGGACACCTTCATCAGCTCCGTGCCCGTGGAGATCAGTGAGTACTCCGACCGCACGAGCACCCCGCCCGGCCGAACGGCGGGCTCGGGCACGTCGAGCACGGCCAGCTCCCCGGATCTGTAGTTCTGCGCGACCTGCAACATCTCTCATCCCCCCTTGGTGCCACCCAGTCTCTGTATCGAGGTGCTCCTCACCCCGTGCGCGACGTCATGGATCCCTCACCCCGCCGGCGCGGACGTTGCGGTACCAGAGCTCGAGGGTCAGCAGCTGCCACAGCTGCTTGGACTGGTCACGCCGGCCGGCCCGCTGGTCCGCGATCAGGCTCCGCAGCGGCGCCGCCTGCAGGAAGCCGGACTGCACCAGCTCGCCGTTCGGGAGCGCGTCGTCGACCAGGTCCCGAAGGTCGCGGTCGACCCACGCGCGCAGCGGCACGCCGAACGACGCCTTGGGGCGATCGATGACCTGGTCGGGGATCCAGCCCCGCGCGACGTCCTTCAGGGCGGCCTTCTGGGTGCGGCCCCTGATCTTGTCACCGCCGGGAAGCGCGAACGCGGCGCGGAAGACCTCCGGGTCGACGAACGGCACGCGCACCTCGCACGAGGCGGCCATGCTGGCGCGATCGGTGTAGGTCAGGTTGAGGCCCTGCATGAACAACCGGGTGTCGGCCAGGCACATGCGGTTCACGGGATCGCTCAGGGTGGTGTCGTGATAGGTCCGGCGATGACCGGCGACGAGCCGGTCGACCGACTCGGAGAGCTCGGGAGCCAGCAGGTCCGCGATCTCGTCGCGGGAGTGCAGGGTGTAGCTGCGGCGGAACGCCGCCTCCTCGTCGAGGTCGGCGAACGAGACGAAGCGTTGCGCCCAACGGGTCAGGCGCAGCCCACGCCCTCCGACTCGCACCGGCGCCCGGCGGACGGCGGGTCCGACGACCCGGGTGCGCAAGGGACCGGGAAGCCTCCGGTAGCGCGCCGCCAGGAGGCAGGCCAGGTGCTTGCGGTAGCCGCCGAAGAGCTCGTCGGCGCCCATGCCGGAGAGCAGCACCTTGACCCCGGCTGCGCGAGCGGCGTCCGACATCAGCAGGGTGTTGATCGCCGCGGGGTCGCCGATCGGCTCGTCGAGCAGGTCGACCATCCGCGGCAGCAGGCTCACCACGTCCGGGCTGATCTCGATCTCGTGCAGGCGGAGACCGAGGTGCCGAGCCACGATCCTGGCGTACCGCGCGTCGTCAGGCATCGCCTCGAGCCGCTGGTCCTGGGACCGGAAGGCGATGGAGTAGGCCTCGACCGTCTGCTGCCGCTGCGCCATCGCGGTCACCAGGCTGGAGTCCAGGCCTCCGCTGAGGAACGACGCCACGGGCACGTCCGCCACCAGGTGGGCGCGGACGGAGTCCTCGAGGACGCGCGCCAGGTCGGGCAGCGGGCCCGCAGCCGCCCGGGCGGCCTCGTCGGCGATGTCCCAGTAGGTACCGCTCGAGACGGTGCCGTCCCTGTGGTACTCCTCCCAGGTGCCGGCCGGGAGCTTGCGCACCCCGTGCAGCACGTCGACGTCCGGGGGGAGCCAGTAGTAGAGCGTGGAGGCCACCATGCCGGTGGGATCGACCGTGAGCTCGGGTCCGACCGCCTCGACGATCGCCTTCAGCTCGGAGGCGAACAGGACGCCGTCACCGCGGGGCATGATGAACAACGGCTTGATCCCGAACGGGTCCCGGGCCACCGCCAGGCTCCCGGCGTCGGCGTCGAAGATCGCGAAGGCGAACATGCCCCGGAACCGACGCAGGGATTCCGGACCCCAGGCGCGCCAGGCCTCCAGGACCACCTCGGTGTCCGAGCTGGTGGTGAACCGCGCTCCCCCCGCCTGCAGCTCGCTCCGGAGCTCGGCGTAGTTGTACAGCTCCCCGTTGTAGGACAGCGTGAGGTGGTCCTTCTCCATGGGCTGGTCGGCCGCCGCCGTCAGGTCGATGATCGAGAGACGGCAGTGACCCAGCGCGACCGCGACGTCGGGCGCCACCTTCTCCACCACCGCGCAGGCGTCCGGACCGCGGTGCGCGATCCGCTCGATCATCACCGTGGCCAGCACCTTGCCCTCCGGCTGCTGGAACGCGCCGGCGATCCCACACATGACGTCACCCCCCCGTGGACGCCGGGACGGCTGCCATGGCGATCGAGCGACCCGAGAGCTCGTCGAACACCCGGACGTACGCGCCCTTCTGATGATCCCAGGCCAGCTCGGTCTCCACCCGCTGTCGACCTCGGAGTCCCATCTCCTGCCGCAGACCCGGCTGTTCCAGGAGGTCGACGATCGCCCGTGCGTACGCCTCGACGTCCCCCGGCGTCACGTAGACAGCGGACGAGGCGGCCGACACCCGGGTCTCCTTGAGGTCGAAGGCGACCACCGGCAGGCAGAACGCCATGTACTCCATGGTCTTGTTCATCGTCGAGACGTCGTTGAGCGGGTTCAGCGGATCAGGGCACAGCCCGAGTGCCGCGGTCGAGAACACCTCGGCGACGGTCTCGTCGGGGACCCGCCCCGGCATGTCGACGTGGTCGCCGAGGCCCAGCTCGTCACGTCGCGCCACGAGCTCCGGGTAGCTGTCCCCGGCGCCCATGAGCGCGAAGCCGATGTCGTCCCGGCCCCACGTGTTCACGATCAGGTCAGCGGCCTCCAGGACGAGGTCCACCCCGTCCTGCGGCCCCATCACTCCGAGGTAGGCCACGAGGTGACGCCTGCCCCGACGAAGGGCAGGGACCTCGGCGCCTCGGCGGAGCCTCGTCGGGTCGGGGCCGGTGCGCACGACCGTGACGTCCGCCGGTGACTTGCGCCCCCGGGTCATCGCGATCTCGGCGTAGGACCGGTTGGTGGAGCAGACCCGGTCGGCGGTCCGGAACGTGGCCCGCTCCAGCAGCAGCAGGCCGCGGTGGGCGAGTCGGCTCCCGTCCGGGAACCTGGACTCGTAGAGCTCGGGGCACAGGTCGTGGTGGTCGAACACGAAGCGGGTGCCGTCCCACGCCCTCAGGAGCCGCGCGAGCGGCCAGAAGACGTCGGGGGGGTTGCAGGCCTGCATGACGCTGAACGGACCTCGCCGGCGCGACCGGAGCGCCGACCACGCCGTCGCGAGGAACGAGTAGGCGTACTCCAGGACGAAGCCGGCCGCGCTGCCCCCGGGTGCGTACTGCCGGTAGGTGCGGATCTCGACGTCGTCGATGACCTGGACCCGCTTGGCACCCTCGCCGCGCGGGCAGATCACGGTGACGCGGTACCCCGCGTCCCGGAGCGCCTGGCACTCCAACCACACCCGCCGGTCGAAGGGCACCGGGAGGTTCTGGACGATGATCAGCGCGCGCGGACGACCGATCCCCGGCGAGACCAGGGTCACCATCCCAGACCTTCGAAACCCGAGAGCGCCTCGACAGCCTCGCCGCACCCCCCGTGCAGGTCGATGACCCGAGGGGGCGGGGTGTCGAGCAGAGCCGTCACCACGTCGGGACCGACGTCGCCGACCAGCGCCACGTGCGCACCGGCGAGAGCCTCCGCGGCGGTGGGCTTCAAGATGCAGCTCAGGTGCGGCAGGCGGGACTCCATCTGGCGGAGGTTCGCACCCACCAGCGCCGACGGGTTGATGATCGGGTCGTAGACCCGGACGTCGAAGCCCTTGCCGATGAGGCGCTCGGCCAGCTCGACGTACGGGCTCTCGCGCAGGTCGTCGGTGCCGGCCTTGAAGCTCAGCCCGAGCAGGGCGACGCACCGACCGTCGCCGGCCAGCACCCGGTCCAGCACGTCCTTGACCACCAGGTCGTTGCTGTGCACCACGCCGTCCAGCAGCGGGACGTCCACATCGTTGGAGCGGGCGAGATGCTGCAGGGCCCGCAGGTCCTTGGGCAGGCACGAGCCGCCGAAGGCGAACCCCGGCCGCAGGTAGCGCGGCGAGATGTTCAGCTTGTGGTCCTGGCAGAACAGCTCCATCACCTCACGGGAGTCGACACCCGACCAGGCGAACACCCGAGCCATCTCGTTGGCGAAGGTCACCTTGGTGGCGTGGAAGGCGTTGCAGGCGTACTTCACCGCTTCCGCCGTCTCCACCGACACGGTCTGGACGCCCGTGGGCGCGAACGAGAAGAGACTGGCGACGGTCTCGGCGGTGGTGGGGTCGGCCGTACCCACGACGACGAACGGCGGGTCGTAGAAGTCCTTCAGGCCCGAGCCCTCCCGCAGGAACTCCGGGCACATGGCGGTGCCGACCCGCCAACCCTCGGGCGGCTCCTCGAAGATGGGCGCGACCTGCCTGCGCACCGTGCCCGGAGGCACCGTGCTGCGCACGACGACCGAGTGGTGGCCGGACGCCGGGGGTTGCACCCAGTCCATCGCGGCGCGGATGTCCGTGGCGGCGCGGAGGAGGTGGGCGAGGTTGGTGGCCCCGCTGCCCGTCGACGGCGTGCCCACGCACAACAGCGAGAGGTCGGCACCGTCGAGCGCTCGCTCGACGTTGGTCGTGGCCCGCAGGCGGCCCTCGTGCACGCCCTGCTCCAGCAGCTCGGCGACACCCGCCTCCACGACCGGACTCTCGCCGCGCCCGACCCTCGCCACGCGCGTCGGCTCGATGTCGACGCCGATGACGTCGTGACCGCACGCGACCAGGCCGGCCGCCGTGACCGTGCCGACGTAGCCCAACCCGTGGACTGAGACCTTCATGCTGCTCCCCCCGAAGCCATCGAGTGACGGCGCGCGCAACTCAACGCTGGCGCCTCGGAACACTCGGCCTACCAGGAACTATGGCCGTGGGAGTCGGACCGCGGTCGGGCTCCGACCGGGAATCATCAGTCTTGGTGAAGTCTCAGGAGTTGAAGCGCTGCTGGGTCTTCTCGAGACCCTCGGAGAGCAGGGTCTCCACGGCGTCGGCCGCGTGCTGGACCTGGAAGACCAGCTCCTTGCGCTCGGCCGCCGAGTAGTTCGACAGGACGAAGTCGGCGGGGTTCTGACGGCCCGGGGGACGGCCGATGCCGGCGCGGACCCGGTAGAAGTCGCCGGTGCCCAGCGAGGACCGCAGCGAGCGCAGCCCGTTGTGGCCGTTGTCGCCACCCCCGAGCTTGGTCCTGAGCGTGCCGAAGGCGATGTCGAGCTCGTCGTGGATCGCCACGATCCGCGCCGGCGGGATCTTGTAGAACGTGGCCAGGGCCTTGACCGGTCCCCCGCTCTCGTTCATGTAGCCACGGGTGCGGGCGAGCACGATCCGGGGACCCGGGGTCCCCGGCGCGGCGAGCCGTCCCTCGACGACGTCGGCGCGGCCGCTCTTGTGCGCGCGCCAGGACCCACCCAGCCGGGTGGCCAGCTCGTCGGTGACGAGGTAGCCCACGTTGTGGCGGTGACCGGCGTAGGTCGGCCCGGGGTTGCCCAGGCCGACCACCAACCAGACGTCGTCCATGTCGGTCTCCTCCTCGTGGCGGTCGCGGTGCGACCGCCACCAGCGAGGGGCTCGGATCACTCGCTCTCGGAGCCCTCGGCCTTGGCCTCGTCGCCGCTCGCGTCGGCGGCCTCGACGGCGGCCGCCTCGGCGACCTCCTCCTCGGGCTGGTCGCGCTCGATACCGGCCTCGGCCTCGGCCTCCTCCAGCTCCGCCTCGATGTCCTCGGCGGTGGGCGCGTTGGTGATGTTGACGACCAGGGTCTCCGGGTCGGTCAGCAGCGTGCTCCCCTCGGGGAGGTCGAGGTCGGAGGCGTGGATCTGGGTGCCGATCGCGGCGCCCTCGATGTTCACCTCGATGAACTCGGGGATGTGGGTCGCCTCGGCCTCGAGGGAGACCACGGTGTTCTCGGTGACGACCAGGGTCTCGGGGGCGGCGTCGCCGACGAGGTGCACCGGCACGTCGACGGTGACCCGCTCGCCGAGACGGACGGCGACGAAGTCGATGTGCTCGATGACGCGGCGGATCGGGTCGACCTGCACCTCGCGGGCCAGGGCCAGCTGGGTGTCGGACTCGATCGCGAGCTCGAGCAGCGCGTTGGACCCGCCGTGCTTGAGGGCCATCATCGTGGCGTGGCCGGGCAGGGTCAGGTGGATCGGGTCGTTGCCGTGGCCGTAGACGACGGCGGGGATCTTGTCCGCGCGCCGGATCCGGCGGGCGGCGCCCTTGCCGAACTCGGTGCGCTTCTCGGCGGTGATCTTCTCGGCAGCCATGCTCATCTCCTACGTGACGGTGCGATCTGGGGCGGTCAATGTCGTGGATGCCCGGGCAGCAGAAGAGCCGCACCTCCGGACGACGGCGCGGCTCTGTGGGCCAGCCCTGTCGATCACGGAGTCGAGCTCCCTCGCCGAGGCAACCGCAGCAGTCTAGGGCGGCCGCCCGGCTGCAGGCGAATCCGCGTAGCGTGCGGACGGTGTCCCTCACCCTGCACGAGGCCCGCGCCCGGGCCGCCCTGCTCGCGGACGTGACCTACGACGTCGCGCTCGACCTGACCGACCGGGAGACCTTCGGGGTCCGCACCCGGATCACGTTCACGTGTGCGGAGCCCGGCGCGTCGACGTTCCTGGAGCTCCACGCCGCGCGCCAGGTGCGCGTCGACGGCGGCGAGGCGGAGTACGCCGACGGCCGGATCCCGCTGCGCGACCTGGGGGCCACCAACGAGGTGGTGGTCGAGGCCCGGCTGCCCTACGTGACGGACGGCGAGGGCATGCACACCTTCACCGACCCGGCCGACGGCGAGGTCTACGCGTCGGCGTACATCGGCATGGACCTCGCGCACCGCGTCTTCCCGTGCTTCGACCAGAACGACCTGAAGGCGCCCATCTCGCTCCGGGTGACCGCGCCCGCGCACTGGACGGTGCTCGCCAACGGACGCCCCGTCGGAGCGGCGGGTGACGGACGTTGGGAGTTCGCGACCACCCCGCCGATCCCGCCGGCGATGTTCGTCGTCTGCGGCGGGCCCTGGGTGTCGGTCACCTGGGAGCACGCCGGCCTGGACTTCGGGTGGCACGCGCGGGCCTCCCTGGCCGGACCGCTCGAGCGCGACGCGGCCGACCTGCGTCGCGTGACCGAGACCTGCTTCGACCACTACGCCCGGATCTTCGAGGAGCCCTACCCGTTCGACTCCTACGACCAGGTGATGGTGCCCGGCCAGAACTGGGGAGCCGTCGAGACGCCGGGCTGCATCACCTACCGCGACGAGCTGCTGCCGCTCAGCGCCCCCACCGAGCCCGAACGACGCGGCCGCTCGATGGTCATCGCGCACGAGATGGCCCACATGTGGTTCGGCGACCTCGTCACCATGACGTGGTGGGAGGACACCTGGCTCCAGGAGTCCTTCGCCGACTACCTCGGCTACCGCGTCTCCGAGGAGGCCGCCGGCATCGAGGGCGCCTTCGTCGACTTCACGATCGGCCGGAAGCCCGAGGCGTACGCCGCCGACGAGCGCCCGTCCACCCACCCCGTCGCCCCGCGCGCCGAGGACGTGCCGGACGTGGACGCGGCCTCGACGAACTTCGACTCGCTGTCCTACGCCAAGGGCAACTCCGCGCTCCGTCAGCTGGTCACCTGGATCGGCGACGACGCGTTCTTCGCGGGCGTGAACGCCTACCTGTCCCGGCACCGGTGGCGCAACGCCACCCTCGACGACTTCGTCACCGCCCTGGACGACGCCTCCGACCGCGACGTCCGGGGCTGGGTCGAGGGGTGGCTGCGCCGCACCGGCTTCGACACGCTCCGGGTCACGCGTGACGACGACGGGCCGGTCCTGGTCCGCGAGGGGAGCCGGGCGCACCGGCTCCGGGTGGCGACGTACGACGCGTCGCTCCGGAGCCTGGGCTCGACCTTCGTCGACGTCGGTGACGAGCCGGTCCGGCTCCCGGACGCGGCGGTGGTGGTGCCCAACGCGGCCGGGGAGACCTACGCCCGGGTGCGTCTCGACGAGCGGTCGTGGACGGCGGTGTCCGCGGGGCTCTCGGCAGTGCCCGAGCCGGCCACCCGGGCGCTGCTCTGGACGACCGCGTTCGACCTGGTGTGGACCGGAGAGCTCGGCGCCGACGCGTTCCTCGACCTGGTGACCCGACAGCTCCCGACGGAGCCGGTGTCGTCGATCGTCGCCGGGGTGCTCCGATGGTCGCGGGTCCGCCTGGTCCCGGTGTTCGTGCCGGCCGCGAGCGCGACGGCGGCGCTGGCGTCGCTGGCCGCGTCCGCCGACGCGGCGCTCGCCGCGACCGACGACGACGCGCAGGCGGTGGTGCTGACGCGCTACCTGGCCGGCGTGACCACCGACGCCGACCGGCTGCGCGGCTGGATCGACACGGACGACCCGACGCTGCGCTGGCGGGCGGTGCACCGGCTCACGGCACTCGGCCACCTCGGGGCCGACGCCATCGAGGCGCTGCGCGCGGCCGACGGCACCATCGTCGCGGACCTCGGCGCGGCCGGGGCGCTGGCCGCGATCCCGACCGCGGCGGCGAAGGCGGCCGCGTGGGAGCGACTGACCGGGGAGGCGCACCTGTCGAACCGCGAGTTCGAGGCCGTCGCGGCGGGCCTGTGGGACCTCGAGCAGCCCGACCTGATGGGCGCCTACGTCGACCGGTACGCCGCCGAGGCGCCCCGGCTCGCCATCGAGCGCGGGCCGACCTTCGCCGACCAGCTCGGGGACGCCTTCCCGGCGGTGGCGCTCACCGCGCGGCCAGGTCGCGACGCTCGACGCGGCGCTCGCGGGCGACGTGCCGACCCTGCTCCGGCGGCCCTGGGAGGACCGTCTCGACGACGCGCGGCGGGGGCTCCCGACCGGCTAGGCGTGCCCGTCGAACATCTTCGTGACCGAGCCGTCCTCGAAGACCTCACGGATCGCCTGGCTGAGCAGCGGCGCGATCGACAGGCAGGTGAGCTTGTCGAAGCGCTGCTCGGCGCTCAACGGCAGCGTGTTCGTCACCACCACCTCGATGGCGGGGCTGTTCTTGAGCCGGTCGACGGCGGGGCCGCTCATGATCGGGTGGGTCGCCGCGATGATGACGCCCGCGGCCCCGTCCTTCATCAGCGCCTCGGCCGCGGCCACGATGGTGCCGCCGGTGTCGATCATGTCGTCGACCAGGACACACATCCGGCCCTCGACGAGGCCCACGACCCGGTTGGCCATGGCTTCGTTGGGCCGGTCGGTGCGCCGGGTCTTGTGGATGAAGGCCAGCGGGGCGCCCCCGAGCCTCGCCGACCAGCGCTCCGCCACCTTGATCCGGCCGGCGTCCGGGGAGACCACGGCGAGCTTCTGGTCGCCGTACTTCTCGCGGACGTAGTCCGCCAGGATCGGCAGCGCCATCAGGTGGTCCACCGGGCCGTCGAAGAAGCCCTGGATCTGGTCGGCGTGCAGGTCGACGCAGATCAACCGGTCGGCGCCGGCGGTCTTGAAGAGGTCGGCCATCAGCCGGGCGGAGATCGGCTCGCGGCCGCGGTGCTTCTTGTCCTGCCGGGCGTAGCCGTAGAACGGCATCACGACGGTGATGCGCTTGGCGCTCGCCCGCTTGAGGGCGTCGACCATGATCAGGTGCTCCATGATCCACTCGTTGATCGGAGCGGTGTGGCTCTGGAGCACGAAGGCGTCGCTGCCGCGCACCGACTCCTCGTAGCGCACGTAGATCTCGGAGTTGGCGAACTCGTAGGCCGACGTGGGGACCAGGGGGCTGCCGAGCATCTCGGAGACCTCGTCGGCGAGCTCGGGATGGGCGCGGCCGCTGAAGACCATCAGGTGCTTCTTGGTGGTCTTCTTGCTCTTGACTCCCACGGTCAGGATTCTCCCCCACCCGCGGCTGGGATCTCGTCGCCGGGGTCCGCGTCGCGGACCGTACGCCGTTCGACGTACCCCTCGAGGTTGCGCTGGGTCGCGGCCGACACCGCCAGCGCGCCCGGCGGCACGTCCTTGCGGACCACGGTGCCGCCGCCCGTCATCGCGCCCTCCCCGATGCTGACCGGCGCCACGAAGGTGTTGTTGGCGCCCGTCTTGGCACCCTTCCCCACGGTCGTGCGGTGCTTGGTGGTGCCGTCGTAGTTGGCGAAGATGGTGCCGGCCCCGATGTTGGCGCCGGGGCCGATCTCGCCGTCACCGACGTAGGACAGGTGCGGCACCTTGGCGCCGTCGGCGATGGTGCTGTTCTTGACCTCGACGAACGCGCCGATCTTGCCCCCGGCGCCGAGCAGCGTGCCCGGGCCGCAGGTAGGAGAACGGCCCGACGGTGGCCCGTGCCCCGATCACCGCGAGCTCGCCGTGGGTGCGCACCACCCGGGCGCCGACGCCGATCTCGCAGTCCTTCAGGGTGGTGTCCGGTCCGATGACGGCGTCCTCGGCCACCACGGTGGCGCCCAGCAGCTGGGTGCCCGGCAGGATCGTGACGTCGGGCTCGAGGCGGACGTCGGCGTCGATCCAGGTGGTGGCCGGGTCCATCACCGTGACGCCGTCGCGCATCCAGCGGGTGACGATCCGGCGGTTCATCTCCCGGCCGAGCTCGGCGAGCTGGACGCGGTCGTTGGCGCCCTCGGTCTGCATCACGTCGTCGATCGGGTAGGCGCCGATGGTGAGCCCGGCGTCCCGGGCGAGGCGCACCGTGTCGGTCAGGTAGAACTCGCCCTTGGCGTTGTCGTTGCCGATCCGCGGGAGCGCGTCGAGCAGGAACTCCGCGTCGAAGGCCAGGATGCCGCTGTTGATCTCGCGGATGTCGCGCTGCTGCGGCGTCGCGTCCTTCTCCTCGACGATCGCCTCCACGTCGCCCTCGTCGTCGCGGACGATCCGGCCGTAGCCGGTGGGGTTCCCGACCACGCCGGACAGGATGCTGACCGCGCGCTCGGCCGCCTCGTGCTCCGCGGCGAACGCCTTCAGGCTCTCCCCCTCGAGCAGCGGGGTGTCCCCGGTGACGACGACGACCGTGCCGGTCGGGGCCACCTCGGAGACCGCCACCCGCACCGCCCCCGCCGTCCCGTCGAGAACGTCCTGGACGGCCAGCACCACGTCGGGCGCGAAGGCCCGGATGTGCGGGCCCACCTGCTCGCGCTGGGTGCCGACGACGGCCACGATGCGCTGCGGCTCGACCGCCCGGACCGCGGTGAGGACGTGGCCGACCATGCTGCGCCCGCCGACCTCGTGCAGGACCTTCATGGTCTTGGACCTCATCCGGGTGCCGCCACCGGCGGCGAGGACGATCACGGTCACGTTGTTCGGCATGGGTGGTCCCTTCACTGCGACGCCGTGCAGCACCCTACGCGTGCGGGCCACGCCTCTCGGACGGGTGGGCGACCTGGTCTCGAGCGAGCGCGACGGGTCAGCTACGCCGGATCTTCAGCGAGAAGTCCGTGACGGTGAACGTCGCCGGGCGACCGTCGGTCGACACGATCTCGAAGCCGAAGCAGATCTGGCCCAACGTGGCGTCCCCGGGAACCCGGCCACGTGAGACGAGCCACGAGAGCATCTTCCTCAGGGGCAGGGTCTCCCGGGTCAGGCGCTTGTTGGGGACGAACGCGAGGTACCCGTTGTCGTCCGTCGCGTAGACCTTCCACTGGTGCCCGGCGAACTTCTGCCCCTTCGCGATCAGGCTGCCGGACGGGACCTGCTTGTAGTTGTCGGTCCAGATCATGACCTCGTGGTCGCCCGGCACCCCGTTGAGCCAGATGTCGTACGCCGCGTTGTAGATGCCGAAGCCCGGCGTGCGCGCCGCGAAGCTGCTGCGGATCGTGGTGAACGTGCTCAGGCGGGGCTCGGCTCCGGTGCTCCAGTTGTGGAAGTCCTGGTGCACGTTGGGGTACGTCTTGACGGCCCCGTCACCGCTGCTGTTGTTGGCGGTGGCGCGGACGTACCAGTTGCTGGGCGAGCAGGCCGACAGGGTCTCGGAGACGTCGTACCCGTCGATGTTCCACATGTTGTTGTGGACGACGTAGCGGCCACTGAAATACATCCCGTTCGGGTCCGACGTCACGAACTTGGGGTTGGTGCACGCCGCGGCGTTGGCCGGGACCAGGGGCACGAGGACGACGGACACGACGAGGCCGATGGCGGCGATGACGAGGGCGAGTGGGCGGTTCTTCACGGGCGGCACGACTCCTCGGGGGACTGGGCGGCGGCGTGGACCGCTTTACCTTAGACCCCTTGGCTCCCCGGGTAGGAGTCGAACCTACGTCGCTAGTCCTGATACAGGATCAGGACCACCGATGTCCCTGACACCGGCAGGACCAGCGCAAAGACCTGACAACCGGGCGCCACGCCAGGGTGCACGCCAGGGCAACCCAGACCCAACCGCGGCTGCGTGGCTGCGTCCGAGCTCGCCACCGAATGAGCGCGGTGATCACTATCAACCGAGTCAACTCGGGTGACGGCGGGGACACCGCCTGGCGGCCAAATCGACTGCCGACCAGGCTGCGGTCGAGAGGGCGGCCACAGCGTCGATCAGGCCGACGAACTCATGGCCGCCTCACCAGCGGTCTAGGCGGCGGCCGGTTCGGACGTTCCTAGCCGCTGCCCGGGACGGCGTGCCCGGACTCGTAGGCGTACATGACCAGCTGGGCCCGATCGCGGAAGTCCGAGCTTGGTCAGCAGATGGCTGACGTGGGTCTTCACGGTGCCGTAGCCGAGGTGCAGCTGGGCCGCGATCTCCTGGTTGGACAGCCCCTGCGACGACGGTCGAGCAGGACCTCGCGCTCGCGGTCGGTGAGGCCGTCGTCGTCACGCCGGGTCGGCTGGGCTGCGGCAGCGCGGCGAACCGCTCGATCAGGCGCCGGGTGACCCGCGGGTGCAGCAGCGCCTCGCCGTCCGCGACGACGTGGATCGCCTCGAGAAGCTGGTCGGGGCGGGTGTCCTTGAGCAGGAACCCGCTCGCACCCGACCGCAGCGCCTCGAGCACGAGCTCGTCCTCGTCGAACGTCGTCAGCACCACCACCCGGGTGTCCGCGCAGGCCGGGTCGGCCAGGATCGTCCGGGTCGCCGACGAGCCCGTCGAGGTGCGGCATCCGCACGTCCATGAGCACCACGTCCGGCGCGGTACGCCGGCACAGGGCGATCGCCTCCAGCCCGTCGCTCGCCTCGCCGATCACCTCGACGCCCGTCGGCGGAGCGCAGCAGCAGCACGAACCCGGCCCGCACCAGGTCCTGGTCGTCGACGACCGCGACCCGGATCATCGGTCCGCTCCCGGTCGGGCAGGACGGCGTGGACCCGGAAGCCCGTCGCCGTGCGACCCCGTACTCGACCGACGCCACCGACCAGGCGGACCCGCTCGTCGAGCCCGACGCAACCCGTGCCCCGAGCTGCGCATCCCGAGCTCGGGCGCGCGCGGGCCCGGATCGATCACCTCGATGTCGAGCGCTGTCCTCCGTCGCCGCGACGGTGACCTGGCGCTGTCGTGGCGGCGGAGTGCTTGATGACGTTGGTCAGCGACTCCTGGACGATCGCGGTACGCCGTCAGGGACACGGCGGCGTCTAGCCTCGGTGGCGGTGCCGGATCGGACCAGCTCGACGTCGAGGCCCGACCGGCCGTACGTCGTCGACCAGCGCCGCTATGTCGTCGAGTCCCTGGGTGGGCGGCCGGGTGCCGTCCTCGGTCGTCCTCGCGCAGCATGCCCGAGCATCGACCGGGTCTGCTCGAGCGCCTTGCGGCTGGTGTCGGCGATGACCTCGAGGCTACTGCTCGGCGGCGTCCGGGTCGGTGCGGATCACGTGCGCGCCCACCCCGGCCTGCACCGCGATCAGCGACATGCTGTGCGCCACGACGTCGTGCAGCTCGCGGGCGATCCGCAGCCGTTCCTCGGTGACGGCGGCGACGAGCTGCTCGCTGCTGGTACTGCCGCCGCGACCGGATCGCGTCCCCGAGCGCCCAGGCGGCCACCAGCAGCGCGAGGGACTGCAGGAGGACCGACGTCCCGAGGTCGGGAACGTCGAGGAGCGCGAGGCCGACGAAGCACAGCACCCCGACGCCCAGGCCGATCAGCCCGTCGCGTCGCCGGCCGTGAGCGGCCAGCGAGTAGAGGCTGAACAGCATCAGCACGGAAAGCAGGCCGATGTAGTGCCCGGTCAGGCTCACCACCAGGCTGCCGGTCACCATGACGGCGAACGACGCCGCCGGCCGGCTCCTCCGCCAGGCCAACGCCCCGGCGGCCGCCACAGTGGCGACCGCCGAGACGATGTTCGGGTCCTCGAGCCTCGAGTCGATCGAGTCGAGGTCGGTGGTGAGCAGCGAGGCCAGCGCCAGCGCCGCGGCCACGATCCCGATGGCGGGATCGAGGTACGGCGACAGGCGCCGTGACGCCTCTGCCCAGCCCGGCTGCGCCCTCATGTCCGGAGACTACGCAGCCGCGAGCTCGTGACGAGGCTGCTGACCGACGGCTCCTCCGACCGTCGGCTCGCTGCCACACGCGGGCCGTTCGCAGCAGCACCACGGCGGCGATCACGCAGACACCCAGCGTGGCGAACCCGGTCTCGCCGGCGACGTACGCCACCGTCGTACCAGCCCGTGGCCGACCACCGACGGACGCGGCACCGAGCGTCGAAGACGGTGTTGACGACGTTGTGGGCGATCGCGACCGGCCAGACGGTCTCGGCGCGGTCCCAGATCCAGGCGTAGAAGACGCCACCCGCGGTGATCACGGCGACGGCCACCGGTGCGGCGACCCAGCGGCGAACCGTCGGTGTTGTACGTCGTCGCGAGCAGGATCAGCGGCAGGTGGAAGCAGCCGTGGAAGAACCCGGTGACGACCGCCGCGCGCTTCTTGCTGGTGAGCTGCTGCAACCGCGGCAGCAGGTAGCCGCGCCACCCGATCTCCTCGCCCGACGATGAACACGGTCCCGATCAGCAGCCGACAGCACCAGGTCGATCGCCCAGCTGGGCGTCGCGTCGGCGAGGTCGAAGTCCTTCAGCCGCCCGACGCCGAGCAGCAACCGCGGTGCCGTACGCCCCGGCGCACGAGCACGAACGGAAGCACGATCGCGGCCGGCCAGGTCTTGAACCCGGCCCTTCCGAGCCCGATCCCCCGCCACAGCAGTCTGCGGCGTGCCTCGCGGCGTGATCGTGAAGGTCAGGATCCCGACGGTCACGGTCGGGACCACGACGCTGAGCAACAGGTTGATGTGCGCGTCGGGCAGCGCGAGAGCAACGGTCAGGGCGAGCGAGTAGGCGATCCCCAGGTAGGCGACGATCTCGCGGAGTGGTGTGCGGTTTGTATTCATGGCTCAACCGTCGCGGTTCAACCCGGCTCACGCGCGTCTGGCTGGAGACCCTGGCGTTCTAGGTCTCCAGCCAGACAGGACGCCGATGCGCCGTACAGGGACGGCCTGGCCGTGGACCGCGTCCCTCGGTGTTCTTCCCCCACTCGGTAGTGCTGACGATGAGTCGCTCGACGGCCACTCTGGCTCGCGTTGTCCCGCGTCGTCGGTCAGAGGGCGGCGAGGTCGCTGGGGCTCATGGTGTCGAGGCCGAGGCTCGCCAGGGTCCGCTTCCTGTCGCCGCGGAAGTCGCGAGCCAGCACGATCGACGCCACGGTGATGAGTGCTTCCGTCGTCGGAGTCCTGACGCCGACCCTGTTGGCGAGGTCGGTCAAGAACACCAGGGAGTAGCCGACGTCCTCGGTCAGATGGCGGTTGTCGAGCCGGCTCTGCGCGCCGATACCCAGGAAGCCCGGGGCGGTGGAATAGCCGGTCGAGTAGTCGGCCTCACGCATGTAGCCCTGCATCACCCGCAGGTCGGGTTCCGACAGCACTCGCACTCCGAGCGCGTTGGCGCGGATGTGGCTCCCCGGGTAGGAGTCGAACCTACGTCGCTAGTCCTGATTCAAAGTCAGGCGGGCCCTGCCGGCAGACCAACCGGGGATCGCGTCAACCCTAGGGCCCGCCCGGCGGGGCGGCACCCAGGCCCGGCAGACCAACCGGGGATCGCGTCAACGTCGTCCATCCAACGTCGCTGCGGGCTCAGACTAGCCTCGGGCCATGGACCTCCCGGTGATGCCACCCGTGCTGCCCATGCTGGCCAAGGCCGTGAAGGGCATCCCCGATCCCGCGAAGTACGGCGGCCTGTCGTTCGAGCCCAAGTGGGACGGGTTCCGCTGCCTGGTCTTCAAGGACGGCGACGAGGTCGAGCTGGCCAGCCGCAACACCAAGCCGCTGACCCGCTACTTCCCCGAGGTCGCGGCCGCGGCCCGCGAGCAGCTGCCCGACCGGTGCGTCCTCGACGGCGAGCTGTTCGTCGCGCTGCCGACGGAGGACGGCGGGGAGCGGCTGGAGTTCGAGACCCTGCAGGAGCGGATCCACCCCGCCGCCTCGCGGATCGGGATGCTCGCCGAGAAGACGCCGGCCGGCTTCGTGGCCTTCGACCTGCTCGCGCTGGGTGACACGTCGTACCTCGACCGTCCGTTCGCCGAGCGGCGCGCCGCGCTCGAGGAGGCGCTCGCCGGCCTCGAGGGGCCCTGCTACCTCACGCGCACCACCACGGATGCCGCCCAGGCCGAGGCGTGGTTCACCGAGTTCGAGGGGGCCGGTCTGGACGGCGTGGTCGCCAAGCCGCTGACCGGCACCTACCAGCCCAACGCGCGCACCATGCTCAAGATCAAGCACGAGCGCACCGCCGACGTGGTGGTCGCGGGCTACCGCGAGCACAAGACGTCCACGCCCGAGAAGCCCCTGCTCGGCAGCTTCCTCCTCGGGCTGTACGCCGACGGCGAGCTGCAGCACATCGGGGTCAGCGCCAGCTTCACCGCGGCGCGCCGGGCGGAGCTGATCGCCGAGGTCCAGCCCCTGGTGGTCCCGATCGAGGACCACCCGTGGGGCCGCTGGGCGGAGTTCCTCACGGCGAACCCGGACCGGGTGCCCGGCACCCAGAGCCGGTGGAGCCAGGGCAAGGACCTGTCCTTCACCCCGCTCCGCCCCGAGCGCGTGCTGGAGGTCGGCTACGACCACATGGAGGGTCGACGGTTCCGGCACACCGCGCAGTTCAAGCGGTGGCGGACCGACCGGGACCCCGAGTCCTGTGGCTACGACCAGCTGGAGGAGCCGATGAGCTACGACCTCGCCCGGATCCTCGGTCTGGACCACTGATCCGACGTTCTCCCCAAATCTCGGTATAGCCCGCGGCTGGCCGATGGGGGCCGCGACTTCCGGGTTGGGATGGCGGCCTTGGAGGAGCCCGGCCGGGTACCGGGGGGACACTCGGCCCGGCTCCTCCGCCAGGACCCCGTGAGGTCCGGCCCGGCCGCCGCGACACGCGCTTCGCCGAGGGGCCACCCCGCAGGTTCGGCACGGCGGCTCGGCGCGCGAGTCATCGCCCGGGGGGGTGGGCGGGCGATGACTCTTTACTTAGTGAGACACGCCGCGCAGGGGAAGGCAACCCCGCTTCCCCCCAATTGGGGAGGCCCGTTCGCGGGGCGGCACCCGCATCCGAGGGTCCACCGACCCGCGGGCGAGCGCCCCGAACCTCAGATCAGGACCTCGGTCGGAGTCGGCCGACCGAGCAGGTTCACCGCGCTCGCGGAGCAGACGTAGGCGCCGGCCTGGAAGACCACGACCAGGTCGCCCACCTCGGCGTCCGCGAGATCCACGTCCTCGCCGAGCACGTCGAGGGGGGTGCAGAGGCGGCCCACGACGGTGACCTTGCCCCGGGCGGAGCCCCGCGTCCGGGTGCCCAGCACGAGCGGGTAGCCGCGGCCCACCTCCTGGCCGTGACGATCGGTCGCCTCCAGGTGGCGGTGGAGGCCGCCGTCCACCACGACGAAGGTCCGTCCGCGGGACCTCTTCCGGTCGACGACGCGGGTCACGTACACCCCGGCCTCACCGACCAGGAACCTGCCGAGCTCGAGGACCACCCGGGCCCGCGGCTGGGTCGGCACGAGCACCCGCGCGACCAGGTCCGCGAGGCCCTCCCCGACCACCGCCAGGTCGAGCGGGTCGTCGTCGACCTGGGGGATGCCGAAGCCCCCGCCGAGGTTGAGGTAGGTCAGGGGCTGGCCGGCCTTGTCTGCGAGCGCCAGCACCAGGGCGGCGGCTGCGCGGTGCGCCTCGACGAGGAGGTCCGCCTGAGGGCTCGGCGACCCCACGAACAGGTGGAAGCCCTCGAGCCCGAGGTCGAGCTCACGCAGCAGGTCCAGCACGGCCGGCACCTGCTCGACGTCCACCCCGAACTGGTGGGCTTCACCGCTCATCCGGAGGGTGGTCCCCGTGAGCGTGAAGTCCGGGTTGACCCGCACCGCCACCCGTGGGCGAAGGCCGAGCTCGGCGCCCACGCCGGTGAGCCGTCGGGCCTCCCCCTCGGACTCGAGCTCGACGAGCACCCCGGCCGCCACGGCGCGGCGCAGCTCGTCGTCGGTCTTCCCGGGTCCGGCGATGCTGATCCGCTCGGCCGGCATCCCGACGTCGAGCGCCAACGCCAGCTCCCCGGCCGAGGCGACCTCGAGCCAGTCCACGTGTCCGGCGAGGTGGTGCACGACCGCCGGCATCGGGTTGGCCCTGACCGCGTAGCCGATGTCCACGGCGACGCCGAGAGCTTCGCGCACCTCGGCCACGCGGCACGTGATCGCATCGCGGTCGTACGCGAAGTACGGCGTGGATCCGACGCGGGCGGTGAGGCGGCGCACCGGGACCCCGCCCACGACCAGCTCGTCACCGACCATGTCGAAGCGCTCCGGATGGCGACTCGGGTTCGTCGTTGTCATCAGCTCGCCTCCTCGGGCGCCGGCACGCGGACGCACGTGCCGGATGCGTGGTCCTCAACCGAGACTCAACAGCCCACCAGCGCGAGCTCGCTGTACATGTTGTCGATCCTCCCCGCGGAGACCCGCGTGCTCCGGAACATCTTCGGCCGGGGCGAGCTCAGCAGCACGGCTCCGTGCGGGCGCCCGCCGAGCAACCGGGTCTCGATCAGGGTGAACGGGACCGCATGGTGCAGCAGCAGGTGCTGTCCGAGGTCGCCCATGCGGCGCCGCAGCATCTCCGGGTTGCCGACGTAGAGCACCGACGCCAACAGCGGCAGGTCCTTGCACCGGTCCCGCCGCAGCACGACGTAGCACCGTTCGGTCCCGCGCGTGAGCACCAGGTGGATGGACGCGGCCGCCCGCCGGTGGTCGTCGAAGAGGTGCCGCTCGGCGCCTTCGAGGAAGTCCCCGATGGCGTCCGGGTCCGAGATCACCCGAGCCGCGTGCGGCCAGGTGACCGGCAGGTTCGGCACGAGGGCGGTGGTCGTGTCGAGGCTCTCGAAGTGCAGCCGCTCGTTGATCGCGACGACGTCGCCACGGGGTGAGAGGTCGGTGAAGGTGTAGTCACGTTGGGACAGCAGCGCCCGCAGCAACCGCGGTCCGTGGGCCCGGTGGTCCTCCAGGACGCATCGGGCCCCGAGGTTGCAGAAGTCCTGGACCTCCCCCGCGATCTCTCGGCGGGAGTAGAACGCGAGCTGGACACCGACGATCCGGCCGCCGCTACGGAGCTGGAACCCGTGGTTCGGCGAGACGACGGCCCACGGGGGCACGATCGCGGCGGCCCACGCGGGCACGCTGATGCGCGAGCTGAGGTGCTCGTGCAGGAAGCCACCCACCTCCCAGGCGTCCTCCGTCCCGATGGGGGCGAGCGAGACTCCGCTCGAAGCGTCCATGGGCCTCACGCTAGGTACGGCGGAGCCCCCGGCCACGACGCGACCCTCGCGCTACCCAATGGTGGGGAGACACCCCGGGGACGGCCGCCGTGCGCAGCGGCCGCTGCCACCGTGAATCGATGGTCAGCATCGTCATCCCGGCGCACAACGAGGCCGCCTTCTTGGGGCGGTGCCTCGACGCGGTGCTGGACGACGCGCGGCCGGGGGAGTTCGAGGTGATCGTCGCGGCCAACGGCTGCGCGGACCACACGACGGACGTCGCCAGGTCGCGCTGGGGGGTGCGCGTGGTCGAGATCGACCGGCCGGGAAAGGCCGCTGCCTTGAACCGCGCCGACTCGTTGGCGACCCGCTTCCCGCGCATCTACCTCGATGCGGACATCCCGGCGACGACCCACGCGATCCGCTCGCTCTGCGCTGAGCTCGAACGGCCGGGTGGGCCGCTCGTGGCCGTGCCGTCCCGCCGCCTCGACCTGACCGACCGCCCGGTGGCCGTGCGCGCCTACTGCGCCGTGCAGCAACGGCTCCCCACCTTCGAGGACCGGCTGTTCGGACGCGGACTGATCGCCCTGTCGGAGGAAGGCCGCAGCCGGTTCGACCGCTTCCCCGAGACCATCGACGACACCCTCTTCCTCGACGGCATCTTCTCGGCCGACGAGCGAGTCCGGCTGCGCGACATCACGACGACGGAGGCCACGCCGCTCGGCACGCCGGACCTGCTGGCCAGCCTGGTGCGGGTACGCCGCGCCACCACGGCGCTCGCGGCGGGACGGTGGCGAGCTGGGGATCGGCCCCCGGGCCGAGGGACGGATGTCGTGGTTCCACGACGTGGTGGCCGGGCAGCCGTCGCTGGCGCCCGCGGCGGCCGTGTACGTCGGCATCACCGCCTGGGTGGCCCTGGTCGCCAGGCTCCCCGCGGCAAAGCCCCGGAGCACGCACGAGACCGCGCGCGCTGCGATCGCCTGACCGGACGAGGGACCTGTGCCGTCCCGACGACGTGCCCGTCAGGAGTGCTGGGCGGACTCGAAGGCCGCCACGGCGGCGAGCTGCGACCGCACGTCCAGCTTGCGCAGGACCTGCTTGACCTGGCTGCGAACGGTGGCCTCCGAGACGTCCAGCTCCTCGGCGATCTCCCGTACCGGCGTTCCGGCGTGCAGGAACTCGAGCACCTGCGTCTCCCGAGGGCTCATCGAGGCCACCCGCGCGGCGAGATCCTCCTGCTGGGCCCGCAGCGAGTGCCATTCGGCCGTGAGCTCGTGCCGCTCGGTCTCTCGCATGGCCGGCTCCCCGTGCGCGACCGCGTCCAGCAGGTCGACGACCCCGGTCAGCGTCGTCGAGTCCGGGGCCACGACGTAGGCGCCGTTCTCCAGCAGCGCTCCCCAGATCGGGCTGCGGGGGGCGCCGGTCAGCACGACCCACGGGACCGACACGAGACCCAGGAGCTGCAGCGCCCCGCGCATCCGGTCCGCGCGACTGAGGTCGCTGATCATCAGCGCGACGTCGAGGCGCTCCCCCTCCAGGGGCCGGGCCCGCGCTCGGGCGCCGGCGCGGATCCCCAGGGGCCATCTCAGCACCACCGTGCCGAACTCCCGGTCCCGGAGCGCGGCCGAGATCGCCTCGGCCACCAGGGCCTGGTCCGAGGCGACCGCGACGCATGGCGGGGGGGTCGACGTCATCGCCCCACCCTGGTGTCCGCGTCGGTCCCGCACGGCTGCCGGGCCGCGACTGACCTGAATTTGGGGATGCACGGAAGGCCACCATCGCGCAAGGCTGGCAACCGGGTCCCACCCAGGCCCTGGAAGGACTCACCGGTCGCACGTGGCCACCGGCGAGGGGGATCACGACGGGCGCAGTTGCGGCCCCCCGCGACCACCCGCCGAGCCCTCGTCCGCGCGGTGCGGCTGGTGAGCCCTTCGCCCCCCGTGCCGCCGGCGCTGGGGTCCGCGAATACCCAAATGTCGGTAGATCCCCAAGGTTTGGTACAGACCAGGGGTTGACCGCGGCGCGAGGTTGGCCGAAAGTGCTGATAGTTCAACACTGAGTTGAGAAGGTTTGCGGCAGGAACTCGACGCTCGTTCGTCCGGCTTGGGTCGGTAGCACGACGCGTCGCGGGGGGACCGCAGCATTCGGCCGGGGGGGGTCGCAATGCCTGCATGGCGAATTTCGCGTGACATCTGGGGATGGTCGGGGACCGCCCTGGTACTGGTTGTGGTGGCCGCCGCGCATGCGGTGGTGCTGCTGCTGACGCCTCAGGCGCGCAGCCTCAGCGGCGCCGTCGCCGCGAGTGGGCTCGTCGTCTTTCCGATCGTGCTGGGCGCGTCGGTCTTCATCTACCTGCACTGGCGACTGTCGGGCGCGGACCTGGCGGCGGGCCTGACGACCGGCCTGATCGTGCTGGCGCTGCCGAACCTGACCCAGTCCGCTCTCGTCCTGAACCGGCCGGCCGTCGAGCCCGGGAGCGCCTGGTGGCCACTGGCCACCCAGCTGACGGTCGCGGTGTGCCTGCTGGCGATCGCGGTGGCCATGGAGCACGGCTGGGTGCCGCTGGACCCGCTGGGGCTCGGCGTGCTCGCCGGAGTCGGGCTGAGCGTCCTCACGGTGGTGCTGAGCCGCTTCGCGCCACGGGTCGCCGACCCCTGGCGATGGTCGGCCTGGGCCTGCTCGTGGTGCTGGTCGTGGTGGGGGTGGCCGCGTTCGTGCTGACCACGCCGACGCTGCCCCTGTGGGGCAGGCTGCGGCTGTCCCTGGGGATCTTGCTGCTCACCGTCCCGCAGGTCACGGCGTACGCACCGGGCGTGACCCCGGTGGGCGTCGCGCTGGACATGCTCGTGCTGGTGGCCGGGTGCGTGCTGCTGTGCTGCACCTCGATCGCGCTGGCCCGGCTGTCGATGCAGGAGCGGCGGACCAGCCTGGAGGCACTGCACGAACGGCTCGCCGTGGCGGAGGAGAGCGTGCGCCGGGACCGGGCCCGCCTGCACGAGATCGGCGCGACCGTGGCCGGGATCGCCTCGGCCACCCGACTGATCCAGGGCGGACCCGTCGTGCTGCCGATGCAGCGCCGCTCGGCCCTCGAGCACATGATGGAGGCGGAGGTCGCCCGACTGGAGCGGATCATGCTGCAGGAGACCGCCGTGCGGCACCGGGTCTTCTCCCTCGACGAGACCGTCGAGCAGCTCGTGATCAGCCAGCAGGCGCAGGGGCGGGCCGTGACATGGACCCCGAGCGGTCTGAGCGTCCGCGGCTGCTCCGACGACGTCGCGGAGATCCTCCACGTCCTCCTCGAGAACGCCGCCATGCACGGCGGCGCCGCGGGGGTCGCCGTCGAGGCGCACCACGGGGACGGGGTCGTCGAGGTCGCCGTCTCGGACCACGGCCCCGGCATCGACCCGGCGGTCCGGCACCAGATCTTCGAGTGGGGGGCGCACGCCCCCGCCTCGCGCGGCCAGGGGATCGGGTTGCACATCGCCCGCGACCTGGCCGAGCGCCAGGGCGGCTACCTGCTGCTCGACAACTCCCCCCAGCCCGGAACGACTTTCGTACTCGGACTCCTGGATGAGGTGGCGCAGAATGACGCAGTCAGTGACGTCGCGGGCTAATCTGCGCATCCTCATCGTCGAGGACCACGTGCTGTTCGCCGAGTCGCTCGAGCTCGCCCTCTCGGTCGAGGGGTACGACGTCCGGCGGGTGCCCGTGCCGTGCGAGGAGCGGGCCCCGGGCGCGCTGGCCGCGTCCGTGGTCCGGTTGCGGCCCAGGGTGGTGCTGCTCGACCTGGACCTGGGCGGCTTCGGCGACGGGGTCCGGCTGATCGCGCCGCTGGCCAGGTCCGGCGCCAACGTCGTCGTGGTGACCGCCTCGGTCGACAAGGGCCGGTGGGGCGAGGCGGTGCGCTACGGCGCCCGCAAGGTGCTGCCCAAGTCCCGGCCGCTCAACGAGATCCTGGCCGCGGTGCGCCGCATCAACCAGGGGCTCCCGGTGATGAGCCGCGAGGAGCGCGAGGAGCTGCTCGCGTACTGGCACCACGAACGCGCCGAGCGCCAGGAGCTGCAGATCCGCTTCGACCTCCTGACGGTGCGGGAGCGTCAGGTGCTCGCCAACCTGATGCGAGGTCGGACCGTCCGCGACATCGCCCGCGCGAGCGTGGTGTCGGAGGCGACGGTGCGGACGCAGGTGAAGTCCATCCTCGCCAAGCTCGAGGTCACCTCGCAGCTGGCCGCGGTCGGCCTGGCGCACAGCATCTCCTGGCAGCCGCCCGTGGTCTGAGGACCAGCGCGCCGCGCCGGCCGTCGCCAGACTTGCCTCATTTGCGGCATGTTCCGGCGCCGTCCTTTCCCTACGTTTGCGGACACCACTTGGGGGAGGGGGTCCGTAGCCGATGACGACTGTTGCCGCAGCGCCGGTCGGGACCGCGCCGTCCTCCGACGCCGCCGCAACCGCCCAACCGCTCGCCACCGACGCGACGTCGCCGGCACCCGGCTTGGTCGTCCCGGCCCGTCTCCCCTGGATCCGACAGGCAGCGGACCTCGCGGCGGTCGGGGCCGCGCTCGGGACGATGTGGCTGTTCGGCGCCTCGCTGCCCGGCTGGCTGATGGTGGCGGTCCCCGTCGCCTGGTGGACGGTGCGGGCCGCGGGCCGGGGGTACGCGCGTCCGATCGGGCTGCCGACCCGGTGCGCCCGCACCGCATCGGTGCTCCGGGCGGGATCGTCCCTGGCGGTGGTGATGTGGACGGCTCTGGTCGTCGCGGGTGTCTCCCAGCAGCGCGAGGGCCTCGTCCTGGCGCTGGCGGTGACGGCCGGCAGCGTGCTGGCGCAGCTGGTCGTCGACAGCCTGCAGCGGGACCACCAGGTGGGTGACGCGGCCCGTCGGGTCGTCGTCGCCGGTACGTACGACCAGGTCCGCCTGGTCCTCGACGAGCTCCGCCGGACACCCCGCAACGGCGTCGATGTCGTGGGGGTGTGCCTGTCCGAGGCGGCCGGTCAGGAGCTCTTCGACGTGCCCACCCACCTGGGGTTCGCCGAGCTGCCGGAGGCGGTCGCCGCCGCGCACGCCGACACCGCGATCATCCTGCCCACCGAGCAGCTGGCTCCGCGGGACCTGCAGCGCCTCGGCTGGCGGCTCGAGGAGGGTGGCACCGACCTGTACCTCGGTTCCGGCCTGCTGGACGTGGCCGTCGCCAGGTCGACGGTGACCAACGTCGGCGGCCTGCACCTCCTGCGGATCGGGCTCGGGCGTCGGCACCACGTGACGCGCGCGGTCAAGAACGTGTGGGAGCGACTGGCCGCGTTCACCCTGCTTCTCGCGCTGTCCCCGGTCCTGTTCGTCGTCGCGCTGCTGGTGCGCCTGGACTCGCACGGACCTGCTGTGTTCCGCCAGCGCCGCGTCGGCCGGGACGGCCGGGTCTTCACCATGCTCAAGTTCCGCACCATGTGCCCGGACCTGCCGCCTGAGGCCCTGGTCGCCCACGGGAACGACGCCGACGGGGTCCTCTTCAAGCTGCGCAGCGACCCCCGCATCACCCGCGTCGGGCGGGTGCTGCGGCGCTACTCCCTCGACGAGCTGCCGCAGCTGGTCAACGTCCTGCTGGGTCAGATGGCGCTGGTCGGCCCCCGGCCCGCCCTGCCCGGCGAGGTGGACCAGTACGACCACGACCCGAGGCGACGGCTGGTCGTGCGGCCCGGTCTGACCGGCCTCTGGCAGGTCTCCGGTCGCTCGGACCTCCCGTGGGACGAGGCGGTCCGGCTCGACCTTCTCTACGTCGACAACTGGTCGCTCTCGCTCGACTTCGCGATCCTGGCCCGCACCGCGGGCGCCGTGCTCAGGCACCAGGGCGCCTACTGACCGCACGGTGCTGCTGCGGGCTAGGATCGACGGCGTGACTGATGCTCCCGAGACCTACCACGTCGTGCTGCTCGTGGAGCAGGCGTTGACCAACGTCGACGCCGCGCAGGTGCGCTCGCTGCACGAGGGTCTGGACGAGCCGGTGGTCTACCACGTGCTCCTGCCGCTCGAGGACGCCGCGGCCCGGATCGAGTCGTCGATGGGCTCGCTGGCCGGCGGCGAGGTGCTCGCCTCGCCGGCGATGATGATGCACGAGGAAGACATCGACGCCGTCCGCCGCGACTGCGAGGAGCAGTCGGCCGCCGAGCTCGCGGCCACCCTGGCCGCCCTCCAGGCGGCCGGCGCGACCGCGACCGGTGAGGTGGTCGAGGTGCCGCCGGTCGACGCCCTCGCAGCGACCGTCACCGCCCTCGACGCCCGCGAGGCGATCATCCTGACCAGGCCGCACGTCGTGGCGGAGTTCTTCCACGTCGACTGGACGTCCAAGGCCCGTCGGCACATCGGCGTCCCGATCCTGCACCTTCTCGAGCACGAGAACTTCGACGAGCAGGCCCACGGCGGCGAGGGCATCACCGGCCTGTGAAGATCGGCCGTCGCCGGACCGCCGAGTCGCCGTCGCCCGCGTCACCCGGCCCGAGCGACGACGGCGGTCCCGTCGCCGTCTACGCGCGGGTGCTCGACGGTGAGAGCCTGTGGCTGGCCGTCGACGGCGCGACGGGACCGATCCGGCTGCGCCGCGAGGGTGAGGGAGCGCTCGTCGAGCCCGAGAACGACGCGCCGTCCGACCCGACGTACACCTCGCTGCGCTGGCACCTGCCCACCGCGCTGCCCGGCGACGACGCCGCCGTCTTCGAGGTGGTCACCGCCGACGGCGGATCCGCTGCGGGCCCGGCCGCTGCCCGACCGGTCGCCGATGCGGACCCCGCCGTCCCGCGACGGCCGCTGGCAGTTCGAGGTGCGGCGGCGCGAGGGCGGCGCGCTGGTCGTCGAGCGGGCCGTGCGGCCACCGACGGCCGAGGTGGCCGACACCGTCCTCGACGACGACGGGCTGGTGGTGACCTTCACCGACGCGGGGCTCGCCGAGCCGCGGCTCCTCCTGGTCGACGGCACCGACGCGACGGTCGCGGAGATCGAGGTCGCCCGCGCCGGCGACCTGTGGTCCGCCACGGTCCGCGCGGGCGTCGTGCCCACCGAGCAGGGCCCGCTCTGGACCCTCGTGCTCGCGGACGGCGACCGCCGGGTGCCGCTGGTCCGGCCCCGCAACGACAGCGCGATGCCCGGGCACGCGACGGTGCTGCCGTTCCTGTGGACCGGCGACGGCGACGAGCGCTCGATGGTGCGGTTCCAGTACCAGCGGGAGGGTCGGATCCGGGTCAACCGGCCCCCCACCGGCGAGGAGGACTCCGCATGAGGATCGCCTTCCTCGTCTTCAACCTCGCCGGCATGGGCGGCACCTCGCGGTCCGCGATCAGCCAGGCCAACGCCCTGGCGGCGCGTCACGACGTCCGGCTGGTCAGCGTGACCCGCAGCGCGGACACCCCGCACTACTGGATCGACCCGCGGGTGTCCGTCGACTGGCTCGCCGACGTGCGCCCCGGCTTCGACGACGACGAGGAGGCGCGCCGCCTCCACGCGCGCCCGTCGCTCCTGGTGCCGCCCCGCTGGGACGCCCAGTTCACCGCGCTGTGCGACGTGGCGCTCGAGCGGCACCTGCCCGACCTCGACCCCGACGTCCTGGTCACCGTCACGCCCGGCCTCCTGGCCGCCGCCGAGCAGCTGGTCGGCGACCGCGTGGTGCTGGTCCACCAGGAGCACCGGTCCTCCGCGGACCGGGTCTCGGGCATGGAGCCCCTGCTGACCTACGGCCCCCGCGCCGACGTGCTGGCCCTGCTCACCGAGTCGGCCGCCGACTGGCTGCGCGGCGAGCTGGGCACCGCGGCCCCACCCGTCGTGGTGATGCCCAACCCACTCCCCCAGGGCTTCGTGCCCCGCTCGCGGCTCGACCAGCCGGTCATCGTGGCCGCCGGCCGTTTGGTGGGCGAGAAGCAGCTCGGCCACCTGGTCCGGGCGTTCGGCTCGGTCGCGCACCTGATCCCCGACTGGCGGCTGCGGATCTTCGGCGACGGCCCCGCCCGCAACCTCCTGCAGTCGCTGAGCCGGAAGGCCGGTCTCTACGGCCGGGTCGAGGTCCCCGGCGTCTCCGGCGACATGCCCGGCGAGTGGGCGAAGGCCTCGATCTGTGCCCTGACCTCCAAGGCCGAGGGCTACCCGCTCGTCCTGCAGGAGGCGATGGCGGCCGGTGTCCCGGTGGTCAGCTACGACTGCCCGTCGGGCCCCCGCGAGATCGTCGAGCACGACGTCAACGGCCTGCTCGTGGCACCCGGGTCCGAAGCGGGGCTCGCCCGCGCGCTGCTCGTCCTGGCGCAGGACGAGGACCTGCGGCTGCGGCTGGGCGCCGGGGCGGTCGAGAGCGCCCGCGCGTGGGACGCCGACCTGCTGGCCGCCCGGTGGGAGCGGATCTTCTCCGACGCCCTCGCCGCGCGCCGGCGCTCCGACGTGGGCCGGATCGCGGGGCGGCACGCGACGCCCGCCCCGCCGGTGCCCACCGCCGGCACCGGGCCCGACGACCTGGGCCACGCGACCCCCGCCCAGGCGCGCCGCCAGGCACTCGCCGTGGCGACCAGCGCCGCCGACGAGGTCAGCGACGACTGGTTCGTGATCCCGCCGGTCGCGGGTGCGCCCCCGGTGGTCGTGGTGCCGACCGCGGACCGGGCCCCGCTGCTGCGGGCCCTGGCCCGCGACGCGACGGCCGACTACCTCAGCCTGCGTGACCCCGGCGACCACGGCTGGCCGGAGCGCCGGGGGCCGGTCGCCGACCTGGCGGTCGCGCTGACCCGGGCGATGACGCCGCGGGTGGTCCTCGAGCCGTGGCCCGAGACGTCCCACGGTCCGACGCGTGCTGAGCCAGGGCTGCGCGGTCGAGGTCCAGTTCTGGGACGACGCCGTCGACGGTGACCTCGTCGCGCCGTTCCCCAACCCGTACGTCGCCCGGGTGTCGCGCACGGCGGCGACCGCCAGCCGCCGGATCGAGGGCCTCGACCTCCCGACGCTGCCGCTGATGGCAGGGCCGGTGCTCGGCGAGACCACCGTCGCGGTCGACGTCGTCTACACCTGGGTCGACGGGTCCGACCCCGCCTGGTTCACCCAGCAGCAGGAACGCCTGTCCGGCTGGGCCGGCAGGTCGGCCACCGCCCGGGCCGCCTCCTCCAGCGGCCGGGCCCGCTTCGAGAGCCGCGACGAGCTGCGCTACTCGCTGCGCAGCCTGCACCTCTTCGCGCCGTGGGTGCGCACCATCCACGTCGTGACCGCCGGTCAGGTGCCGGCCTGGCTCGACGTCGACCACCCGCGGATCCGGTTGGTCGACCACCGCGACCTGCTGCCCGCCGACGCGCTGCCGACCTTCAACTCGCACGCGATCGAGAGCGCCCTGCACCGGGTGCCCGACCTGGCCGAGCACTTCGTCTACCTCAACGACGACATGATGCTCGGTCGGCCGCTCGGCCCGGAGCGGTTCTTCGACAGCGCGGGCCGGTTCGCGGTCTTCACCTCGCCGCACCCGGTCGGGCTCGAGGGCCAGGACGACCGCGCCTACGTCACCGCTGCCCTGCACAACCGGCGGCTGCTCCGGGACGCGTTCGGCGTCGCGCTCACCCACCACCTCGCGCACGCGCCGTACCCCCAGCGGGTCTCGGTCCTCGCCGAGGTCGCCGAGCGGTTCGCCGACGCCGTCGACGCGACCGCGCACGCGCCGTTCCGCTCCGAGACCGACGTGTCGATGCTGTCGTCGCTGGCCCCGCACTACGGCCTGATGACCGGCACCGCGTTCCCCGCGGAGATCGACAACGCCTTCGTGGACCTGAGCAGCACCAACGTGGGGCTGCAGCTCGCGCAGGTGCTCCAGCGGCGCCAGGACGCGATCTGCATCGGCGACCACCAGGACTACGCCCAGGAGATGGGGCGGGTGGACCGCCTGGTCGCCGACTTCCTCGAGGCGTACTACCCGATCGCGGCGCCCTGGGAGAAGGGCTAGCGGCGCAGGCGCGCGAGCGCTCGCTGGAGGAACGGCGTCGGCCGCGCGGCCAGCTGGTCCTTGAGCTCCTCGATGCGGGCGTTCTTGCGGTCCAGCTTGGCCCGCGCCTCGCGGCGGACGGCGACCACCTGGGCGGTGCGCTCGTCCTGGGCCATGGCGGCGGCGAAGCCGTAGAGCTCGACGTACTCCGCCCGCAGCCGCTCGAGCGCGGCGATGGCGCCCTCGTCGTGGGGGCTGTCGACGAGGGTGTTCATGGCGTCCCACACCTGGTCGGCCAGGTCCTGGAGCGCCGGCCAGACCTCGAGGTCCTCCCAGGTGACCCGCGAGCGGAACAGCGAGGAGTCGATGAAGTCGTCGACCGGGTGGTGCTCGTCGCTCGTCAGGTCGGCGTTGAAGGTCAGGCCCAGCTGCTTGCCGGCGCGCAGCATCGCCGCCCGCCAGTCGGCGCGCAGGTCCGGGTAGCGCACGAAGGCCCGCGCGTGGTGCCGGGTGACCCGCTCGGTCTCGAAGGCGGCGTTCATCCACGCCGCCACGTTGGTCGTCTCGCGCTCGCGACGGAACTGCTGGCTCTGGTCGCCGAGGTACGCCGTGTCACGGGAGCGCACCACCTCCGTCGGGTGCCGCAGCATCGTCAGGGACGTCAGCTCGGCCCCCAGCTCGTCGGCGAGGCGGACGAACATCTCGTAGACCCAGTAGGCGCGGGTGTCCTTGAGGGCGACCTGCGGCTCGTCGAGCAGCCCGCGCAGCCACTCCCGGAGCTGGTCCTCGATGTCGGTCTCGGCGAGCGCGGCCATCGCCACCTCGGGCGCGTGCGGTCGGGAGTCGATGGTGCGCACCGGGATCGGGTCCATGAAGTTCTTCAGCAGCGCGGCCAGCCAGGCCGGCTCGTAGTAGCCGCGCGGGTTCTTCTCGTCGGCCTCGACCTCGGGCTGCGGGATGTGCAGGCCGAGGCGCTTGAGGGTCCCGCCGACGCTGCTCGTCCCGCTGCGGCCGGAGCCCGTGATGAGGACCCACTTGGACGCTGTCACGGGCACGAGGCTACCGGTGCCGCTCTCCGCACCGGGCGTCAGAGCAGGGAGTCCACGACGACCCGGTCGGCCCGTCGCACCTTCTTGTCCGTGACCAGGCACTCGAGGGTGACCTCCTCCCCCACGGCCCCGATCGGTCCGGCACAGGTCGCGGTGCCCAGCTCGCGGTCGCCCCGGTAGAAGGTCAGGTTCACCGCGATGCCGAGCGCGTCGCTGCTCGAGCTCGTCGCGACGAGACCGTCGACCCGGACGCTCGGTCCGTCGGAGACGACGGTCCAGCCCTCGGCGAAGGACAGGTCCCCCACCTGGAACGCGTCGCCGGGTTCGACGGTCGTCTGGGCCGTCGTCGGCGGGTCGTAGTTCTCGATCTCGCGCACCACGTCGCGACCGGCGCTGACCATCAGGCCCCCGACGGCCAGGCAGCCGCCGCAGGTCACGAAGAGCACGACGAGGAGCACGATCAGCACGATCTTGGTGGTGCCACCCTGCTTCGGGACGGGCGGGATGTAGGGGCCGTACTGCCCCGGACCGCCGTAACCCGGCGGTGGCGCACCCGGCTGGCCCGGCGCGGGCTGGCTGTAGGGCCACGCCGCCCCGGCCTGGCCGTAGGGCGGCGGCGGAGGTGCTGACGGCGGCGGCGGCGCTCCTGCCCCGTCGCCCGGCGAGGGGTCGGGGGGCGGGTTCGTCGCGTCGGACATGCGCGCAGGCTACTGCTCGCCGGTCGCCCCGATCTCGATCGCCACGTCGAGGTGACCCGCGTGGCGGGCGTACTCCTGGAGCACGTGGAAGCAGATCCAACCCAGGGTCGCCGGGTCGCCGTCGAAGGCGACACCGTCGGCCGACACCGCATCTGCCGGGTGCTCGGCGAGGATCGCGGTCGTCCGCCGGCCCAGCGCTCGCAGCCGCTCGGCCAGGGACTCGGCGGTCACCTCGGCCGGCACGTGCCAGCGGCCGTCGGCGCTCGGGTCCCAGGGGTTGTCGATCGTCCAGTCGCCCCACACGTCGTCGACCGCCTCACCGAGGAAGCCCCAGACGAACCAGCGCTGCTCCATGTGCAGCACGTGGCTGAGCAGCTCGATCGGGGTCCAGCCCGACGGCACCGTGCTGGTCCGCTGCCGCTCCGGGCTCAGTCCGAGCACGCCCTCGATGATCTGGTCGCGGTAGAACGCGAGGTAGGCGGGCCACAGGTCCGGCTCGTGGTGGGTCGGGCTCGGTGTCCTCCACGTCGCGGCCTAGTCCGCGATCCGGTTGCCGTCGGCGTCCCAGTGCTCGGCCACCTTCTTGGAAGGCTGCACCCGCGGCGGCTCGCCGGGCATCTTGGGATGGTCGGGCGGGTAGGGCATCTCGCCGAGCCCGGACTCGTCGTACAGCCGGAGCAGGGGCTCGATCGAGTTGGCCACCTCGTCGATGGCCGCCCACGGGTCGCCGTCGGCGAGGCGGTCGGGGACCGTGAAGAGGTTGAAGTCCTTGGGGTCGGTCAGCCCGGCGAGCTCCGCCCAGGTCATCGGCGTGGACACGGGTGCGCCGAGCAGCGGCCGCAGGGAGTAGGCCGAGGCGATGGTGCGGTCCCGGCAGTTCTGGTTGAAGTCGACGAAGATGCGCTCGCCCCGCTCCTCCTTCCACCAGGCCGTGGTGACCCCGTCGTCGCGCTTCTCCAGCTCGCGGCCGAAGCCGATCGCGGCGTGCCGGACGTCGCCGAACTCCCAGTCGGGCCGGATCCGCACGTAGATGTGCACACCGCGGTTGCCCGACGTCTTCGGGTAGCCGACCAGCCCGAGCTCCTCCAGGAGCTCCCGCGCCACCCCGGCCACGCGCACCGCGTCGGTGAAGGTGGTGCCCGGTTGCGGGTCGAGGTCGATGCGCAGCTCGTCGGGTCGGTCGACGTCGTCGCGACGGACGGGCCAGGGGTGGAAGGTCAGCGTGCCCATGTGCGCGCACCACACCGGCACCGCGATCTCCGTCGGGCAGATCTCCTCGGCGGTGCGCCCGGACGGGAAGGTGATCTCCACCGACTCCAGGTAGTCGGGAGCACCCTTGGGCACCCGCTTCTGGTAGAACGCGTCGGCGTTGCGGTCCTGCGGACCGGTCGCGAGCCGCATGCCCTCCCGCACCCCGGAGGTCCACCGCTCCAGCGCCGTGGGGCGGTCCCGCAGCGCCCGCATGAGCCCGTCCTCCACGGACGCGAAGTACTCCGCCACCATGAGCTTGGTGACCTCGGGTGTCCGCTCGGTGGCCTCGTAGATCACCCGGTCGGGGCTGGACACGCGCACCGACCGGTCCCCGGCGCGGACCTCGGCCGCAGCTGCCTTCGCCATGCCGCCACCCTAGAGCCGCTCCCGGTCGTTGAGGTGCCAGGCCGTTCACCGCCGAGCCTCGAACGATCGCACCTCTCCACGGCCCAGGCAGCGTGCGCGGTGCGAGGCTCGCTGCGGTCGCAGCCTCGACCAGCGAACGGCCGTCAAGCGACTTGTCCGGCGCACTACCGTGAGGGCATGAGCTACGAGGTGGAGAAGACCGACGAGCAGTGGCGCGCGGAGCTCACGCCCGAGGAGTACGCCGTGCTGCGCAAGGCGGGCACCGAGCGCGCCTTCACCGGCGAGTACACCGACACCGAGACGACCGGCGTCTACCGCTGCAAGGCGTGCCAGGCCAAGCTGTTCGAGTCCGACACCAAGTTCCACTCCGGATGCGGCTGGCCGTCCTTCTACCAGCCGATCTCGGACACCGTGGAGTACATCGAGGACTCCTCGCACGGGATGAAGCGCGTCGAGGTGCGCTGCGCGAACTGCGGGTCCCACCTCGGGCACGTGTTCCCCGACGGGTACGGCACCCCGACCGGTGACCGGTTCTGCATCAACTCGATCAGCCTGACCCTCGAGCCGGCCTCGGAGCGCGCCGAGCAGGCCTAGCCGACCCGCTGCAGGGCCGAGTTGACCAGCACCAGGTCGGCTCCGTACGTCGCCGCCGCCCAGTCCTGGAGGGTGCCGTCGTCCCAGAGCACGTCGGCGGTGACGCGATCCAGCTCGGTGCCGCTGCTCAGCAGCCCCGGCAGGTCGCGCAACCCCTCCTGCACGGCCAACAGCTCCTGCTCGGTGTGCCGGGCCTGCGCGACGCACAGCGCACCGCCCCAGACCTCGCGGAGGGTCTTCTCCGCACCCGCCACGTCCTCGGTGACCAGCACGTTGACGATCGTCTGGGAGGCGTCCCCCTCGGACGACTGCGCGGAGCCCGCGAGCGTCGTCTGGTCGACGAACGAGCCGGCGTACCCCGGCAGCTGCACGGCGGCGGCGAACACCGCGTCCTGGTCCTCGTAGCCCACCGTGGCGTCGTCCACCACGGCCCAGCCTCCCTCGGGCTCGGGGCACGACGTCAGGTAGGGATCCTGCGCCGGGGCGGCCGGGTCGTAGAGCGCCGACGAGACCGGCTCCTGGGTGAGCGTCAGGGTGGTGCCGTCGTAGGTGCCCTGGACGGCGTACCCGCCCCACCGGGTGTCCCCGGACGACTCGAACGTCTTCCCCACCGTCGCCCAGTCCCAGCCGGCCAGCGGGACCCCGCTGCACTGCGGCGGGTAGGACTCGGCGATCGCGCCGAGGCACAGCTCGGGCCCGGTCGGCTTGCCGGTGTCCATCACCGTCCCGACGCCGAGCACCTCGCCGTCGGGGGGCGGCACGGCGTCGGGCGCCTGCCCCGAGGAGCCCGCCGACGACGAGGGAGCCGCCGGTGTCGGCTGCTCACCGGCCACCTCCCGCTCGGTTCCGCAGGACGTGAGGGCGAGCAGGGTGAGGGCAGCGGTGACCGCCAGGGCTGACTTCATGGAGGTTCGACGTGCCCGCGCCCTGAGCGGTTGCACGGCTAGCGGCGTACGCGCCACGTGAAGGCGGCCGCGGACTGGTCCTTGTTCCCCGCCCGGTCGACGGCCCTGACCTTCACCGTGTGCGAGCCCGACGACACCGTGAAGGTCGGCTCCGTCTTGCACTTCTTGTACTTCTTGCCGTCCAGGCTGCAGCGGTACTCGACCTTCTTCTCGTTCGAGTCGAACCGGAAGACCGCCCGGTGGGACGAGGTCACCGAGGCCGGGTGGCTCTTGATCCTCGTCTTCGGCGGCTTCTTGTCCACGGTGAACGTCCGCGTGGCCGGCGTGGCGTCCACGTTGCCGTGCTTGTCGACGGCGGCCACCGCGAAGGTGTGCTTGCCGTCCTTGAGCCTGGCGGTCGTGTACGGCGTGGCGCAGGCGGCGAAGCCCGCGCCGTCGACCGAGCACCGGAAGGTGGAGCCGGGCTCGCTCGAGGCGAAGGCGAACCGCGGCTGCCGATTCTTGATGTGTGACTTGTTCTTCGGCCCCGACGTGATGGTGGTCTGCGGTGCCGTCGAGTCGCACGAGTAGACGCGGACGTCGTCGATGAACCAGCCCGCGTCCGGCACCGAGTTGTCGGTCCCGATCCGCCAGCGGAACATGACGCTCTGGCCCGCGAGCGAGGACAGGTCGGCCCGGCTCGCGCCGTAGCCGTTGCTCTCCCGGATGAACCCCTGGCGCCCACCGAGCGGGTTGCCGAACCCCGAGTGGATGATCCCGTTGTACCCGGCGGAGTCGGATCCCGTGAACAGGCCGCCGGCGTCCTTCCACGGTCCTCCGGCACCGGTGCTGGAGTACTCGACCACGCCGCCGTCGTAGCCGAAGGAGGTCGTGTCGTCGTCATCGAAGCCGTAGGCATGCGCGAAGGAGAGGTAGCCGCTCGCCGGGACGACCACGGGACTCGTCATCCGGATCGCCGAGTCGGTCACCACCTCGTCGTCGTCGCCCCAGATGTTCGTGCTCCCGCTCGTGGCGTACGTGCTGTCGGTGCCGTACTTGTTGGGGTTCTGCGGGTAGTACCAGGACGCAGGCTCGGCGGGGACGAGGGTCTCCGTCGTGAACTGGCCCGCCGGTGACTCGAGGTTGTCGAAGTAGGCGTTGACGGGACCTCCGCCACCGGGGCACACCTTCGCCGTCGAGGTCGGGGAGTTCGCGGGGTTCTGGTCCATCTCCGTCGCCAGCAGCACCTTCTCCACCTGGGCGCAGTCGGCGGCGGTGATGCCCTTGACCTTGGCGGTCGCGAGGTTGGCGCACGCCTGGCGCAGCCCGTTCGCGAGGTCGGCGTAGTCGGAGCCCGACACCAGCATGCTGGTGTTGACCGTGTAGTAGAGCTGCGCGGTCTTCTCGATGCCCAGCCCGGTGATGGCCTGGCCGTTGAAGGTGCCGCCGTCGGTCATCAGGTACGCCGCCTTGTTGCCCACCCCGCTGTTCGAGTGGACCCCGCCGCCGTCCTGCTCACTCGGGTCGCTGAAGTAGAGCGGGCTGAGCATCCGGTCCGGGTCCCCGAAGACGGTCGGATCCTTCATGTTCCGGATCGCCCCGAAGCCCGGCACGTCCTCACCGATCGCCCAACGGACGGCCGCGGTGTCGGTGCCGCCGGTGTTCGTGAGGTCGATGAGCTCGCCGAAGATGTCGGAGATCGACTCGTTGATGGCGCCGGACTGCTGGTAGTAGTACAGCCCCGAGGTGAAGTCGGTCACGCCGTGCGTCAGCTCGTGACCCACCACGTCGTCCGCCGACGCGAACCCGTCGCCGTACACCATCTGCTCGCCGTCCCAGAACGCGTTCTCGTAGGGGCACTCGCCCTGGTTCCCCGGAGTGCCCGGGTCGTCCTCGATGCAGTAGTCGGTGGTCGACCGCAGCTGGAGTCCGCTGCCGTCGAGGCTGTCCCGACCGAAGCGGGCGGCGTAGAAGTCGTAGCTGTCGCCCGCGTAGCGGAAGGCGAGCTCGACGTCCGGGTCGACGCCGGCGGGTTGGCTGGTCTCGGTCCACTCGGCGAGCCCGAGGGTGCAGGGGTACTCGTCCTCGGTCTCGTCCGAGTCGCACACGATGCGGTTCTTGGCGTCCGCGATGTTGGAGAACGCGAGCGCGACGAAGCCCCTGGTGGCATCGACCACCACGGTCTGGTCGACGGTCGTGACGCCCTGCTGCTGCCCGGTGACCTCGACGACCCAGGACAGCCGCGCGGACTGGAACGGGCCGGGCGCGCCGAGCAGGCGCGGGTCGTAGAAGCGGAGGGCGGGCTCGGACGCCACGAAGGAGCGCGGCGCCACCTTCTCGCTCTTGGCGACCGCCGCCAGCGCCCGCGAGGCGGCCGCCGAGGCGGCGACCGACGGCGTGGTGGGGACGGCGCCGACCGGGCTGGCCTCACCGAGCACGGACAGGACGTTGTTGGCCTCGTCGAGGTTGACCACGAACTCACCGCCGAGGACGGGGATCCCGTGCACGGTCTGGCGAGCCGGACGGCCGTGCCGCCCCCGGCGGTCGCGTGCTGCTCGGTGGTCCGTAGGTCGGTGCCGCCGGCGGTGAGCCCGAGCGTCCCGGGCCCGGCTCATCGCGAACGACGCGGCGACCTCCGCGGCCGGGTCGGCCGCCGAGAAGCCGCTGTCGATCGGCCGGTCGATGCCGCTGCCGATGAAGCCGACCGTGCCGGTCGCCTCGCTGCGCGTCACGGTGCCCCCGTCCGGTGCTGCGCCGGCGCCGCTGGCGCCGGAGGGGGCGACCGTGCTCAGCACGGCGGCCGTCAGCACGGCCGCGAGAACGGCCGCGCCGACCCGGACGAGGGGGGTGCGGCGGAGCAGGCGTGAGCTCACGAGGGGTGCCTCCAGGCCGAGCGGATGGGTAGGAGGTCACTCTCACCCCGTGGTGCTCGTGGGTCAAGAGTTGCCAGGTGGGGTGGGCCCGCGGCGTCTCGCCGGGTCAGGGCAGGCGGTGCAGGAGCTCGGTCGGCGTGGTGCGCGGTCCGGTGTAGAACGGCACCTCCTCGCGCACGTGCAGGCGCGCCTCCGACGCGCGCAGGTGCCGCATCAGGTCGACGATCCGGTGCAGCTCGTCGGCCTCGAAGGCCAGCATCCACTCGTAGTCGCCGAGGGCGAAGCTGCTCACCGTGTTGGCGCGCACGTCGGCGAAGCCGCGGGCCATCTGACCGTGCTCGGCCAGCATCCGGCGCCGGTCGGTCTCGTCGAGGACGTACCACTCGTAGGAACGCACGAACGGGTAGACGCAGACGTAGGCCCGGGCCTCCTCGTCGGCGAGGAAGGCCGGCACGTGGCTCTTGTTGAACTCCGCGGGCCGGTGCAGCGCGAGCTGGCTCCAGACCGGCACCAGGCGCCTGCCGAACGCGGTGCGCCGCAGCCGGTTGTAGGCATCCTGCAGCTGCTCGGCGGCGGCGGCGTGCCACCACACCATCAGGTCGGCGTCGGCGCGGATGCCGGAGAGGTCGTAGATCCCGCGGACCACCACGTCGTCGGCCGCGAGCTTCTCCAGCAGCGCGTCGACCTCGACCGCCTCCGCCGCGCGGTCGGCGTCACCGAGCACGTCGCGCAGCGAGAACACCGACCACATCGTGTAGCGGAGGGTGTCGTTGATCTCCCGAAGCTCGGCCGCCTTGCTCATGGGCTCATTGTGCCCTTGGCCGCCTGAGCGTCCGCAGCCACCTGCTCCGCGGCCGCCCGGGCCGACGCGATGACCGCCGGGATGCCGACGCCGTCGTACGCCGCCCCGCAGAGCGCGAGGCCGGGCACCCGCGCCACCTCAGCCCGGACCCGGGCCACGCGGTCGACGTGGCCGAGGGCGTACTGCGGCAGCCCACCACCCCAGCGCTGGACGTGCGTGTCGACGGGCTCGCCCGCGAGGCCGGCCAGCTCGGCGAGGTCGGCGCGCGAGCGGGCGACGAGCTCGTCGTCGGGCGCCTGGAGCGCGACCTGCTCGCCGTGGCGGCCCAGCGAGGTCCGCAGCACCACCAGGTCGCCACCGGCCGCGCGGACCCAGTCCCACTTGGCGAACGAGAACGTCGAGGCCTTGATCGCCCGGCCCTCCACGGGTGGCACCAGGAAGCCGGACGTCGTCGTCCCGGCCAGCGCCGCCACCGTCGGGTCGACCGCACGGTAGGCCAGGGTCACCACGGCGACGGACGCCGCCTCGATCTCGGCCAGCTCGCGGGCCGCGGCGGGAGCGAGGTCGCGGAGCAGCCGCGACGTCGGGGCGGCCGGCGTGGCGAGCACGACGACCTCGGCGTCGAGCCGCTCGGGGTCGTGCGCCGAGCCGACGGTGAGCCGGAAGCCGCCGGCCGTGCGGGCCAGCTCGCGGACCGTGGCGCCGGTCCGGATCGTGAACCGGCCCGAGGCGGCGAGCGTGTCCGTCAGCCGGTGCAGTCCCCCGGCCACGCCGGCGAACACCGGACCGTCGACGGCCGGCATCGTCGCCGCCTGCTCGAGCAACGAGCCGCGCGCGGCCATCGCGACGAGCTGCGGCACCGCCGCCCGCGCGGAGAGCTCGCGGGCCCGCCCGGCGTAGACGCCGCCGAGCAACGGCTCGACGAGGCGGTCGACGACCTCGTCCCCGAGGCGCGCGGCCACCAGGTCGCCGACGCTCAGGTCGTCGCCGACCTCGGTCCGCGCCAGCGTCGGCTCGAGGCGCACCCGGGCCAGCCCCTCGGCCGACAGCACACCGGAGGCCGCCAGCTGGTCGAGGTCGAGCGGCACCCCCATCAGCGACCGCGGGAGCGGTCGCAGCGCGCCGCGGGACCAGACCTGCGAACGGGTGGCCGCCGGGTGGACGACCGGCAGCCCGAGCTCCTCGGCGAGCGCGACGCCCTCGGGACGCCGGGCCAGCATCGCCTCCGCGCCGACGTCGACCCGCACCCCGGCGACCTCGGCGCCGCGCAGCTTGCCGCCCGGCTCGGGCGACGACTCGAGCAGCAGGACGCGGCGGGTCGGGTCCGCACCCAGCAGGTACGCCGCCGTGAGGCCGGCGACCCCGCCACCGACGACGACGCTCACGGGCCGTTCGCTCACGGGTGCAGCCTCGCACGCGGCGCGACATCACGATTCGGTCACCTCCGGAACCGCCGCGCCGGGGAGCCCGTCCGAGCCGCATGACCACCACTCGCCGCGCACCGCGCCGTACCCCGCTCGCCCTGGCCGCGCTCGTCGGTCTCCTGCTCGCCCTCACCGGCTGCGCCGGCTCGTCGGACGAGTCCAGCTCCGACGCCTCGGCGGCATCGGCCGGGGCGCCGGAGGCCGCCCGCGAGTTCGCGGACTCCGACACCGCCGCGGAGACGGCGGTCGACACCCAGGAGCAGCCGGCCTCGGCGCCGGACCTGCTCGCCGACCGCGCGGTGATCTCGACCGGCGTGGTGTCCCTGCGCAGCGACGACGCGACGGGCAGTCGCGCCGACGTGCTCAAGATCGTCGACGTGCACGGCGGGCGGGTGACCGACGAGGAGACGTCCACGGACGCCGAGGGCCGGGTGCGGATGTCGCGGATGGTGATCCGGGTCCCGGTGGCGGACTTCTACGAGACCGTCGACGCGCTCGAGAAGGTCGCCGAGCTGGAGTCGTCGAACAAGTCGTCGGAGAACGTGTCCCTCCAGGTCATCGACAACCAGGTCCGGATCCGGGCCCAGGACCGCAGCCTGCGCCGCATCGAGATCCTGCTCGACCGGGCCCAGACCGTGCGCGACATCGTCAGCATCGAGTCGGAGCTCACGCGACGTCAGGGCGAGCTCGACTCGCTGAAGTCGCAGCAGACCTACCTGGCGGACCAGACGTCGCTGTCGACCATCACCGTCTACCTCGAGCAGAAGGCGGCGCCCCCGAAGCCCGAGAAGAAGGAGGAGAAGACCGACGAGGCCGGCTTCCTGGCGGGGCTCGAGGGCGGCTGGTCGGCGCTGACGGCCTTCGGGACCGTGATCGCGACCATCGTCGGGGCGTTGCTCCCGTGGCTGGTCGTGGTCGCGATCCTCGGGCTGCCGACCTGGCTCGTGTGGCGGCGCCTCGCCCCCGGCCGCCGCCCGCGCCCGCCGGTCCCGACCCCCTAGGTGCGACGATGGCGGGCGTGGACGATCTCACTGCCCCGCTCGCCGTCCTGATCGACGCCGACAACACCTCCGCCAAGTACGCCGGCGCCGTGCTCGACGAGGCGGCGAAGTACGGACGGCCGACCGTGCGGCGGGCCTACGGCGACTGGTCGTCGGAGCGGCTCAAGGGGTGGAAGGTCGAGCTCAACCGGAGGGCGATCCAGCCGATCCAGCAGTTCGCCTACACCACCGGCAAGAACTCCACCGACTTCAGCCTGGTCATCGACGCCATGGACCTGCTCTACGCCGGTCACCTCGGTGGCTTCGTGCTGGTCTCCAGCGACAGCGACTTCACCCGGCTCGCGACCCGGCTGCAGGAGTCGGGCAAGCCGGTCTACGGCATCGGTCGGCAGGCCACCCCCAGCGCCTTCCAGTCGGCGTGCACCCAGTTCATCTACCTCGAGAACATCGAGGAGACCCCGAGCGACCCCACGCCGGAGCCCGTGACCAGCGAGGAGCCGGTGGCCCCGGACCTGCAACGCCTCCTGACCACCGCGATCGGCAACACGGCCAGCGACAACGGGTGGTCCGGGCTGGGCGCGGTGGGGCAGTACCTCGGGCGCAGCAACTCCGCCTTCGATCCCCGGACCTACGGCCACAAGCGGCTCAGCGACCTGGTGAAGGCGCAGACGTACCTCGAGGTGCGCGACAGCGACACCCCCAACGGTCCGATCTGGGTCCGGCAGCGGCAGCGGCAGCCGCGCAAGCGGACCGCCGCCAAGAAGGCCTCCGCCTAGGCTCAGCCGGCGGGCTCGTAGGTCTGCACGAACTCCGTCAGCCGGGCCAGCTGGTCCGGGTCGGTGCTCGGGATCACGCCGTGCCCGAGGTTGAAGACGTGACCGCGGGCCGCGCGGCCGGCCTCGATCACCTCGGCCGCCCGGGCGGTCATCACCTCGGTCGGCGCGAACACCAGGGTCGGGTCGAGGTTGCCCTGGACCGCGCGGTCACCGACCAGCGGGATCGCCGCGGAGAGCGGCGTGCGCCAGTCGACGCCGACCACGTCCGCGCCGGCCTCGCCCATCAGCCCGAGCAGGTTGGCGGTGCCGACGCCGAAGTGGATCCGCGGCACGCCGAGCGCGCCGGCGCGGGCCAGCACCGCCGCCGAGTGCGGCATCACCCGCGCCTCGTAGTCCGCCGGCGTGAGCGCGCCCGCCCACGAGTCGAACAGCTGCACGGCCGAGGCGCCCGCGGCGACCTGGACCTCGAGGTAGGTCGCCGCGATGCCCGCGATCTTGCGCAGCAGCGCGTCCCACACGTCGGGGGCGCCGAACATCATCGCCTTGGTGAGCGCGTGCTCCTTGGAGGGCCCGCCCTCGACGAGGTACGACGCCACCGTGAACGGCGCCCCCGCGAAGCCGATGAGCGGGGTCCCGCCCAGCTGGCCCACCAGGCCGCGCACGGCCTCGGTGATGAAGTCGACGTGACCCGGCTCGAGGTCGGGGATGGCCTCGACGTCCGCGAGGGTGCGCACCGGCTTCGCCACCACCGGCCCGACGCCGGGCTTGATCTCCAGGTCGACACCGACCGCCTTGAGCGGCAGCACGATGTCGGAGAAGAGGATGGCCGCGTCCACGCCGTACCGGCGCACCGGCTGCAGGGTGATCTCGACGACCAGCTCGGGGTTCATGCACGACTCGAGCATGCCGATGCCCTCGCGGACCCGCAGGTACTCCGGCAGCGAACGCCCCGCCTGACGCATGAACCACACCGGTGGTCGCGGCACCGTCTCGCCGCGCGCCGCACGCAGGAACACGCTGTCGGAGAGGTCGGCAGGGGTCGGCACGCGGGCGATCCTCCCAGGTGAGGCGGCGTGGCGGCACATCGGCCGGGCGCGAGGCGACCTAGTGTGGGCAGCATGGTCGTCCGTCAGGAGGCGCACCCGGGTGCGGGTGCGGGCGCGAGCCCGCCCGAGTTCCGGGCGGCGGTCGCCAGCATGCGCGAGGCCCGGCTCCGGGCGGAGGTGTTCTGCGAGGAGATGCCGGCGCCGCAGCGGATCGCGCCGTACGCCTTCGCCCTGTCCGCCGACCTCACCATCGACGACATCGACGTCGGGACGGGCCGGATCATCCTGCTGCACGACCCGGCCGGCAACGAGGCGTGGGACGGCACCTTCCGGTGCGTGGCCTACGTGCGCGCCGACCTCGAGCCCGAGATGATCACCGACCCGCTGCTCGCGGCCGTGGGCTGGTCGTGGCTGACCGAGGCGCTCGAGCTGCACGACGCCCACTTCGGTGCCCCGTCCGGGACGGTGACCCGGGTGGCCACCGAGAGCTTCGGCGGGATGGCCGAGGACGGCGGCAGCGCCCAGATCGAGGTGCGGGCGTCCTGGACCCCCGTCTTCGACGAGACCCCCGACGCTGCCCCGCACGTCCGGGCCTGGGGTGACCTCCTGTGCATGGCCGCCGGGCTCCAGCCCGTGCCCGAGGGAGTCGCGGCGATGCCGAGCCGCCGCGGCCAGCGCGGCGCCGGACGCTGACCACCATGGTGACGGCTCCCGAGACGCCCGACGAACCGGCCGACGAGGCCGTCGCGGCGGACGAGCCGACCCCCGAGCCCGCACCCGAGCCGGCCCCGCTGCTGACGCTGCGCGACGGCCTGCCCCTCGTGATCGAGACCCGGGACACCCTCCGGCGCTACTGCGACCTGCTCGCCGCGGGGACGGGCCCGGTGGCGATCGACGCCGAGCGCGCGTCGGGCTACAAGTACTCCAACCGGGCCTACCTCGTGCAGCTGCGCCGCGAGGGTGCCGGCACCGCGCTCGTCGACCCGATCCAGTTCGAGTCCCTCGCGCCGCTCAGCGAGGCCCTCGAGGGCACCGAGTGGATCCTGCACGCGGCCACCCAGGACCTCCCCTGCCTGGCCGAGATCGGGCTGCGGCCGAGCCGGCTCTTCGACACCGAGCTCGCCGGCCGGCTGCTCGGCAAGCCCCGGGTGGGGCTGGCGACGCTGGTCGAGGAGGTCGTGGGCCTGCGGATGCGCAAGGAGCACTCCGCCGCCGACTGGTCGACCCGGCCGCTGCCGACCTCGTGGCTGGAGTACGCCGCCCTCGACGTCGAGGTGCTGCTCGAGCTGCGCGAGGCGATGATCGAGCAGCTGGAGGCCGCCGGCAAGACCGAGTGGGCCCGCCAGGAGTTCGAGGCCCTGCTGAGCTTCCAGCCCACCGTCCGCGAGGAGGTGTGGCGGCGTACCTCCGGCGCCCACAAGCTCCGCGGCCGCCGCGCCCAGGGCGCCGTCCGGGCCCTGTGGACGGCGCGGGACCAGATCGCGCAGGAGCGGGACGTGGCGCCCGGGCGGATCATCCCCGACTCGGCGCTCGTGGCCGCGGCGGCGGCGATGCCCGAGACCCGCGAGGCGCTGCTCGCCGTGCCCGGCTTCCACGGCCGCGGCGCCGCGCGCTACGCCCGCACCTGGCTCGACGCCATCGCCGAGGTCCGGGACCTGCCCGAGGGCGAGCTGCCCGGCCGGCCGGCCCGCAGCGACGGTCCGCCGCAGCCGCGCGCCTGGGCCGACCGGGACCCGGTCGCCGCCCGGCGTCTCGTGCACGCGCGGGCGGCGATGACCGCGCTGGCCGAGCAGCACGAGCTGCCGGTCGAGAACCTGCTCACGCCCGACTACCTGCGCCGGGTGCTCTGGGCGCCCCCGGCCACCCGCGAGGACGGCGCGCTCGAGGAGGCGGTGGCCGAGCAGCTGCGCGGGTACGGCGCCCGCGCGTGGCAGATCGACCTGTCCCTGTCCGCCATCGTGGCGGCGATCCACGCGGGCGATGCTGCTCCCGAGGCCGGCGCCGACGTCGTGCCTCCGGAGCAGCCCGCAGCCGACTGACTAGCCGCTGGGGCTGGGTGACGCGGACTCGGGGTCGAGGATGAGCCGGGACTCCTCGTCGATCCGGGTGGTGATCTCGTCGATCGTCTCCGGCAGGAGGATCGGCCCGTCGGCGACCAGCTCCTCGATCTCGGGCTGCACGGCGTCCTCGAGCTCGGTCCACGAGGTGAGCAGCGGCGGGATGTAGATGTCGCGCACGGCGGTGTTGAAGATCCGGCTGTTGACCGGCAGCCGCCCCGGCTGGAGGAAGTCGTCGGACGCGGCGACCGCGACGTTGGCCGGCACCAGGTAGCCCGCGCGGGCCACCGCGGTGACCGAGGGCTCCGCCAGGGCGTGGGCCAGGAAGTCGGCGGCCTCGGGGACGTTCTCGGTGTCGGCCGAGAGGCACAGGCCGGTGATGTCGCCGATGGTGCCGGAGGACTCGATGACCGGGATCGGCATCACGTCGAACTCCAGGCCCTGCACCTTGCGCAGCTCGGGGACCAGCTCACGGAAGCCGGCGACCATCCCGAGCTCGCCCTCCTTGAACCAGTCCAGCGCCGGCTTCTCCGCGAGCTGCTCGGGGCTGAGGGTCACCTGGGCGTTGCGCAGCAGCGCCAGCGTGGTCTCCAGCGCGGCCCGGCTGTTGTCGCCCGAGAAGGCCAGCGAGGTGGGGTCGGTGTCGCTGTCGAAGACGCTGCCGTCGCCGGCGACGATGAACGGCGCGAGCCCGCGCAGGCTGGGCTCGATCGACACGCCCCGGGTCCCCTGGCGCGGCTTGGTCGCGAACTCCGCGGCGGCGCTGAACTGCTCGAAGTTCCAGCGCGTGGGAGGGGTGGTGGACTCGTCCGACCCGGGGGCGGGCAGCCCGCGGGCCCGCATCTTCGCGAAGTCGACGAGCTCGGTGTTGTAGTAGATGACCATCGGCGAGATGCCGTAGGGCATGCACTGCAGCCGGTTCTCGAGGCTGAACGCCCGCAGCGCGTCGCGGGAGTAGACGTCGCCGAAGTCGATGCCGCGCGCGTCGAGGAGCTCGTCGACCGGCTGGACCTCGCCGTCGGCCTGGAAGGCCGCGAGGTCGCCCCGCGAGACCAAGAACACATCGGGCAGCTCGCCGGTGCTGCCGAGCTCGGCCATCTCCTCGTCGCGGGTGCGCCAGGACTTCACGGTGACCTGGCTCTCCTCGGAGAGCGAGTTGAACTCGGTGACCATGTCGTCGTAGCCCGCGACCTCGTCGGGCGAGCCGAACACGCCGAAGGTGAGCTCGACCGGGCCGCCCGGGGCCGCCGCGGTCGTGGCCGGGGGGTCGGGCGGGCCGGCGGCGTCGTCCGTGCACCCGGCGAGACCGAGCGCGCCGAGCAGGAGCACCGCGGTGGCCGTGGCCGTGCGCCTGCGCGGCAGCAGGGCACGGGTGCGCGCGCTCACGTGTGCCCTCCTGCGTCGTCCGGTCCGAGCGCCGTGCGCGGCGCCGCCCCACGATAGCGAGTCGACCTGAGAGCGCGATGAGCGTCCCGCTCAGCCGAGGTCGTGGAACTCCCGGGCCGCGGCGACGACCTCGTCGAAGCGGGCCCGGTCGAGGGCCGCCCCCTCCCGCCGGACGCCGTCGTCGGGCAGCCGCAGCAGCCGGTCGAGCCGGACCTCGCTGGGCCGGCCCTCGCGGTCCCACCCGCCGGCGCCGATGTCCATCCAGTGCCGGCCGTAGCGCGCCTCGTCGGCGGCGTCGAGGTCGTGGTCCTGGCTGGAGAGCATCAGGGCCAGCCAGTCGGCACCGTCGCGGGCCAGCAGCAGGACCGGGCGGTCCTTGCCCTGCGTGGTGTCCTCCTCGTAGGGCACCCAGGCCCACACGACCTCGCCCGGATCGGGCTCCCCGTCGGCTTCCGGCGCGTAGACGACGCCCGACCCGTCGGGCGCCGCGGTGGGCTCGGTGGCCGGGAAGAGACGGCGCCAGAGGCTCATCCGGGGTCCCCGACGCGGTGTGAGCGCAGCGAGCAGCGTGGTGGGGTGGTCATGGCAGGGACAGTACGCCGGACCGGGAGCGCCTCACGGCGCGTGGCCGCTCGAAGCGGCTGATTTCGGGACCCGGGGCTGCCGCGGCCCGGCGTACTGCCAGGACCCAGGGTACGCCGTCAGGCCAGGGACCGAGCGAGTTCGAGGTGTCCGGCGTGCTCGAGCTGTTCGGCGAGGGTGAGCATCCGCGCGGTCTCCTCCGTGCTCGGCCCGTCCGGGCTCGGCGGGAGGGAGGCGCGCCCGGTGGCCACCACCCGCGTGAAGGCGGCGGCCCGGAACAGCACGTCGGCGAAGTCGCCCTCGGCGATGCCGCGCAGCACCTCGTCGACCATCCGCCGCAGCTCGTCGGGTCCGGGCGGGTCGGCGACCCCGGCCACCACCCGCGCCACCGGTGCGTGGGCGCGCCCGGCCTCGAAGTCGGCGGCCGCCGAGACCGGGTCGGCGTAGACCCAGGAGCGGATCAGGTAGAGCCGCCACAGGGCTCCTGCCAGCGAGTCCGACGGCGACCCGGACCACAGCTCGGCGAGGGTCTCGAGCCCCTCGGAGTCGGCGAGGTGCAGCACCCGGTCGGCGATCTCCGCGTCGGTGCTGTCATGGGCACCACGGACCAGCAGGGTGGCCGCACGGTCGGCCGCCTCGCTCACCAGCATCGGGTCGGTGCCACCCTCGATCGCCTCGAAGAAGCCGGCGCCGGGGGTGGACGGCCGATGGTGCCCTCGCATGGGCCCACCCTAGGCGCTGGTGGCCAGCGCCTTGCGGAGGCGCTGGTCGCTGACGGGCTGCGCGGTGCCGAGGTGCTGGGCGAAGAGCGACACGCGGTACTCCTCCAGCAGCCAGCGCACCTCCCGGAGCCCGGCACCGGGAGGGCGACCGGGCGGCAGCGCCGCGACCTGGTGGAGGTAGGCCTCCTGGAGCGGGAGCACCTGGTCCATGAGCTGCCGGTCGTGGGCCACGTCGCGGGCCGCCCCACCGCCCAGCCGCGCGCGCCGGGCCTCCACCGCCGCCAGGTAGCGCGGGTAGTGCCGCAGCCGGGAGAGGCCGGCCTCGCCGAGGAAGCCGTCGGTCACCAGCCGGGCGACCTGCGCCGTGAGGTCGGTGAGGGCCGGCAGCGTGGACATCTCCGCGCGGCCCGACAGGGCCTTGTCCGCGGCCCGCCAGGACTCGAGGGTCCGGAACAGGTCGCGCACCCCGGCCCGGAGCCGGTCGTCGTGACCGGCGCGGACGGCCGCGAGCAGCGCGTCGTACTCCTGCTCGGTGCGCGGCAACGGGCGCGCGTCGACGACGTCGACCACGTCGGCGCGGGCCAGGTCGTCGAGGAGCGCGGCCACCGAGGGGTACGGCGTGCCGGCCAGCGCGAGCTTCTGGCGCTGGTCGAGACCGAGGTCGTCGACCTTCGGCGGGCGCAGGGCGAGCGTGAGCAGCCGGACGACGCCGAGCCGGTGCCGGGCGGCGGCCTCGTCGTCGGACCCGAAGACGCCGAGCCCCACCGTGGCGCCTTCGTCCGTGAGCGCCGGGTAGCCCCGGACCTCGTGGCCCGCGCGGGTGTGGGTGAACGACTCCTCGACGGTGCCGAACGTCCACGACGTCTGCCCGGTGGCCGCGCGGCCGGTGTCCGCGGCGACCGAGGCGATCGCCTCGGCGAACTTCGGGCGGAGCGGGGCCTTGAGGCCCTCGAGGTCCTTGCCGCGGGCCTGCTCGCGTCCCTCGTCGTCGACCACCCGGAAGGTGGGCCGCAGGTGCTCGGGGACGCGGGTCCAGTCCCAGGCGTCGCGGGGCACCACCACGCCGGTGGTGGACCGCAGGTGCCGCTCGAGGGCGTCGAGCAGCGGCTCGTCGCCAGGCGGGACGGCCGCGAGGAACTCGCGGGCCCGGTCCGGGGCCGGCACGAAGTTGACCCGGAGGTGCTTCGGCAGGCTGCGCAGCAGGGCGGTCACCAGCTCCTCGCGCAGCCCGGGGACGTTCCAGGAGAAGTCGTCGGCCGCGACCCGGTTGAGGGTCGCCACGGGCACGTCGATGGTGAGGCCGTCGTCGGCCGCACCGGGCTCGAAGTGGTAGCGGATGTCGAAGGTCAGACCCGGCTCACCGGCGGAGTCCCCGCGCCACGCGGACGGGAAGTCGGTCTCGCGGACGGGATCGGCGGAGTCGTGGGTGAGCATCGCGGGGTCGAAGGTGAGCAGCTCGGGCCGGGTCCGGCGCTCGCGCTTCCACCAGGTGTCGAAGTGGGCGCCGCTGACGACCTCGGGACCGACGCGGGCGTCGTAGAAGTCGAAGAGGGTGTGCTCGTCGACGACGATGCCGCGGCGGCGGGCCCGGTGCTCCAGCTCCTCGGCCTCGGCGAGCAGCTTCAGGTTCTGGTCGTAGAAGCGGTGCCGGGTCGACCACTCGCCGTAGACCAGCGCGTGCCGGATGAACAGCTCCCGGGCGAGCTCGCGGTCCACGGAGCCGTAGGAGATGAGCCGGTCGGCGACGAGCGGCACGCCGTACAGGGTGACCTTCTCGTAGGCCATCACCGCGGCCCGCTTCTTGGACCAGTGCGGCTCGGAGTAGGTCCGCTTCACCAGGTGCGCGCCGATCCGCTCGGCCCACTCGGGCTTGATCGCGGCGTTCTGCCGGGCCCACAGGCGCGAGGTCTCCACCAGCTCGCCGGCCATCAGGAACTGCGGGTTCTTCCCCCTCAGCCCGCTGCCGGGGAAGATCGCGAACCGCGCACCGCGGGCGCCGAGGTACTCCCGCATCGCCCGCCGCTCCCCCGGTCGCGGCGCCTCGCGCTGGTCGAGCGCGCCGATGTGCGAGAGCAGGCCGGCGAGCAGGGCCTGGTGGATGCCGTCGGCGTCGGGCTGGTCGGCGGGCTTTCCGGTCTCGACACGCATCTCCCGGCAGACCTGGCGGAGCTGGGACTCGTAGTCCTGCCACTCGCGGACCCGCAGGTAGTTGAGGAACTCGCGCTTGCACATCCGCCGGAACGCACTCGACGACAGCTCGCGCTGCTGCTCACGCAGGTAGCGCCACAGGTTGAGCCAGGTGAGGAAGTCCGAGGTCGGGTCCTTGAAGCGGGCGTGCTGCTGGTCGGCCTGCGCCTGCAGCTCGGCCGGGCGCTCGCGCGGGTCCTGCAGCGAGAGCGCCGCGGCGATCACGAGCACCTCGCGGACGCAGCCGAGTCGCTCGGCCTCGAGGATCATCCGGCCCAGGCGCGGGTCGATGGGCAGGCGGGCCAGCCGCCGGCCGGTCTTGGTGAGGCGCTCAGCCTGGAGCGCTCCCAGCTCCTCGAGCAGCTGCCGCCCGGCCTGGACGTTGCGCTTGTCGGGCGGCTCGACGAACGGGAAGCGGCCGAGGTCGCCGAGGTTGAGCGAGGCCATCTGGAGGATGACGCTGGCCAGGTTGGTGCGCAGGATCTCCGGGTCGGTGAACTCCGGGCGGGCCTCGAAGTCCTCCTCGGAGTAGAGCCGGATCGCGATGCCCGCCGCGACCCGACCGCACCGGCCGGAGCGCTGCTGGGCCGAGGCCTGGCTGATCGGCTCGATCGGGAGCCGCTGCACCTTGGTGCGCGAGGAGTACCGCGAGATGCGCGCGACGCCGGTGTCGACGACGTACCTGATGCCGGGCACCGTGAGCGAGGTCTCGGCGACGTTGGTCGCGAGCACCACCCGACGGCCGCCGTGCGGCGCGAACACCTTGTGCTGCTCGGCGGCCGACAGCCGGGAGTAGAGCGGCACGACCTCGACGCCGCCGCGACCATGTGCGGCCGTCACCTCGCCGAGAGCCTCGGCGGTGTCCCGGATCTCCCGCTCGCCGGGCAGGAACACCAAGATGTCGCCGGCGCCCTCGGCGCTCAGCTCGCGGACCGCCTCGACGATCGCCTCGGTCTGGTCGCGGACGACGGCCTCGCCCTCCTCGTCCTCCTCGGGGAGCTCGACCAGCGGGCGGTAGCGGATCTCGACGGGGTACGTGCGACCCGAGACCTCGATGATCGGCGCGGGCGTCCCGCGCCGGTCGGCGAAGTGCTGCGCGAAGCGCTCGGGGTCGATGGTGGCCGAGGTGATGATCAGCTTGAGGTCCGGGCGCCGCGGCAGCAGCCGGCGGAGGTAGCCGAGCAGGAAGTCGATGTTGAGGCTCCGCTCGTGGGCCTCGTCGATGATGATCGTGTCGTACTTCCGCAGGTCCCGGTCGCGCTGGAGCTCGGCGAGCAGGATGCCGTCGGTCATCAGCTTGACCCGGCTCTCCCGCGAGGTGCGGTCGGTGAAGCGGACCTGGTAGCCCACCAGGTCGCCGAGCTCGGTGCCGAGCTCCTCGGCGATCCGCTCGGCGACCGAGCGGGCCGCGATCCGGCGCGGCTGGGTGTGCCCGATCAGCCCGCCGCCGTCGCCGCGGGCGCCGCGCCCGAGCTCGAGGCAGATCTTGGGCAGCTGGGTGGTCTTCCCGGAGCCGGTCTCGCCCGCCACGATGACGACCTGGTGGTCGCGGATCGCGGCGGCGATGTCGTCGCGGCGCTGGCTGACGGGGAGGTCGGCCGGGTAGGTGATGTGCAGCGGGCCGGACCGTGGGGACATGGTGGCGCCATCATGCCCGCCCGGCGGTCGTCAGCCGAACGAGTATCCCGGCCTCACGGCGTCGCGTCGTCGTCCGGCGCCGTCGACGGCGGGAGGTTGCCGCCGGGTGCGGGCACCTGGAGGCGACCGGGACCGCCCTGCCCCTGCTGGCCGGGGAACTGGCGGGTCATGCCCGGGCCCATCCGGCCGTCGCGGCCGTCCGGCCCGTCGCTGACGGCCCCCAGCGCGGCTCCGGCGAGCCCGCCCAGCAGCAGGCTGGCGACGGCCACGGCCGCCACCGCGCGGAGGCCGAGGACCCGCTCGCGCCACGGGACCTTCGGGGTCGCCGGCGCCGGGGCGGGGGCGTACGCCGGTGGGGCCGAGGGGGCCGGGGGGCCGGTGTCGGCTCGACGGGAGGCTGCGGAGGGCTCTGGTCGGTCATGGGCCGACCGTGCTCGTCGTACCTGTGCGGGCGCTGTGCCCGGCACGTGAGCGCGCCGTGAGCCGCACCGACCGGCGCCGACGGGTGCGGCACAGTGAGCCCACAGGATCCGCACAGGAAGTCTCGCCACACTGATGCCCATGGAGCTGACCCGAGCGGACGGGACCCCCGTCCGCGTCCTCGTCGTGGACGACGAGGTGAACATCGCCGAGCTCATCGGCATGGCCCTGCGCTACGAGGGCTGGGAGGTCCGGCTGGCCCACACGGGCTCGCGCGCCGTCGCGGCGGCCAAGGAGTTCCGCCCGGACGCGGTGGTGCTCGACATGATGCTCCCCGACTTCGACGGCCTGGAGGTGCTGCGCCGGATGCGGTCCGCGCACTCCGACGTCCCGGTGCTGTTCCTGACCGCGCGGGACTCGGTCGAGGACCGGGTGGCGGGGCTGACGGCCGGTGGCGACGACTACGTCACCAAGCCCTTCTCGCTCGAGGAGGTCGTCGCCCGGCTGCGCGCCCTGATGCGCAGGGCGGGGGCGCACCAGGCGACCGAGAGCTCGGTCCTCGTCGTCGGCGACCTCGAGATGGACGAGGACAGCCGCGAGGTGTCGCGCGCGGGCGAGGAGATCTCGCTGACCGCGACCGAGTTCGAGCTGCTGCGCTACCTGATGCGGAACCCGCGGCGGGTGCTCAGCAAGGCGCAGATCCTGGACCGGGTCTGGAACTACGACTTCGGGGGGCAGGCCAACGTCGTCGAGCTCTACATCTCCTACCTGCGCAAGAAGATCGACGCCGGTCGCGACCCGATGATCCACACCATGCGCGGGGCCGGCTACGTGCTCAAGCCGGCCGGCTGAGATGGCGCGCAGGAGGCCGTTCGCCTCGCTGACCTCGAGGCTCGTCCTCACGGCGGTGCTGCTCGTCGTCGCCGTGTCGCTGCTGATCGGGGCCGCGGCCACGCTGGCGATGCAGAACCGCCTGACCGACCAGGTGGACGAGCAGGTGCGCGCGACCGCGGGCCAGATCGGCCGACGGCCGCTGGACCCCGGCAACATCGAGCCCGACACGTTGATCGCGGTCTTCGGGCCACGACGGTCGAGCCGACCGGTCGCCTCTTCGGGCGCGGTCCCGACAACGACACCGTGCTGTCCGAGCCAGGTGCTGGCCGAGCTGGACGGCGTCGACGTCGGGGACGCGGTGAGCGGGGTCGACCTGCGGGCAGCTCGGCGGCTACCGCGTCCAGGCGGTGGCGCTCGACGACGGCGTGGTCGTCGTGGGCCTGCCGACGCGTGAGGTGGACGCGGCCGTGTCGTCGCTGGTCGGCTACGAGCTCGTCTTCATCGCGCTCGGGTGGCGTCGTCGCCGCCGGCGTCGGGCTGCTCGTCGTACGCCGTCAGCTGCGACCGCTGCGCGAGGTCGCGATGACCGCCGAGCGGGTCGCCGAGCTGCCGCTGTCCTCGGGTGAGATCGAGCTGACCGAGCGGGTGCCGGCGCACCTCACCGACGAGGCCACCGAGGTCGGCCAGGTGGGGTCCTCGCTCAACACCCTGCTGGAGCACGTGGAGTCGTCGCTGGAGGCCCGGCACCGCAGCGAGCAGCAGGTGCGGCAGTTCGTCGCGGACGCCTCGCACGAGCTGCGGACGCCGCTCACCACCATCAAGGGGTACGCCGAGCTGGCCCGCCGACGCCCGGACGACTCGCTCGCCGTGCTCACCGCCCTCGACAAGGTGGAGGCGGAGTCCGGCCGGATGACGTCGCTGGTCGAGGACCTGCTGCTCCTGGCCCGCCTCGACTCCGGGCGCCCGCTGGAGCGGCAGCCGGTCGACCTGACCCGCCTGCTGCTCGAGGCGGTCTCCGACGCGCGCGTCCTGGCCCCCGACCACCACTGGCGGCTCGACCTCCCCGAGACCGCGCTCCAGGTCGTCGGCGACGAGCAGCGGCTGCACCAGCTGGCCACCAACCTGCTCACCAACGCCCGCAAGCACACGCCGGCCGGCACCACCGTCACCGTGACCGCCCGCGACGGCGTCCTCACCGTGCACGACGACGGCCCGGGCTTCCCGGCCGACCTGGTGCCGGCGGCGTTCGAGCGTTTCGCGCGCGCCGACACCGCACGCACCCGCACCGCCGACAGCGGCGCCGGCCTCGGCCTGGCCCTGGTCGACGCCATCGCCACGGCCCACGGCGGCTCCGTGGCGCTCACCTCGGTGCCGGGCGACACCACGGTCACCGTCCTCCTGCCGCCGGGCCACCCCACGGGGCAAACGCAGCCCTGACGCCTCTCCGGAGGCGTCGATCCCTCGCGTTTGCCCCGTGGGACGGCCCCTGTGGAGGGCGACGTCGCCCCGCACCTGGATCGGGCACGGTGACCGGGTGGACGCCGTCGCCGCCCTGACCCGCCTGGGCGGCGTGGCGACCTCGCGTGCACTGCTCCAGGTCACCTCCCGCAAGCGGCTGCGGCGCGCGGTCGAAGCTGGTGCGATCCAGCGGGTCCGCCGGGACCTCTACCGGCTCGCCGACGCCGACCGGTCGCTGGTCCGCGCCCTGGAGCTCCGGGGCGTCGCCTCTCACCTGAGCGCCTGCCTGCTGCACGGATGGGAGGTCGCCACCCCGCCCACCTGCCCGTGGGTGACGGTCCCGCGCCATGCCGAGGTGCGCGACCGAGCGGGCGCCTACGTGTTCTGGGCCGACCTCCGCCAGGAGGACGGCCCGATGACCTCGCCGCTGCGCACCGTCCTGGACTGTGCCCGACGCCTGGCCTTCGCGCCCGCGCTGGCCGTCGCCGACTCGGCGCTCCGGCACGGCGACGTCGACCCCGAGCAGCTCCGGGCCGCAGCCCAACGCGTGCGCGGGAAGGGTGCGGCGAGCGCCCGCCGGGTCGCCGCGACTGCGTCCGGCGCGGCCGCGAACCCCTTCGAGTCCGTGCTGCGGGCGCTGGCCCTCGACGCGGGCCTGGACGTCGAGCCGCAGGGGCGCATCGACCTCGGCGACCTCGCGGTGCACCCCGACCTCGTCGACCGCGGGCGCCGGCTCGTCCTCGAGGCGGACTCGTGGGAGTTCCACACCTCCCGGGACGCCCATGAGCGTGACTGCGAGCGCTACACGCTGCTGGTCCTCGACGACTGGACGGTGCTGCGGTTCACCTGGCGGCAGGTGATGCGCCGCCCGGACTACGTGCGGAGCTGCCTCCACGCTGCGCGCTCGTTGCCGGCCGCCCGGCATCCATAGCCCGCCCACAGGTCCTGCCCACGGGATCGCCAGCCGGGGCTCGGAGGGTGACGGCATGACCACCGTCCTGGAACCCGACCACCAGACCCGCACCCGGGGCACCGCGCGGCCGCGCGACCGGGTGCGGCCCACCACCGCGGCGCGCTCGGCACTGTCCTGGGGGCGAGACCTGCCCGCCGAGCGCGTCGCGCTGGGACTCCTGCTCGTCGGCACCGCCGTCCTCTACCTCGTGGGGCCTGGGGGCGTCCGGCTGGGCGAACTCCTTCTACTCGGCCGCGGCCCAGGCCGGCTCGGACTCGTGGCAGGCGTTCTTCTTCGGCGCCTCCGACGCCGCCGAGCGCGATCACGGTCGACAAGACGCCCCTGGCGCTGTGGCCGATGGCGCTGTCCGTGAAGGTCTTCGGGCTGTCGTCGTGGAGCATCCTCGTGCCCCAGGCGCTGGAGGGCGTCGGCGCGGTGGGGCTGCTGCACGCCACGGTCCGGCGTACGACGGGCTCGGCGCGCGCCGGCCTGCTCGCCGGGGCGGTCCTGGCGCTGACCCCGGTGGCGGTGCTGATGTTCCGCTTCAACAACCCGGACGCGCTGCTGATGCTCCTGCTGGTCGGGTCGGCCGTACGCCACCCTCCGCGCGCGTCGAGTCCGTGCAGGCCACCCGGTGCGCTGGCTCGCCCTGGCCGGTGCCCTGGTCGGCCTCGCCTTCCTCACCAAGATGCTGCAGGCGTTCCTGGTGCTGCCCGCTCTGGCCCTGGTCTACCTGCTCTTCGCCGCACGTCCCGCTCCGCCAGGCGGATCGGCCACCTCCTGGTCGCGTTCGGCGCGATGGTCGCTGGCCGGCGGCTGGTGGATCGCGATCGTCGCGCTGTGGCCGGCCGGCAGCGCGCCCCTACATCGGCGGCTCGCAGGACCAACTCGATCCTCGAGCTGACCCTCGGCTACAACGGGCTCGGCCGGCTCACCGGCAACGAGACCGGCTCGGTCGGCGGCGGTGGCGGGATGGCGGCTGGGGCGAGACCGGCCTGCTGCGGCTGTTCGACGCCGAGATCGGCAGCCAGGTCGCGCTGGCTGCTGCCCGCCGCGCTGCGTCCTCGCGGCGCGGCCCTCTGGTTCGCCCGCCGGCCTGCCGAACGCCCGGGCGCTGCGTTCGGGCCTGACGCTGTGGCTCACCTGGCTCGTCGTCACCGCGCTGACCTTCAGCCTGATGGCCGGGATCTTCCACGCCTACTACACGGTGGCGCTCGCTCCCGCGATCGCCGGCGCTGGTCGGCGATCGGGGCCTGGGTGCTGTGGCAGGCACCGGACCTCGTTGGCTCGCCTCCGGGGTGCTCGGCTTCACCGTCGCCGCTGACGACGGTGCTGGCCTTCATGCTGCTGGACCGCACCGACTTCGTGGCCGTGGCTGCCGTACGCCGTGGCGATCGCTCGGCCTCGCCGCCGCCCTCGTGGTCGTCGGCGTCCGGCACCTGCCCGTGCGGGTCGGTCGCGGCCGTCGGCGGCGGCGGCGCTCGTGGCCTGCGCTGGCCGCGCCCGGCGGCGTACTCCCTCGCCACCGCGGCCACGCCGCACACCGGCTCGATCCCGAGCGCCGGCCCGTCGTCACCGGCGGCGGGCGGCGTCCCTGGCGGCGGACCGGGCGGCGGCGGCGGATGCCCACCGGCACCCGGGGCACCACCGGCAGCCTGCTGGCGACGGCAGCAGGCTGCGCGACGGCAGCGCGCCTCGACCGATCACCGCGCTGCTGCAGCACCGACGCCGACGTCGTACACCTGGGTCGGCCGCCGCGGTCGGCTCCAACTCCGCGGCCGGCTACCAGCTGGCCACCGAGCAGCCGGTCATGGCCATCGGCGGCTTCAACGGCAGCGACCCGAGCCCGACGCTGGCGCAGTTCCAGCAGTACGTCGCGGACGGCCGAGATCCACTACTTCATCGCCTCCGGCGAGGGTGTCGGTGGCGGGCGGATGGCGACCGGGCGGCAGACACGCCAGCAGCGGAGATCGCGGCCTGGGTGGCCGCGACCTTCCCGCCATGACGGTCGACGGCGTCACGCTCTACGACCTCTCGGGCGGGGCGGCGTGAGCGCCCTCGACGTCGCGGCTCGAAGGGCGGGCCGCGCTGGCGACCGCCGTGCTCGAGGTGGTGATCCCGGTCCACAACGAGGAGGTCGGCGCTGGCCGCGTCGGTCGAGCGGCTCACCCGAGCACCTGGCCGGGCTGCCGTGGACCGTGCCGGGTCACCATCGCGGACAACGCCAGCACCGACGGCACCGCCCTCGTGGCCCACCGGCTCGCCGCACGCCCACGACCGACGTGCGCGTCGTCCACGCTCGCCGAGAAGGGCCGCGGCCGCGCGCTCAAGCGGGTGTGGGCAGGCATCGGAGGCCGACGTCGCTCGTCTACATGGACGTCGACCTGTCCACCGACCTCAACGCCCTGCTCCCGCTGGTCGCCCCGCTGCTCAGCGGTCACTCCGACCTGGCCGATCGGCACGCCGGCTGACGCGCGGCTCGCGGGTCACGCGCGGCCCGAAGCGCGAGCTCGATCTCGCGTGCCTACAACACTGCTGCTGCACTGGCGCGCTGCGCACGCGCTTCTCCGACGCGCAGTGCGGCTTCAAGGCGATCCGTCGCGAGGTGGCCGACGAGCTGCTGCCGCTGGTCGAGGACGACGCGTGGTTCTTCGACACCGAGCTGCTGGTGCATCGCCGAGCGCGCCGGGCTCCGCATCCACGAGGTGCCGGTCGACTGGGTCGACGACCCGGACAGCCGGGTCGACCTGCGTGCGGACGGCCGTCGACGACCTCCGTGGCATCGCCCGGCTGGGCCGGGCGCTGCTCGCCGGCCGGCTGCCGCTCGCAGGCGGTCGCCGAGCGGCTTCGGGCGCGGTCCGGCGCGACGCGGGCGCCGGCCGGCTGGGCTGCAGATCGCCATGTTCGCCGCTCGTCGGCGTCGCCTCGCACCGTGGCGTACGCCGTGCTCTACCTCGGCCTGCGCCAGGCTGGCCGGCAGCCAGGTCGCCAACCTGCTGGCCCTCCTGCTCACGGCGGTCGGGAACACCGCCGCCAACCGGCGCTTCACCTTCGGGGTGCGCGGCCGGCCGACGTCCTGCGCCACCAGGCGCAGGGACTGCTGGTCTTCGCCATCGGCCTCGGCCGTGACCAGCGGGGCGCTGTGGCTGCACGCCGCGGGCATCCCCGACGCCTCGCACGCGACGGAGGTGCTCGGTGCTGACGCTGGCCAACCTGACGGTGACTGTGCTGCGGTTCGTCGCGATGCGGCTGTGGATCTTCCGCGGCCCTAGGAGCGGGTGAGCGGCGTCGAGAGCCGCTGCACCCCGCGCCGGCGCGCCCGGAAGGTGGCCGCCGGACGGCCCCGACCGACCGGGGAGGGCCGGGTCCTTCCCGTCGCGACGACGAAGTCCTCGGTCTTGCGCATCTTGCGCTGGAAGTTGCCCGCGTCGAACTCCGCGCCCCAGACCACCTCGTAGATCCGCCGCAGCTCCGTCAGCGTGAACTCCGGCCCCACGAACGCGGTCGCGAGCGTCGTGTACTCCAGCTTGGAGCGCACCCGCTCGACGGCATCCCTGAGGATCTGCCGGTGGTCGAACGCCAGCCGGTTGCGGCCCCGCAGCAGCGGGTCGACCTCGAGCCAGCCCGCGGCGGTCGCGTCCGTCCCGGCCCTGGCCTCGACCTGCGTGGGCACCACCGCCACGTGCGCCACGCTGACCACCCGGCCGCGTGGGTCGCGCCCGGGGGCGCCGTACGTCGCCAGCTGCTCGAGCACCACGTCCCGGACGCCCGTCTCCTCGTAGAGCTCGCGGCGGGCCGCGGCGGCGACGTCCTCGTCGATGCCGACGAAGCCGCCCGGCAGTGCGAGCCGACCCTGCTCCGGCTGCTGCCCGCGCCGCACCAGGAGCACCCGAAGCTCGTCCTGGGCGACCGTGAAGATCGCGATGTCCACCGTGACCGAGAAAATCGGGTGGTCACTCGTGTAGACCACGTGCCCATATTAGTTGTCCGGATGACAAACCAGCAAGGGTCTGGGCGGACCAGGTCTCCCGCGCTGCCGGGCAGTACGGTCGCACCATGCGCCACACGGACACCGTCGACGCACCCCTCGACGCCCTTCCGGGCCGGGTCGACCACCTCATCGTCGGCGCCGGGTTCGCGGGTCTCTGTGCGTCCATCAAGCTCACCGAGGCGGGCGAGCACGACCACGTCCTGATCGAGCGCGGCCACGACGTCGGCGGCACCTGGCGCGACAACACCTACCCCGGCGCCGCCTGCGACGTCCCCAGCCAGCTCTACTCGTTCTCCTTCGCCCCCAACCCCGCCTGGTCGCGGTCGTTCTCGCCGCAGCCGGAGATCCTGGCCTACCTGCGCCAGGTCGCGGCCGCCCACGGCATCGGCGCCCGGACCCGCTTCGAGACGACGCTCACCGCGGCGGCGTGGGACGAGGACGCGCAGGAGTGGGTCGTCGACACCACCGCCGGGCGGGTCCGCGCCCGCACGCTGATCACCGGCACGGGGGGCCTGTCGGAGCCCCGGCTGCCCGACATCGAGGGCCTCGCGGACTTCCGCGGCGACCTGTTCCACTCCGCGCGCTGGGACCACACCACCGCGCTGCAGGGCAAGCGGGTCGCCGTCATCGGGACCGGTGCCTCGGCCATCCAGATCGTGCCCGAGGTCGCGAAGTCGGCCGGCCACGTCGACGTCCACCAGCGCACCGCGCCGTACGTCATCCCGCGCAGCGACCGCCGGTACACCCGCCTCGAGCGGCTGCTCTTCCGGCACGTCCCCGCGCTGGCCCGCGCCTACCGGGCCGGGATCTACTGGGGCCGGGAGACCTGCGTCCCCGCCTTCACCTGGCAGCCGCGGCTCGTCGCGCCCGCGGAGCTGCTCGCCCGCGCCCACCTGGCCCGCTCCATCGACGATCCCGACCTCCGCGAGCGGCTGACCCCGTCCTACCGGCTGGGCTGCAAGCGGGTACTCATCTCCAACGACTACTACCCGGCGCTCGCGCGCGACCACGTCGACCTGGTGACCGACCGGATCGTGCGGGCGACCCCGACGGGGCTCGTCACCGCCGATGCCGACGGCCACGAGACCGAGCGGCCGGTCGACGTCATCGTGGTGGCGACCGGGTTCCACACCCAGGACCTGCCGATCGCGGACCGGGTCCGGGGCCGGGACGGGCGCCTGCTGGCCGACGAGTGGCGCGCGCACGGCATGTCCGCCTACCGGGGCACCACGGTGCACGGCTTCCCCAACCTGTTCACCATCGTGGGCGCCAACACCACCCTGGGGCACTCGTCCATGGTGTTCGTCATCGAGTCGCAGGTCGCGTACGTCGTCGATGCGCTCCGGACCCTGCGCGAGCGCGACCTCGCCGCCGTCGAGCCCAGCAGAGCCGCCCAGGAGTCCTTCAACGCCGCGCTGCAACGGCGGATGCGGCGGACGGTGTGGAGCACGGGCGGGTGCGCGAGCTGGTACCTCGACGCCCACGGGCGCAACACCGCGCTCTGGCCGCGCACGACGGTCACGCTGCGTCGGCAGCTGGCCCGGTTCGACGTCGAGGCGTACGACGTCGAGCACCACCACGACCAGGAGGCCGTCAGCGCATGAGAACCCTCGACAGCAAGGTCGTCGTGATCACCGGGGCGGCGTCGGGCATCGGCCGCGCCCTCGCCCTGGACCTGGCCGGCCGCGGCGCCTCCCTGGCCGTCTCCGACGTCGACGACGACGGCCTGGCCGAGACGGTCCGCCGGGTCGAGGGGATCGGCGTGCGGGAGATCCGGGCCGACCGGGTCGACGTGTCCGACCGGGCCGCGATGGCGGCGTACGCGACCTCCGTCGCCGAGCACTACGGGCGGGTCAACGTCGTCGTGAACAACGCCGGCGTCTCCTTGAGCGGGGACGTGACCGACCTGAGCTACGAGGACCTGGACTGGATCGTCGGCATCAACTTCTGGGGGGTCGTGCACGGCACGAAGGAGTTCCTGCCGCACCTGATCGCGTCGGGCGACGGGCACGTGGTGAACCTCTCCTCCCTCTTCGGGCTGGTGTCGGTGCCCGGGCAGAGCGCCTACAACGCGACGAAGTACGCCGTCCGCGGGTTCTCCGAGGCCCTGCGCGAGGAGATGCTGGTGGCCGGGCACCCGGTCGGCGTCACCGTCGTGCACCCCGGCGGGATCAAGACCGACATCGTGCGCAACTCCCGGGTCTCCGGCGGCCAGGACAAGGACGCGACCGTGCGGATGTTCGACGAGCACATGGCCAAGATGACGCCGGAACGCGCCGCCCAGATCATCGTCAAGGCGGTGCTGGCGGACCAGCCGCGGCTGCTGGTGGGCCTCGACGCCCACCTCCTGCACCACACGGCCCGGCTGATGGGCGCCCGCTACCAGGACCTGTTCGCGCGGGTCGGCCGGCGGAGGTTCCCGATCCCGCCTGCATGATGGAGGCGTGAGTCCCGAGCCCGGCAGCCGTCTCGACGTCGTCACCACCAAGTGGGGCGACCGGCCGCACTGGGAGTTCGCGGTGACCTACCTCGGCGAGGACGAGCACGGCACGTGGTTCGGGCTCCCGACCGGTACGTCGTTCCGGCGACCCGGCGCCTCCTTCACCTCGACCAACGACCAGGTGACCCTGGTGCCTCGGGAAGGCTGGTGGGTGGCCACCTTCCACGGGCCGGGCGGGACCACGTGGGAGGACCTGGCCGGCGCGGCCCTGGACCTCTACGTCGACATGACCACGCCGGCCGAGATCGACGGCTCGACGGTGCGGTGCACGGACCTGGACCTCGACGTCATCCGGGGGGCCAACGGCATGGTCCTCGTCGACGACGAGGACGAGTTCGCCGAGCACCGGGTCGCGTTCGACTACCCGCCCGAGGTCGTCCACGCGGCCGAGGAGTCCTGCGCGGCCGTGCTGGCGGCGGTGTCGGCCCGCACGCCGCCCTTCGACGGGGCCGCCTCCGGGGTGTGGCTCGGGCGGGTCGCGGCTCCCTAGGCTGCGAAGGTGCGCGTCGACTTCCACCCCTCCCCCGAGCCGACCCTCGGGATCGAGTGGGAGTTCGCGCTCGTCGACAAGGAGTCCCGGGACCTGGTGAACTCCGCGGCCGCCCTGTTCGAGAAGGCGCAGCCGCGACTGGCCGACCCCGGTCGGCTCCACCAGGAGATGCTGCGCAACACCGTCGAGGTGGTCACCGGGGTCTGCGCCACCGTCGGCGACGCCGTCGGCGAGCTGGCGGAGGCGCTGCGGGTGGTGACCGACGCGGGCGACGCGCTCGGCCTGGACCTGTTCGGCGCCGGCGCGCACCCGTTCGCCGACTGGTCCGAGCAGCAGCTCACCCCGGGGCACCGCTACGAGGAGCTGATCAGCCGCACCCAGTGGTGGGGCCGGCAGATGCTCATCTGGGGCGTGCACGTGCACGTCGGGCTGCCCGAGCAGGAGCGGGTGATGCCGGTGCTGTCGGCGCTGCTCACGACGTACCCCCACCTCCAGGCGCTGTCCGCCTCGTCGCCGGTGTGGGCGGGCACCGACACCGGCTACGCCTCCAACCGGGCGCTGATGTTCCAGCAGCTGCCGACCGCCGGGCTGCCGTTCCAGTTCGCCACCTGGGCGGAGTTCGAGGCGTTCTACGGCGACCAGCTGACCACCGGGGTGATCGACGGGATGTCCGACATCCGCTGGGACGTCCGGCCGGCGCCGCACCTCGGCACCATCGAGAACCGGGTCTGCGACGGCCTCTCGACCCTCGCCGAGACCGCGGCGCTCGCGGCGCTCATGCACTGCCTCGTCATCGACCTGGACACCCGGCTCGCCGCCGGCGAGACGCTGCCCACGCTGCCGCCGTGGCACGTGCAGGAGAACAAGTGGCGGGCCGCTCGCTACGGGCTCGACGCCATCGTGATCACCGACGACCGGTGCACCGAGCGGCTGGTCACCGACGACCTGGCCGACCTGCTCGAGCGGCTCGCGCCGACCGCCGAGCGGCTCGGCTGCGCGGACGAGCTCGGCGCGGTGGCCGACATCCCCGCGCGGGGCGCGTCGTACCAACGGCAGCGGGCGGTCGCGCGGGCCCACGACGGCGACCTGGTCGCGGTCGTCGACGCCGTCGTGCGCGAGCTGCGCGACGGCCTCTGAGGTCAGTCCGCCCGGGAGCGGCGACCCTTGCGTCCGCGGACCCGCGACGGCCCGACCAGCCGGGGGCCGGCCAGCCGGCTCTCCAGGCGGCGCGCCTCCCGCTTCACCGGCTGCGCGACGTACTCGCCCAGGATCACGCCGGCGGCCAGCGCGATCGCCACCGACGCCGCGGTGATCATCTCCAGCAGGCCGGGCGAGGTGCCGGACCCGCCCTGGGCCAGCAGCGACAGCCCGCGGTAGATCGAGAGGCCGGGCAGCATCGGGACGACCGCCGAGACGACCACGACGAGCGGGGGCACCCGGAACCGCCCGGCGACCCCGTAGCTGACCAGCCCGATGAAGAACGCCGCGATGCCCGAGGCCCACGGGCGCCCGAAGTCGTTGACCTCGAAGGCCTGGAAGATCACCATCGCCACCCCGGCGATGGCGGCGATCGGCAGCAGGATCCGGCGTGGTGCGTACGACGCGAACGCGAACGCGCCGGCCGCCAGCGCCGCCCCCACCGCGGTCACCGTGATGCCCTCCCACCCGGCCCGGCCGGGGACCAGCGGGCCGACGTACACCCCGGCGAGGTCCGCCACGCTGAGCCCGACGGTGACCCCGGCGATGATCCCGGCGGTGGCCAGCACCGCCTCCAGGAGCCGGGCGTTGGCGGTGATGTAGAAGCCGGACAGCGCGTCCTGGAGGGCGCCCATGAAGCCGATGCCGGCGAGCAGCATGACGATGTTCGCGGTCACCACCAGGGAGGTGTCGATCCTGATGCCGACGCCGTCGGCGGCCACCGCGAGCAGCGTCGCCACGGCCGCGCCGGCCACCTGCTGGTAGAAGAACGGCAGCCGCCGGCGGGACAGCAGGAGCTGGAGCCGGTCGATGCAGACCGCGGCCACGAAGGCGATCGCGAGGACCGTCCAGTCGCCGCCCAGCTGGAGGGCGACCGCGGCACACATGAAGCCCCAGCCGACGGTGATCCAGCCGCGCGGGGTGTGGTGGCCGGAGGAGACGATCCGCGCCAGCCAGCGGCGCGCCTCGACGAGGTCGATCTGGTCGGCCAGGACGTGCTTGACGAGGTGGTCGACCTGGGTGAGGTCCTCGTAGTCGATGTCGCGCTGCTTGACCTGCCGGATCGCCACCACGGGCGGATCCTCGGGGTCGTTCTGGCAGCTCATCGAGAGGGACGTGAAGGTCACGTCGATCTCGGTCTGCTTGAGCCCGAAGTGCCGGGCCAGCGCCTGCATCGTCACCAGGACGTCCGCCGCCCCGGCCCCCGACGACAGCAGCATCTCCCCCACCCGCAGGCAGAAGTCCAACGTCAGGGTGACCTGTCGCTCCGCTGACTCCTCCGGTGGCACGACCGCATGCTTCCACCCCGATAGTCCGTCACGAAATCGTCCTGCAGACGGGGTCCGGAGGACCGTTTCGTGCCGGACTATCCGGGGGGTGGGGTCATCTCCAGGCGGACGCCGAGCAGCCGGACGGGGCGGTCCTGCTCCACGCGGTCGAGGAGGGACACGGCGGCGTCGGCGAGGACGACGGGGTCGTTGGTGGGGGCGGGGAGGGTGAGGCTGCGGGTGACGGTGAAGAACGGCTTGAAGCGCACCTTGATGCCGACCCGGGCGGCCGGGCGGCCCTCGCGGTCGATGTCCTCGACCACCCGCGCGGTCAGCCGACGGGCCGCCGCGTCGAGCTCCGCGCGGGTCTCCAGGTCGGCCTGGAAGGTCTCCTCACGCCCGTGGGCGCGGGGCACCCACGGGGTCGCGTCGACCGGGCTGGAGTCGACCCCGCGGCCGAGCCGGTGGTACCACGGCCCCATCGTCGGACCGAGCTCCGCCGCGAGCACCCGGGCGTCCGACGCGGCGAGCTGGCTCACCGTGTCGAGGCCCAGCGCCGCGAGCTTCCGCCCGGTCTTGGAGCCGATCCCCCACAGCGCGGTCGTGGGCCGGTCGCCCATCACCTCGAACCAGTTCTCCTCGGTCAGCCGGTAGTCCCCGCGCGGCTTGCCGAAGTCGGTGGCGATCTTGGCGCGCAGCTTGTTGTCCCCGATCCCGACCGAGCAGTGCAGCGCCGTGGCGGCCAGCACGGCGGCCCGGATCTCCGCCGCGAACGCGGCCGGGTCGCCCAGGTCGCCGTGCCCCTCACCGGGCCCGAGGAACGCCTCGTCCCAGCCGAGCACCTCCAGGACCACCGGCACCCCGCCCCAGGTCAGGCCGCGCAGCGTGGCCATCACCTCGGCCGACGCCGCGTCGTACGCCGGCCCGTCCACGGGCAGGAACACCGCGTCCGGGATCTTCTTCTTCGCCAGCCGCAGCGGCATGCCGGAGTGCACGCCGAACTCGCGGGCGGGGTACGACGCCGTCGAGACCACGGCCCGCTCCGTCGGGTCCCCGCGGCCGCCGACGACCACCGGCAGACCCTCCAGCTCGGGGTGCCGCAGCAGCTCGACCGCCGCGATGAACTGGTCGAGGTCGACGTGCAGGACCCAGGTCACGACGCGCTCATGAGGGCGGCGGGGGCAGGGCGTCGGTGGCCTCGAGCTCGTCCATGCCGGTGACCAGCAGCAGGTCGGCGACCACCGAGCGCAGCTGGGCGAGCACCACCTCCGCCGACAGCACCGTGGAGCGCTCGACCGAGCCGGTGGCGTGGCCGACCGCGACGAGCGCGATCCTGGCACCGACGGCCATCTCGTTCTCGGCGAGCTCGTCGGCGACCTCGTCGGTGGCCGCGGCGAGCTCGCGGGCGAGCATCGCGTACGAGGCCGGGATCGGCCGACGCCGGTAGGCCGCCACGGCGGTGTGCCGGACCAGCACCCGGGTGCTGCGCAGCGCGCGGTCCAGCGGGTCGACGAGGTCGGCCATCCGGCGCAGACCCCCTCGGTGCCGGACCCGGAAGGGTGACGACGCCACCACCGCCAGCCCCTCGGCCGAGGCGTCCTGCAGCTCGCGGATCAGGTAGTCGGTGTCCCGCGCGTCGGCGAGCAGCGCCAGCGCCGGGTCGACGTCCCCGGAGACCATCAGCTCGCCCGCGGCGCGCAGCAGCTCGGCGATCTTGCGGACCACGACCGCCGCCTGCTCGCGAGGTCGCCGCAACGGCGCGGCCGGGACGACCGTCGCGGCGACCAGGGCCACCGCACCGCCGATCAGCGCGTCGGTCCAGCGGATGAACGCGGCATCCACCGCGGGGATCAGGGTCGCCACCACGATCGACTGGACCGCCGCCTGGGTCACCAGGAGCTGCCCGCCGTCGAGCAGGAACGCCGCCGACATCGCCAGGGCCACGATCAGCGCCAGCTGCCAGGCGCCGCTGCCGATCTGCACGACCAGGAGGTCGGCGATGAGCACGCCGACCGCGACCCCGATGGTCACCTCGGCGACCCGGCGCAGCCGCTGGCCGTACGACGTGCCGAGGCTGACCACCGCCGCGATCGGCGCGAAGAACGGCGTCTGGTGACCCATCACGTCGGCGGCCACGAACCAGGCGACCCCGGCGGCCAGCGAGCACTGCGCGATCGCCCAGGTCTTCGAGCGCAGCCGGGTGACCCGGCCGGAGAGCGAGATCCGCCCGCGGTCCCAGAGCTGGTCGAACGGGCGCGGCTCCATGGACCCATTGTCGGTGATCGATCGGGCACCCAGCGACCGTCCCGATCTTTCGGTGATCGATCGGCACCCGCCGTCCCGATCTTCGGTGATCGATCGGGCACCCAGCGACCGTCCCGATCTTTCGGTGATCGAGCAGGTCGCGCAGCGACCGTGTCGAGATCCACTTGTGGCGCACCGACCCACCGGCAAGGATCGAGCGGTGGTCACGCCCATCGATCCGACCGCGGTCGGCTTCCTGCTCGCCGAGAACCGCACCCAGCCGATGCACGTCGGCGGGCTGCAGCTGTTCAAGAAGCCGGAGGGCGCGGGTCGCAACTACGTGCGCGAGATGTACGAGGCGATGCGCTCCTACGACTCGATCGACGAGGTGGCGCCGCTGTTCCTCAAGCACCCGAGCCGGTCGCTGCGCACGGCGGGGCAGTTCGTGTGGGAGCCCGACGAGCTCTTCGACATCGACCACCACGTGCGGCACAGCGCCCTGCCGAAACCCGGGCGGGTGCGCGAGCTCCTCGACCTGGTGTCGCGGCTGCACGGCACCCTGCTCGCCCGCGAACGACCGCTGTGGGAGGCGCACCTGATCGAGGGGCTGCGCGACGGCCGGGTGGCGTTCTACACCAAGACCCACCACGCGCTGGTCGACGGCGTCTCCGCGATGCGGCTGCTGGCGAGCACGATGAGCTCGGACCCGGACCAGCGCGGGATGCCCGCCATGTGGGCCAACCGACCGCGCGCCAAGCCCAGCGCCCCCGCCCAGCGGGTGCGGCTGGCGGACCTGCCGCAGGAGGTCGTCCGCGGCGCCTTCGCGATCAGCGCCGAGGCCGCGGGGATGCCCTCGGCGCTCGTCACCACCCTGCGCCGCGGGTACAGCAACGAGTCCTCGTCGGTCTCCCTGTACGCACCGCGGACGATCCTGAACCAGCCGATCACCGGGTCCCGCCGGTTCGCCGCGCAGGACTGGCCGCTCGAGCGGCTGCGGGCGATCGGCAAGGCCACCGGCACCACGATCAACGACGTGGTGCTGGCGATGTGCAGCGGCGCGCTCCGGGCCTACCTGCTCGAGCTGGACGCGCTCCCGGACACCGGGCTGGTCGCGATGGTGCCGATCGGCCTCAACGCCAAGCAGTCGCACATCGCCTCCGCGGACGGCGGCAACGCGGTCGGCTCGGTGATGGTCCAGCTGGCCACCGAGCTCGCCGACCCCGCCGACCGGCTGGCGGCGATCCACGCGTCGATGCGCGACGGCAAGCAGGCGCTGTCGTCGATGACCCCGATGCAGATCCAGGCGATGAGTGCGCTCGGCCAGGCGCCGGCGGTGCTCCCGTCGATGCTGCGGATGCACGGCTTCATGCGGCCGGCGTACAACGTGGTCATCAGCAACGTCCCCGGGTCCCGCACCACGCAGTACTTCAACGGCGCGCGCCTCGAGGGCATCTACCCGCTGTCGATCCCGATCAACGGGATGGCGCTCAACATCACGTGCACGTCGTACGACGACAAGATGTGCTTCGGGCTCACCGGCTGCCGGCGCACCGTGCCCCGGCTCCAGCTGCTCCTCGGTCACCTCGACGACGAGGTCGTCGCGCTGGAGCGCGCGGCCGGCGTCCACTGACGCGTGACCGCCGCCACGGGCCGGGCGTGAGGCCGCTCACGACGCCTTGGAGCGCTCGCCGACGGCCCGTAGCGTGGTCCGTGGTGACGCCGACGATGCCGTCCCGTGCTCGGACACCCACCACCCTCGGAGGAACGCCATGCTTCCACCGCCCCCTGTCCGGATCACCTACCGTCGCTCGCTGCGCGACTGGCTGAAGGTGGTCGACTCCTACACGCTGTGGGCCTTCAACCCGCCCCAGCATCGCGGCCGCTGACCCAGGCGACCGCCTAGCGGGTAGATCGACCGGATCAGCCGATCCATCCCCGCGTCCGGCAGCACCTTGCGCGCCCGCACGATGGTGCCCGCGCCGCGGCCCACCGGGTAGCGGGCGCGCGGGGTGCTGACCACCGCCGCCTTGACGATCTTCTCCGCCACCGTCGACGGCGGCGAGGACATCGCCGGCCGGTCCGCGCGCTCCATCGACGCCCGCATCCGCGTGGCCCGCTCCTCGTAGGCGCCGCCGCGGCTCGTCTCCACCAGGCTGTCGCGGGAGATGGTGTTCCACTCGGTCCGGATCGGGCCGGGCTCGATGATCACGACGTCGATGCCGAACGGCTGGAGCTCGAGCCGCAGCGAGTCCGACAGGCCCTCCACGGCGAACTTCGTCGCGTGGTACCACGCGCCGAGCGGCTCGTAGAACTTGCCGCCGATCGAGGAGATGTTGATGATCCGCCCCGACCGCTGCGCGCGCATCTGCGGTGTGACGAGCTGGATCAGCCGGGCCAGGCCGAAGACGTTGACCTCGAACTGCCGGCGCGCCTCGTCGATCGGCACGTCCTCCACCGCGCCGTACGACCCGTAGCCGGCGTTGTTGACGAGCACGTCGATCCGGCGGTGCTCGGTGACGACCCGCTCGACGCCGGCCACCATCGAGGCGTCGTCGGTGACGTCCATCGCGAAGGTCCGGACGCCGTCCGCCTCCAGCGCGGCCAGCCTGTCGACGCGACGGGCGACGGCGTACGTCGTGAAGCCGGCGCCGACCAGCCCCCGCGCGGTCTCCTCGCCGATGCCGCTGGAGCCGCCGGTCACCAGGGCCACGCGCTCGTTCATGCCGGCTCCTCGGGAGCGTAGGGGACCTCGGTGGACCAGTCGGCGTCGTCGCGGGTGGCGGCGGCGTGCAGCGCCTCGGCGACCCGGTCGGGCGTGAACGGACCCTCCCGGCCCAGGGTGCCGCGCACGGTCACCGAGACGGCGCGGATGCCGTCGGGCTTCAGGGTGGTGTCGAGGCTGTGCACCAGGTTGCGTACCCCGGCCTTCTGCACGCCGAGCGAGGCGGCGCGGTTCCACGGCTTGTCGGCGGCCATGCTGCCGGTGACCGTGACCCGGCCGCCGGCGCTCATGAACGGGCGGGCGGCCTGCACGGCGGTGAGAAGCGCGCCCACGCCGAGGCCGACGTCCTCGAGGAGCTCGGCCACGGTGAGCTCCAGCGGGTCCTTCTCGCGGAAGGCGCTCGGGATTGAAGTGGAGGACGTCGATCCGGCCGAACCGCTCGCCGAGCCGGGTCACCGCCGCGCGATGGGCGTCGACGTCGGTGAGGTCGGCGACCTCGGAGGCGACGGTGGCGCCGGTGGCGGCCACCTCCTGCTCCAGGGTCTCGAGGACGTCGGGTTGCAGGCCGACCAGCCCGACGTCGTACCCCTCCCGGCCGAAGAGCCGGGCCACCGACCCGCTCACTCCTGGTCCTGCCCCGATGACGACGATGGTGCTCATCCGGGGTCCCCGACGCGGTGCGAGCGGAGCGAGCAGCGTGGTGGGGTGTTCATCCGGGGTCCCCGACGCGGTGCGAGCGGAGCGAGCAGCGTGGTGGGGTGTCATCCGTTCAGCGTAGGACGCGCTCCTCGAGGCCGCCCCCGACCGTCTCAGCGACCGCCCGGAGCCGGGCGCGGGTGATGTCGGCGACCGTGGCGTGCCCGGCGAGGGCCGCGTTGGAGCCGGGTCTCGTGGGCTCCGCCGAGTTGACCGAGAGGCACCGGCGGGTGCCGCCGTCGGCGGCGTTGGCGAGCGCCACCGCGTGGCCGGTGGTGCCGCTGCCCGCGAAGAAGTCGAGCACGACCGCGTCGGACGGCATCGTCTCGAGGATCCGCAGCAGCAGCCCGGTGGGCTTGGGCGACTCGAAGACGTGGCCGACGATCGCCTTGAGCTCCGCCACCGCGGTGTCGGTGGAGCCGATCTCGTCGGCGTGCCAGATGGTGCGCAGCTTCTTGCGCCGGCCCTCGTGCAGCCAGTCGCGCTGGAACACGTCGATGCGGGTCCCGCGCACGCCGTTCATCGTCCGGCAGACCAGGTCGTCGGGCCGCTCGTCGATGCGCGGCCGCGACCAGCGCCAGACGGCGGGGGTGCCGTCGCCGAACACCGGCAGCACCTCGACGGCGCCTGCGAAGGGCGTCGTGCGGACCGCGCCGGTAGCCGGGTCGCCGTACACCGGGAAGTGCAGGGTGCCCGCCGTGGCGGGGTTGAACTTCTTGTTCGTGTTGCGCAGCGGCAGGTGCCGGAACCGCCGGCCGTCCTCGGTCACCAGCGGGAAGTCGGCCGCGCTGACGGTCGACGTCGAGGTCGCGTCGAGGGCGCAGGCCCGCAGGTCGCGGGCGTAGACCAGGAGGTACTCGTGGCTGGTCGCGAAGCCCCACCCGAGCTGGCGGCCCTTGGCGTTGAGGTTCACCACGACCTGGGCGACGAAGTTGGCCTCGCCGAACACCTCGTCCATCAGCAGCCGCAGGTGGGCGACCTCGTTGTCGTCGATGCTGACGTAGATCGCGCCGGACGTCGCGCAGCACGTCCCGGCCGGCGGCCAGCCGGGGCCGCATCATCCGGGCCCAGGCCGCGTGCCGGGTGGCCAGGCTGCCGTTGCCGGATCCGTCGCGGAAGTCGTCGGCGTAGGCGAAGTCGTTGCCGGTGTTGTACGGCGGGTCGATGTAGATCAGGTCCACCGAACCCGGCTCGAGGGTCGCCAGCACGTCGAGGTTGTCGCCCTCGACGAAGACGTTCCACGGCGCGGCGGCCACCTTCGGTGCAGTGATGCGCCCATCCTGCCCGACCACGGGCGTGACCTCGGCGCACGCGACACGTTCGGCTGAACCAACCGGGCGCCGGTGGCGTCGAACGTCTCGTGACGGACTCGTACGACGCGCCCACCCGGCCGCGGTCGCCGGGACGTGTGGCGGGCCCACCTACGCTTTCCCCCATGCGTGCTCGGACCTTCCCCCGGCTGACGGCTGCCCTGACCGCGGTGCTCGCGACCGCGGTGGCGGCCGGCCTGGCGACCGCGCCGACCTCCGCGGCCGAGGGCGGAGCCGCCCCGTCCGGCGACCGGAGCGACCGCGGCGACCGTCCCGTCAACCGCACGAAGCACTCCTCCGACGGGGTCCGCGGCGAGATCGCGCCCCGCCGGCTGGGCCGCGCCCTGCCGCCGGTCAACAGCAACGTGGTCACCTGGCCGGTCGCGCCGGGCCTGACCTTCACCCAGTGGGACCGCACCGACGAGCGCGGTGTCATCCGGGCGTACCTGATGACTGCCAGCCTCGCGACGCCCGGTCTCTCCCTGGACTACCTCGGCGCCGACGAGGTGCCCGAGCGCGACGCCGTCCTCGACATGGTCACCGCCGACGCCGCGGTGGCCGGCATCAACGGGGACTTCTTCGACATCAGCGACACCGGCGCCCCGCTCGGGATCGGCGCGGACCGCCAGCGCGGACTGCTGCACGGTCGCACCAGCGGCTGGAACACCGCGTTCTCCCTCAGCAAGGCGGGGGTGCCGAACATCGGCGAGCTCGAGGTGAAGGCCACGGTCAAGAAGCACCCCGAGCTCAACGTCGCCACGGTCAACTCGCCGAGCGTGGTGGCCGCCCGGGTCGGCGTGTACACGCCCGACTGGGGTCGTACCGTCGGCAGCAGGGTCACCGACGGCCAGCAGAAGAACGTCCGCGAGGTGGTCGTCGAGAACAACCACGTCGTGCGCAACCGCACCAAGCTCAGCAACAAGCAGAAGATCCACGGCGTCGTCCTGATCGGCCGCGACAAGGCCGCCAAGCGGCTGGCCCGGCTCAAGGTCGGCAGCAAGCTCCGGGTGGCCACCAAGCTCAAGGGCAGCCCGCCGGTGGCCCTGACCGGGAACAAGCAGCTCCTCGACGAGCGCATCCGCACCGTGGTCGACGACCGCGAGATGCATCCGCGCACCGCCATCGGCATCGACCGGGACACCAACAGCGTGCTGCTCCTGGTCATCGACGGCCGGCAGTCCTTCAGCCGCGGCTACACCATGGTCGAGCTGGCCAACCTGATGCTCGAGCTGGGCGCCGAGGACGCGCTCAACCTCGACGGCGGTGGCTCCTCGACGATGGTGGGCCTGCGCCCCGACGGGTTGCTGTCGGTCCTGAACTCGCCCTCCGACGGCCAGCAGCGCCTGGTGCCCGACGGGCTCCAGGTCAGCTACACCCCGCCCGTCGCCCGCAGGTAGTCCCGCCGTCAGAGCAGCGCGGGGTCGACGGCGATCACCGCGACCGAGGTCATCGGGGCGAAGCACTCCTGCATCGTCTGGTTGACGTGCTCGGCGTGGACGGTGAACCCGTCCCGGTCGTCCACCACGATGCCCGGCGGGATGTCGCACCCGACCTCGATCACGGCCGCGGCCGGCACCCAGCCATCGGGGAGGCTCGCGCCGGAGACCGCGCCGACCACCCGGTCGGCGAGGTCGGACCGCTCGAACTGACCGACGAACGCGTCCAGCGCCGCCTGGGTGTCCACGGGCACCACCTCGGTCGACACCGTCCCGCCCGCGGCCGTGCCGGTGACGATGGCGATCTCGGACCAGCCGGGCTTCGTGGCCGGGGGTCCGGGGACGGCTGGGGGCGGCGCGGTGGACCCGCGCTCGTCCCCGCAGCCGGCCAGCAGCAGCGCGGTGGCGGCGAGCGCCGGCAGCAGTCGTCGTGCCATGCCAGTCGGACGGGCGGCCGCCCGGCGCGGTTCCGGGGTCAGGACGGGAACTGCTGGCCCTTGCCGAGCACGGTCAGGCCGTCCTCGACCATGAAGCCGCGCGCCCGGTCCTCCTCGGGGTCCACGCCGACCCGGGCGCCCGGCGGCACCACGACGTTCTTGTCCAGGATCGCGTTGCGCACGATCGCGCCGGCGCCGACGCGCACGTCGTGCATGAGGATCGAGTCGGAGACCTCGGCGTTCTGCTCGATCCGGACCGCCGGCGACAGCACCGAGCGGTAGACCCGGCCGCCGGTGACCACGACGCCCGGCGACAGCACGGCGTCCTCGGCGTGCGGCAGCGTGCCGCCCTCGGCGCGGACCAGCTTGGCCGGCGGCTGCGGGCCGTACGTCGTGTAGATCGGCCACTGGAAGTTGTAGAGGTTGAAGACCGGCAGCGGCGCGATCACGTCCATGTGCGCCGCGAAGTAGGAGCTCATCGTCCCGACGTCGCGCCAGTAGTCGCGGTCCCGGTCGGTCGAGCCCGGGACGGTGTTGTCCCGGAAGTCGTAGACGCTGGCCTGGTCCTTGGCCACGAACGACGGCACGATGTCGCCGCCCATGTCGTGGGCCGAGCCCTCCAGCACGGAGTCCTCCCGGACCGCCTGCACGAGAGCGTCGGCGTCGAAGACGTAGTTGCCCATCGAGGCCAGCACCTCGTGCGGGCTGTCGGGGAGACCGACCGCGTCCGTGGGCTTCTCCAGGAAGTCCCGGATCCGGCTCGGGTCGTCGGGCACCACGTCGATCACGCCGAACTGGTCGGCCAGCGAGATGGGCTGCCGGATCGCCGCCACCGTGCAGCCCGCGCCGGACTCGAGGTGCTGCTCGACCATCTGGGAGAAGTCCATCCGGTAGACGTGGTCGGCGCCCACGACCACGACCACGTCGGGCTTCTCGTCGTGGATGAGGTTGAGGGACTGGTAGATCGCGTCCGCGCTGCCGAGGTACCAGTGCTTGCCGACCCGCTGCTGCGCCGGGACCGGGGTGACGTAGTTGCCGAGCAGGGTGGACATCCGCCAGGTCTGGGTGACGTGCCGGTCCAGGCTGTGCGACTTGTACTGCGTGAGCACCACGACCTGGAGGTAGCCGGAGTTCACGACGTTGGAGAGCGCGTAGTCGATGAGCCGGTAGATCCCGGCGAACGGGACGGCGGGCTTGGCCCGGTCGGCCGTCAGCGGCATCAGTCGCTTGCCCTCGCCGCCGGCGAGCACGATGGCCAGGACCTTCTTGCGAGCGCGGGCGGTCATGTCGGTCAGGCTCGCACTCGGTGGTCGGGCTTGTCGAGGGCCCGCCCGGGCGCGGTAGCGTCCGCAGCATGCGCGTCGACGTCCTGAGCAAGGAGTACCCGCCGGAGGTGTACGGAGGGGCGGGGGTGCACGTCGCCGAGCTGGTCCGGGCGCTGCGGTCCCGCGACGACGTGGAGGCCCGGGTGCACGCCTTCGGTGCGCCCCGGGACGAGGCCGGCACCGCGTCGTACCCCGAGCTCGCGGAGCTCGCCGGCACCAACGCCACGCTGCGCACCCTCGGCGTGGACCTCGCCATCGCCGCCGGCTGCGAGGGAGCCGACCTGGTGCACTCGCACACCTGGTACGCCAACTTCGCCGGGCACATCGCCTCGCTGCTGTACGGCGTGCCGCACGTGATCAGCGCCCACTCGCTGGAGCCGCTGCGGCCCTGGAAGGCCGAGCAGCTCGGCGGCGGCTACGCGGTCTCGTCGTGGGTGGAGAAGACCGCCTACCTCGCCGCCGACGCGGTGATCGCGGTGTCCGCGGCGATGCGTGACGACGTCCTCGCGTCGTACCCCACGATCGACCCGGGCAAGGTGCACGTCGTGCACAACGGCATCGACACCGCCGACTGGTCCCCGGTGCACGACCCGGACCGGGTCCGCGAGCTCGGCGTCGACCCGGGCCGTCCGTCCGTGGTGTTCGTCGGCAGGATCACCCGGCAGAAGGGGCTGCCGCTGTTCCTCCGCGCGTGTGCGGAGCTGCCGGCCGACACCCAGATCGTGCTCTGCGCGGGCGCCCCGGACACCCCCGAGATCGAGGCGGAGGTGCGCGGCCTCGTCGACGACCTGGCCGCGACCCGCACCGGCGTCGTCTGGATCCCCGAGATGCTGCCGCGCCGCGACGTCCGCTTGTTGCTGACCGCCGCGACCGCCTTCGTCTGCCCCTCCATCTACGAGCCGCTCGGCATCGTCAACCTCGAGGCGATGGCCTGCGAGACCGCGGTGGTCGCGACCGCGACCGGCGGCATCCCCGAGGTCGTCGTCGACCCGTCGACGGGCTCAGGAGAAGCGGCCACCGGCCGCCTGGTGCCGATCGAGCAGGCCACCGACGGCACCGGCACACCGCTGCAGCCGGACCGGTACGTCGCCGACTTCGCGGCGGCGATGAACGAGGTCCTCGCCGACCCCGACGGGGCCGCGGCCATGGGCCGCGCCGGCCGGCAGCGTGCGATCGACGCCTTCAGCTGGGGTGCGATCGCCGACCGCACGATGGAGGTCTACGGGTCCGTGCTCGCCGGCGGTCGCTGAGTCCGCGGCGGTCAGCCGGCGTACGCCGCCTCGAGCTCCGCGATGGAGATCCGCTTCATCCCCATCAACGCCTCCTGCACCCGGCCGGCCTTCACCGGGTCGGAGTCGCCCATCAGCCGCGGCAGCGCGGTGGGCACGATCTGCCAGGAGAGCCCGAAGGCGTCCTTGACCCAACCGCAGGCGTCCTGGCTGCCGCCGCCCTCGATGAGCGCGTCGGAGTAGCGGTCGACCTCCTCCTGCGTCTCCACGCTGACCGACAGCGAGAACGCCTCGCTCAGCCGGTGCGCGGGGCCGCCGTTCATCAGCACCAGGTCCTGGCCCTGGAGCCGGATCGAGGCGAGGAAGAGCGCGCCGTCGGGCATCCGGCTCTCGTTGAGGATCTCGGTGTCCTCGAAGATCTCGACGTAGCGCTTGATCGCGGCGTCGGCGTTGTCGTCGAACCACAGGAACGGCGTGATGGTGGTGCTCATGGTCATTCTCCTTCGTGGGTGTCGGGGCGGTTGCGGTACTTCGCGGGGGTGGCGAGCAGGCCGTCGAGCTTGTGGAACGCCTGCATCCAGCCGATCTCGACCATCTCGCTCATCACGTCGGGGACCGGGCCCTGACGCAGCTCCAGCCGGGTGCCGTCCCCGTCGGGGATGAACTCCAGCGACAGCACCATCCGGGTGCCGTCCTCCAGGCCGGGCCAGCCGACGGCGGTCTCGTAGCCGACGATGAGCGCGTTCTCGACGACCTCGGTCAGCGACATGTCGATCGGGGACCGCTGCGTCGGGTCGTCCTTGCCGACCATCGTCATCCGCCAGTGCCCCCCGCTGCGGGGATCGACGTCCACCGTGTCGAGCGGGACGGTGAACATCAACGGGCCCATCCACTGGGCGAGCTGCTCGGGGTCGGAGAACGCGCGGTAGACGACCTCCGGAGGGGCGGCGAACCAGCGCGACATGGTCAGCTCGTGGGTCGTGTCCGTCATGCGTCGTCTCCCTCGTCGTTGGCGTCGTCGGTCGTGCGTCGTGCATCAGCGCGGCCAGGTGGGCGTCGAGCCGGTCGAAGCGCTCGTCCCACAGGTGGGTGAGGTGCTCCATCCAGGTCGTCGCCTCCTTCAGCGGCTCGGCCCGCAGGCTGCTGCTGCGCCACTGCGCCCTCCGGTCCCGCGTGATCAGGCCGGCGCCCTCGAGCACCTTGAGGTGCCGCGAGATGGCGGGGAGGCTGATCTCGAAGGGCTCGGCGAGCTCGGTGACGGTCGCGTCCCCCTGACCGAGCCGGGACAGGATGTCCCGGCGGGTCGGATCGGCGAGTGCCGAGAAGACCCGGCTGAGCTGGTCGGTGGCCATGCGTTTAACTTATTCGTTAATTAACCACCGTGTCAAGTACCCACCGGCGGTGCCGAGACGACTGGCGTCACTCGTCGAGGTAGCCGAGCCAGAGCTCGTAGCGGGCGCGGGTGACCGCGACGTACTGCCGCCGGTGCAGCCGCTCGGTGCGCTCGCGGAAGGCGGCGTCCTGCTCGCCCGGCCGGCGCGCGGGCACCTTGGTGAGACCCGGGAGCAGGACCCGCTCGAACTCCAGGCCCCGGGCCTGCTCGTAGGTCGCGAGGACCAGGCACCGACCCGCGTGCGGGTGTCCCTGGATGTCCACGACCGGCAGCGCGGCGCGCATCAGCACGGCCCGGACGTGCTCGAGGTCGGCGGCGGTGTCCACGAGCACGGCCGTGTCGCTCCACGCCCAGTCGCCGGTCTCGCCCAGCTCGACGAGCCGCTCGACCAGCAGGCTGTCCAGCTGCTCGCGGGTCGTGGTGCGCACCGTGGTCGGCACCGGGCCGCGGCGACGGACGGCGACCCCCATCGGGTGCGCGAGCCCGGCGGCGTCGAGGTCGGCGTGCCCGTCGTCGGCCACCAGGGCCGCGGCCACGCGCAGGACGTCGGCGCTGCAGCGGTGGTCCAGCGTGAGCGGTTCCGGCTGCTCCACGCCGACCGCGGTCCCGAGGCCGACGCCGGGGTGCAGCGTCTGCTGGCCGTCCTGGAGCAGCAGCAGCCGGTCGGCGCCGTCGCCGGCGATGGCGGACATCAGCTGCAGACCCACGAGCGGGAGGTCCTCGGCACCGTCGACGATGACGGCTCCGTAGGTGGGGCGGACCACGCCTCGCCGCACCAGGTCCCCGGCGAGCGCGACCACGTCGTGGGCGTCGAGCAGCCGCGCCTTGGCGAGCCGGCGCTGGTACTCGAGGTACAGCGACCACATGGCCTCGCGCTGCGGACGGTCGAGCGTCGTGTGCCGGTCGGTGCGGTCGAGCGCGGAGTACTCCTCGAGGTCGAGAACCCCCCGAGCCTTGATGACGTGGTCGACCTCCTGCTGCCAGTAGGCGGCCCGCTCGTCGACCTGGCAGAGGGGGCCACCGCGACCCTTGGCCATCCAGGCCGCCATGAACACGATGGACGCCTGCCGGGTGTCGAGCTGGGCCCGGGCGCCGGACTGCTCCACGATGGCGCCGGCGAGGTCGAGCAGCGTGGTGAAGACCACCGAGTCGCGCACCTGCGGCGCCAGCCGCCCGAGCAGCCCGCTGAGCACCGCGGCCGTCGCGTCGGTGGGCGTGACGTAGAGGATCGGAGCGGAGTGCCGCTCCGCGAGGTAGGCCGCCCGGTGCAGGCCGACCACCGTCTTCCCGCTGCCGGCGGCACCCTGGATCAGCCCCGGACCCTCCCAGCTGGTGCGCACCAGCGCGACCTGCTCGGGGGTCAGGAAGGTCATCCAGCGGCACAGGGCGGGTGTGACGGCCGCCCGGTGCAGCGCGGCGGCCAGCGCCGCGCCGTTGCCGCGGCCGCGCGGCATCGCCAGCACGCCGGGTCGCGCGACCGGCGCCACCGCAGGAGCCACCCGGCGCGCCAGCGGGTTCGGCGCGTCGTACGTCGGGAAGTGGCGCGCGAGCACGTCCGCGATCGCGTCGATCTCCGACTTCTCCAGGCGCGGGCCGAGCGAGCTGACCCAGACGGCGAGGTCGTCCTCACCGACCACGTGGACGTTGTCGGCGTGCAGGTCGAGTCGACCACCGGTCACCACGAGGACCGACCACAACGCCTGGCGGGTGATGCCGAAGCCGGCGAGCGCGTCCTGCACGTGGTCCGTGAGGCTGCGCACCGACGCCGCCTCGGCGTCGCGGCACTCGTGGCTGCCGAACAGGCTGCCGCCGCAGACGGAGACGTCCTGCCAGTCCTTGACGTCGAGGACCACGACCCCGCCCGGTCCGACGAGGATCGCGTCGATGGTCGACCGGCGCGACCCGCTCCATCGGCGGTCGGCCAGCACCCGCCAGCCGAGGAGCTCCAGCCCGTGGATCCGGTGCGAGGCCGTGGGGTTCACCCCGACCGCGAGGCCGTACCTGGCGGCCAGCTCGCGGGCCCGCTCCGCCTCGTCGGTGTGGCTCGCTCCCGGTCGCGAGATGTCGATGTCGTTCCGCATCAGCGTGTCGACTGTCATGCGGCTCACCCCCCATGGTGTTGCCTGACACTTCGACGGTAGGTGGTCGCGGGACCGGCCGCGGGCGGACCGGGAAATCTTTGCTTTGAGTCGGCGTGTCCACGACTCCGCCGCCTGGGGCACCCGGGGGCGCCGGACGGGCGCACGTGGCAGGCTTGGCCCCATGACCGAGCGGAACGTCCTGGGCACCGAGCTCGAGCCCTGCGGCACCGACCCGCTCACCGGCTTCCACCGCGACGGCAGCTGCCTCTGCGGTCCCGAGGACATCGGCCTGCACGCGGTCTGTGCCGTGGTGACCCAGGAGTTCCTCCGCCACCAGGCCTCGGTGGGCAACGACCTCGGCACGCCCCGACCCGAGTGGGGCTTCCCCGGGCTCCACCCGGGCGACCGGTGGTGCGTGGTGGCGGCACGCTGGTTGCAGGCGCACGAGGCCGGGGCGGCCGCGCCCGTGGTCCTCGCCGCCACCAACGCCCGGGCGCTCGAGATCGTCCCGATCGAGCTGCTGCGCGCGCACGCCGTCGACGTCCCCGCGGACCCCGGCTCCCTGATCTGATCCGGGACGCCGCGGACCCCGATCTTTCCCTGACCTTCACATCCGCGGCGCGAACCACGCGGGCACGCCGACTACTGTGCGGTGCGTGGAAGCAGTGGTGCGCACCGACGGGCTGACCAAGGACTACGGTCCGGTCCTGGCCCTCGACGCGCTCACCGTCGACGTCGGCCCCGGCGTCACCGGCCTGGTGGGCGCCAACGGCGCCGGCAAGTCCACGCTCCTCAAGATCCTGCTCGGCCTGGTCCGGCCCACGGGGGGCAGCGCGCAGGTGCTCGGCCACGACATCGCCGCCGACGGCGCCGCGATCCGGGCGCTGGTCGGCTACCTGCCCGAGCACGACTGCCTGCCGCCCGACGTCAGCGCCAGCGACTTCGTCGTGCACCTGGCGATGATGTCCGGCCTGCCCGCGGGTGGCTGCGCGCGAGCGCGCCGCCGAGGTGCTGCGCCACGTCGGCCTCGCCGAGGAGCGCTACCGCCCGATGGGCGGCTACTCCACCGGCATGAAGCAGAAGGCCAAGCTCGCCCAGGCCCTCGTCCACGACCCCAAGCTGGTGATGCTCGACGAGCCCACCAACGGCCTCGACCCCGCCGCGCGGGACGAGATGCTCGGGCTGGTGCAGCGGATCGGCCACGACTTCGGCATCGCCGTGATCGTCACCTCCCACCTGCTCGGCGAGCTCGAGCGGGTCAGCGACCACGTCGTCGTCCTCGACGGCGGCCGGCTGCTGCGCGCGTCCCGGACGAGCGAGTTCCTCGACGCGACGGGCATGCTGCTGGTCGAGGTCCTCGGCGAGAACGCCCAGCACCGGATGCAGCACGCCCTGGCCGAGGCCGGCGTCACCGCGACGCCGCGCGGCGGGATGCTCACCGTCGGTCAGGACGGGGAGCGCGACGTCCACGACCTGATCCGCGACACCGCGGTGGACCTCGGCCTCGGCCTGGTCCGCATCCAGACCGACCACGGTCGCATCGAGGACGTGTTCGCCGATGCCTGAGCAGCCCCGAGCGTCATCCACGACCTCGGCTACCGGCCCTACACCGGTCCCCGGCTGGGCGAGGGCGCCATCGCCCGGTCGTTGATCCTCACCGGCTTCCGCAACGCCTTCGGGCTCGGTCGGTCCGCCAAGTCCAAGGCGCTGCCGTTCATCCTGCTGGCGCTGAACCTGTTCCCCGCGGTCATCATGGTCGGGGTGATGGTGCTGATCGGGCTCGACGAGCTGCCGATCGGCTACTCGGCGTACGCCTCGACCACGCAGGTGCTGCTCGGGATCTTCGTCGCCGCGCAGGCGCCGGTGCTCTTCTCCCGCGACCTGCGGCACGGCTCCATCGCGCTCTACCTCGCCCGCCCGCTGCGCGCCTCCACCTACGCGCTGGCGCGCTGGACGTCGCTGCTCCTGGCCACCCTGGTCTTCCTGCGTGCTCCCGGTCCTCCTGCTGTACGTCGGCGCGCTGCTCGGCGAGCTCGACTTCACCGAGCAGACCGAGAACGCCGCCTGGGCCCTCCTGTTCGGCCTCCTGCTGGCGCTCAGCCTGACGGGGATCGCCGGGCTGATCGCCTCGTGGTCGACCCGCCGCGGCTTCGCCGTCGTCGCCACCATCGCCGTGCTCCTCATCGGCAACGGCATCGTCACCGCGATCATGGGCATCGCCGTCGACGAGGGCCGGCCGCGGGTGGGCGAGATCGCCGGCCTGTTCTCGCCGTACTCCCTCTACCGCGGCAGCATCACCGCGTTCGCGGACGGCACCGCGCTGGCGCCGCCCACCGGCGCGGGGTTGCAGACCGCCTACCTCGTCGTGTTCGTCGCCATCTCCGCCGGCTGCCTGGCCGCCCTGATCTGGCGCTACCGCAGGATCTCCACGTCGTGAGCCCCGGATGAGCACGATCAGCATCGACGGGGTCTCCCGGTGGTACGGCAACGTGGTCGCCGTCAACGGCATCTCGATGACCGTCGGTCCCGGCGTGACCGGCCTGCTCGGTCCCAACGGCGCCGGCAAGACCACGCTCATCGCGCTGATGTCCGGCTTCCTCGCGCCGTCCGCCGGCAGCGTCACGCTGGACGGCACCGCGATCTGGCGGCACACCGACGCCTACAAGACGATCGGGCTGGTGCCGGAGCGCGAGGTGAGCTTCGGCTACCTCACCGGCCGCCAGTTCGTGCTCGCCAACGCCGAGCTGCACGGCCTCGCCGACCCCGGGCGCCGCCGCCCAGCGCGCGCTGGAGATCGTCGAGATGGTCGAGCCGGCCGAGCGCCGGATCGGCACCTACTCCAAGGGCATGCGGCAGCGCGCCAAGCTCGGCGTCCGCGCTCGTCCACGACCCCGCCGTGCTGCTGCTCGACGAGCCCTTCAACGGCGTCGACCCGCGCCAGCGCCTGCACCTGATGGCGCTGCTGCGGCAGATGGGCGCCGAGGGCCGCACCGTGCTGTTCTCCTCCCACATCCTCGAGGAGGTCGAGCAGGTCGCCCGGCAGATCGAGGTCATGGTGTCCGGTCGGCACGCCGCCTCCGGCGACTTCGGCCAGATCCGGCGGCTGATGACCGACCGTCCCGTGCAGTACGTCGTCGTCAGCGACGGCGACCGCACCCTGGCCAGCGCCCTCATCGCCGAGCCGTCGGTGGTCGCGGTCTCGCTGCGCTCCCAAGGCGGGGTCGACGTGTCGGTCTCCGACTTCGGCGCCTTCGCCCTCCGGCTCCCGCGGCTGGCGCGCGACCACGGCGTCCGGATCCTCGAGCTCGCCCCGACCGACGAGTCGCTGGAGAGCGTCTTCGCCTACCTGGTGGGGGGATGACGATGAACTCCACCATCGCCCGGCTCTCCGCGCAGGCGCTCTTCGGCCGCCGCCGCGGGGTCGTGCTGGTGCTGATCCCCGGGCTCCTGGTCGCCCTGGCGATCATCGTCCGCGCGCTCACCGAGCAGGGCGTCGGCTACGAGGCCATGGTCAACCTCGGCTTCACCCTCGCCCTCCCGATCGTCGCGCTGCTCGCCTCCGCCGCCGTGCTCGGCCCCGAGGTGGACGACGGCTCGATCGTCTACCTGCTCGCCAAGCCGGTGAGCCGGCACACGGTCGCCTTCAGCAAGTACGTCGTCGCGTGGGCGGCCACGATGGCGCTGGGCGCCTTCCCGCTGATGGTCACGGGGCTGATCATCGACACCTCCGACCCACGGCAGGCCGTGGGGTGGCTGGTCGCCGGGATCGTCGCCGGCACGACGTACACCGCCCTCTTCCTCGGCCTCGCCGCCCTCACCCGGCACGCCGTGGTCGCGGGGCTGCTGTTCGTGCTGCTGTGGGAGGGCGTCCTCGGCAACCTCTTCACCGGCATCCGCTGGGTGGCCATCGGCGCCTGGGGCCACGGCGCCGGGGCCGCCGTGAGCGACGCCCTCGCCGACTCCGACACCGGCCTGACCTACGCGCTGATCGCCGCCGCGATCGTGTCGATCGGCTCGGTGTGGTTCGCGGGCGACCGGCTGCGGTCGTTCACCCTCCGCGGGGACGAGTGAGCCTCGACCCTCGCCTGCGGGCGGCGGTCGACGCCAGCCTGGCGTGGTACGTCGACCTCTTCGCCGTCCACGGCGTGCGCGGGACGCTCGACGGCGGCCTCTTCCGGGCCCTCGACCCGCCGCCGCCGCTCCACTCCGCGGTGCTCACCCTGACCCCCGGCGCCACCGTCTCGGACCCCGGCCTCGGCGGGGTCGCCGACAACTTCGCCGACCAGGACCTCACCGGGGTCGGACTGCACGTGCTCTTCGAGGCCACCTGGATCCATCGGGCGCCCCGGCGTGCGACCTGGCCTCCCGGCTGGTCCCGCGTCACGACCGACGACGGTCTCGCGGCCTGGAACGCCGCCGGTGACACCACCGGGGTGGTGCTGCCCGGCCTGCTCGCCGACCCGACCTTCGCCGTCCTCGAGCGCCGCGACGCCGACGTCATCACGATGGGCTGCATCGCCACCCTCGGCACCGGCACGGTCTACCTGTCCAACCTGCACGCCGCTCCCGGCCACGAGGCCGACTGGGCCGAGGCCCTCGACGCGGTCGGTGCGACGTTCCCCGACCGTCCGCTGCTGGGCTACGAGCACGGCGCCGACCTGGCCCAGGCCCGCGCGGCCGGCTTCGACGAGATCGGGCCGAAGCGCGTGTGGGTGCCGGCCGGCTGAGCCGGCCCTACACAGATCTACCCATCCCGGCGCCCCCCAGGATGCGTCGTCCTCCCGACGCGCCCGCGGCCCTCCGGCTCGTAGCGTCCCGAGCATGGACACCAGCATGGACACCACCCACGTCGAGACCGTCATCATCGGCGCCGGCCAGGCCGGCCTGGCCACCGGCTACCACCTGCAGCGACGCGGCCGCCCGTTCGTCATCCTCGACGGCGGCGCGCGCGTCGGCGACCAGTGGCGCCGCCAGTACGACTCCCTCCGGCTCTACTCCCCCGCCAAGTACGACGGCCTGCCGGGCCTGGCGTTCCCCGCGCCCGGGTGGTCCTTCCCGGGCAAGGACGACGTCGCCGACTACCTCGAGCAGTACGCCGCCCACCACGGCCTGCCGGTGCGGCTCGGCGTCCGCGTCACGGACCTGACGCCGCGACCCGACGGTGGCTTCACCGTCACCACGACGGATCCGACCGGGCGGACCTACACCTGCGACAACGTCGTGGTCGCCACCGGCACCTTCGGCCGCACTCCGTTGGTCCCCGCCTTCGCGAGCGAGCTCGACCCCGGGATCCTCCAGCTGCACTCGAGCGAGTACCGCCGCCCGGGCCAGCTCCGCGACGGTCCGGTGCTGGTCGTCGGCGCCTCGCACTCGGGCACCGACATCGCCTACGAGCTCGCGCAGACCCACCCCACCACCCTGGCCGGCCGCGACTGCGGCCAGATCCCCGTGCGCTGGGACTCCTGGTTGCTGCATGTCTTCTTCCCCGTCGTCCTCGTGATCTGGCGGCACGTGCTGACCCGCCGCACGCCGATGGGGCGCAAGGAGATGAAGGAGGTGCGCGCCCACGGTGGCCCGATGCTGCGCGTCAAGCGCGACGACCTCGCCGCCCGCGGGGTGGTGCGCCTCACCGACCGGGTCACCGGCGTCCGCGACGGCAGGCCGGTGGTCGGCGACCGGCCGCTCGACGTGGCGTCCGTGGTGTGGGCGACGGGCTTCCGGCAGGTCTTCGACTGGATCCACGCCCCGTTGGTCGGCGCGGACGGGTGGCCGGTCGAGATGCGCGGCGTGGTCGAGGACCTGCCCGGCCTGTTCTTCTGCGGGCTGTGCTTCCAGTACTCGTTCAGCTCGATGGTGCTCCCGGGGGTCGGCCGGGACGCGGACTTCGTCGCCGAGCGGATCGTCGAGCGGGCGGCGCGGCCGGTGGCCGTCGCGGTGGCCTGACAGGCGGGCGTCCACGCCGTATCGTCGGTGGGGCGAGGAGGATCGCGATGGGCGTCCTGGAGGACCTGGACCGCGCTCGGGAGACCTACGAGCGCGGCGACTGGGGCGCCGCGTTCGACCGCTGGTCAGGCCTCGATCCCGTCACCCTGAGCGCCGACGACCTCATCGCGATGGCCACCACCGCCGAGCTCCTCGACCGTCGCGACGACGCCGCCGACGCCCTGCAGCGCGCCTACCGGCTGCATCTCGACGCCGGAGACACCCGGGCCGCCGCCCGCTGTGCCTGCGAGCTGGCGATGCTGTACTCGACCTCCGGCGAGCCGGCCATGGGCGCCGGTTGGGCGGCCCGGGCCGAGCGGCTGCTCGACGAGCTCGGTGAGGACACCGCCGAGCGCGGCTACGTCGACCTGCGGCAGATGTATGGCCATCTCGCCGTCGGCGAGCTCGCGGACGCCGTCGCGTGCGCCGCCTCGGTGACCGCGCACGGCCGTCGCTTCGGCGACCCCGACCTGGTGGCGATCGGCCTGGCCGCCCAGGGCCGACTGTCCCTCTACTCCGGCGGCGTGCAGGCCGGGCTGGCGCTCTTCGACGAGGCCATGGTCGGTGTCGCCTCGGGCGAGGTCTCGCCGGTCATCGCCGGGCACGTCTACTGCATCATGATCGAGGGCTGCCAGGAGGTCTCCGACCTGCAGCGCGCCGCCGCGTGGACCACCGCATTGTCCCGATGGTGCGAGCGACAGCCCGGCCTGGTCGCGTTCACCGGGCAGTGCGCCGTGCACCGCGGGCAGATCATGCGCCTGCACGGCGCCTTCCGCGCGGCCGTCGCGGAGTACGACGGCGCGGTCGTGCGCTACTTGTCCTCGGCCTCCTCGGCAGCCGCCGGGCTGGCCTTCATGGAGCGAGGCGACGTGTTGCGCGTGCTGGGCGAGCTCGACGCGGCCGAGGAGAGCTACGAGCGCGCTGCCGGCCACGGGCACGAGCCCCAGCCCGGACTGGTCCTGCTCTGGCTGGCCCGGGGCCGCACCGAGTCCGCGGTGGCCGCGGTCCGCCGGCTGCTCGCCGAGCGACCCGACCCCGTGGGTCGGTCCCGACTGCTGCCCGCGGCGGTCGAGGTGCTGCTCGCCGGCGACGACCCGGACACCGCCCGCGCGGTGGCGCTCGAGCTGGACACCGTCGCCCACGACTTCGGCAACGACGCGCTGACCGCGATGGCGGCGTACGCCCAGGGTCGGGTCGAGCTGGCGACCGGGGACCCGGCCGGATCGCTCCCCTACCTGCGCAAGGCGTTGGCGCTGTGGGGAGCGATGGGCGCGCCCTACGAGGCGGCGCGGACCCGGGTCCAGGTGGCCTGCGCGCTCCGGGCCCTCGGCGACGCCGAGTCGGCGACCGTCGAGCTCACCGCGGCTCGGCGCCTCCTCGACGAGCTCGGCGCTCGCCCCGCGGCGGACGAGGCGGCCCGACTGCTGGCGCCGGCCACGCTGCCCGCCGGGCTGACCGATCGCGAGGTCGAGGTCCTGCGACTCGTCGCCACCGGACGCAGCAACACCCAGATCGCCGCGGACCTGGTGCTCAGCGAGAAGACCGTGGCCCGGCACCTGAGCAACATCTTCCGCAAGGTCGAGGTCGGGTCGCGGACCGCGGCCGCGGCGTACGCCTTCGAGCACGGCCTGGCCTGACCGCCAGGTCACGACCCCGTCACGGAACCGCGACGCTTCGGTAACGCTGCTCTGCGCTCCGGGCCTCGAACGCGGCGCTGACCTGCGCAAACGCCGCCGGCTCCGGAGCTTTCGGCCCGCTCCGAATGATGGTGACCCCCCTCACTCCCCGGCCAAGGTCGACGTGGCGGCGACGGCACCCGCGTTGGCGCACGGGGCCGGCGCCGCCACCAGTCGGCAAGCGAGCGAGAGGGATGGGAGCGCATGAGACGACGCAGCACGATGCTCACGGCGACGGTAGGGGCGGCACTGCTCGTCCTCACCGCCTGCGGCGGCGGCGGGGACCCGACGACCGACGAGCGGCGAGAAGCGGGACTTCCAGGACTCCGAGAGCGCGATCGCCAAGGATCCCGATCGCCAGGGCCCCGCGCCCGAGATCGAGGGCGCCAAGACCGGCGGCACGATCACGGTCTACTTCCCCGGGGACCCCGGGCCCGACTCGCTGGACCCGGCGGAGGGCTGGTCGGTGACCGGCAACTCGATCCAGCAGGCGCTGACCAACCGCTCGCTGACCCAGTTCGCCCGCGATCCCGAGACCGGCAAGATGCTGCTGGTGCCGGACCTCGCGGTCGACCTCGGCACGCCCAACAAGGACTTCACGGAGTGGACCTTCCAGCTCCGCGACGACGCCACCTGGGAGACCGGCGACCCGGTCACCGCGGAGGAGGTCGCCTTCGGCATCACCCGCACCCTGGACGCCGAAGCGCTGCCCGGCCCCGGCACGTCGTACTCCACCCCCTACTTCGAGGGCGGCACCGAGTACGGCGGCCCGTACTCCGACCCGAACACGGAGTACGACGGCATCACGTGGGACAACGACGCCAACACCGTGACGATCACGATGTCCCAGCCGTTCCCGGACATGGACTACTGGGGCTCCTTCATGGCCGTTGGCCCGGCGCCGCTCGGCAACGCCGCCGCCCCGCCGGACTACGGCCGTCGCCCGCTCTCGACCGGCCCCTACAAGATCGAGTCGTTCCGGCCCAACGACGAGCTGGTGCTGGTCAAGAACGACCAGTGGGACCCGGCCTCCGACCCGGCGCGGCACCAGTACGCCGACGGCTGGGTGCTCAAGTACAACCAGGACCAGGCGCAGGTGGACGAGATCATGCTCAGCGGCAACACCGACTCGCAGACCGCGATCTCGGACAGCATCGGCTCGGACAACTACACCCGGGCCAACAGCGAGCTCGGCGACCGCCTCGTGCAGCAGTCGACGCAGTGCTTCACCGCGCTGGCCCCGGACTACGAGCAGATCACCGACATCGAGGTGCGCAAGGCGATCGCCTACGCCTACCCGTACGAGAGCAACTGGCTCGCGATCGGGGAGCTGCCGGGCGTGACCCGGGTGCCGGCGAACTCGATCATGCCTCCCGGCATGGTCGGCAAGCCCGACTACTACCCCGACGGGGAGCAGTTCACCTTCAACCCCACCAAGTCCAAGGAGCTGTTGGCCGAGGCGGGCTACGAGCCGGGTGAGTACGAGCTGACCCTCGCCTACTACGAGCCCGACGACCTGGCCGTCGCCGGCTACAACCAGGTCAAGAAGGGCTACGAGGAGGGCGGCTTCAAGGTCCGCGGCATCCCGATCCAGGACTCGCCGTTCGACCTCTACGCCGACCCGGACAACCGGATCAACAAGGAGCTGAACCTCCGGCACGTCAACTGGTGCTCGGACTGGCCGTCGGCGCTCACCATGCTGGCGCCGCTGGTCGCGACGGGCGCGGAGTACAACTTCGCCCGCTTCTCCGAGCAGTCGGTGGACGACGAGATCGTCCGGATCCAGACGCTGCCGCTCGACGAGCAGGCCGACGCCTGGGGCGCTCTCGACGAGAAGATCGGCACGGAGTACCTGCCGATCATCCCGACGGCGTACGTGAACGACCTGTACGTGTTCGGCGAGAAGATCGGCAACCCCACCGGAGACGGTGCCCTCGGGGCGCCGAACTTCAAGGACCTCTACGTCGCTGACTGACCGACGTCGAGGAACACCCACCACCCACGAGACGGGCCCCAGCCTCCCGTCTCGTGGGTGGCCTCAGGTGGCGCACCCGCCGCCTCCGATCACCGCTGCGGGAAGATCAGCGCGTGCCCCAGGTCGGTGCGCTCGTAGAGCACCTCCCGACCCCGCCGTGACGACTGCAGCAGCCCCGCCCGCTGCATCGCCGTGAGGTGCTCGCTCACGGTCCCGTTGGAGAGCCGCAGCCGCCGGGCCAGCCTGGTCGTGCTGCTCGGCGCGTCCAGGTTGGCCAGGATCGCGACCCGCGACCGGCCCAGCACCGGGTCGAGGCCCGGCGCGTCCTGCGCCCCGCCCGTCTCCCACAGCCGGCCCGCCCCCCGCGCGGCGTAGCTGACCACCGGCGGCGCCGAGTCGGGCTCGGCCACCAGGCAGGGCCAGCGGAACACCGACGGCACGAACCGGACGCCGGCGCCGCCCGCGGACCGGTGCTCGTGGTGACCGGGCATCTCCAGCCGCAGCCGCCCCTCGCGGTAGCTGATGCGCTCGTGCAGCCCGCTCAGCGTCGACCCGACCCCGTCGGAGGCGAGCGCCCGCGAGCGGTAGGCGAGGTCGGCGTTGGTGATGTCGGTGACCCGCTCCCACAGCGGCGCGAGCACGCCCGACCAGTACGACGTGAGGGCGCTCGCCGTCTGCTCCATCAGCTGGGTCGGCGTCGTCCGTCGCCACCGCGCCTGGCCGGGCTGGCACTGCCGCAGCATCTCGAGGTCGCGCCCGGCGACGTCCTCGTCGCCGTCCGCCACCGCGCTGAGGGCGTCGCGCGGCTCGACCGGGGTGCGCTGCGGCACCGGGGCGAGCAGGCTCGGGCACCAGCGGTCCGAGGCCATCATGGCCATCAGCAGGTCGTGGTCCCAGGCGGGCTCCCGGACCCGCTCGACGAGGGCGCCGTGCAGCCGGTGCTGCCGCGGGTGGGCCAGGACGCCGAGGCTGGCGACGGTCTCCCAGACCGGGTCGGGGGCGAACCGGATGGCGGCCACGTCGTCGGCGCCCAGCAGGAGATCGACGTGCGACGCGGTCGCGCACGGACGTGTTCGTTCGGTCGTCTCTCCAGCCATCGGCCGACCTCCTGGAACGTCATCCAATCGTTCCGCGGTGACGGTCCGGATTCGGTGTGGTCACCGTCCGATAACAGGAGGCCGGTGGATTCGGGGACGGCCGAATCCGAACCCTCAGACGCCGCCGAGCACCTTCAGGTCGGCGAGGATCCTGATCAGGAGCTGGTGGGGTCCCAGGTGATGGTGCCGGCCTGGTCGCTGCCGAGGTAGCCGGACTCGCCGTACTCGTTGGTCGCGTAGCCCCAGATCCAGGTGTCGTCGTCGGTGTCCGAGGGCGCCCGGATGATCGAGTACCACGACTGCGGGTCCTCGACCTTCGCGCGCGCCTGGTCGACGACCGAGACCACGACGGTCGGATCGATGTCCGCCAGGTCGAAGCGCTCGTAGGCGGAGGTGCTCTTGCTCCCGCTCTCGTCCAGCTCGCCGTCCCAGTAGAACGAGTGCGTACGGTCCGTCGTCGCGTCGACCGGCACGCTCACCACGGCGTACCCCGGATAGAGCACCGCCTCGAACACCGTGCTCGAGCCGGTCTCCTCCGCGAGCGCGGCGACCAGGTCGTCGAACCCCTCCGGGCTCAGCACGTTGACCTCGCCCCGGCCGGGATCGGCGCCGGGGGCGACGGGCAGGTCCCCGTCGCTGACGGCCGACTGCACCCCCGAGACGATCGCGGCGATGATCGCGATCACGCCGACGACCAGGCCGATCGGGATCAGCACCAGCAACAGCCACCAGCCCTTGCTGCCGCCCACCCGCTTCGGCTGCGGGACCGGCAGCGGCGTGTCGACCTCGACCTCTGCCTGTCCGTAGGCGGCGGGCGGTGGCGGTGTCCTCGGCAGCTGCAGGTCGTGGGTGAGCATCTGCACCTCGGCCATGGTCTGCGCCTGCAGCAGGCTCTCCACGCGCTTGTCGCGGTCGGCCTCGACGATCTGCCCCTCGGCCCAGGCCGCCTCGACGACCTCGATCGCCTGGTCGCGGTCCTGGTCCCGCGCGCGCTTGTCATTCCCGGCCACGAGGGAAGGCTAGAGACCTCTGTCGCCCTCGGTCGTGTCGAGCTTGTCGAGACCAGCTGACCTTCGTTGGTCGAGCAGGTTGCGCAGCAACCGTGTCGAGACCCTGTCAGGACCCAGGCGCAGGACCGCCTACTGCTGCGTCTGCTCCTGCTTGTCCTGGTTCTTGTTCTTCTTGTCCTTGTTCTTGCCGTCCTTGCCCTGCTTCTTCGGCTTGGTGATGTCGCTCGGCGGGAGGTCCGAGCCCGGCGAGAGGAAGTTGGTGACGTTCTCGACCACCGGGTCGGTGATCGAGGCGACCGCGGCGGGCTTGAAGTAGAGCAGCGACCCGACGCCGACCGCGAGCGCGACGACGAACGTCGTGCCCTTGCCCGCCTTGAACGAGCGCTTGGTCCGCACCCGCTTCGGCCGCTTCTCCTTGGCGGGCTTGGCCGCCTTGGGCTCGGTCTGCTTGGCGGCCAGCTGCTCGGCCGCGGTCGACTGCGACTTCAGGGCGTCCTCGAGCTGGCGGATCAGGTCGTTGTGCAGGTACGCCGGCCCGCGGACCTCCTGCTGCTCGTTGCGCAGCGTGGAGACGAGGTTCTCGGTCGAGCAGACCAGCACGTCGCCGAACCGCTCGGAGACCCAGTCCTCGCGCACGAAGCACAGCACGGGGTGCACGGTGCTGGGCGGCAGCATCGGCGCCAGCGACGCGATCGACTTGGCCATCTCCGCGACGCCGGTGACGCGCTTCTGCCGGGCGCGACCGTTCTGTCGCAGCACTCCGCCGGCCACCGTGACCGAGCCGGCCCAGACCTCGGTGTCGATGACGTACACCTGACCGTTGCCGATCACCACGTGGTCGACGTTGGCCTGACGGCGCCCCGGCATCCGCACGTCGTGCAGCACGGTCCAGCCGTCGAACTCCAGCTCGCGGAGCACCGACGCGGTGGCGCTCTGGCTCACCCCGCTCTGCTCCCAGTACGCAGCAGAGTCCGTCTGCTGACCGTTCGTGCGCTCGGCCGTGGCCTGCGCTGATTCCCCACCCATGCGACCTCCCCATGTCGTGCGAGAAGGCTACGTCCGACAGGCGACGCGAGGAGGGGGAATCGATACTTTCGTCACGCAGGGACGACGTGCGCGTCCGGCCCCGGGTACGTCAGTCCCTCGTGGCCGTCACTCCATCGCACCACGTACGGCGGTGCGCCCGCCTGCCCGTGCACCTCCAGGATCTCGCCCTCGCGACGCGGGGTCGCCACCTTCGCGCTCTCGACGATCAACCGGTCGCCGACCTTGGCCTCCATGGCTCCGTCTCCTTCCGACGACTCCACGATCCTCCGGTGCGAGGTGGACTTCAACGGGGGCGAGCCCTTCTGGCACCCCGTCTCGGCGCTACTCGGCGGGCGTCGGCCCGTCACCGGACGTCGACGGCGTGACCTCGTCGAGCCGCTCGTGCAACCGCTCGCGCACCTCGTCCGGCGTGAGCTGCGCGCGCTGACGCTGGTCACGCGCGATGATGGCACCGGTGGCGGCCACGCCGGCCAGCCCCGCCACACCGAGCACCTTCCACAGCTTCACCCGAGGACTCCTCTCCATGACCGACAGCCACCTGACCCTCGACGCCGCGGTCGACCTGACCCGCACGGGTGACCTGTGGCTGTTCCGCGGTCGCACGGCTGCCGACCAGGCTATCCGGGTCCTCACCAACGCGCCCGTCAACCACGTGGGGATGGCGGTCGTCCTCGACGACCTGCCACCGCTGATGTGGCACGCCGAGCTGGGCAAGGGCCTGCGCGACGTGTGGTCGGGCAGCCACCACCGCGGCGTCCAGCTGCACGACCTGCGCGAGGCGGTCGACCAGTGGACCGGTCGCTACGAGCAGCACGCCTGGCTGCGCCAGCTCGACGCGCAGGTCACCCCCGAGATGGAGGCCGCGGTCCTGACGACCATCGCCCGCCTCGACGGCACCCCGTTCCCGGCCACGGCCGCGCTGGTCGCCCGGTGGGCCCGCGGCCGGGTCCGTCGAGCAGCGTCGGCCGAGATGACCTACTGCGCCGAGGTGGTCGCCGCGACGTACACCGCGATGGGCCTGCTGGACGGCAGCCTGCCGACCAACTACTACGACCCCGGGATGTTCTGGTCCGGCGACGACCTGGCGCTGCGGCGCGGGGCGCGGCTCGGCCGGGAGATCCGGGTCCTGACCGGATAGCCCGTCGTACGGTGCGGAGATGAGGACCACCGCCGACGTCGTGGTGATCGGGGCCGGCGTCATCGGGTCGTCGATCGCCCTGGAGCTGACCCGCGCCGGGCGCGACGTCGTGGTGGTCGACAAGGCCGGCGGCATCGGCCACGGGTCGACCAGCGCGTCGAGCGCGATCATCCGGTTCAACTACTCCACCTGGGCCGGGGTGGCGGCGGCCTGGGAGTCCTGGCACTGCTGGACGCACTGGCGGGAGCACCTCGGCCACGAGGACCCGACCGGTCTCGCCCGCTTCCACCGGACCGGGATGCTGGTCCTCACCAGCGGCGGACGAGCCGCCCGCCCGGACCACCGCCCACTTCGACCGCGCGGGCATCGCCTGGGAGCTCTGGGACGCCGCGGAGATCGCGCGCCGACTGCCGCACCTGGACGCCGGCAGCTTCGGACCGCCCAAGCCCGTCGACGCCGAGGCGTTCTTCGACGACGCGACCGGCTCGGTCAGCGGCCTCTTCACCCCCGACGCCGGCTTCGTGAGCGACCCCCAGCTCGCGGCCCACAACCTCGGCGCGGCGGCCCAGGCCCAGGGCGCCCGCTACCTGCTGCACCGCCTGGTGACCGGGATCGGGCAGCTCCCCCAGGGTGGTTGGCAGCTGCAGCTCAACGGCACGGACACCGTCTCGGCACCGGTGGTGGTGAACGCGGCCGGCCCCTGGTCGGGGAAGGTCAACGAGCTCGCCGGCATCGGCGCCGACTTCCGGGTGACCACGCGGCCGCTGCGCCAGGAGGTCCACCACGTCCCGGCTCCGACCGGCTACAACGATGCCGGCGGCCTCGGCATCTCGATCGCCGACCTCGATCTCGGGACCTACCTCCGCGCCGCTTCGGGTGACGGGCTGCTGGTCGGCGGCACCGAGCCCGCGTGCGATCCGCTCGAGTGGGTGGACGACCCGGACCTCGCCAACGTCCATCCCACGGTGTCCCGGTACACCGCGCAGGTCACCCGCGCCTCCCGTCGGCTTCCCGGCCTGCGGGTGCCGCACCGTCCCCGCGGCGTCGCCGGCGTCTACGACGCCTCCTCCGACTGGACCCCGATCTACGACCGCACCTCGGCCCCGGGCTTCTACGTCGCCATGGGCACCAGCGGCAACCAGTTCAAGAACGCACCGGTCGTCGGCCAGCTCATGACCGCGCTCATCGAGGGCGTCGAGTCCGGCCAGGACCACGACGCAGATCCGGTCCTCTTCGTCGGCGCCGCGCACCGGCCACCCCATCGACCTCGGGGCCTTCTCCCGCCTCCGCAACCCCGCGGGCGATGCCCCCACCTCGGTGATGGGCTAGCCGGTCAGGGGAGGCCGAGGAGGATGAGGAGCGCCGCGAACGAGCCGACGAAGGCGGCGCCGTAGCAGACCACCGCGACCGTCACCTTCCGCTTGACCTGGAGTCCGTCGTAGAGCGTGTACCGGAAGCGGTGCGCGCTGTGGACGAGCATGACCACGAAGGTCCCGAAGAGCACGAGCAGGGTGATCGGGTGGCTGACGACGGCGAGCACGTGCGCGTGGTCGGGCCGCGCGACCCAGCCGAGGGGGATGGCCAGCGCGAACAGGAACGCCAGGACCGGCAGGAGCACCGCCGCGGTGACACCGCCGCCGCTGAACATCAGCCACACCAGTGGCTCGATCCGCCGCTTCGAGGTGCCGGCCCTCATCGGGTCACCAGCCAGAAGACGAAGGCGGACACGATCGCGAGCCCGACGTACTGCGAGGCGATGACGAGCGGCGGCAGGCACCGGCCGGCCGCGCACCCGCACGGCCATCGCCTGCGGGGTGAGGTTGAACCAGGTCACCGTGTGCAGCACGAGGAAGCCCATGGCGATGACGTTCAACCCCACGATCCACGGCGACCCGGCCCAGTCGAGGAAGTCGTCGTACGCCGCGGCGCCGCGGTCGACCGCGCGCAGGAACAGCAGCAGGAACAGCACGAACCAGGCGACGAAGATGCTGCTCAGCTCGCGCATCACGAACACGAAGTAGGTCCGCTTCCGGGTCCACCACCAGACCGAGACGGGGCGCCGGTAGAGCAGGTCGTCGGTCATCGGGCCCCCCGCGGGAGCAGGAACGCCTTCACCGACTCGGTCGCGGCCTTGAGCTTGTAGCGCTGGATGGCGCCCGCCGGGTCGACGTGCTTGGGGCACACGCGCGTGCACTCGCCGACGAAGGTGCAGCCCCAGACGCCCTCGTGCTCGATGAGGACGTCGAGCCGCTCGCGGGCGCCCTGGTCGCGCGAGTCGAGGTCGTAGCGCTCGGCCAGCGCGATGGCGGCCGGCCCGATGAAGGTGGGGTCGAGCCCGTAGACCGGGCAGGCGGCGTAGCAGAGCATGCAGTTGATGCACATGCTGAACTGCTTGTAGGCGTCGAGCTCGTCCGGCGTCTGGAGGTACTCCCCGTCGATCACCGTCACGTCGTCGTCGCGGATGATCCACGGCTTGATGCGCGGGAGCTTGGCCATGAAGTCGGACATGTCGACGACCAGGTCGCGCACCACGGGGAAGTTGGCGAGCGCCTCGACGCGGACCGGCCCGGGCGCGTAGTCGGACAGGAAGGTCCCGCAGGTCAGGCGGGGCTCGCCGTTGACGGTCATCCCGCAGCTGCCGCAGATGCCCATCCGGCACGACCACCGGAACGCCAGCGTGGTGTCGACCTCGTCCTTGAGGTAGTTGAGCCCGTCGAGGACGGTCCACTCCTTGCGCAGCGGGACGACGTACTCCTGCCAGGCGGGCTCCCAGTCCTTGTCGGGCCGGTACCGCGCCACGTGCAGCTCGATGCTGCCCTGCTCCTCGGCCGCCATCGGCTACCTCCCGTAGACCCGCTCGCCCGGAGGCCACCGGGTGATCGTCACGTCCAGCCGCTCCACCCGCGGGGTGCCGTCGGCACCGCGGTTCACGAGGTGGTGGGCCAGGAACCGCTCGTCGTCGCGGTCGGGGAAGTCGGTGCGCTGGTGCGCCCCGCGCGACTCCTCCCGCTGCAGCCCGGACTGCAACATGCACTCGGCGATGTCGAGCATGTTGCCCAGCTCGAGGGCCGCCACGAGCTCGGTGTTGAAGGTGCGGCTGGTGTCCCGGATCCCGATGCTCGCCATCCGGCCCTGCAGCTCGCGGAGCGCGTCGGCGCCCTTGGCCATCTCGGGGCCGGTGCGGTAGATCCCGGCCGCGTCCTCCATGGTCGTCTGCATCTCGCCGCGGATGGCCGAGACCGCGTCGTCGCGCGGCACCGTGTCCAGCAGCCGCTCGAGCCGGCGTACCTCGTCGGCGGCCTGGCTCGCGATCGCCGCCGGTGCCACGGCGGCCGTGGACGGCGTACTCCGCGGCCGCCCGGCCCGCCCGGGCGCCGAAGACCAGCAGCTCCGGCAGCGAGTTGGAGCCGAGCCGGTTGGCGCCGTTGATGCTCACGCAGGCGGTCTCGCCGGCGGCGTAGAGGCCCGCGACCGGGGTCGCGCCGTGGATGTCGGTGTGGACGCCGCCCATCATGTAGTGCACGACCGGGCGCACCGGGACCAGCTCGGTGACCGGGTCGATCCGCTCGTACTTCAGGCACAGCTCGCGCACGAACGGGAGCTTGGTGTCGATCAGCTCCGCGCCGAGGTGCCGCAGGTCGAGGTGGACGATCGGGCCGTACGGCGAGTCGAGGGTGCGGCCCTTCTCCATCTCGTGGACGAACGCCTGGGAGAGCCGGTCGCGCGGGCCGAGCTCCATGCTCCGCAGCTGCGGCTCCGGCGTCGGCGTGCCCAGGTCGTAGTCCTGGAGGTAGCGGTAGCCGTCCTTGTTGAGCAGCCAGCCGCCCTCGGCGCGGGTGGCCTCGGTGATGAGGATGCCGGTGAACGGCAGCCCGGTCGGGTGGTACTGGACGAACTCCATGTCCTTGAGCGGCGCCCCCGCGCGGTAGGCCAGGGCCATGCCGTCGCCGGTGTTGATGTTGGCGTTGGTGGTGAACGGGAAGACCTTGCCGCAGCCGCCGGTGGCCAGGATCACCGACTTGGCGGCGATCGTCTCGATCCGCCCGCTCATCAGGTCGACCGCGACGACGCCGTGCACGCGGCCCTCGTCGACCAGCAGCCGGGTGACGAACCACTCGTCGTACCGCTTGACCGCGCGGTACTTCAGGGAGGTCTGGAAGAGCGCGTGCAGCATGTGGAAGCCGGTCTTGTCCGCGGCGAACCAGGTCCGCATCTTCTTCATGCCGCCGAACGCCCGGACCGCGATGTGCCCGTCCGGCTGCCGGCTCCACGGGCAGCCCCAGTGCTCGAGCTGCAGGAGCTCGCGCGGGGCCTCGTCGACGAAGGCCTCGATGGCGTCCTGGTCGCCGAGCCAGTCGCTGCCGGAGATGGTGTCGTAGATGTGCTCCTCGTGGCTGTCGTCGTGGGCGATGACTCCCGCGGCCCCGCCCTCGGCGGAGACCGTGTGGCTCCGCATCGGGTACACCTTGGACACCACGGCCACGTCGAGCTCCGGGTTGGTCTCCGCGATCGCGATCGCAGCCCGCAGCCCGGCCCCTCCGCCGCCCACGAGCAGCACGTCGTGGGCGGCCGCCATCGCGCGGTCACTCACCGCGGAACTCTTCGTCCACCAGCACTTTGCCGTTGTGGTGCATCGTCAGGTGGTGGACGCTGCCGTCGTGGAACTCCTCCTTGGACTCCCGGCACCCGCAGTCGTAGCGCAGGTCCGCGGTGACCAGCCCCTGCAGGTCCTCGGTCACGAACTGCTCGCCCGCGCTCACGTGCCGACAGGGTGCGACCCTCGGCTCGAAGCGGCTCACGGTGGCAGTCATTGACCAACCTCCCCTGGGTGAAGGGCTGCCCGTCGACCTGCCCCCACCTTCCTCCCGTGCGCGCGGATTGTGAAGGGCTGCGAGCGCATCCGGCGTCCTGCACCTTCCATGAACGCAGATCCGAAGACCTAGTCCGATCCATTTGGCAAGCTCTGCCAGATGGACACGTCCCGGGACATCAGTGAGGGCTTACTGGAGAGCGTCGTCACCCAGGACCTGGAACGGCGACTCGAGTCGGTTCTGAACATGGAGATCGATACCGGCAAGGTCGATCCCGCGGACCAGACGCATGTCCTGACCCGTCATCTTTCGGCTGCCCTGGAGCGCAGGCTGGCCTCCGTGAAGGACCCGCGGCGAAAGCTTGCGGTCGCGAATGAATTGCTTGCCCTGATCGATGCGGCGAATTCAGGCGCCGTCGATCCGCTTCAGGAACTGCTCGCCATCAGACGAGCGCCCGGACCGGGGCAGGTCTCACGCTTTCAACTGCGGCCCAAGACGCCTCTCAACGATGCAGCCCTGCTGACCAATGCACACGGAGAACCTTCTCTGGCGAGCGAACTGAAGGCAGAGATCGACTCCGCAGATTCCGTCGATCTCCTCTGCGCGTTCGTGATGTGGCGCGGGCTCCGCCTGCTCGAAGAACCCCTCAGGAAGGCGCGCACGGCAGGGGTTCCCATCCGCGTCGTCACCACGACCTACATCGGTGGAACGGAGCGCGAGGCCCTGGATCGACTGGTCCGAGAGTTCGGCGCTCAGGTAAAGGTGCAGTACGACGCAGCTCGGACACGCCTGCACGCGAAGGCCTGGCTGTTCCGACGGGCCACGGGCTTTGACACCGGCCTATGTAGGTTCGTCGAACCTGTCGACGTCAGCCCTCCTCGACGGCGTCGAGTGGAATGTGCGGCTGTCCAAGCAGGCAACTCCCGCCCTGCTGCTCAAGTTCGAGGCGACATTCGACGCCTACTGGAACAGCAGTGAATTCGAGGCCTATGACCCTGGCCGGGATCGAGACCGACTCGACGACGCCCTTCTCGCGGCGCGGGGCGGTCGGCACGAGCGATCGGGTCACGATCTCCATCTCCGGACTCGCCGTGCGGCCGTTTCCCTACCAGCAAGAGATCCTCGACGCGATCGAGGTCGAGCGACTGGTTCACGATCGGCATCGCAATCTGGTGGTGGCCGCCACCGGCACCGGAAAGACGGTCATTGCCGCTCTGGACTACCAGCGGCTTTGCGTTGGTGGGGACCGGCCGCGGCCTGCTGTTCGTGGCGCACGGCGGGAGATTCTTGAGCAATCGCTGCGTACCTATCGGGAGGTCCTTGGCGACGGTGACTTCGGCGAGCTCTACGTCGGCGGCGCTCGCCCCGAGCGGTGGGAGCACGTTTTCGCGAGCGTTCAGTCCCTCACGGCGTACGGGGTCTGCGAACATTCCGCGCGATGCCTTCGACGTCGTCGTCATCGACGAGTTCCACCACGCGAGGCCCGACATATCGGCGCGTCATCGACCACCTGACTCCCCAGGAGTTGCTCGGGCTGACGGCAACGCCCGAACGCACCGACGGCACCGACGTTCGATCCTTCTTTGACGGCCGCACGGCTGCGGAGCTGCGGCTGTGGGATGCACTCGGGGCCGACCTCCTGTGCCCATTCCATTACTTCGGGGCCGCGGACGGGACCGACCTGAGAACGATCACGTGGTCGAGAGGCAGGTATGACGAGGCGCAGCTGAGCAACGTCTACACCGGCAACGACGCCCGCGCACGAATCGTTCTCCATCAGCTCAGCGACAAGGTCGCTGACGTTGGCGCGATGCGGGCATTAGGATTCTGCGTCAGCGTCGCCCACGCCGAGTACATGGCGCGACGTCTTCAATGAGGCTGGCATCCCCGCTCGCAGCGTCAGCGGTCAGACCACCGGCGCCGACCGCGACGAGAGCGCTCCAGCGATCTGCGGTCGCGACGTGTCAACATCCTCTTTGCGGCCGACCTGTTCAACGAGGGCCTCGACGTCCCCGACGTCGACACCGTCCTGTTCCTCGACCGACCGAAAGCGCCACCGTCTTCCTCCAGCAGTTGGGCCGCGGGCTCCGCCGCACGCGAGACAAGGCGGTCCTCACGGTCCTCGACTTCGTCGGCTACCACCGCAAGGAGTTTCGCTTTGACCAAAAGCTGCGGGCGCTCACCGGAGCCGACTCGAGCCGGACTCGAACGTCAGGTCGAGAGATGGCTTCCCGTTCCTTCCGGCCGGGTGTTCAGATAGAAATGGATCGTCAGTCGCAAGACCCTGGTCCTGGAAAACATTCGCTCGCAGATCGCCAACCGCTGGCAGCAGATCGTTGCCGAGCTGCGCTCCACCGGCGACCGGGACCTGGCCGAGTTCCTCGCCGAGTCCGGCATCGAGCTCAGCGACATTCTGCGACGCGGAAGCCACTCATGGACGCGCCTACGACGAGACGCTGGTCTGGCGACCGAGGCGGGCTCCGACCTTGAGGCCTCCTTGCTGAAGCGGGTGCGGCGTTCGCCCACGTGGACGATCCGGACCGCGCCGCGTCGTATCGGAGGCTCCTCGCCGATGACTCACCGTCGTACGACGCATTGGCTCCCGACGACCAGCGCCGTGCACGGATGCTGTTCTTCTCCCTGTGGTCGGACGGCGGTGGCCACGACCTCGATCGAGGCCGGCCTGGCGGCACTCAGAGACGAGAAGGCAACGCGGCGCGAAATCTCGTCGGTCGTCGACATTTCCTTCGACGCCGCCCGCCACGTCGCCTTGACGCTTCCAGGTCAACTCGCGTCAGTTCCCTTGCGCATCCACGCCCGCTACCAGCGTGAGGAGATCCTGGCCGCGCTGGACTTCCCGCGAGAATCCCAACAGCTTCCGTGAGGGCGTCTGGTACTCACACGACAACAACGTCGACGCCTTCTTCGTGACCCTCAAGAAGTCCGAGGCTGACTACTCACCGACCACGATGTATCGGGACTACCCCATCTCGCCGACGCTCTTCCATTGGGAATCCCAGTCGACGACCTCGGTGGCGTCGCCGACCGGCCAGCGATACGTGAGCGGGTCAAGCACCGTCCTGATTTTCGCCAGGCAGCAGCAGGCGGACGAGTTCGGCACGTCCCCGTACTTGTTCGTTGGCCCCGCCTCGTACGTGTCGCACACCGGCGATCGGCCCATCGCCATCACGTGGAAGCTGCAGCACGCCATGCCCACGGACTTCTTCACCGTTGCCTCTGCCATCGCACAGTAGACCAACAGCTCCCGGCCGCCGGGTCAGCTTTCGCAGGCGATGCCGTCGCCCATCCAGGTCGAGATCACACGGATCCCTGGCGGCCCCACGTGCGGCCGAGGCGAGGAGCCGGCCCGGATCCCACGAGAGGAAGCCGGGCCGGTTCACCTAGAGCATCAGCGCGCTCCCTGGGCCCGCCAGTACGCGTTGAGGGCGCCGTTGGTCTTGACGAACCAGACGATCGGACCGATCAGGATGAAGATTCCGGGGAAGTACCACAGGCCCGTCGCACCCGAGACGGGCTTGCGCGTGGCCGGCACGCTCGTACAACGTCCCCACTTCGCTGGACGTGATGTAGGGCATGACGATTCCGACGAACCAGGCGAGGATGAAGGCGAGGCCACCGCCGAGCCCGTGGCCCGTGTGGCGCTTCATCTCATCGTGTGTCTTGTAGAACCAGACGAGGGTGTAGATGCCAAACGTCACGACAGCCAGCAGAATGCAGACCCCCGTGCTGCGAATCTTTCCGACGACAGGTGCGTAGGGCGGCGTGCCGTACGCCATGGGCACACCCTGGGAGTTCGGGATCAGCTCCGCGCTGGGAGCGAAGGTGGGAGCAAGGGTCTGCTGCACGGGCGGATTGCTGGTGTTCTCGGTCATCTGATTCCTCAAGCTGGTGGATGAAGGCAGCATGAGGCTACGTAGCGCGGACCGCTGGCGGAGCGATTCACTCAAGGTGGAACGTTGACCTTCGCCTCCTGGATCGTGCGAGTCCACAGAGGGCGGGCGCATCACGGCGCTGACGAGCAGCGGCCCCGACGCTGACGCGTCGGGGCCGCTCACCAAATGCCGTCAGCTGCAGCCGCTGGTGCTCCCGCAGCCCTCGCACACGTAGCACGAGCCGGCGGGGCGCATCTTGGTGCCGCAGGTGAAGCAGAGCGGGGAGTCGACCGCGGTGCCGGTGATCTTCTCCATCAGCTCGGCGGAGGTGTGGGCCTCCTTGGGGGCGGGCTTTCTCCGACCGAGGTCTCGACACGGGCTCCTCCGTCGCCCTGCTCGACCACCGAGATAGCGGCGTCGTCCACGATCTCCACGACCGCGTCGACCGGGGCGTCGGCCTTGAGGGACTCGGCCTCGGAGATCTCCACCGGCTCGTAGGAGCCGGTCTCGAGGTGGCGCTGGCGCTCCTCGGCGGAGTAGATGCCGAGCATCGAGCGGTCCTCGAAGGACAGGTAGTCCAGGGCCAGGCGGCGGAAGATGTAGTCCATGATCGACTGCGCCATCCGCACGTCGCGGTCGTCGGTGAGGCCGGCCGGCTCGAAGCGCAGGTTGGTGAACTTCGAGACGTAGGTCTCCAGCGGCACGCCGTACTGCAGGCCGATCGAGACCGCGATCGAGAAGGCGTCCATCACGCCGGCCAGGGTCGAGCCCTGCTTGCCGAGCTTGAGGAAGATCTCGCCGAGCTCGCCGTCGTCGTGGGCACCCGAGGTCATGTAGCCCTCGGCCCCGCCGACGGTGAACGACGTGGTGCGCGAGACCCGCGACTTCGGGAGCCGCTTGCGGGTCGGGGCGTAGACGATCTTCTCGACGGTCTTGGTCTCGACGGCCTCAGCAGCGTCGGCGTTGGACGACTTGCCCTTGTTGTCGCCCTTGCCGTCGGAGAGCGGCTGGCCCACCTTGCAGTTGTCGCGGTAGACGGCGGTCGCCTTGAGACCGAGCTTCCACGACTGCAGGTAGATGTCCTCGATCTCCTCGACCGTGGCGTCCTCGGGCAGGTTGACCGTCTTGGAGATCGCGCCGGAGAGGAACGGCTGGGCGGCCGCCATCATCCGCACGTGACCCATCGGCTTGAGCGCCCGGGCGCCCATCGCGCAGTCGAAGATGTCGTAGTGCTCGGCCTTGAGGCCGGGCGCGTCGATCACGTGGCCGTGCTCGGCGATGTAGGTGACGATCGCCTCGACCTGCTCCTCGACGTAGCCGAGCTTGCGCAGCGCCCGCGGGATCGTCTGGTTGACGATCTGCATCGAGCCGCCGCCGACGAGCTTCTTGAACTTCACCAGCGAGAAGTCCGGCTCGATGCCGGTCGTGTCGCAGTCCATCATGAAGCCGATGGTCCCGGTCGGCGCGAGCACCGAGGCCTGCGCGTTGCGGAAGCCGTTCGTGGCGCCGAGCTCCTGCACCTGGGCCCACGCGGCCGTGGCCAGCTTGTGGGTCGCGGCGTCGGAGACGCCGAAGGTGCGCACCGTGTCGTTGGCGGCCTGGTGCTTGCGCATCACCCGCTTGTGGGCCTCCGCGTTGCGGGCGTAGCCGGCGTACGGGCCGACCACCGCGGCCACCTCGGCCGAGCGCTTGTACGACGTGCCGGTCATCAGGCTGGTGATCGAGGCGGCCATCGCGCGGCCCGCGTCGGAGTCGTAGCCCAGGCCCATCGCCATCAGCAGCGCGCCGAGGTTGGCGTAGCCGATGCCGAGCTGGCGGTAGTCGACGGTGGTCTGGCCGATCGCCTCGGTCGGGAAGTCGGCGAAGCAGATCGAGATGTCCATCGCGGTGATGATGAACTCGACCGCCTTGGCGAACAGCGCCGCGTCGAAGGTGTCGTCGTCCTTGAGGAACTTCAGCAGGTTCAGCGAAGCGAGGTTGCACGAGGAGTTGTCGAGCGACATGTACTCCGAGCACGGGTTGGACGCGGTGATCCGGCCGGTCTCGGGGTTGGTGTGCCAGTCGTTGATGGTGTCGTCGTACTGCAGGCCGGGGTCGGCGCACTCCCACGCGGCGGTGGCGATCTTGGTGAACAGGTCGCGGGCGTCGACGGTCTCGATGACCTCGCCGGTCTGGCGAGCCGCGCAGGCCGAACTACGTGCCGTCCTCGACCGCGCGCATGAACTCGTCGGTGACCCGGACGGAGTTGTTGGCGTTCTGGTACTGCACGGAGGTGATGTCGGTGCCGCCGAGGTCCATGTCGAAGCCGGCGTCGCGGAGCGCGCGGATCTTGTCCTCCTCGCGCGCCTTGGTCATCACGAACTCCTCGATGTCGGGGTGGTCGACGTCGAGCACGACCATCTTCGCCGCGCGGCGGGTGGCGCCGCCGGACTTGATGGTGCCCGCGGACGCGTCGGCGCCGCGCATGAAGGAGACCGGGCCGCTGGCGGTGCCGCCCGAGGAGAGCAGCTCCTTGGAGGAGCGGATGCGGGAGAGGTTGAGGCCGGCGCCGGAGCCGCCCTTGAAGATGAAGCCCTCCTCCTTGTACCAGTTCAGGATCGAGTCCATGGAGTCGTCGACGGAGAGGATGAAGCAGGCCGACACCTGCTGCGGAGACGGGGTCCCGACGTTGAACCAGACCGGGGAGTTGAAGGAGAAGTACTGGTTGACCAGCAGCCAGGTGAGCTCGTGCTCGAAGACCTCGGCGTCGGCGGTGCTCGCGAAGTAGCCGTGGTCCACGCCGGCCTTCGTGTAGGTCTTCACGACGCGGTCGATGAGCTGCTTGAGGCTCCACTCGCGGGCGTCGGTGCCGACCGCGCCGCGGAAGTACTTGGTGGTGACGATCGTCGAGGCGTTGACCGACCAGGTGTCGGGGAACTCCACGCCGCGCTGCTCGAAGACCGTGACGCCGGTCTTCCAGTTGGTCTGCACGACATCACGGCGCTCCCAGGTGAGCTCGTCGTACGGGTGCACCCCCTCGGTGCTGAACACGCGCTCGAGCACCAGGCCGGCGCCGGCCTTGGGCTTGGCCGCGGCGCCTGCTTCGGGGCGAACCGTCTCGGTCATGAGGACTCCGTTTCTCCTGGGGCAATTCTGTGTCGGTTGATCTGATGGCTCAACGCCACCGGAGTTGGTGCACCCGGCGCGCGCAGCTTCCCCACTACGCACGCCGGGTGGTCTGGTTACCCGGTCGGGACGGGTTCGATCGCATGGGCGCGCTCGGCGCGGGTCTCGACAGGCTCGACCACCGAGGCGGCTCGCTCCGCTCGCAGGAGGGCGATCTCGGCCTCGAAGTCGTCCGCGGACTCGAAGGCGCGGTAGACGCTGGCGAACCGGAGGTAGGCCACCTCGTCGAGCATCCGGAGCGGGCCGAGGATGGCCAGCCCGATCTCGTGGGCGGGCACCTCGGCCCAGCCCTCGCCGCGCAGCACGTCCTCGACCTCCTGGCCCAGGCAGGCCAGCTGGTCCTCGGTGACCGGGCGGCCCTTGCAGGCCTTCCGGACGCCGGACATCGCCTTCTCGCGGGTGAACGGCTCGCTGGCGCCGGAGCGCTTGAGCACGGTCAGCTGCATGAGCTCGACGGTCGTGAAGCGCTTGCCGCAGCCGCCCGCGTCGGTGAGGCAGGTACGCCGGCGGCGGATCGAGGCGCCGTCGTCGGCGACCCGCGAGTCGAGGACCCGGGTGTCGGTGTGCCGGCAGTACGGGCAGTGCATCGCGGATCCTCCTTCTCAGCGGCATCGGGACGTGGACTGTGCAGAACCAGGGGTCCGACTGTGGGTAACTCCCTGTTGCCTGTGCATCAACATGTGGAGAACTACACCGGTGTAAGTACTAGATGTAGTGCCTACCGTAGTTCGTGGTCGGAGTAGTTCGCAAGACTTCTGAAGAACAAACCTCCCCGGCTGGAAAGTCCCAGGTCAGGGCCGTTGTGGAGCTGGGATCGCCGCGTGTCGCGAACCCTCCAGAACCCCTCTCGAGGGGTGTGCCCGGCGTCGTCAGGGCCGTGGCACGGTCGGTGGATGGGACTCTTCGACAAGCTCAGTGGCAACGGCTCCCCCGACGTCGAGGCGGCCGTCGACACCCTCGAGGCGGGCCTGCCGGACGGCTGGTCCTTCAAGGGCCTGCAGGACCAGCTCGTCGGCCGTCGGCCGGTCAAGCACGAGACCTTCGGGGCCTGGGCGAAGGGACCCGACGGCACCGTGGCCGCCCTGGCCCTCGACCCGGTCGCGGCGGTCCAGGAGCTCGGCCGGCTGGTCGCCGGCGGCGCGACCGTCGCGCGCTGCCTGGGCGCCCCCGGCTCTGGATCGCCGGGACGAGAAGCATCGGGAGCCGTGGGCAGCGCTGACCGACACCGACGAGGAGGACGCCGCCCGGGCGCGGCTCGAGGCCGTGCTCCCGGAGGGGGCCGTCCTGTCGCCCCGGGACGAGGAGAAGTTCGGCCCGTTCACGATCCAGGCGTTGACCGTGCACCTGCCGGACGGCACCGGAGTGGCGGCGATGGCGACCGAGGGGATCGCAGCGTACGACGCCATGATCGCGCGCCTGCGTGGCGAGCTCGCCGAGACCCCCACCTGGTGCCTGCGGCGCTGAACCGGTGCCGCGGGGTGTGTCGTTGTCGGCGAATGTCCCGCACGCATCCGCCACAATGGCCCGATGGGGTCCGAGCACAAGCACGCGGCGGCGCGGAAGGGCCCCAAGAAGGCACCCACGCTCCGGCCCCGGGTGTTCCTCCTGGCCGTCGCGGTGACCGCCGCGATCGTGGCCTGGGGCTACCTGGTCTACCTCGCCATCGACTTCGGGACGAGCGCGCGGGCAGGTGAGAGCCGGGCCTGGTGGTTCCTCGGCCTGTCGTCGCTCGGCGCGGTGCTCTGCCTGTTCCTCGGGCTGGTGCTGATCGCCCGGCTGCTCCGGGCGCTGGGCATCACCGAGGCCCCCGACGCGTCCTCCCCGACCGAAGCAGCCCGTCGTGCCGCGACCACCGGGCGGCCGTCGCGCCGCGCGCTAGCGGTCCGCGAGCCGGCGCACGAACTTCAGCGCCGACCAGGTCTGGTCCACGGCCGCGACCTTGACGTCGACGAACCCCAGCCCGAGGCCGAGGTCGCGGACCAGGTTCTCGTCGAGGTCGCAGTCGATCCCGCGCGCGAGCAGGGCCTTGTGGGCCGCCTTCTTGGGCCAGCAGACCCAGACGGAGCCGGCGGTCGAGGTCCGCGCGAACAGGGCCGGCAACCGGGGCGCGAGCGTGGCCATCATGGTGTGGAAGGTGAGGGTCACGTCAGCCTCGGCCGGCAGCCGGCGGACGACGTGGGCACCGCCGAGATCCCCGAGGTCGACGTCGGCCGGGACCCGGTCGAGGAACACGACGTGGTCGTCCTTGACGCCGAGCTTGCGCGGCAGCGGGGTGCCCGAGTAGCCGGCGGTCATGGACTCAGTGTGACGCGGGCAGCGGGTGGGGTCTCGACACGGTCGCTGCGCGACCTGCTCGACCAACGAAAGGAACGCGAAGAGCGGGTCCGCCAGCGCGGACCCGCTCCTCGTGTCTTCCCCGGTATTCAGTTGTGGCCGCCGGTCGGGGTCGAAGTCGACCGGCGGACGTCTCTCACTGCGTGGCGGGCACCCGGATCCGCTGGCCGGCGTCGAGGGCCGAGCTCGCGAGGGCGTTGAGCCGCTTGATGTCGTACATCGTGTCGCGCACGTCGTCCCCGCTCGGGGTGATCCGCGCGGCGATGTCCCACAGGGTCTCCCCCGGTGCGACGCGCACGATCGTGGTGGGCGCGGACGTGCCGCGCTCCTGGGTGGCCACCGAGCCGGCGCCCAGGACGACCCCGGCGACCAGCGCCGCGGTCAGCGCGACCAGGAAGACGACGAGCCGGCCGCGTCGGGTGAGCCGCACCTGGCCGCGCGCCACCGGGCGGGCGGGACGAGCGGTGCGCACGGAGCGGACCGGTCGGTCGAAGCTGCGGACGGGCGAAACGGCGATGGTGCTCATCGGGACCTCCTGGGGAAGTGGCGGCCACCCTGGCCGCCTGTCGGTTCCTGTGTCGATCCGATGTCTATCGGCGACCACCGACAGTCCCGCCGGCGACCGCTCGATCAGACGTTCGATCGAACATGTGTACGACGGTAGAGCAGGTGTTCGAACAGGTCAAGGACCTGGACGAACGCGTGTTCGAATGGTGGGACGGCCTCGATGCGGCCGCTGCGCTCGCTACCCGACCGGCGCGGGGACCGCGGCCGCAGCGGCGGCGTAGGGCCAGGAGCGGACCAGCGCCAGGGCCCGCTTCAGCACGAACGGGTCGGCCTGCTTGTAGAGCCAGGGCCGGCCGAACCAGAGGTACGCGTCGGCGTACTGCGCGGCGAGCGCGTTGGTCTCGGGGGTGAGTCCCCAGGCCGGGTTGGCGACGTCGGTGGTGGGCGGGATGCCGAGGGTGACGCAGGTGCGGTCGTCGGCTGCCGAGGCGCACACGAAGGCGTTCTCCGGGTCGCGGCCCGTGTAGCGACCGAACTCGAACGGGTTGCCGTTGGACGACGTGTTCACCACGAACCGCTTCCCGGGCACGCCGCGCGCCTCGAGCGCCGCCACGATGGCCGCGCCGCGGGCGACCTCGAGGTTCGTGTCGGAGTAGTGGGTGCCGTTGAGGGCGAAGCCGCGGACGTACTGGATCCCGGCGGGCATCAGGATGTCGACGGCGGACTCGACGCCGCCCTGCGAGCCGGGCGCGGGCCAGTCGGCCGACCCGGCCTCGATGTAGACGCTGGTGTTGGGCAGCGCTCCGAACACGCGCGCCGAGTAGCCGATCAGCCTCGACGGCGCCAGCGACCCGCGCGGCGCGCACAGGGCGAAGGGCCCGTCGGGCTGGAGGATCAGCGCGACCCGGGCGGTGCCGATGGCGTCCGCGAAGGCGTCGGTCCACCGCTTGTAGTCGCGCTTCTCGGCCTTGGTCGGCAGCCGGCGGCAGGCGTCGCCCTCCCACGGCACCATCCGGAACACCGTCATCTGCACGAGGGCGTCCGGGTTCCCCGCCTGGGCGTTCGCGACGTAGTCGCGGACCTTGGCGCCGATCTGCGCGGTCGGGATCCACGCGCCGAACCACTTCGCCTTGGGGGCGAGCGCGATCTTGGCCAGCTCCTCGCGCTCGGTGCCGGTCGACCGGGCGTACGGCGCCCAGGTCTGGTCCATCGGGCCGAGGTAGACGCCCCAGGCGTGCCCGGCGAGGGGGTTCTCCGCGACCGGCGTACGTCGTGCCTCGGCCAGGGTGGGTGGGGCCAGGGCCAGTGTCGCGGCGAGCGAGACGGCCGCGACCAGGCCGGACAGGAGCGTGCGAGGGGACATGGGATCAGTGCCGTTGGGGGGTGGACGGCTCTCCGTGACTCATCGTAGGGACGCGCGGACCCGTCGTTCACAGATCCACGAAACCCCTGGTGCAGTCGAACATCGTGTTCGAATAAACTGAGGTGCCATGTCAGCGCTCCTGGACCTCCACCCCGACACCGGCCACCCGGCCGTCGTCGGGGTGCGCGAGATCCACGACCTGCTCGACGACCTGCTCGACGACCTGGACGTCTCCGCGCCGCTGCCCGCGGGCGGGTACGCCGCCCTGGTCGCCGACTGCGACCGCGCGGTGACCCGGCTGCAGGCGTTGAAGCTGAAGCTCCTCGCCGCGGCCGACAAGGCCGAGGTCGCCCTGGACGCCGGGATGCCCGGCACCAGCGCCTGGCTGGCGGTGCACACCCGCGCCGGCGGCGCCGACGCGGCCCGCGAGGTCCGGCTGGCCACCGCCCTGGACGACGACCTGCCGGCCACCGCCGCCGCCCTCGGCTCGGGCGCCCTGTCCCCCGCGCACGCCACGGTGATCGCCCACACGGCCGCACGGCTGCCCGCGTCCCTGTCCAGTCGAGGACCGTGTGCGCGTCGAGGCCGCCCTGGTGGCCAAGGCGAAGCGGCTCGACCCGGTCCGGCTCCGCCAGGCCGCGCGCCGTGCCCTGGAGGTCGTCGAGCGCGACGTCGCGGTGGTCGACGCCCACGAGGACGCCCTGCTGCGCGAGGAGGAGACCGCCGCCCTGGAGCGGACCCGGCTCACCCTGCACGACAACCACGACGGCACCGTGTCCGGGCACTTCACGGTGCCCGCCCTGGCCGGCGCCATCCTGCGCAAGGCCATCCAGCAGCTCGCCTCCCCGCGCCGCCGCGGCGCCCACACCGGCCCCCACGCCGGCCCGGACTGGGCCCGCCGGCAGGGCGAGGCGTTCGTCGAGGTGCTCGAGCACCTGCCCACCGACCGGCTGCACGGCAAGGTCGCCGCCACCGTGATCGTCACCCTCGACCACGACAAGCTCCGCGACCAGGCTGGCCGCGGCCGGCCTCGACACCGGCGACCGGATCTCCGCGGCCGAGACCCGCCGGCTCGCCTGCGGCGCCGGGATCCTGCCCGCGATCCTGTCCGGCGCCTCCCAGGTCCTCGACCTCGGCCGCACCCAACGCTTCTTCACCGAGGCCCAACGCACCGCCCTCGCCACCCGGCACACCACCTGCGCCGCCGACGGGTGCGACCGACCCTTCGCCTGGTGCGAGCTCCACCACCGCACCCCCTGGTCCCACGGCGGCCGCACCGACCTCAAGGACGCCATCCCCCTCTGCGGCCACCACCACCGCCAGATCCACGCACCGCCGGGGACGACACGCGGTTCGAACAGGTGTTTGAAAACGGGGCCGATCCTGACTACCGTCCGAGGACACGCATGACCACGAGAGGCGAGACGATGGCCAAGCAGAGCAACGACGGCAAGGTGACCGAGCTGCCCGACGGTCCTCCGGACGCGACCGGCCTGACGCAGCGCCAGCTCAAGGTGCTCGCGAACATCAAGGACTCGATCGAGCAGCGCGGCTACCCGCCCAGCATGCGCGAGATCGGCACCGCGGTCGGGCTGACCAGCTCCTCGAGCGTGGCCCACCAGCTCAAGGTCCTCGAGGAGAAGGGGTTCCTGCGCCGCGACCCCAACCGGCCGCGCGCGCTCGAGGTGTTCCTGCCCGAGGTGCTGGCCGCCCGCCGGTCCATGTCCGGCGAGGAGTCGACCTTCGACGAGACCGGCCTCGGCGACGCGCTGCCGACCGCCAGCTACGTGCCGATCCTGGGCCGGATCGCCGCCGGTGGCCCGATCCTCGCCGAGGAGCAGGTCACCGACGTGTTCCCGCTGCCCAAGCAGCTCGTGGGCGAGGGCACCCTCTTCCTGCTCGAGGTGGCCGGCGACTCGATGGTCGACGCGGCCATCTGCAACGGCGACTACGTGGTGATCCGGCAGGAGCAGACCGCCGACAACGGCCAGATCGTCGCCGCCCTGATCGAGGGTGAGGCCACCGTCAAGACGCTGCAGCGCAAGGACGGCAAGGTCTGGCTGCTCCCCCACAACGACGCCTACGAGCCCATCGACGGCACCGATGCGACCATCCTGGGGGTCGTGACAGCCGTCCTCCGCCGTGTCTAGCGCTGTCTGGACCAGGGACCCCTAGGGAATACCTGGGGGCCTTATGGGGGTTGTCACGGCTATTCTCGGCCCATGAACCAGGGGGAGGCTGGCGTCGTGACATCGACCGCGCTCGCGCAATCCCCGCTTCGCACCCGGGTGCGTCGGGGGCTCAGCGAGCTGGTGCTCGTGCTGGCCCTCTACGGCGGCTACAGCCTGACCCGTCTCATCGCCGACGACAGCCCCGGCCCGGCCGTCGCCCGCGCGCACCGGATCCTCAACCTCGAGCGCTTCTTCGGTCTCGACATCGAGGCCACCGTCAACGGCTGGTTCATCGACAACTCGACGCTCGGCCTGATGGGCAGCTACTACTACGCCTCCGCGCACTACCTCGTCACCGGCGTCGTGCTGATCTGGCTGTGGCGCCGCGGGTCCGCAGGTCTACCAGCCCGCCCGGATGGCGCTGGTGGTCGCCACCATGCTGGCGCTGGCGCTCTACCTCCTGCTGCCGACGGCCCCGCCCCGCTTCGTCGAGGGCTTCACCGACGTGCTGCGGCTCTCCGCCGCCCACGGCTGGTGGAGCAGCGACGCGTCGGCACCCAAGGGGATGGGGGGCTACACCAACGAGCTCGCCGCCTTCCCGTCGATGCACGCCGGGTGGGCCCTCTGGGTGGCCTTCGTCGTCCAGCTGGAGGTACGCCGACGCTGGGTGGTGGTCCTCGCCTGGGCGCACGCCGCCATCACCTCCGTCGTCATCATCGGAACCGGCAACCACTGGACCCTCGACGTGGTGGCGGGCTGGGCCGTGGTGGCGGTCGCCCTGGCCGTCGTCTACCTGCCGCTCGCGGCGGTCTCCACGTCGGCGCTCTCACTCGGCGGTCGCCGGAGAGGCGGCCCAACGCCTTGCGCACCACCGCCGGGTCGCTCGTGGCCCACATCGGCGGCAAGCTCGCGCGCAGGAAGGACCCGTAGCGCGCGGTCACCAGGCGCGGGTCGAGCACGGCCACGACGCCCCGGTCCGTCGTGGTCCGGATCAGCCGGCCGGTGCCCTGGGCCAGCAGCAGCGCGGCGTGCGTCGCGGCCACCTGCATGAAGCCGTTGCCGCCGGCCTGGTCGGCGGCCCGCTGCCGCGCCGACATCAACGGGTCGTCGGGGCGCGGGAACGGGATCCGGTCGATGATCACCAGCTGGCAGGTGTCGCCGGGGACGTCGAGCCCCTGCCACAGCGACAGGGTGCCGAACAGGCAGGTGTGCGGGTCGCCGACGAACTGCTTGGCCAGCTCGGGCAGCTGCGCCTCGCCCTGGGCGAGCGTGGTGAGGTGCGGCAGCCGCTCGCGGACCACCTCGGCGGCCCGCTCGGCGGCGCGGCGCGAGGAGAACAGCCCCAGCGTGCGGCCCTCCGCGGCGTCGACCAGCTCGACGATCTCGTCGAGCTGCCGCTCGCCGAGCCCGTCGCGACCCGGCGGGGGCAGGTGCGCGGCGACGTAGAGGATGGCCTGCTTGCCGTAGTCGAAGGGTGAGCCCACGTCGAGCCCGCGCCACGGGAGGACGTCGTCGGGCTCGCCGCGCTCGACCGACGAGGGCGGGTCGTCCACGCGCTCGGTGGGCTTGAGGCCCACCGACGTCGCCACCGGCGTGAAGTCGCCGCCGAGCATCAAGGTGGCGGAGGTGAAGACCGCGGTCTTGTCCGAGAGCAGCTTCTCGCGCATCGGACCCCACACCTGGAGCGGCGCGACGTGCAGCCGGGCCGGCGACCGGTCGCCGGCCTCGGCCAGCCAGAGCACGTCGGAGTCGGCGTCGGCGGCCATCCGCTCGGCGTTGACGAAGACGTCCTGCACCATCCCCCGGGCCTGGGTCAGCCCGGCGTCGGCGGTGTCGGAGTCCTTCGGGTACGCCGAGAGGCAGCCGCGCGCGGCGTCCCGGACGAGCGCGAGCGCCTCGGCCAGCTGGTCGGGAAGGGTGTCGAAGCGGCCCGGGCGGGCCGCGGCCACCGCGTCGGCCAGCGCGTCCGCGGCCTCGGCGAGCCGGTCGGCGGCGTCGCTCTCGCCCACGTGCCGCTGGGAGCGCCGGGCCGCCCGCTCGACGTCGAGCACGGTGAGCTCGTCGGTGGCCGCCTGGGTGACGCGGGAGACGACCTCGTGGGCCTCGTCGACGACGACCACGTCGTAGTCGGGGATCATCGGCACCCCCTCGACCGCGTCGATCGCCAGGAGCGAGTGGTTGGTGACGATCAGGTGCGAGCGCTGGGCCTTCTCGCGCGCCCGCTCGGCGAAGCACTCCTGGGCGAAGGGGCACTTGGTGGCCCCGAGGCACTCGCGGTGGTTGACGCTGACCTGCCGCCAGACCCGGTCGGTGTGCCGCGGCGCGTTGTCCCGCTCGCCGGTGCCGTCCCGCCCGGCCTCCTCCTCGGCCCACGCCCGCAGCTTGAGCACCTCCGCGCCCTGCGAGCCGGTGGGCACCTCGACGAGCACGCCCTGGTCGTCGGGCACGCCCTCGCGGATCCGGTGCAGGCAGGCGTAGTTGGAGCGGCCCTTGAGGACGGCGTACGTCGCGTCGACGCCGGGCAGCTCGCCCACCGCCTCCATCAGCCGGGGGATGTCCCGCTCGACGAGCTGGTGCTGGAGCGCGAGCGTCGCGGTGGCGACCACCACCCGCTCGTCGTGGAGCAGCGCGGGCACCAGGTAGCCGAGCGACTTGCCGGTGCCGGTGCCGGCCTGGACGAGCAGGTGCTGCCCGCCCGCGAACGCCGCGGCGACCGCGTCGGCCATCGCGATCTGGCCGTCCCGCTGCTCGCCGCCGAGCGCGGCGACCGCGGCCGCCAGCACGTCGCGCACCGGGGTGGTGGCGGGTGGGCTGGCAGGCTCGGGCACCCGGGCACTCTAGTCAGCGGCACCGACCTTGGACGGCCCCGACCCGGGGCTGTCCACAGGGCCGTCAGAACGTGTGGGTCTCGCCCGCCTCGGAGGCGACCCCGGCCGCGTCGAGCTCGGCGAAGGTGACCGTCCAGCCGCGCCCCAGCGGCGACTCCGCGAACTTCATCGTGCGGCCCTTGCCCGGCGCGAGGCGCACGGTGGTCACCACGTCGTAGGTCCACGTCTCGCCGCTGCCGATCCGGGCGAAGTCGCCCGGCTTGGCCGGCAGCCGCTCGCCGGTGGACGTGCGGTCGGTGACGACCAGGTCCATCCAGTCGGAGACCGCGACGTCGGCCGGCGGGGCGTCGGCCCCGCGGGTGAGCGTGAGCCGGAAGGCGAAGCCCGCCGGCAGCACCACGCCCGAGGCCCGAGGCGCCGTGACGCGCGCGCAGAAGGACGAGGAGTCCAGTCGCGCGGCGCCATACAGGGCGGTTCCTCGGACCTCAGGCGCGGCTGTGGCCTCGCTCGGAAGCTCAGCCGGTGCGGTCGGCGAGCCGATGGGTTCGACGAGCGCTTGCTCGTCGACCTCCCCGTGCTCGAGAACCGCGGACGCCCGCCCCCCGACGGACGCGTCTGTGGCGGCGCGCCAGAACCCCGTGATTCGCGCCTTCGTGTGGATGCTCATGGAACCCCCCGGTGATGAGCTTGGCGGTTCCCCCCGGATACCGCCTGACCACAAGTGTGCGTCACCGATCCGCGATCCGCCTCCTCGTGACCGGACTTGACGGCAACCTTTACACACTGGTCCAGACCGGTCCCGGCCCGCGGCCTGCCTAGGGTGCAGGGGTGGCAAACGATCGCCGGACCCCCGCGGCACGGGCCGATCGCACCTTGATCACGGCCCTGCGCGACGAAATGCGCACGGGCGCAAATCCGGCGCGAGCCGCCGCGCAGCAGGCCTACATGAAGTCCGCGCTGCCCTACTACGGGCTGGCCGCACCGGAGCTGAAACGGCTGCTGCGGCCGCATCTCGCGGCCTACTCCCCCGACGGCCGGGAGTCGTGGGAGGCGACCCTGCGGGCGCTGTGGGACGAGGCCACCCACCGCGAGGAGCGGTACGCCGCGCTCGCCCTCGGCCGGCACCGGGCGGCCCGGGACTGGCGGGACCCGGACTCCCTCGACCTGTGGCGACACCTGGTCGTCACCGGCGCCTGGTGGGACCTGGTGGACGAGACCGCGAGCCACCTGGTCGGCGACGTGCTCGACCGGCACCGCGTCGCGGCGACCCCGACCGTCTCGGCGTGGGCGACCGACGACGACCTCTGGCTGCGCCGGACCGCGGTCATCGCGCAGCTGGGTCACCGCGAGCGGACCGACCTGCGCCTGCTGACGTGGGCCGTCGAGAGCAACCTGGACGACCGCTCGTTCTGGCTGCGCAAGGCGATCGGCTGGGCGCTGCGGGAGTACGCCCGGACGGACCCGGACTGGGTGCGGGCGCGCGTCGACGACTGGGGCGACCGCCTCTCGCCGCTGTCCCGGCGGGAGGCGCTCAAGCACCTGTGAGCGTCAGACGACGGCGCCGGAGTCGTCGGGGGTGCGCACCACGCGCTTGGCCCGGGCGGACCGGGCGAGCGGCGAGAACTGCTGGAAGTAGGTCAGCAGCGGCGTCGCGGTGAACACCGAGGAGTACGTCCCGATGACCAGGCCCATGAGCAGCGCGATCGCGAAGTCCCGCAGCGAGTCGCCGCCGAAGACCGCGAGCGCCGCCAGGATGAACATCGCGCCGAGCCCGGTGTTCACCGTCCGGGGCATCGTCTCGACCGCCGCCTTGTTGGCCACCTGCATGAAGGGCTCCTGCTGGGAGCCGAACCACCGCTCGCGGATCCGGTCGAACACCACCACCGTGTCGTTGACCGAGAGACCGATGATGGTCATCGCGGCGGCCAGGAAGACACCGTCGATCGGCTTGTCCAGCCAGGCGAAGACCCCCGTCACGATGACCACGTCGTGGAACATCGCCAGCACCGCGGCCAGCCCGAAGGTCCACTTGAAGCGGACCGCGAGGTAGGCCATCTGGGCCAGGAACGCGATCGCGAAGGCGATCAGGGCCTTGTTGCGCAGCTCGTCGCCGAGGGAGGCGCCGATCTTCTCGTCGCGCTCCTTGGTGGCGCCGCCGGCTGCGTCGCCGAGCGCCTCCTCGATCGCGACCGCCTCGTCGTCGCTGATCTGGCCGACCCGCACCGAGATCTTGTCGTTGTCGGTCTCCTGGACGGTGGCCTCGGGGTAGCCGGCGTCGGCCACGACCTGGCGGGCCTCGTCGGCCGAGAGCTTCTGCGCGGTGGAGTACTCCAGCACCCGGCCGCCGGTGAACTCGACGCCGAGGTTGAGCCCGTTGCCGAAGATGCCGACCAGCGCCGCCACCAGCGCCACGCCGGAGATCGCCAGCCACAACCGGCGGCGGGACATCAGGTCCGGGTTGCGGCGCTCGAGGTAGGTGCGCACCCGCCCGACGGTCGCCAGCCCGGTGACCGCCGGGTGCCGCTCGACCGGCTTGAGGGACACGGCGGCCTCGGTGAGCACCCGGGCGATGATGAGCGCGGAGATCATCGAGGCGATGACGCCGATCGACAGGGTGACGCCGAAGCCCTTGATCGGGCCGGAGCCGAGGAAGAACAGCAGCCCGGCCGCGAGGAGGGTGGTGACGTTGGAGTCGATGATCGCGGACCAGGCCTTGTTGAAGCCGGTGGCCAGGGCCCGACGCAGGCCGGCCGACGGGTTCGCGGCGTACTCCTCCCGGGCGCGCTCGAAGACCAGCACGTTGGCGTCGATCGCGAGCCCGATGGCGAGCACGAAGCCGGCCAGGCCGGGCAGGGTGAGCGTGGAGCCGAGCCCGACGAGCATCGCGTAGGCCAGCAGCGCGTACGACGACAGCGCGAGCGTGGCGAGGAAGCCGACGAGGCGGTAGACCATGGCGATGAACAGCGCGGTCAGCAGCAGCCCGACCAGGGCGGCCTGCCAGGACGCCTCGATCGCGGCGGCGCCGAGCGTCGGCCCGACGGTGCGCTGCTCGATCACCTCGACCGGCACCGGCAGCGCGCCGCCCTCGATCAGGATGGCCAGCTCGGTGGCCTCGGCGTTGTTGAAGTTGCCGGAGATCTCGGTGGTGTCGGTGATCCGGCCGCCGCACGGCACCTGCACCTCGGGGCTGGAGATGATCTCGTCGTCGAGCACGATCGCGATCCGGCGCGGGTCGCCCTCGGCGCACGCGGCGGCCGCCGACAGCTCGCCGAAGGCGTTGGAGCCCGCGGAGTCGAAGTCCACGGTGACGACCCAGTCCACGCGCTGGGGGTTCTGCACGGCGTCCGCGCCGGAGATGTCCTCACCCTCCAGCTTCGCGGGCGTGAGCTCGAGGAAGCCGCCCCCCTCGTCCGGGAGGATGACGTTGCCCTCCTCGGTCGGCTCGGCGTCGGCCGACGCGGCCGTGCCGACCACCCCGTGCATGGTCAGCTGGGCGGTGCGACCGAGGGTCTCCACGGCCTCGCGCGGGTCCTGCACGTCGGGCAGCTCGACGATGATCCGGTCGGAGCCGGCCCGGGTCAGGGTGGGCTCGGAGATGCCGAGCGCGTCGACGCGGCCGCGGAGCACCTCGATCGCGCGGTCGGTGGACTCGGCGTTGGCCTCCACGCGGTCCGTCGAGCTGGTCTGCAGCGTGATCTGGGTGCCGCCGCGCAGGTCGAGGCCCAGGCGCGGCTCCCGGTTGAGGGCCAGCGCGGCGCAGCCGGCCAGGAGCCCCAGCACGAGCAGGAGACGGACCAGGACACCGCGGGACATGCGGTGCATCCTCCCCCAGCGGCCGCGGCCCACCCAAAACGGTGACGACACGACGGAACCGTGACGTGAACGTGCTTGTCGCAACGAATTCCGTTGCCCTAGGTTGCGGCTGATGGCAGATCTGGAGGTCCCTCGCGGTCCGGCGCCCGTCGCGGTGCGGCTGGAGGGCGTCACGAAGACGTTCGGGTCGGTCACCGCGGTGGCCGACCTGGACCTGGAGATCCGGGACGGCGAGTTCTTCTCGATGCTCGGCCCGTCCGGCTCGGGCAAGACCACGGTGCTGCGGATGATCGCGGGCTTCGAGGAGCCGACCGCCGGCCGGGTGTTCCTCGGCGGCGACGACGTCACCTCCCGGCCGCCGTTCGCCCGCGACGTCAACACCGTCTTCCAGGACTACGCCCTGTTCCCGCACATGGACGTGCTCGGCAACGTGGAGTACGGCCTGCGGGTGAAGAAGGTCCCCCGCGGCCAGCGCCGCGAGCGGGCGCTGGCGGCCCTGGAGACCGTCCGGCTGGGCGGGTACGGCGACCGCCGGCCGACCCAGCTCTCCGGCGGCCAGCGGCAGCGGGTCGCGCTCGCCCGGGCCCTGGTCAACCGGCCCAAGGTGCTGCTGCTCGACGAGCCGCTCGGCGCTCTCGACCTCAAGCTGCGCCGCGAGATGCAGATCGAGCTCAAGCAGATCCAGCGCGAGGTCGGCATCACCTTCTGCTTCGTCACCCACGACCAGGAGGAGGCGCTGACGATGAGCGACCGGATCGCCGTCTTCAGCGACGGCCGGATCGAGCAGGTCGCCACGCCCACCGAGCTGTACGAGGCGCCCGCCACGTCGTTCGTGGCCGGCTTCGTCGGCACCTCCAACCTGCTCACCGGCGCGCACGCCCGGTCGGTGATCGGTCGCGACGGGACGTTCAGCATCAGACCGGAGAAGGTCGAGCTGACGGCGGCGTCGGCCGGTCGGGTCGGCGGGGCGGTCAGCGCGATCGTCTACCTCGGCTCGGTCAACCACTACGTCGTCGACCTCGACGGCGGCGGCACCCTCACCGTGCTCCGCCAGAACCTCCACGGCACCAGCGACCAGGCGATCGACCGCGGCCAGCGGGTCGCCCTCACCTGGCTCGACGAGCACGTCATCGATCTCGGTCACCCCGCAGAATCCCCTGCACACCAAGGAGAACAACCATGAGGATCACCAGACTGACGCGGGCCGGCGTCGCCGTCGCCGTACTCGCGGTCGTGGCCGCCGGGTGCGGCACCACCTCGGGGGACGACGAGTCCGACGACAGCCCGACCGCGGCCGAGGAGCAGGGCGGCTTCACCGCGCCCGACCTGCCGATGGCCGAGGAGATCGGCGAGGGCGAGGGCTCGCTCAACGTCCTGGCCTGGCCGGGCTACGCCGAGGACGGGTCCACCGACAAGAGCGTCGACTGGGTGACGCCCTTCGAGGAGGAGACCGGCTGCGACGTCAACGTGAAGTACTTCGGCACCTCCGACGAGGCCGTCACCTTGATGAAGTCCGGCGAGTACGACGTGGTGTCGGCGTCCGGTGACGCGTCGCTGCGCCTGATCGCGGGCGGCGACGTCGAGCCGGTCAACACCGACCTCATCGACAACTACGCCGACGTCTGGGGCTTCCTCAAGGACCGCGAGTGGAACTCCGTCGACGGCCAGATGTACGGCGTCCCGCACGGCTACGGCGCCAACCTGCTGATGTACAACACCGAGGAGGTCACCCCGGCCCCCACCGACTGGAGCGTGGTCTTCGACGGCGGCTCGGACTACAAGGGCGCGGTGACGGCGTACGACTCGCCGATCTACATCGCCGACGCGGCGCTCTACCTGATGAACACCCAGCCCGACCTCGGCATCGAGCACCCCTACGCGCTCGACGAGGACCAGCTGGCCGCGGCCGTCGACGTGCTCAAGGCGCAGCGGGAGAACGTCGGGGAGTACTGGTCGGACTACCTCAAGGAGATCCAGGCCTTCACGACCGGCGACTCGGTCGTCGGCACCACCTGGCAGGTCATCGTCAACCTCGCCCAGGCCGACAAGGTCCCGGTCGAGGCGATCCTGCCCGAGACCGGCTCCACCGGCTGGTCGGACACCTGGATGGTCAGCTCCAAGACCGAGAACCGGAACTGCTCGTACATGTGGCTCAACCACATCATCAGCCCCGAGGCCAACGCCGCGGTCGCCGAGTGGTTCGGCGAGGCGCCGGCCAACGGCAAGGCCTGCGACCTGACCAGCGAGGGGTTCTGCGAGAGCTACCACGCCGGTGACGAGGCCTACGCCGAGCAGATCTGGTACTGGACCACGCCGATCGAGCAGTGCCTCGACGGGCGCACCGACGTCCAGTGCACGACGTACCAGGACTGGACGCAGGCCTGGACCGAGATCAAGGGGTAGCGATCGCTGCGGGAATCCTCCACCGTCACCCCCGGCTGCGGCTGGGGCTCCTCCTGGGGCCCCCGATGCTGTGGCTGGGGGTGGCGTACCTCGGCGCGCTCGCGGCGCTGTTCATCACGTCGCTGTGGACCGTCGACGGCTTCACCGGCAACATCGAGCGCACCTGGACGCTGGACAACTACCGGGACCTCTGGACCATCGAGGTCTACCGGACGATCACCGTCCGCACGGTGCTCATCGCGGTGTCGGTCACCGTCATCGACGTGATCATCGCCTTCCCGATCGCGCTGTACATGGCCAAGGTCGCCTCACCCCGGCTGCAGCGGCTGCTGGTGATCGCGGTGCTGACGCCGCTGTGGGCGTCGTACCTCGTGAAGGCCTACGCCTGGCGGGGCATGCTCTCCGAGACCGGCCCGGTCGCGTGGGTCCTGCAGCCGTTCGGCCTCGACTCGCCCGGCTACGGGCTGGTCGCCGTGGTGATCACGCTGTCCTACCTGTGGCTGCCCTACATGATCCTGCCGATGTACGCCGGGCTGGAGCGGCTGCCGAACTCCCTGCTGGAGGCCTCGGCCGACCTCGGCGCCTCGACCGCGATGACGATGCGCCGGGTCGTGCTGCCGGTGCTCTTCCCGGCGGCGGTGGCCGGCTCGATCTTCGCCTTCTCCCTGACCCTCGGCGACTACATCGCGGTGCGGATCGTCGGCGGCGCCAACCAGATGCTCGGCAACGTCGTCTACGACAACTTCCTCACCGGCAACAACATGCCGTTCGCCGCCGCCGTGGCGACGATCCCGGTGCTGATCATGCTCGGCTACCTCGCCGCCGTGCGCCGGACAGGAGCTCTGGAGAACCTGTGACCACCCATGACCACCCCACGAAACTGCTCGCTTCGCTCACACTTCCGCAGGGACCCCGGATGAGCACCGATGAGCTCTCGCCCTTCACCCGCGGCCTGCTCCGCGTCCTCACCGGGCTCGGGCTGGTCTTCATCTACGCCCCCCTCGCCTTCGTGGTGCTCAACTCGTTCAACACCTCGCGCACCTTCGCCTGGCCGCCGACCGGGTTCACCACCCAGTGGTGGTCCGCCGCGCTGCAGTCCGCGGGCGCGCGGTCGGCGGTCGTGGTGTCCCTGGAGGTGGCGACCATCGCCACCGTGATCGCGTTGATCCTGGGCACCATGGCGGCGATGTCGCTGCAGCGGTTCCGCTTCTACGGCCGGGACACGGTCTCGTTGCTGATCATCCTGCCGATCGCGCTGCCCGGCGTGGTGACCGGCATCGCCCTGGCCAACGCGTTCCTCACCATCTTCGGCATCCGGCTGGGGTTCTTCACCCTCGTCGTCTCGCACGCCACCTTCTGCATCGTCACCATCTTCAACAACGCCATCGCCCGGCTGCGTCGGCTCGGCGGCAACCTCGAGGAGGCGTCGATGGACCTCGGCGCCGGCACGTTCGTGACGTTCCGGCTGATCACCCTGCCGATGATGCGCTCGGCCCTGCTCGCCGGCGCCCTGCTGTCCTTCGCGCTGAGCTTCGACGAGATCATCGTGACCACCTTCACCGCCGGCTCGGGCATCCAGACGCTGCCGATCTGGATCTACCAGAACCTCTTCCGGCCCAACCAGGCACCGGTGGTCAACGTGGTCGCCGCCGCCCTGATCCTGCTCTCGATCATCCCGATCTACTTCGCCCAGAAGCTCGCCGGCACCGACGAGAGCGTGGCCGCCGCGCGCTGACGTGCGGCGGTCTCGACGGCCGCACCCGACGGGGCGGCCGTGGTCGGGTCTGGCCCCCCGGAGCGAGGGACGAGCGGAGGGGCGGTAGGCCGCCCCGGCGGGTGCGGACGTCGCCGGGGCGGACCTGGACCGAGGACTACTTCGTCTTGCTCACCACGCCGGTCGCGCCGCCGCCGCGGCGGTCGGGCTCGGCGACCGCGGTGAGGAAACCCTTCTTCCCGAACTCGATCGCGGTCGCCGCGCCGATGAACGGGTCGCTCGTCAGGCCGTCACCGGCCGGGACCAGGGTGTGACCCAGGGCGGTGAGCGCGGCGCCGTACGCGTCGATGAACGGCTGCTCCGCGGTGACCGAGGCGGTGTTGCGCTGGCTGGCCCGCGGCGCGGCCATCGCCTCCTCGACGGTCATGCCGAGGTCGATCCGGTTGACGAGCATCTGCAGCACCGTGGTGATGATCGTCGAGCCGCCCGGCGAGCCGAGCGCCAGGAACGGCTTGCCGTTCTTGAGCACGATGGTCGGCGACATCGACGAGCGCGGCCGCTTGCCCGGCTGGATCCGGTTCGGGTCGGTGGGGCTGTAGACGGTGGAGAAGTCCGTGAGCTCGTTGTTGAGCAGGAACCCGCGGTCCGGCACGACGATGCCCGAGCCGCCGGTCTGCTCGATGGTGAGGGTGTACTCGACCACGTTGCCCCACTTGTCGGCGACGGTGAGGTTGGTGGTGGAGACGTTCTCGGTGTCCGGGTCGACCTGCGGCTCGCCCTTGGCGGTCGGGCAGACGCCGTCGTAGCCGGTCACCGCGCCGGCCGCGACCGGCTTCTTCGCGGCCACGGTCTGGCTGATCCCGCACGCGCGCTCGGCGGCGAAGGTGTCGTCGAGGAGCGTCTTGAGCGGGACGTCGACGTACGCCGGGTCCCCGAGGTAGGCGCCGCGGTCGGCGTAGGCGAGCGCCGACGCCTCGAGGTAGTCGTGCAGCGCCGTGGTCACCGGGATGGTGCCGAGGGGGTACCGCTCCAGGATGTTGAGCGCCTCACCGACGGTCGAGCCGCCGCTGGAGGACGGCGCCATGCCGTAGACGTCGTAGCCGCGGTAGCCGACCTTGGTGGGCTTGCGCTCGATGAGGTTGTAGTCGAGCAGGTCGGACTTCTTCATGTACCCGACGGGGACGGGGAGCGTGGTCCCCGAGGTCTTCGGGGGCTTCTGCACCGCCGAGACGATCTCCTTCGCGAGGGGGCCGGAGTAGAACTTCTCGGTGCCCTTCTCGGCGAGCAGGTCGTAGGTGTCGGCGAGGTCCTTGTTCTTGAACATCGACCCCACGGCCGGCGCGTCCCCGCCCTTGAAGTAGAGCTTCTTCGTCGAGGTGAACGCCTTGAAGCGCACCTCGTTGTCCAGCGTCTGGTCGCGGAAGGTCTTGTCGACCTTGAAGCCCTCACGGGCCAGGTCGGTCGACGGCGCGAGGGCCTCCGCGAGGTCGTACGTGCCCCACTTCTCGAGCGCGCGCTCCCAGGTGGCGGGCGTGCCCGGCACGCCGACGGAGACGCCGCTGGTGACCAGCTCGGGGGTGAAGTTGTAGGGCTTGCCGGTGGCCGGGTCGATGAACGCGTCGTTGGGCATCCGCTTCGGCGCGGTCTCGCGGCCGTCGAGCGTCTTCACCTTGCCGGACTTGGCGTTGTAGTAGACGAAGTAGCCGCCACCGCCGATGCCGGCCGAGAACGGCTCGGTCAGACCGAGCGCGGCCGCGGTCGCGACCGCCGCGTCCACGGCGTTCCCGCCGCGCTTGAGGACCTGGAGGCCGATCTTGGTGGCGTAGGGGTCGACGGTGGAGACGGCGCCTCCGTACCCCTCGCTGGTGGCCTTCTTGGCCGGGGCGGCCGCAGCCGCGGCGGACGGCTGGTCGGCTCCCCGTGGCGCCGCGACGGCGCCCGACGAGCCGAGACTGCTGGCGGTGAGCCCGGCCGCGACGACGGCGGCGAGGGTGGTGACAGCGCGAGTACGGCGCATGGGTCCTCCCGAGATAGGTGGGTCTGCCCCTCCACCCTTGCCGGTCCCGGCCCCCTTGTCGACCCCCGACGCGTCGTCCTAGGTTGTCGAGATCCCCCCTCGTCCCAGCACAGGAGGCGTTCCATGTCCGTCGACCGTCGTACCGTCCTGAAGACCAGCGCCGCGATCGCCGCGGCCGGCCCGTTCGCGGGCCTGCTGGCCGCGCCCGCCGAGGCGCGCACGCCTCCGAGGACCGCCGCGCTGGTGCCGGTGCCGGACGCGCGCGACGGCAAGGTCCGCCTGTGGCTGCCCGAGGGCTTCGAGTACCGGTCGTTCCACGACACGGAGACGCCGGTGACCCTGACCGACGGCACCGCGCTGCCGGGGCGGCACGACGGGATGGGTGCCTTCAAGGGACCCGGCGGCACCGTGATCCTGGTCCGCAACCACGAGGTCAACGGCGCCCGGCCCGCGTTCGGCCCGGGCGACCCGTACGACACGATGGCCGGCGGCGGCACCACCACCATCCAGGTGACCCGGTACGGCGAGGTGATCCGGTCCTTCACCAGCCTCAACGGCACGATGATGAACTGCTCGGGAGGGCAGATGCCGTGGGGTGCCTGGGTGACCTGCGAGGAGACCATCAACGGTCCCGACGTCGGCCCGGACTTCACCGGGGTCTCCAACGTCCCGCTCACCGAGCCGCACGGGTACGTCTTCGCGGTGCCGGCGAGTCGCGTTCCCCGGCGAGGGCCAGTCGAACCGGGAGCCGATCACGCAGGCCGGGCGGTTCGCCCACGAGGCGGTCTCGTTCGACCCCCGGGCGGGCCAGCTGTACCTCACCGAGGACAACTTCGGCTTCGCCTCCGGCTTCTACCGCTACACGCCGCCCGCCCACCCGATGGAGGTCGGGCGAGCTGCGCGACGGCGGCACCCTGCACATGCTCAAGGTGAAGGGCGTGACCAACGCGCACCTGGAGGGCAACCAGGTGCCGGACACCGAGTACGACGTCGAGTGGGTCGAGATCGCCCAGCCGGACGTCCACTACCCCTACACGCCGGGCGTGGTCGCGCCCGACGAGCAACAACACCGCGCTCGTGCACGTCAGCAGCCAGGGCTGGGCGCAGGGCGCGGCGTACTTCTCGCGCCTGGAGGGCCAGGTGTTCAGCAAGGGCAACGTCTTCTTCACCTCGACCCAGGGCGGTGGCGCCGCCGAGGCGACCTCGACGGCGGGCGACGCCAACGGCTACGGCAACGGCACCGGTCAGGTGTGGTGCTACGACCCGCGCGCCGAGAGGCTGCGCGTGGTCTTCCAGTCGCCGGACGCGGGCACCCTCGACCTGCCCGACAACATCACCACCTCGAACCGGGGCACGCTCGTGATCTGCGAGGACAACGTCAACGACAACTTCATCCGCGGCCTCTCACCCGAGGGTGACCTGTGGGACATCGCCCTCAACCGGCTCACCAGCAGCACGGGCGTCAACCGGTCGAACGACGAGTTCGCCGGACCACGTTCAGCCACACGGGCCAGACGCTCTTCGTGAACATCCAGGCCTCGGCCGGGATGACGTTCGCGATCTGGGGGCCGTGGGGGCAGATCGGGGTCTAGCTTGCGCACGATGCACCCTCGTGGCCCCCGGACGAAGCGATTGAGGGCCACCAGGGTGCATCCGGCGCGTCAGCGACCGAAGTGCGGCCGCCACGCCTCGCTGGGCCGCCGCGGCAGGCCGGCGAGGCCGCGGCCGGCGAGCACCGTGAAGATCCGCTGGACCGTTCGCTCGGGCTCGCGGTAGATGCCCCTGGACGTGACGACGAGCAGCCGCCAGCCGTCGTCGTCGATCGCCTCCCGTCCGGTCGAGGTCGCGCTCCCACTGGTGCTCGCGCTCGACGTGGTGGCGCCCGTCGTACTCCACGATCACCCGCACGCTCGGCCAGGACAGGTCGTAGCGCCGGATGGGCTGCACCGTCGACATCGCGAATCGTGGCGTTGACCTCGGGTTCGGGCAGGCCCGCGAGGACGATGAGCATCCGCAGACGCGTCTCCATCGGCGAGTCGACCCGGTCGCGGACCAAGGACGCGGCAGCCCGGGCGGCAGCGACGCCTGCCATCTCCGACGACGCGCAGAAGTCGACCAGCCCCGCGAGGGTGCAGAGCCCTCGTCGGACGAGGTTGTCACCGACGACCACGAGGTCCACGAGGCTCAGCAGGGTCGCCAGCTCGACGAACATCTGCCGAGGGTCCGAGACCCGGAGCCCGCGGACCACCACGACGGAGGCGGACGAGCAGACGTGGCAGCGGATGCCCTCGGGTCGGCGTCGAAGCGTCGCGGTCGGGACCGAGACGTGCTCGAGCGGGTGAGGGGGAAGCGGAACCCCGTGCACCCGCGCCGCGGAGCGATGACTGGCGAAGGCGGCCCCGTCGAAGAGGAGCAGCGCCGCCTCCACCCGCAGGAATGGTGAGTCAGGCGCATCGGCGGCGACCGAGACCCCGCGGAAGACGTGCCGGAAGCGCGAGCCCCGGAGCACCTTCGGCGAGATCCCGGCCGCCAGCGCGTCGGCCCGCGTGAACGGGCGTCGGATGTCGAGCGGCTGCCACACCGGCCAGGCTGCCTGGTTCCGGAGGGCCCGTGCGCGGCCCTCCACAGGCCGGGTCAGTCGATGACGGCGTACCGAGCCAGCTCGCCCGCGAGGTCGGCGTGCGCGCGGCCGCGGACGATGGTGCCGTCGGCGGTGTGCTCCTGGGAGTCGATCTCGCCCTCGCGGTGGAGCCGGTCGATCAGGTCGCCGCGGCCGTAGGGCAGCAGCGCGACGAACTCCACGCCCGGGCGCGGGAGCTCCTCCTCGACGATGCCAGCGCCTCGGTGATGCCCTCGCCGGTGCGTGCCGAGACGACCACCGAGTGCGGCTCGCGCTGCCGGAGCCGGGCCAGGACCATCGGGTCGGCGGCGTCGGCCTTGTTGATGACGACCAGCTCGGGCACCTTGTCGGCGCCGATCTCGGCGAACACCTCGCGCACGGCGGCGATCTGGCCCTCGGGATCGGGGTGCGAGCCGTCGACGACGTGCAGCACCAGGTCGGCGTCGGCCACCTCCTCGAGCGTCGAGCGGAACGCCTCGACGATCTGGTGGGGCAGGTGCCGGACGAAGCCGACGGTGTCGGTCATCGTGTAGACGCGGCCGTCGGCCGTGGAGGTACGACGGGTCGTGGGGTCCAGGGTGGCGAACAGCGAGTCCTCGACGAGGGCCCCGGCGCCGGTGAGCCGGTTGAGCAGCGACGACTTGCCGGCGTTGGTGTAGCCGGCGATCGCGACGCTGGGGATCTGGTGCCGCTGGCGCTCCTGGCGCTTGGTCTCGCGGGTGCCCTTCATCGCGGTGAGCTCGCGGCGCAGCTTGGCGATCTTGGTGTTGATGCGGCGCCGGTCGGTCTCGATCTTGGTCTCACCGGGACCACGGCCACCGATGCCGCCGCCGTCCGCGCCGACCCGGCCACCGGCCTGGCGGGAGAGGTTGCCACCCCAGCCGCGCAGCCGCTGCTTCATGTAGTTGAGCTGGGCGAGCTCGACCTGCGCCTGGCCCTCCTTGGACTTCGCGTGCTGGGCGAAGATGTCGAGGATCAGGGCGGTCCGGTCGACGACCTTGACCTTGAGCCGGTCCTCCAGGTTGCGGAGCTGGGAGGGCGCGAGCTCACCGTCGAGGATCACCGTGTCGGCGCCGCTGGCGGCCACGATCTCGCGGAGGCCGTCGACCTTGCCGCGGCCGATGTAGGTCGCCGGGTCGGGCTTGCTGCGCCGCTGGTAGATCGCGTCCAGGACCTCGGAGCCGGCGGTCTCGGCGAGCAGGGCCAGCTCGGCCATGGAGTTCTCGGCGTCGGCGACGGTGCCCTCGGTCCAGACCCCGACCAGGACGACCCGCTCGAGCCGCAGCTGGCGGTACTCGACCTCGGAGATGTCCTGGAGCTCGGTGGACAGGCCGGCCACCCGGCGGAGCAGGTAGCGCTCGGCCAGGTCCTGCTCGCCGGTGGTGAGCTCGGGGTCGTCCTCGTCGGCGTACCCCGAGACGAAGTCACCGGCCTCCTCGTCGGAGGTGGTGTCGTCGAGGTCCCAGCCGGTCGTCTCGTCCAGCTCGGCGTCAAGGGTGAAGTCGTGTGCCTTAGTCATGTGGTGTCCAGGGTAGGTCGCGCCCGGGCAGCACGCGAACCGGTTTCGCTAACGCGCCGAGGCGGCAGCACCCGAGGGCTGGGCCAGGTGCAGCCCGGCGTCACCGCGGCGGCGGCGACTCCGGCCGGGCCAGCGCCCGCCGGACTCCTCCTCACCTCCCGCGTCGAAGAAGCCGAAGGCGGTCTGCTGGCCGGGGAGCACGACGATGGTGCGGCACTCGGGCAGCCGGGCCAGCCGCTCGGCCTGGGCCAGGACGAGCCGTCGGCCAGCCCCGGCCAGTAGTGCTCGCTCATCCAGATCGCCTGGGCGCGGACTGCGATCGAGGCCATGCTGTGAGCATCCTGCGTGAGCCCGGGCCGGGGTAAGGGGAGAAACCCTCGGTCAGTCCGGCGGCGCCAGGGCCCGAGCGAGCTCGGCCCGCGACCGGATGCCGAGCTTGCGGTAGCTGCGCGTCAGGATCGCCTCGACCGTCTTGGGGCTGGTGTACACGCGATCGGCGATGTCGCGGTTCCGCAGCCCTCGGAGGCGAGCTGCGCCACCCGGCGCTCGGTCTCGGTCAGGCCCACGGAGGCCGCGGTCGCAGGCCCACCCGCGCGAGCTCGCCTCGGGCGCGCTCGGCGTACGGCGGGCAGCCGATCGCGTCGAACGTCTCGATCGCGACCGTGAGCGCCGCCACGGCAAGGCTCTTGGCCTTGGCCCGGCGGTAGACCCGGCCCGCGCCGAGGTAGGCCTGGCCGCGCCGCAGCGGCTGGCACGGGCCGCGCTCGTAGGCGGCCAGCATCGCGGGCACGGCCGCCGCCGCGGCGGCCACATCACCCCGGGCCGCGACCAGCATCACCCGGAGCCACGCGCAGTCGGTCAGCACGGCCACCCGGCCCATCCGGCGCGCGCGCTCCTCCGTCTCGGCGAGGCACGCTCGGCCTCGTCGAGCCGGCCGACGGCCAGGGCGGCGTTGACCAGGTGGGTGGGCGCCTCGAGGTCCCCGGGGTCCCACCAGTGGGCGCCGCGGCCGGTCCTGGGCCCGGACCAGCGCCGCGAAGGCCTCGTCGGGATGGTCGTGCGTGAGGTGGACCTGTCCGATCAGGTTCCACACGATCGCCTCGAACGCCGGGTCGTGGAGGCTCTCCATCGCCGGCACCAGCGCTACCAGCCGCGCCAGGGCACCGTGTAGTGCGCGCTGACCGACGATCACACCGATGCCGGCTTCCACGAGCCACAGGTACAGCTGGTGTTGTCCTCGGCCGAGCGGCGGCTCGGCGAGCAGCTCCAGCGCGTGGTCCCAGCGACCGGACGTTGCTCGAGGTAGGCGAACTGCGAGCACACCAGGGGCACCGAGAAGTCGTCACCCTGCTCGTCGCACACGGCGAGCAGCCGCTCGAAGCGCGCCCGGGCGTGTCGTGGTGGTCGCGAGCGTGGCGTGGTGGGCCAGGGTGAGGGCGGCGCTGTCGGCGATCGTGCGGGGCGGCTCGAGGCGCTCGAGCTCGACCGCCTCCCGGAGCAGCCGTCGGCCCGGCCGCCGCCGCGCACCGCAGCTGGGCCTCCAGGTTCAGCCCGAGCGCGCGCAGCCCCGCGGGCGCCTCGGTCGCGGGAGGCCCGCAGATCCTCGTCACGGCCGCCACCAGCGCCAGCTGCTCCGCCGGAGCCTGGTTGAGCTCCTCCACCAGCACCGTCAGGACCGCCGGGCCTGCAGGCCGGGAGGCAGTCGAGCGGTGCGCAGCGTGGCCCAGCTCCGCGCCTCCTCGGCCCGACCCAGGTAGATCAGCAGGTCCGCCAGCCGGATCGTCGCCTCCCAGTACGACGGGTGGCCGGATGGCGGCGCGGACGGGCGAAGCAGTCTCGGCCTCCACGGGTCGGCCGATGGCGACCAGCCAGTCGCCCGACGCCAGGGCCCGCTCCACCGGCCCGACGCGGCGGCGTCCGCTCGACGCTGAGCGCCATCAGCTCGGCCGCAGAGTCCCAGGCTCCTCGGCGCCGCGCGAGCTGGGCCGCGTGCTCGAGGGTCTGCGCCAGCTCGTCGTCCTGACCGGTCGTCGCGATGCCGAGATGGCGAGCCGCGCCTCCTCGCCCGGCTCGACGTCGGCGAGTCGCCGGTGACAGGCGCGGCGGTCCGCCGCCGCCGAGGTCGCGACGATCGTCTCGGCATAGAGCGGGTGGGCGAAGGACCCCGGTCCGTGACCCGGACCAGACGACCCTGCACCGCGGGCTCCAGCACGTCCAGGAGCTCGAGCGGCGCGCAGCCACGCACCTCGGCGACGAGCTCGACGGTCGGCGTCCCCGCCAGGGCTGCCGCCAGAAGCGCCAACCTGGTCCCCCGCGGGAGCGAGCCGAGTCGCTCCTCCAGCAGGTGCTCGAACGTGGAGCCCCCCGGCGTGCCGTGGTGCCGCGCGAACCGAGGGCGTGCAGCGGGTTGCCACCCGACGCCGCCTCCACGGCGCGCAGCTCGCCCCGGTCGAGGGCGCGGCCGAGGTGCTCGCGCACGAGGTGGAACAGCGCCGCCGTCGTCAGCGGGGGAAGTCCGACCTCGTCGGTGTCCCATGCCGGGAGCCACTCGGTCACCGGCCGGCCCGTCGGTCGGGTCGCCGCCACCACGCAGATCGGCAGGTCGGGTAGCCGGCCGAGGGCCTGGGCCAGGGCGTGGGCCGTCGCACCGTCGAGCCAGTGCGCGTCGTCGACCACCAGGACCACCGGACCCCGTTGGCGCGCGCGGATGACGGCGCGCAGAGCGGCGCCACGGCCCGCGGGTCGACCTCCCGCCCGCGTCCTCCAGCAGCAGCGCCGCGCGCAGCGCGGTGCGCTGCGGCGCCGGCAGCGCGTGTACCGCACAGGCGGGACGTCGGACAGCAGGTCCGCCAGGCCGCTGAACGCAGCGCGCTCTCGGCCTCGAGGGGTCGCGCCGACCACGTGGTGACCGGGATCCTGGTCGCGGCCTCCAGGAAGGCCTGCACGACCGAGGTCTTGCCCATCCCCGGATGAGCAGCCAGCACCAGGCACCGCGGACCACCCTCAGCCAGGACGGCCAGCAGCCGGTCAGCTCGGCCTCGCGGCCCACCAGCACGGTCATGAGGACAGTGTGGACGCACGAGGCCGATCTGGGACAGGGTCGAGGTCGGCGCGACCCGGCTCAGCAGGAGCCCGACGGGTTGAACTGGTCGAGCATGCCCACCGGGTTGTGCTGCCAGATCCACACATGCAGGTCGTAGTGGATCGGCATGCCCGGCTCGTGTCCGAGCATCGGTCCGTCGAACGGGACGCCCAGCAGGGTCGGACGGTCGCCGTCCGTGGTCAGGTCCTGGTCGGCGTCGGCCTTGAAGTACTCCGCTGCCACCAGCCGACGTCCCCCGTCGCCGTCGGGCTGGTACACCAGGATCGCCGGCCGCGTGATGTCGATCGGCTGCTGCGCCAGGGTGGGGTTCACGTAGTGGTACCCCATGGCGCCCGCCGGGCTCGACACGCACACGTCGGACGGCAGGTAGCCGGCGGCAGGGCCGCCGCCGGGTCGTGGAACTTCGCGGTCGCCTGCCGCACGGTGGTGATCGAGTCCTGGCGCGGGCTGGCACCGGCCGACGCCGCCTGGGCGATCCCGACCACGGCCCCGACGGCGGCGAGCGTGAGTGCGCAGCGAGCAGTGTTGGTCTCATGAGGTCCTCGCGTGAGTGTGGATCGATGTCGTCGCACCACTCTGGGGGAACCACCCGACGCGGGTAATGGGCGAAATCGATGTGATCGTAGGTTGGCCCCCGTGACCGAGCTCCCCGACCGCGCCCGCGTGGTGATCATCGGCGGCGGGGTGATCGGCTGCTCCGTGGCCTACCACCTGGCGCACGCCGGCTGGACCGACGTGCTCCTGCTCGAGCGGGACCGGCTCACGTCGGGGACGACGTGGCACGCCGCCGGGCTGATGACCTGCTTCGGCTCGACCTCGGAGACCAACACCGGCATCCGTCTGTACAGCCGCGACCTGTACGCCCGGCTGGAGGCCGAGACCGGCGTCGCCACCGGCTTCAAGCCGGTGGGCCTGATCGAGGCCGCCGCCGACGAGGAGCGGCTGCACGAGTACCGCCGGGTCGCGGCCTTCCAGCGGCACCTCGGCCTGGAGGTCGACGAGATCTCCCCCCGGGAGATGGCCGAGCTCTTCCCCTGGGCGCGCACCGACGACCTGCTCGCCGGCTTCCACGTGCCCGGCGACGGCCGGGTGAACCCCGTCGACGTCACCCAGTCGCTGGCCCGGGGTGCGAAGAACCTCGGCGTCACCGTCCGCGAGGGGGTGACGGTCGCCGACGTGCTGACCACCACGACCCGGTCGGCCGCCGGGTTGGAGACCGTCACCGGCGTGCGGACCGCGGACGGGGCGGTGGTCGAGTGCGAGTACGTCGTCAACTGCACCGGCATGTGGGCGCGTGAGCTCGGGGAGCGCAACGGGCTGGTGATCCCCAACCAGGCCGCCGAGCACTACTACCTGATCACCGACACCATCGAGGGCCTCGGACAGGACGCGCCGGTCTTCGAGGACCCGGCCTCCTTCGGCTACTACCGCGAGGAGGGCGGCGGGATGATGGTCGGCCTGTTCGAGCCGGAGGCCGCGGCCTGGTCGGTCGAGGGCGTCCCGGCGGACTTCTCCTTCGGGACGCTGCCGCCCGACTGGGACCGGATGGCGCCGTTCCTCGAGCAGGCGATGGACCGGGTGCCGATCACCCACGAGGTCGGGATCCGCACGTTCTTCTGCGGGCCCGAGTCGTTCACCCCCGACCTCGCCCCGGCGGTGGGCGAGGCGCCCGGCATCCGCGGCTACTTCGTGGCCGCCGGGATGAACTCGGTCGGCATCCTGTCCGCGGGGGGCCTGGGCCGGGTCCTGGCGCACTGGATCACCACGGGGCGGCCCGACGTGGACGTGACCGGCTTCGACGTCGCGCGCTTCCGGCCGCACCAGCTCGCGCCGGCGTACCGCGCCGCCCGGACCGCCGAGATCCTCGGCACCGTCTACGCCGCGCACCCGCCGGGGAAGCAGCTGCGCACGGCCCGCGGCGCGCTGCTGTCGCCGGTGCACCAGCGGCTGGTCGACGAGGGCGGCTACCTGCGCGAGGTCTCCGGCTGGGAGGGCGCGGCGTGGTTCGCCGGTGCCGGCCGCACCGCGGAGGCGACCCCCACCTGGGGCCGGGCGCCGTGGTTCGACCGCTGGGCGGCCGAGCACCGGGCCGTGCGCGAGGACGTCGGCCTGATCGACATGTCCTTCATGGCGAAGTTCTCCGTCGAGGGCGCGGGCGCGGGCGCGCTGCTGGACCGGGTGTCGGCCGGTGCCGTCGACGGGGACGAGGGGGTCATCACCTACACCCAGTGGCTCAACGAGGACGGGCTGCTCGAGGCCGACCTGACCGTGACCAAGCTGGCCGCGGACCGGTTCCTCGTGGTCGCCTCCGACACCGCGCACGGGCACGCGCTCGACTGGCTGCGGCGCGCGGCCTCGACGGGCTCGACCACCGGGGGCGGGGACGTGACGATCACCGACATCACCCCCGACCGGGCGCAGCTCGCGCTCCAGGGACCGCGGTCCCGGGAGGTGCTGGCCGCCCTCACCGACACCGACCTGTCGACGGACGCCTACCCGTTCCGGACGGCCCGCGAGATCGACGTCGCCGGCGTCGGCGTGCTCTGCGCGCGGATCACCTACGTCGGCGAGCTCGGCTACGAGCTCTACGTGCCCGCCGCCCGAGCGCTCGAGGTGTACGACGCCCTGCGCGCCGGCGGCGCCGCCCCGGTCGGCCTCTCGGCGCTCGGCTCGCTGCGGATGGAGAAGGGCTACCGAGACTTCGGCCACGACATCGACAACACCGACGACCCGGTGTCGGTCGGGCTGGGCTTCGCCCTGGCGCTCGACAAGCCCGGCGGCTTCGTGGGCCGGGACGCCGTCGTGGCCCGGAGGGCCGCCGGTCCCCCGCGCCGGCGGCTCCTCCAGGTACGGCTCGCCGACCCCGGGCCCCTGCTCTTCCACGCCGAGCCGCTGCTCCGCGACGGCGAGGTGGTCGGCTACGTCCGCGCCGCGTCGTACGGCTGGACGCTGGGCGCCGCGGTCGCCCTCGCCTTTGTGTCGGCCGCCGAGCCGGTCACCGCGGACTGGCTGGCCGCCGGTCGGTGGCAGGTCGACGTCGCCGGTGTCCGGCACGACGCCGAGGTGTCGCTCCGGCCGTTCTACGACCCCACGTCGGCCCGCGTCCGCGGCTGAGCCCCGCCCGCCTCGACTAGAGGTCGTTGCGCGGCTGCGTTGGTTTTACGTCGTCGGTGGCCTGGTTCTTCGGCTGGTTGTCCTGTCGCGCCATGACGCCCTCCTGAGTGTCGGTCCGAGCGCTGCGCTCGTGAGGACGATCGTGGCGGGCCGGACCCGAGCGGACAGTCCGCGTGCTGACACAAGGCACGGAACTCTGCGCACGACCCGGCGGCGCGCGGAAGAGCCCCGCCGCCACGACCGGACCTGAGGGGGGTCCGGTAGGGCGACGGGGCTCAGCTCCGCCGACGGGCCGCGTGACCGCACCCTCCACGATCCGCACGCCCCGTCCTTGCCCGAGATCCTGCAGGCTCAGCCCGGACCGGACCGTCAGCCCACTGACACAATGCAAAGAAAACTCGGCTACTTCGGCGGCATCCGGATGCCGCCGTCGACGCGGACCACCGAGCCGTTCATGTAGGGGTTCGTGAGGCACTCCACGACCATGCTCGCGAGCTCGTCGGGGTCGCCGAGCCGCTTGGGGAACAGCACCGACTCGCCGAGCTTGGCCTTGAACTCCTCGGCCTTCTCGCCCTCGCCGTAGATCGGGGTGTCGACGAGACCCGGTGCGACGGTGGACAGCCGGATGCCGGCGGCCGAGAGGTCGCGGGCGACCGGCAGGGTCATCCCGACGATGCCGCCCTTGGACGAGGCGTACGCCGCCTGCCCGATCTGGCCGTCGAAGGCCGCCACCGACGCCAGGTTGACGATCGCGCCCTTCTCGCCGTCGGCGTCGGGCTCGTTCCGGCTCATCGCGGTCGCGGCCAGCCGGACCGCGTCGAAGGTCCCGATCAGGTTGATCGCGATCACCTTCTTGTACAGCTCGAGGTCGTGCGCGGAGTCGAACTCCCCGTCCCGGCCGATGGTGCGCTGCGCGGGGCCGATCCCCGCGGAGTTGACCAGCGCCCGCAGCGGGCCGAGCCCGACCGCCGTCTCCACCGCGTTGCGCAGCTGCTCGGTGACGGTCACGTCGACGTGCACGAAGACGCCGCCGATCTCCGACGCGAGCGCCTCGCCCTTGTCGGGCTGCAGGTCGGCGACGACGACGTGCGCGCCGAGCCCGGCGAGCCGGCGGGCGACGGCGGCGCCGATGCCCGAGGCGGCTCCGGTGACGACGGCCGATGCTCCGGTGAGGTCCATGCCGCCGAGCATAGGAGCGCGCTCCGGGTCAGAGCGAGGTGGTCCCCCGCGCGACCAGCACGGCCGGGCCGGCCAGCAGCACCCGGTCGTCGGCGGTCCAGGTGAGCTGCAGGCGGCCGCCCGGCACGTCCACGACGTACGACGTGTCCGACCCGCCGTCGAACCCGTCGGCGAGGGCCGTGGCCACCAGCACCGCACCCGCTCCGGTCCCGCACGAGCGGGTCTCGCCGACGCCGCGCTCGTGCACCCGCATCGCGACGCGGCCCGGACCCCGACGCGCCACGAACTCGACGTTGACGCCGTGCGGGTAGACCCCGGCGTCGTGGGACGGCGCGTCCAGCAGCCGACCGGCGTCGGCCAGGTCCTCGACGAACGCCACCGCGTGCGGGTTGCCCATGTCGACGTGGCGCGCGGTCCAGGTGCGCCCGTCGACGCCGACCTCGGTCTCCCCCAGGTCGCGCGGCGAGCCCAGGTCCACGGTGATGACGTCCCCGTCGACGGTCACGGTCTTGACCCCGTCCCGGGTGCCGATCCGCACCGGCGCGGCCGCGTCGACGAGGCCCTCCCGGGCGAGGTGCAGCGCGAAGACCCGGATCCCGTTGCCGCACATCTCGGAGGCGCCGCCGTCGGCGTTGCGGTAGTCCATGAACCACTCGGCGCCGGCCTCGACGGGCTCGATCTCCGCCAGCGCCGCGGAGCGGACCACCCGCAGCACGCCGTCAGCGCCGATCCCCGCCCGCCGGTCGCACAGGGCGCGGACCCGGGCCGCGGGCAGGTCACCGTGCACGGAGCCGTCGTGGTCGGGCAGCAGGACGAAGTCGTTCTCCGTGCCGTGCCCCTTGAGGAACGGGTAGTCAGCCATACAGACCCTGGGCGTAGGACGGGCCGTAGTAGTCGTCGAGCTGCTCGACGCTCATCCCGTTGGGCTCCACCTCGCGCGCGATGACCGCGCGGCGCGGGACCTTCGCCTCGGGGTCCCAGGTCTCGGGCTTCCACAGCCCGGAGCGCAGGAACGCCTTCGCGCAGTGGAAGAACAGGTCGTCGATGTCGACCACGACCGCGAGCACCGGCCGGTGCCCCTTGACCACCATCGCGTCGAAGAACGGCGCGTCGCTGACCAGCCGGGCCCGGCCGTTGATGCGCAGCGTGTCGCCGCGGCCGGGGATCAGGAAGTTCAGCCCGACGTGCGGGTTCTCCAGGATGTTCCGGTAGCCGTCCGCGCGCCGGTTGCCGGGGCGCTCGGCCAGCGCGATGGTGCGGTCGTCGATCACGTGCACCAGGGAGCCCGCCGGATCGCCCTTGGGCGAGGCGTCGCAGGTCCCGTCGGCGGCCGCGGTCGCCATCACGCAGAACGGGCTGGCGGCCAGCCAGTCGCGGTCGACCTCGAGGAGCGCGGGGCGGCTCTTGTCCCGGGCGCGCTCGCCGGGCTCGCCGAGCAGGGCGACCAGCTCGTCGGTGGTGGTGATCTCGGTCCAGTCGTTCACCCCCCCAGGGTAGGGGTCGGCGGTCACGGCCCGAGCGGGCCGACCACCTCGTAGCGCGCGCAGGCGAACGCGCGGTTCCGGTCGAGCTCGACGAGCCGGAAGTCCCAGCGCCGCGGGAAGATCGGCCGGCCGGCGCCCAGCGTCACCGGCGCGATCGAGACGATCATCTCGTCGAGGTGCCCGGCCTCCGCGAACTGCGCGGCCAGGTCGCCGCCCCCGACCACCCAGACGTCGCGCTCGCCCGCCGCGGCCGCGATCTCGTCGTACGTGGAGGCCACGTCGCCGCTGACGAAGCGGACGTCGGCGCCGTCGACGGCGGTCGGCGCGCGGTGGGTGAACACGAAGGCCGGCATGTCGTAGGACCAGGTCTCGCCGGTCTCGGCCAGGTGGGCGAGGATCCACGCGTACGTCGTGGCACCCATCGCGATCGCCCCGATCTCCTTGATGAACGCGCCGTAGTTCATCGCGCCGGCCTCGTCGATGTCCTGCTTGAACAACCAGGCCAGGGAGTCCTGCTCGTCGGCGAGGAAGCCGTCGAGGGTGGTGGCCGTGTAGTAGACGCTCCGCGTCATGCTCCCGCCCCCTCGTGCTCGTGGCGCTCGCGCAGCCAGTCGATCGGGTCACCGTGGTCGACCTCGTGGCCGGCCGCCCGCAGCATCTGCCGGACCAGCTGGCGGCGGTGCGCGTCGAAGGTGAGCACGTGGGCGATCACGCTGCCGAGCACGAAGCTCTCGGGCGGGTCGCAGAGCGCGTCGACGATCCGGTCGTCCCAGGCGCCGCGGCGTTCGATGTCGCGCACCATCGCCAGCCAGCGGCCGGCGACCGCCTCGTGCCGCGCGATCAGGGCCGCCGCGTCGGTGCCGCCCCGCTCGGGCAGGTCGGCCCCCTCGATCGCCGCGAGCCAGACCTCCTTGGTCCACACCAGGTGGTCCAGCACCGCTCCGACCGACTCCTCCGGACCCTCCCAGGCGGTGACGACCAGGCCGGGCATCCGCGGCTCCCGGAGCTCGGTGGGCGTCAGCTGCTTGGCGAGGTCGAGGAGCGTCCGGGTGTCGTCGACGTCGTGGTGGACGAGCTGGTCGGCCAGTGGGTTCATGGGTTCCTCCCCGGTGTGCACCCACAGGGACGTGGGCGGATGGAAGTGGATGCCGTTGGGCGCCGGCAGCCAGTGGCTCGCGGCTCCCGCGCCGGTCCTGGTCTCGCTGGGCGGATGGCCGAACGCGCGGGCGAACGCGCGCGCGAAGCCCTCGACGGACTCGTAGCCGGACTCGAACGCCGCGTCCGTGACCGTCGTCCCGCGACGCAGCCGCCACGCGGCCCGCTCGAGCATCACCCGGCGGCGCATCGCCACCGGGGGCTCACCGGCGTCCCGGGACAGCAGCCGGCTGAAGTGGTACGGCGAGGCGTAGGCGTCGCTGGCCATGTCGCCGAGGGTGCGGTTGTCCTCGTCCAGCACGGCGTCGAGCAGCTCCCGCAGTCGGTCGCGGTCGGCCGGCCATGCGCTCATGACCTCAGTCTGGCGCGCTCGGGGCCGGATGCGCCCGACCGATCTTGCGCACCGCCGCGAGCGCGTGGTCGAGCCGGTCGGGGTCGTCGTACCCGACCCAGACGACGCGCGGGTCCTTGCGGAACCACGCGTCCTGGCGGCGCGCGAACCGCCGGGTCGCGGTGACGGTCCGCTCGACGGCCTCGTCGAGGGTCAGCTCCCCGCGCAGGTACGCCGCCACCTCGGGGTAGCCGATCGCCCGGGCGGCGGTGCGCCCTTCCTCCAGCCCCTCGTCGAGCAGGCCCGCGACCTCCTCGACGAAGCCGGCGGCGAACATCGCCCGCACCCGCGCCTCGATCCGCGCGTGCAGGGTCGGCCGGTCGATGTCGACGCCGACCTGCACGGTCGCCGGGTCGACGTACTCCGGCGTGGGGAGCGACGCCGTGAACGGGCGTCCGGTGATGGCGACCACCTCCAGCGCGCGCACCAGGCGACGGCCGTTGTCGACGCCGATCTTCGCCGCCGCCTCGGGGTCGACGTCGCGCAGCCGGTCGTGCAGGGCGGACGGGCCGGCCGCCGCGAGGTCGGCCTCGAGCGCGGCCCGGACCTCCGGGTCGGTGCCCGGGAAGTCGAAGTGGTCGAGCACCGCGCGGGTGTAGAGCGCCGAGCCGCCCACCAGGACCGGCGTCCGGCCGCGGCCGCGCACCTCGGCGATCGCCGTCCGGGCCCAGCCCTGGAACTGCGCCACCGTGGCCGGGTCGCGCACGGACAGGGTGTCCAGCAGGTGGTGCGGGGCCCGCGCCCGCTCGGCCGCGGTCGGCTTGGCGGTGCCGATGTCCATGCCCCGGTAGAGCGCCATCGCGTCGGTGTTGACGATCTCGCCGCCGAGCCGCTCGGCGAGGTCGAGCGAGAGCCCGGTCTTGCCCGAGGCGGTGGCCCCGACCACCGCGACGATCGGCGGCGGGGGCGGTCGGTCCATGTCGCTAGTGTGTCAATCAGCCGGCCCGGTGGGCCGACCCGATCTCAGGAGTGAGGCATGGGCTTTCTCGACGACGCGAAGGACAAGCTGACCAAGGCGGTCGACGACCACGGCGACAAGATCGCCGACGGCATCGACAAGGCGGCCGACTTCGCGGACCAGAAGACCGGCGGCAAGCACACCGACAAGATCGACGGTGCGACGGGCCAGGCGCGCGACGCGCTCGACAAGCTCGACGGCAAGGACGACCACGACCTGGGCAAGCCCTGACCGAGCGCTTCGTCGTCGTCCCGGCGGCCTACGTCTTCCTGCTGCGCGACTCCGACGACGGCGGCACCGAGGTCCTCCTCCAGCTGCGCCGGGGCACCGGCTACATGGACGGTCACTGGGCGGCGGCGGCCGCTGGTCACGTGGAGCGCGGCGAGACGGCGTACGACGCCGCCCGTCGCGAGGCGGCCGAGGAGATCGACGTCCACGACCTCGACCTGACGTTCCTGACGTCGATGCAGCGCACCGCGCACGCCGACCCGATCGACGAGCGGATCGACTTCTTCTTCTCCGCGCGGTCGTGGACGGGCGAGCCCCGGATCGTCGAGCCGGCCAAGTGCGCCGACCTGCGGTGGTTCCGCCTCGACGACCTCCCCGATCCCGTGGTGCCCCACGAGCACACCGCCCTTAGGGGGTTGCGGGCCGGTGATCTCGCGGCATACACAAGTCATGGTTTCCAACCTTGAGGGAGGGGTCAGACCATGGTCGAGCTCAGTGATCAGCCGGAGCCCACGACGGAGCCGCCGGAGCGGTTCCCGGGCGGTGTGGACGCGATCGACGACGAGGAGAAGTACGGCGACATCCCGGACACGCCACTGATCCGGGACCTGGACACCGCGAAGAACCCCGCGGTCGACGACGAGGCGCCTGCCGAGCTCCAGGAGCCCGACGAGTCGCAGGACGGACCCTCCTCCGACGGGGCCAGCGAGCCCGCCAAGGAGACCCAGGCATGACCACCGAGCAGCGCGACTCCAACCCCAACGCGGGCGGACCCGAGGGCCTGGCCGGCGGGATGGGGGTCAGCAGCGAGCGGGTCGGCCCGACCGGGCCCGGACAGGTGTCCACCGACGGCACCCGCGACGTCTCCGAGGGCACCGACCCCGGCGACGCGTCACCCGAGCAGTCCGCGGGCGGCCCGGAGGACAACCCGGACGGTCTCGAGCCCAAGGCGGGCTACCCGACCGCCGACCCGCGCTCGGACTAGCCCAGCGCGTCTGCCTTCGCGAGCAGCCGCGTCCGCTCGTCGGCGGTGAGCGGCACCCCGAGCGCGTCGAGCAGGTCCGCCAGCTCGCCGGTCGCCAACGGCCGCTGGGTCGTCGCTGCTCCCGGTCGCCGCACCGTCACGTGCTGGTGCGTCACGGTCGTGTGGGTGTCCCCCTGGAAGCGGGTGACCATCAGGCCGCTGCGGAAGTGCGAGCCCGGGAAGGTGCTGGTGAAGTGGTGGCCCATCACCACGTCCACCGGGCGCACCGGGAGCTCGTCGGTGGTGTGCATCAGCTCCCAGCCGGCGTCCCGGAGCCGGTGCAGCTCCCAGGTCGGGCCGGCCCCGGTGTCGACCCGGCGGACCCGGTGGGTCCAACCGCCGTGCTCGTCCTCGGCGCCGTCCTCGAGAGCGATCGGCCGCAGGGGGCTCATCCCGAAGCCGGCGTCGGCCAGCAACCGGCGGCCGTCGAGGGTGACGACCGTGACGGCGTGGGTGCGTCCGGCGAGCGCGGGATCCCCGACCCGGCCCAGCCGCCGGGTGACGTCGTAGCCCAGCCGCTCCAGCACCGCGGCGAACATCGTGGTGTGCTCGAAGCAGTAGCCACCCCGACCGCGCCCGACGAACTTCCCCTGCACGGCGGGCAGCCCCACGCCCGGGTGCTGCTCGAGCAGGACGTCGATGTTGTCGAAGGTGAAGGCCCGGACGTGCGCCTCCTGCAGCTCGTCGAGCGCGTCCCGGCCCGGGGGGCGGGCGGACACGCCAAGGCGCTCGAGGTACGCCGCGACGTCGACCGCCGCGAGCTGCCAGGGATCGTCGGTCACCGCTGCGCCTCCGGGTCTCAGCCGCAGGCGGGGGCGGGGGCCAGGGGCGCGGGCACGCCGAGGGAGGGCATGCCGAGGCCGACCGCGGCCGCGGCGGGGGACGTGGCGGTCCGGGCCTCCCAGGCGTCGCCGGAGCGGGTGCGCCGCAGGTCGAGCACCGGCCCGTCGGCGATCAGGTGGTGCGGCGCGGCCTTGGTGATCTCCACCGTGACCACGTCGCCGGGCCGGATGATCTCGACAGGCTCGCTCACCGAGGACACGTCGGGCGTGAAGTGCACCAGCCGGTTGTCGGGGCCGCGCCCGGAGAGCCGGTGCGTCGCGGCGTCCTTGCGCCCCTCGCCCTCGGCGACGAGCAGCTCGACGCGGCGGCCGACGAGGGCGGAGTTCTCGGCCCAGGCGATCTCGTTGACGAGCGTGACCAGCCGGTCGTAGCGGTCCTTGATGACGGGTGCGGGCACCTGCTCGGCCATCGTCGCCGCCGGGGTGCCGGGGCGCGGGGAGTAGATGAAGGTGAAGGCGCCGGAGAAGCGCGCGGACCGGACGACGTCCAGGGTCGCGAGGAAGTCCTCCTCGGTCTCGCCGGGGAAGCCGACGATGATGTCGGTGGTGATCGCCGCCTCCGGCATCGCGGCGCGGACCCGGTCGATGATGCCGAGGTACTTCTCCTGGCGGTAGGACCGGCGCATCGCCCTGAGGATCCGGTCGGAGCCGGACTGCAGCGGCATGTGCAGCTGCGGCATCACGGTGGGCGTCTCGGCCATCGCCGCGATCACGTCGTCGGTGAACTCCGCGGGGTGCGGCGAGGTGAACCGGACCCGCTCCAGCCCGTCGATGTCACCGCAGGCCCGCAGCAGCTGGGAGAACGCCTGGCGGTCGCCGAACTCCACGCCGTACGCGTTGACGTTCTGCCCGAGCAGGGTGATCTCGCAGACGCCCTCGGCCACCAGCGCCCGGATCTCGGCCAGGATGTCGCCGGGCCGGCGGTCCTGCTCCTTGCCACGAAGCGCGGGCACGATGCAGAAGGTGCAGGTGTTGTTGCAGCCCACCGACACCGACACCCACGCGGCGTACGCCGACTCGCGGCGGGTCGGCAGCGTCGAGGGGAACACGTCGAGGGACTCGAGGATCTCGACCTGCGCCTCCTCCTGGACGCGCGCCCGCTCCAGGAGCACCGGCAGCGAGCCGATGTTGTGGGTGCCGAAGACGACGTCGACCCAGGGCGCCTTCTCGACGATGGTGGCCCGGTCCTTCTGGGCCAGGCAGCCGCCCACGGCGATCTGCATGCCGGGGTGCGCGGCCTTGACCGGAGCCAGGTGGCCGAGGTTGCCGTAGAGCTTGTTGTCGGCGTTCTCGCGGACCGCGCAGGTGTTGAAGACGACCACGTCGGCGGTCTCGCCGGCGGGCGCGCCGACGTACCCCGCCTCCTCCAGCAGGCCGGTGAGCCGCTCGGAGTCGTGGACGTTCATCTGGCAGCCGTAGGTGACGACCTCGTACGTGCGTGACATGACGATCACGAGGGTACGGCGGTGTTGCGGGCCGGTCACAATCGCATGACCGAGCGCGCGGGCCATGGCCCGAAAGGGTGGCTTGTGGATAGGTTGCGGCCATGGCGGTCTCGGAGAATGTCCCCGCAGCGGCATCCCCCGGGGATGCGCTGGTGGTGCTGGACCACGTCGACAAGTGGTTCGGCGACCTGCACGTGCTGCAGGACATCGACGTCACGATCCGCCGCGGTGAGGTCGTCGTCGTCATCGGCCCGTCCGGGTCCGGCAAGTCCACGCTGTGCCGGGCGATCAACCGGCTCGAGACGATCGACAAGGGCTCGATCTCGCTCGACGGCCGGCCGCTGCCCGCGGAGGGCAAGGAGCTCGCCAACCTGCGCGCCGAGGTCGGCATGGTCTTCCAGAGCTTCAACCTCTTCGCCCACAAGACCATCCTGGAGAACGTCACCCTCGGCCCGATCAAGGTGCGCAAGCAGCCCAAGGCCGAGGCCGAGGCGCGGGCCAAGGAGCTGCTCGACCGGGTCGGCGTCGGCCAGCAGGCCGCGAAGTACCCCGCCCAGCTCTCCGGCGGCCAGCAGCAGCGCGTCGCCATCGCCCGCGCCCTGGCCATGGAGCCCAAGGTGATGCTCTTCGACGAGCCGACGTCGGCGCTGGACCCCGAGATGATCAAGGAGGTCCTCGACGTCATGGTCGACCTCGCCCAGCGCGGCATGACGATGGTCGTGGTCACCCACGAGATGGGCTTCGCCCGCACCGCGGCCGACCGCGTCCTGTTCATGGCCGACGGGGCGATCGTCGAGGAGAACACTCCCGAACAGTTCTTCACCAACCCGCAGTCGGACCGTGCCAAGGACTTCCTGGGGAAGATCCTCAAGCACTGACCTCGCAGCGTCATCCCATTCACTCGGAGAAGAAGGAGATCAAGATGCGACTGAAGAGCACGATGCGAAGGACCGGGGCGGTGCTCGCGGGCATCGGCCTCGCACTGAGCCTGGCCGCCTGCGGGGACGCGGGCGACGACGACACCGAGAGCGTGGACGTCGAGGTGTCGGAGAACGCCGCCGACGAGTTCGACGACGGCACCCGGATGAAGGAGCTGGCCGAGAGCGGGGACGTCGTCATCGGCGTGAAGTACGACCAGCCCGGGATCGGCTTCAAGGGCGCCACCGACGACATGCCCGTGGGCTTCGACCCCGAGCTCGGCAAGGTGCTGGCCGCCTCGCTCGGCATCGCCCCCGAGGACATCACCTGGAAGGAGACCATCTCCGACAACCGGGAGCCGTACCTCGAGGCCGGTGAGGTCGACCTGGTGCTGGCGTCGTACTCGATCACGGACGAGCGGCGTGCCGTGGTCGGCCAGGCCGGTCCGTACTACGTGACCGGCCAGCAGCTGCTGGTGCCCGCCGACAGCGACATCGACAGCCTCGACGACGTCGAGGGCACCGAGGTCTGCTCGGTGACCGGCTCCACGTCGCTGGAGAACATCGAGGCCGAGGGTGCCAAGCCGCGCGGCTTCGACACCTACTCCGAGTGCGTCGACCAGGTGCTCAACGGCTCCGTCGACGCGATGACCACCGACGGGGCGATCCTGCTCGGCTACGCGGCCGAGCACCCCGACGACCTCAAGGTCGTCGTCGACCCCTTCTCCGAGGAGCGGTACGGCGTGGGCTACTCGCTCGACAGCCCGGAGATGTGCCAGTGGATCGTGGACACGCTCACGGCCGCGCAGGACGACGGCACCTGGGCCAGCGCGTTCGAGGCCACCCTCGGCGCCTCCGGCGTCGAGACCCCGGACCCGCCGGCGATGGACGAGTGCCCGGCCGAGTGATCACCCGCTAGACGAGCCGGCTCCGCGGACCCGCGGAGCCGGCTCGGCGCACCACCTCGACCTCGGCACCTCGACCTCGGAAGGGAGGGCAGGCACGGATGGGGCTCGTCTTCGACAGCTTCGACCTCTACCTCGGCGCGTTCCGGCTGACCATCGCCCTCTTCCTGGTGTCCGGCGTGGCGTCGCTGGTGCTCGGGACCCTCCTGGCGGCGATGCGGGTGGGCCCGATCTCGGTGCTGTCCAAGGTGGCGACCACCTACATCACGATCGTGCGGAACACCCCGCTGCTCGTCATCTTCATCTTCGTCGCGATCGCCCTGCCGGAGCTCGGCTACACGTTCCGCTCGGTCGAGACCTTCGGGGTCAACGCGTTCTTCTTCCGCGGCTGCCTCGCCCTCTCGCTCTACACGTGCACCTTCGTCGCCGAGGCCATCCGGTCCGGCGTCAACGCCGTGCCCCTCGGCCAGGCGGAGGCCGCCCGGGCGATCGGGCTGCCCTTCGGCGGCACCATGACGCAGGTGATCCTGCCGCAGGCCTTCCGGGCCACGGTGCCGCCGCTGGCCAGCGTGATGATCGCGCTGCTGAAGAACACCTCCGTGGCCGCGGTCTTCGGACTCTTCGAGGCGACGGCGCGGATGAAGTACTACCAGAACAAGGTGGCCGACGACGTCCCGGTCTTCCTGATCTTCGCGTTGGGCTACGTCGTCCTGGTCGAGATCATCTCGTTCGGCGCCAACCGCCTCGAGCGACGGTGGCGGGTGGCGCGATGAGCACCAGCGTCCTCTTCGACGTCGCGGGCCCGCGGACCCGCGCCCGGCACCGCATCTACTCGATCGTCACCGTCGTCCTGCTGGTGGGGATCCTCGCCCTGGCCGTGCTCCGGCTGTACGACGAGGGGCAGCTCGAGTACGACCTGTGGGAGCCGTTCCTCACTCCGGACTACATCCGGGTGCTGCTGATCGACGGACTGCTGGAGACCCTGAAGATGGCGGTCTTCTCGGTGGCCTTCGCGGTGGTCTTCGGTGCGATCTTCGGCGTCGGCAAGCTCTCCGAGCATCCCTCGCTGCGGTGGCTGTGCTGGGCGGTCGTCGAGTTCTTCCGCGCCGTGCCGGTGCTGCTGCTGATGATCTTCCTGTACTTCTCCTACGGCGTCGGCTCCGACGGCATCGGCTCGTTCGCCTGCGTGGTCATCGCGCTGACGCTCTACAACGGCGCGGTGCTGGCCGAGGTGTTCCGCGCCGGGATCCTGGCGGTGCCCAAGGGGCAGGCGGAGGCGGCGTACGCCATCGGCATGCGCAAGACCCAGGTGATGATGCAGGTGCTGCTGCCGCAGGCCGTCAAGATCATGCTGCCGGCGATCATCAGCCAGATGGTGGTGGCCCTGAAGGACACCAGCCTGGGGTACGCGATCGGGGCGCCGGGTCTCACCTACGTCGGCAAGTCGATCTACCAGGAGTTCGGGAACCAGGTGCCGACGATCATCGTCATCGCGTCGCTCTACATCGTCACCAACCTGGCCCTCACGGCGCTGGCCACCTGGGTGCAGCGGAGGTTCGTCGGCGAGAAGAAGGTGCTCGAGGTGTCGATGGTCGGCGACGTCGAGGGCGCCGGCCACGACCGGACGATCTAGCCGGGCGGGCGGGGCGTCACCCAGAGCCGGATGGTGCCCTCGACGACCACGGTGCCGTCGCGGCGTACTCCGCGGACCCGGACGGGCACGTCGGGGTCGTCGCCGCTCCACACCTGCGGGTCGGTCTCGGCGATGCAGGTGACCTCGGAGTCGGCCTTCGCGGTGTAGGCGACCTCCATGCCCTGGGGGATCCAGCGCTTGCTCGCCGGGATGCTCGCCTCGGCGAGCGCGCCCATGGCGGCCTCGAGGCCGTTGCAGAGGGCGATCGCGTGGATGGTGCCGAGGTGGTTGTGCACCCGGCGCCGGTCGGGGATGACCAGGGCCGCCCGGTTGGGCCCGATCTCGGTGAAGCGAGGCCGGATCGAGGCGAAGTACGGCGCCCGCCGCGCGAACGCGAACGAGAACACCCGCTCCCCCAGCGGCCACCGCGTCGTCGTCCTCCACATCTCGAGCACCTGGGACATGGGCTCATGCTACTCATGGGTAACCGGGGTCCGCGACAGCCAGGCGAGGATCAGGTCGGCGGCGTCGTCCGCCGACAGCTCGGAGTTGTCGAGGACCAGGTGGGGATGCCGGTCGAGAACGTCCTGGGCCGGCGTCCGCGCCGCGCCCACGGTGTTCAACACGTGCCGCTCGAGCTCCCGGACGTTGCCGTCGGACCAGTCCACGTCACGCTTGGACTTCTTCTCCGCCAGGCGGTGCTCGGTGCGGTTGCGCCCGAGCCGGGTGTCGAGGTCGGCCACGAGCTCGACGAAGGAGACCTCGGCACCGGCCTCGACGTACGGCGCGATCAGGGTGGCCATCCCGGCGGCGTCCGCCTCGATCTCGAGGCCCCACACGAACGTGAAGACCAGGTCCGTGCCGAACGCCGCAGCCTCCTCCACCACCCGGCTGCGCCACTCGGTCATCAGCGTCATGAAGGGCGGGGTGCCGTAGTCGAACACGTCGAGGAGCGGCTCGATGGTGGCGTGGTTGTGGAACAGCCGGAACTCGCTGCGGGCCGCCACCGCCCGACCCACCGTCATCTTGCCGACGGCGGGCGGGCCGAAGATCACGAGCAGGCGCATGGGCGACATGGTCACCCATGCGGCGCCAGGACCTCCACCCGATTCCCGTGACCGTCGTAGGTGTGCCACCGCAGGTGGCCCGGGAAGGTCGTCCGCTGGCTGTGGTCCACCTCGAAGCCGAGGGCACCGAGGCGCGCCGCCAGGGCGTCGAGCTCCGCCGCCGAGTCGAGCACGAGGGCCGGGTGCGCCTTGCGGGCGGGCGCGAACGGGTCCTCGACGCCCACGTGGATCTCGGCTCGGACCGCGCCGGCGGCGTCGTACGCCCGGAACCACGCACCGCCGCGGGCCCGGAGGTCCGCGGGCTTCTCGACCTCGGTCATCCCCAGGCCGTCGCGGTAGAAGCGCCGCGCGGCGTCCTCGGCTCCGGCGGGCATCGCGACCTGGACGTGGTGGAGCCTCACCGGTCGCCCTCCGCGACCCGGGCCACCGCGAAGATCCGGCGGAAGGGCAGCACCACGCCGTGGCCGCGGTCGGGGTAGGCGGTGCGCAGCCGGGCCTTGAACTCCGCCTCGAACTCCTGGCGCAGCCCGTCCGGCAGCGCCTGGAGGGTCGGCCGGGCGCCGGTGCCGGAGACCCAGGTGAAGACGGGGTCCTCGCCGGTCAGCACGTGCAGGTAGGTCGTCTCCCAGGCGTCCACCGTGCATCCCAGCGCCGCCAGCGCCTGCAGGTAGGTCGCCGGGTCGTGGCTGTCGGGCACCGCCACCCCGCGGGTGTACGCCGCGTAGGCCGGCTCGGCGGCGAGCTCCGCGCGGATCGTGTGGCTGGGCTCGCCGAAGTTGCCGGGCACCTGGAACGCCAGCCAGCCACCGGGCCGGACCTGGCGCACGAGCCCGGGCAGCAGGTCGAGGTGGTCGGGCAGCCACTGCAGAGTGGCGTTGGAGACCAGCACGTCGACGCCCGCGGGCGCCGACCAGTCGCGCAGGTCGGCGACCTCGAAGGTGCCGGCGTCGCCGTGGTCGCGCCCGGGCCGCGGCGATCATCTCGGGGCTGGAGTCGACCCCGGTGACCGTGGCGCCGGGCCAGCGGCTCGCCAGCAGCGCGGTCAGGTTCCCCGGCCCGCAGCCGAGGTCGACGACGCTCCGCGGGTCGGTCGCGCCGACCCGGGCGAGGAGCTCGACGAACGGACGGCCGCGCTCGTCGGCGTACGTGAGGTAGCGGTCCGGGTCCCAGGAGTGCATGGCGCCAGTTTCCCGCGCAACTATCTTGATGTCAAGATTCTTGACCGGAGGCTAGGATGCCCCCATGCGGGACGAAGTGGACGACCTGGTCGACGCCTGGGCGCGCGAGCGCGGCGACCTCGACCTCGCCCCCGTGGAGATCTTCAGCCGGATCAGCCGACTCGCGCGGCACCTGGACCTGGCCCGCCGCGAGGCGTTCACCGCCCATGACGTGGAGGCCTGGGAGTTCGACGTGCTCGCCGCGCTCCGCCGCGCCGGCAAGCCCTACCAGCTCTCCCCCGGTCGGCTGCTCCGCGAGACGCTCGTGACGAGCGGCACGATGACCAACCGGGTGGACCGGCTGACCGCGCGCGGCTTCGTCGAGCGGCTCGCCGACCCCGCCGACCGGCGCGGCGTCATCGTGCGCCTCACCCCCGAGGGCAAGAAGGCGGTCGACGGCGCGTTCGCGGCCCTGCTCGACGCCGAGAGCCGGCTCCTCTCCGGCCTGTCCGACCGGGACCGCACCAAGCTCGCCGCGCTGCTCCGCCCGCTGCTCGCGCCGTTCGCGGGCTGATCCGCGCCGCGCTGGAGTTGCGGTTTGGTCACCAACCGCAACGAAACCGGCCCCGGAGCTGCGGTTCCTGACCAATCGACACCCCACCGGCCGCCCCTCCCCCGCACACCTGCGGAATGGTCACCAACCGCAACCAAACCGGCCCCCGAGCTGCGGTTCCTGACCAATCGACACCCCGCCGGCCGCCCCTCCCCCGGACACCTGCGGAATGGTCACCAACCGCAACCAAACCGGCCCCGGAGCTGCGGTTCCTGACCAATCGACACCCCACCGGAGCGACACCCGGCCCGAGGCACCCTCGAAAACTGCGGTTGGTGACCAAACCGCAGCTCCAGGCAGCCCGCAGGAGCGCTACTCCAGCCCCTCGGCGGCCTCGAGCCACGCGGTCTCGAGGACCTCCCGCTCGGCCGAGAGGGCGGCGGCGTCGGCGGAGAGGGCGGCGAGCCGCTCGTAGTCGTCGGAGTGCGTCGCCATCTCGATCGACAGCGCCGCCTCGCGTTCGGCGAGCTGCACGAGCTGGCGGTCCAGGCGGGCCATCGTCTTGCGGGCGGTCCGTTCCGCGGCGCTGCCCGCGGCCTTGGTCGCGGCGGGAGGAGACGCCGCCGGGGACGCCGGGTCCACCGCCCGGGCCGCGCGCAGGGCGGCGGCGCGACGCTCGAGGTACTCGTCCACCCCGCGCGGCAGCAGCGAGACCTGGCCGTCGTCGAGCAGGGCCCACACCGTGTCGCACACCCGCTCGAGGAAGTAGCGGTCGTGCGAGACGACCACCAGCGTCCCCGGCCAGTCGTCGAGGAAGTCCTCGAGCACGTTCAGCGTCTCGATGTCGAGGTCGTTGGTCGGCTCGTCGAGGAGCAGCACGTTGGGCTCGGTGATCAGCAGGAGCAGCAGCTGGAAGCGGCGCCGCTCGCCCCCGGACAGGTCGCCGAGCCGCGCGGTGAGCCGGTCTCCGGTGAAGCCGAAGCGTTCGAGCATCGAGCTCGCGGTGACGTCACCGTCGAGGGTGCGCGTGACCCGGCGCACCGACTCCACGGTGGCCAGCACCCGGGCATCGTCGGGCAGCCCTTCACCCGAGACCGTCGGGATCGACCGACTGGGTGAGGTGCTGGAGCGCGACGGTACGACCGTGCCGCACCCGGCCGGCGGTGGGACGCGAGCTCCCCCGAGAGCAGCGCGAGCACCGAGCTCTTCCCGGCGCCGTTGACACCCGACGAGGCCGACCCGGTCGCCGGGGCCGAGCCGCCAGGTGGCGTGCGAGAGCAGCACCCGGTCGCCGCGCACCAGGTCGACGTCCTCGAGGTCCACGACGTCCTTGCCCAGCCGCTGGGTGGCGAAGCGCTGCAGGGCCAGCCGGTCACGCGCCGGGGGTACGTCGTCGATCAGCGCGTTGGCCGCGTCGATCCGGAACTGCGGCTTCGAGGTCCGCGCCGGCGGGCCGCGCCGCAGCCAGGCCAGCTCCTTGCGGACCAGGTTCTGCCGGCGCACCTCGGAGGCCGCCGCCTGCCGCTGGCGCTCGGCCTTGGCCAGCACGAACGCGGCGTACCCGCCCTGGTAGGCGTCGACGACGCCGTCGTGCACCTCCCAGGTCGCCTCGCAGACCGCGTCGAGGAACCACCGGTCGTGCGTGACCACGACCAGGGCCGACGGGCGCGCCGCGAGGTGCGCGGCCAGCCACGCGACCGCCTCCACGTCGAGGTGGTTGGTCGGCTCGTCCAGGACCAGCAGGTCGTGCCGGCCCAGGAGCAGCGCGGCCAGCGAGCAGCGCCGCCGCTCGCCGCCGGAGAGCCCCAGCACCGCGCGGTCCAGGGAGATGCCGGCCAGCAGCTCCTCGACGACCTCCCGGGTGGCGGGCTCGGCCGCCCACTCGTGGTCGCCGCGGCCGCCCAGCACCGCCTCGCGGACGCTGTGGGTGTCGACCAGCTGGTCCTGCTGGTGCAGGTAGCCGATCTCGGTCCCGCGCGCCTGCGACACCCGGCCGGCGTCCGGCTCCAGGGCCCCGGTGAGCACCTCGAGCAGCGTGGTCTTGCCGTCGCCGTTGCGACCGACGATGCCGATCCGCTCACCGGCGGCGACCCCGAGCGAGACGTCGGTGAGGAGCGGGCGGACGCCGTACGACTTCGAGACCCGCTCGAGGTTGATCAGGTTGGCCACGACGCCCCCGCCTCGGGTACGACGTGGGCGCCGGCGACCGGGCCGTTGGCGACCAGCACCACCGCCGCGTCCTCGGCGAGACGACCGGCCACCTCGCGGGCGGCCGCCGACGACTCGGCGAGGAACACCACGGTGGGCCCCGAGCCCGACACCAGCCCGCGCAGCGCGCCGGCCCGCTCGCCGGCCGCCAGCAGGTCGCCCAGGTCCGGGCGCAGGTCCAGGGCGGCCGCCTGGAGGTCGTTGTGCAGGGCCGCCGCCAGGGCGTGCGGATCGCCCGCGGCCAGCGCCGCGAGCACCACGGTCGAGGAGAGCGGGAGCGGGTCGGGGTCGTCGTTGAGCGCATCGAAGCGGCGGTACACCTCCGGCGTGGACAGGCCCTCGGCGGACGGCACGAGCACCCACCACCAGGTTCCGGCGTCGGGCACCTGGCGCACCACCTCGCCGCGACCGGTTCCGTGCGCGCTGCCTCCGAGCAGCGCGAACGGCACGTCGCTCCCGAGCGCCGCCGCCAGCCGGAGCAGGTCGTCGTCGGACGTCCCCACCTGCCAGAGCCGGTCGAGGGCGACCAGCGCCGCCGCCGCGTCCGCGGACCCCCCGGCCATCCCACCCGCCACCGGGATGTCCTTGTAGATGTCGACCGCGCCGACGGGATCGAGGCCGTGCAGGTCGGCGAGCAGCCGGGCCGCCCGGTCCACGATGTTGAGCCCGGGGGGCGGCAGCGCGCCGCTCGCGACGTACGCCGCCGCGCGCACGTCGATCCCCCACCCCTCGTCGGAGCGGACGGTCAGGTCGTCGTACAGCCCGATCGCCTGGTAGACGGTGTCGAGCGGGTGGAAGCCGTCGGCGCGCACCGCGCCGACCCCGAGGTGCAGGTTGATCTTCGCGGGTGCCCGGACGGTGATGCTCACGACGCCGCCTCCAACGCCTCGGTCACGCGCACGAACGCGTGGATGTCGAGCACCTCACCGCGGGCGTCCGGCTCGATGCCGGCGGCCCGGAGCGCCGCCTGCGACGCCTCGGTCGACCCCGCGAGGCCGCGCAGCGCCGCCCGCAGCGTCTTGCGGCGCTGGGCGAAGGCCGCGTCGATGACCTCGAACACCCGCTCCCGGGACGCCGAGGTGGTCGGCGGGTCGTGGCGGGTCCAGGCGACCAGACCGGAGTCGACGTTGGGCGCCGGCCAGAAGACGTGCCGGCCGATGGCCCCGGCCCGGCGCACGTCGGCGTACCACGCGGCCTTGACCGACGGGATGCCGTAGACCTTGGACCCCGGCGCGGCGGCGAGCCGGTCCGCCACCTCGGACTGCACCATCACCAGCCCGGTCTCCAGGGACGGCAGCAGGGCCAGCAGGTGCAGCAGCACCGGCACCGAGACGTTGTAGGGCAGGTTGGCGACCAGCGCGGTGGGCGGCCTCCCCGGCAGGTCGGTCAGCCGCAGCGCGTCGGCGGCCACCACCTCGAGCCGGTCGGCCCGGTCGGGGGCGTACGACGCGACCGTCTCGGGCAGCAGCGCCGCGAGCCGCTCGTCGATCTCGACGGCGACCACGCGCTCGGCGACCTCGAGCAGCCCGAGCGTCAGCGATCCCAGGCCGGGCCCGACCTCGACGACCACGTCGGAGCCGCCGACGCCGGACTCCCGCACGATGCGCCGCACCGTGTTGGGGTCGATCACGAAGTTCTGACCGCGCTGCTTGGTCGGCCGCAGGTCCAGATGGGCCGCCAGCGCACGCACGTCCGCCGGGCCGAGAAGTCTCGGCCCGGCGGAGGAGGTCATGCCAGGAGGCTAGTCGGCAACCGACGCGTTACTGCGGAAGGCCCAGCGCCCGCGAGCACGCCGGCCAGGAGCCGTAACCGCCGGTCGCCGCGCGGACGCGCTCGGCGATCATGATCTGGTACTCCCGGCTCTGCTGGTGCGGCAGCCCGGCGCCGCCGTACGCGCGCCAGGTGCCGAGCGAGAACTGCAGCCCGCCGTAGTACCCGTTGCCGGTGTTGATCGCCCAGTTGCCGCCGGCCTCGCACTGCGCGAGCTGGTCCCACACGGTGCTGCCGCCGGCGAAGTTCGGTCCCGCCTCGCGGGTGCCCACCTCGACGACCTGGTCGACGGGCGCACGCAGCACCTTCTGGTCGATCACCTTGGTCGCGGCGAGCTCGCCGTTGCGGTAGGTCAGCTCGTAGGTCACGTTGCGCAGGCCGTCACGACCGGCGGTCACGACGGTGTCGTCGCCGACGTACGCGGAGTCGTCCTCGCGCTCGACGGTGGCGAAGTCGATGGTCTCCTTGTCGACCTCCTTGGTGACCACCCGGATCCGGGTGACCACGACCTGGTCGCCGTCGGCGACCTCCTCGTCGAGGGCCGGCTCGATCCGGTCGTCGTCGTCATAGGTGACGTCGAGCTCCTCGAGGACGTCCTCCACGGTGAGCGCGGCGAGCTCCTTCTTCACGACCTGGTCGGAGCCGAGCCGGATCTTCACGGTCTTCGGGGTGACCACGTCGACGGAGGCGCCGCCGCGGGTGAGGTCGGAGCCGCGGCTGACGGACAGCTCGGCGTCGGAGTAGGTGCGGCCGATCTCGGCGAGTGCCCCGCCGACGCTGGTGGCGGTGACCCAGTGGGTCTTCGTGACGCCGTCGACGGAGAGCTCCAGCGGCCGGCCGAACGAGACCGAGATCTTGCTGCCGTCGCTGACCGTCTCGTCGAGGGGCGGGGCCACCTCGTCGTGGGTCCCGACCGAGACCCCCTCGGCCTCGAGGACGTCGCCGACGGTGTCGCCGAGCGCCGTGACCTCGTGGGACTCGCCGTCGAGCGACAGGGTCACGCGCGAGGACAGCGCGGCGTACCCGTAGGTGCTGCCGGCCACCGTGAGGAGGACGGCCGCGGCGAGGACGCCGAGCAGGGTCTTGCTCCGGATGAACTGATCGATGCGGTGCTGCACAAGTCTCCGTACGTCGTGCTTCCCGGACCTCGGGGGCGCGACCGCGTGACGACCAACGGCCGAACGTGTGCGGAGGGCCCGCCCCCCGAGGTGCTCATACAACCTCGTCGGACCCGTGCGCCGGAGGAAAACGTCCCGATTCCGGCCAACAGTCACAAGACGATAACGGTCGGCGTGTCGGTTGCAAACTCCTCGAGCACCCCCTCGGGACTACCAGGAGCCGCCGAAAGCCGCCTCGGTGTTGCCGTCCACGGCCCGGCACAGGGCCTCCAGATCGTCCCCGCGGACCTCCGCCATCGCCCGCATCGTGTGCGGGACGAGGTACGACGCGTTGGGGCGGCCGCGGTAGGGCACGGGCGTCAGGAAGGGTGCGTCGGTCTCGACGAGCAGCCGGTCCCGCGGGGTGACCACCAGCGCGTTGCGCAACGGCTGGGCGTTCTTGAAGGTGACCGTCCCCGCGAAGGAGAGGTAGGCGCCGCGGTCCAGGCAGGCCCGGGCGAACCGGTCGTCCCCCGAGAAGCAGTGCATCACCCAGCGCTCCGGCGGCCCCTCCTCGTCCACCACCCGCAGGACGTCGTCGTGGGCGTCCCGGTCGTGGATCACCAGCGTCTTGTCGAGACGCTTGGCCATCGCGATGTGCGCGCGGAAGCTCCGCTCCTGCGCGGCCCGGCCGTCCTCGCCGGTGCGGAAGTGGTCCAGGCCGGTCTCACCGACGGCGCGCACCTTGTCGTGCGCCGTGGCCAGCCGCTCGATCTCGGCCAGCGCCTCGTCGAGCCGGCCCTCGGCCGCGAGCCTCGGCGCCTCGTTGGGATGCAGGGCGACTCCGGCCACGAGCGGGCCGTGCGCGGCCGCGGCCTCGACCGCCCAGCGGGCGCCGGGCAGGTCACAGCCGATCTGGACGATCCTCGGGACCCCGACGGCGGTCGCCGCCGCGAGGGCGTCCTCGGTGCTCAGCCAGTCGCCGTCGGCGATGTCGAGGTGGCAGTGGTTGTCGACGACGGGGTGCGGCAGCGGCTCGGGCGCCGGCGGCCGGGTCCGGTCCCGTCTGCTCCCGCTCTGCTCCTCGGTGCCGGCCCGGCTGCGGAGCGGCTGGTCGGTCACCCGGGCGAGTCTAGGGAACGCGGTGCACCAGGTCGTACACCTCCCGCTTGGGGACGCCGGCGGCCCGCGCGACCTCGGCGATGGCGTCCTTGCGGCGGGTCCCGGCGGCCTCCGCCGCGGCCACGGCGGCGCGCAGGTCGTCGGGCGCGGTGCTCGGCGTCGTACGGCGCCCGCCGGCGACCACGATCGTCACCTCGCCCCGCACCCCGGCCTCGGCCCAGGCGACCAGGTCGGCGAGCGGGCCCCGGGCGACCTCCTCGTGGGTCTTGGTGAGCTCGCGGCACACGGCGGCGGGCCGGTCCGCCCCGAGGGCCTGCGCCATCGCGGCCAGCGCGGCCGCGGTGCGGTGCGGTGCCTCGAAGAACACCATGGTCCGCTCCTCCTCGGCCAGCAGGTCGAGCCGGCGGGCGCGCTCCCCCGCCTTGCGCGGCAGGAAGCCCTCGAAGCAGAAGCGGTCGACCGGCAGCCCGGACACCGCGAGGGCGGTGAGCACCGCCGACGGTCCCGGCACGGCCGTCACCCGCACGTCCGCGGCCACCGCGGCCGCCACCAGCCGGTAGCCCGGGTCGGACACGCTCGGCATCCCCGCATCGGTCACCAGCAGCACCCGCTCACCGGCGAGCAGCGCCTCGAGCAGCGCCGGGGTCCGGGCCGCCTCGTTGCCCTCGAAGTAGGACACCACCCGGCCGGCCACCTCCACGCCCAGGTCCGCGCACAGCCGACGCAGCCGGCGGGTGTCCTCGGCGGCCACCACGTCGGCGCCGGCGAGCTCCTCGGCCAGCCGCGGCGGTGCGTCCGCGACCCGCCCGATGGGCGTCGCCGCGAGCACCAGCAGCCCCGGCGTCTCCGAGGGCGCGCGGGACGAGGTCATGCGCCCGATCATGGCAGTGACCGTAGAGTTGCGGCTCGTGAGCGCCACCCTCGACGAGCCGCGCGAACGACGTCGCGTGGCGCGGGTCGGGCTCTCCCGGACCCACGACGGCGAGGTCTTCCCCGACGCCACCGCGCGCACCCGACGGGGCCTGGACCTCGAGGACCCGTTCGTCGGCTGGACCGCGTCGATCGGGGTGGCCCTGCTCGGCCTGTTCCTGAGGCTGTGGAAGCTGGGCGAGCCCAAGGCGTTCAGCTTCGACGAGACCTACTACGCCAAGGACGCCTGGTCCCTGCTGCGCTTCGGCTACGCCCGGGACTACATCGGCGACGCGGACAAGGCGATCCTGGGCGGCCAGACGACCGACCTGTGGAAGGACACCCCCTCCCTGGCCGTGCACCCCGACGTGGGCAAGTGGCTGATCGCACTGGGCGAGAAGGCGTTCGGGATGGACCCGTTCGGCTGGCGGGTCTCCGCCGCCGTGGTCGGCGCCCTGATGATCCTGGTGATGTGCCGCTTCGTGCGGCGCATCACCGGCTCGACCCTGCTGGGCTGTGTCGGCGGCCTGCTGCTCGGCTTCGACGGGCTGCACCTGGTGCTCTCCCGGCTCGCGCTGCTCGACATCTTCCTGGCGTTCTTCATCCTGTGTGCCGTGCACTGCCTGGTCGCGGACCGGGACTGGTTCCGCCGCCGGATGGCCGCGCGGGCCGTGCTGGATCCCGGGGGCCGGGTGGCGGAGTCCCAGGCCTGGGGTCCCGTGCGCGGCCTGCTGCTCCGGCCGTGGCTGCTGGCGGCGGGCGTCTGCTTCGGCCTGGCCGTCGGCACCAAGTGGACCGCGCTCTACCCACTGGCGGCGTTCGGCATCCTGGTCTGGGTCTGGAGCGTCGGGGCCCGACGCTCCTTCGGTGTCCGGCAGGCGTGGCTCCGGTCGGCGCTGGTCGACGGCGTGCCCGCGTTCTTCTCCCTCATCGGCGTCGGGCTGGTGGTGTACGTCGCGACCTGGACCGGCTGGCTGGTCCACGCCCACGAGTACGAAGCCTCCAGCATCTCGAACTCGCAGTACACGCAGTACGACGGCGGCACCCAGTGGCCGACCGCGACCGAGCCGGACGCGGAGGGCTTCGGCGAGGTGGTGCAGTCGCTGCGCTCGTGGGCGCACTACCAGCACGACGTCTACGTCTTCCACACCAAGTTCCTCAACGACTCGACGCACCCGTACTCGTCCAAGCCGGCCGGGTGGCTGCTGCTGAACCGGCCCGTCGGCGTCGACGCCCAGAACGACATCAAGCCCGGCGTGCAGGGGTGCGCTGCGCCCGCGGACAGCACCTGCCAGCGCCAGGTGCTGCTGCTGGGCAACCCGGTGATCTGGTGGGGCGGCTGCCTCGCGCTCCTCTGGGGCCTCCTGCAGTGGGTGGGTGCGCGCGACTGGAGGTACGGCGTCGCGCTGGTCGGGGTCGCGTCGACCTGGCTGCCCTGGCTGCGGTACGACGACCGGCCGATCTTCTTGTTCTACGCGGTGGCGACGCTGCCGTTCCTGGTGCTGGCCCTGACGCTGGCCCTCGGCCAGCTCATCGGCGCCGACCGCGCGCCCTCACCACGGCGCACCGTCGGCGTGGTCGTCGCCGGCTCCTTCATGGTCCTGACGATCCTGGCCTTCGCGTGGTTCTGGCCGATCTGGACCGACGTGCTGCTCACCCGCAGCGAGTGGCTCGACCGGATGTGGTTCTACCGCTGGATCTAGACGAAGAAGCGGGCCCACCGGATGTCCGGTGGGCCCGCCTCAGTCGTTGCTGCGGTCAGCTGGCGCAGACGGCGTACGCGCTCTGGCCGGCCGAGCCCTGGCTGAAGGTCACCGTCCAGTAGTGCGGCGTGCCCGTGGTCAGCGGGGTGCCGTCGGAGGTCGACGGGAAGGACCCGTCGATCGTCCGGTTGGTGTTGGCGCGGCCGCCGCCACCGACGGCGACGGTGACACCCGGGCAGGTCAGCGTGACGGTCGTGGCGCCGGTCGTGGCGCTCACCACGGTCGCCGAGGCGATGCTGCCGCCGGCCGGGCCGGTGGGCCCCGGTCTCGCCCTTGTCACCCTTCTCGCCCTTTCTCGCCCTTCTCGCCCGCGGGTCCCTGCGGACCCTGGATGCCCTGCGGGCCCTGGGGACCCTCGGCACCCGTCTGGCCGTCCATGCCCTGCGGGCCCTGGGGGCCCTCGGGGCCCTCGGGCCGTCCCCCGACGCCCTAGGCCCTGAGCGCCGTCGTCGCCCTGCACGCCCTGGAGGCCCTGCGCGCCGTCGTCGCCCTTCACGCCCTGGAGGCCCTGCGCGCCGTCGTCGCCCTTCGCGCCCTGGGCGCCGGTGTCACCCTTGTCGCCCTTGTCACCCTTGGCGCCCGCGGTGCCGGTGGCGCCCTTGTCGCCGGTCGCACCCTTGGCGCCGGCCGCGCCCGTGGCGCCGGTCGCGCCGGTCGGGCCGGTGATGCCGGCGAGCACACCCGCGGCGAGGTCCTGGGCCTTCACGTTGCCGTTCTTGATCGCGATGCTCCGCACCGACGACTTCTTGAGGTCCTTGGCGGTGACCGTGTGGTCCTTGATCTGCTTGCCGGAGATCTGGCCGGCTGCGACGGCGCCGCCGACGCCACCCAGCAGGAGCAGCGCGGTGGCGCCGCCCAGGACGGCGACGGTGCGCTTGTTCGGGGGGTTGATGATCATGTGCTGATGTCCTTTGCAGGGCCACACGGCCCAGTCGGTGCCTGCCGGTGCGAGGACACCCGAGTCCCGGACGATGCCGGCGAGATCCTGCCCCGACCGCTCCCCCCACGGGAGCACGGCTGGTAGGCCGACGGTAAAGATCCGGCGCTCGCACGCGCAGGGATACGCGTGGGAGCAACCCGAACGATCCGGGCCATGGCCCGGACGGACTACTCGGTGACTAGACCCGCTGCTCCAGCGCCTCGGTGAGCAGGGCCACCAGCGCCTCGAGCTGGATGTCCGTGGAGGAGGACACCTCCTCGTCGGAGCCGTCGAGCGCGCGGGCGGCCAGGCCGGCCTTGCTGTCGATGAGCTCGGCGATCTTGGTGTCCAGCGTCTGCGCGGCGATGATCCGCCACGCGGTCACCGGCTCCTCCTGGCCGATCCGGTGCACGCGGTCGATCGCCTGCGTCTGCTCCGCGTCGGTCCAGGACAGCTCGGCGAGGACGACGTTGGAGGCCACCTGCAGGTTGAGCCCGACGCCCGCCGCCATCAGCGAGCAGACCACGATCGCCACGTCCGGGTCCTCGACGAACGCGTCGATGTTGCGCTGTCGCACCTTGGGCGTCTGGTCGCCGCGGATGGAGGAGAAGCGGATGCCGCGCTTGGCGAAGGTCTCCTCGGCCACGTCCATCACGTCGATGTGCTTGGCGAAGAAGACCACCTTCCCGACGTTGCGCGCGAGCTGCGCGGCGTAGTCGGCGGCGAGGCCGGCCTTGGCCTGGCCGAGGCGGCGCATCATCGTGAAGACGCTCTCCCCGGTCGAGGCGGGGCTGTTGTCCTCGAGCTCCCAGGTGGCGACCCGGCGGACCAGCTCGTGGTCGATGCCCTCGACCGTCTCGCCCGAGCGCCGGGTGACCAGCGCCGTGTCGTAGCGCGCCACCAGGCGCCGGGCCAGCTCGCGCTCGGCGCTGCGGATCGAGCGGCCGGCCTCGTCGTCCAGCTCGACGGGCAGGTCCGCGATCCGGCGCGCCGGGATGTTGGCGGCCACGTCCACCTTGCGCCGGCGCACGATGCCCTGCTCGATGACGGCCGCGCGGGCGGCGCGGTAGAACCCGGGGTCCGCGGGCGTCAGACCGGTCTCCTCGAGGGCGTGCATGAGCTTGGGACCGGGCTTCTTCTCGTCGATCCACCCGAGGAACTCCCAGATCGCCAGGAAGTCCTCGATGTCGTTGATCAGCGGCGTGCCGGTCAGCGCCATCAGCAGCGGGCGCACGGTCCGGGCCTGGATCCGCTCGGAGAGCTGGAGCACGTTGCGGGAGCGCTGGGAGGTCTTGTTCTTGATGAAGTGCGCCTCGTCCACGACCATCCCGCGGAACCCGAACTCCCCGAGCCAGCCGACGTGCCGGTCGAGGATCTCGTAGTTGACCACGACGATGTCGGCGAACGCGTCGATCGTCTCGCCGTCGCTGTGGATCACGGTGGCCGCGCGGCCCGGCGTCCAGAGGCCGGCCTCGCGGGCCCAGTTGGTCTTCACGACGTTCGGGACGACGGCGAGCAGCGGGTAGGCGCCCGCGGCCTGCGCGGCCAGCAGCGCCTGGGCGGTCTTGCCCAGCCCGGGCTCGTCGGCGAGCAGGAAGGTCCGGTGCCCCGCCTCGGCGGCGGCCACCACCTGCGCCTGGTGCCGCATCAGCTCGAGGCCGCCGGGCGCGCGCAGGGAGGTCGGGTCGGGCAGGTCCATGCAGGACGAGGCGCCGCCGGTCTCGAAGGCGCGCAGCAGCGGACCGAGGAGCTCCCACGTCGCGAGCCGGCGGGGGCCGGTGGGCCGCTGCTCGACGGCACTGAAGTCGGGGACCATGAACGGGCTCGCCAGCTGACGGGAGATGACGGCTCGGGGGACGACGCGCCGCTCCGGCTGCAGGCTGGCGTCCTCGGGCTCGGGCGTCGGCTCCTCGTCCGGGGGTGGCTCCTCCCCCGCCGCCTCGCGCATCTCGCGCTTCAGCGCCCGGGCCGCGTCGGAGATGACCGCGTCGTCGGCGAGCAGGGACAGCAGGGACGTCTCGCTGGCGGCGGTCTTGGCCAGGATGGTGGCGACGCCGTCGAGCCTCTTCAGCTGCTCGGCCCGGCGGGCCTCGGTGATGGCGGGGTCGGTCTTGACCCGGGCGCGCTCCTCGCGCACCAACAGGGCGATGGCCTGGAAGCGGGGCCGCAGCGTGGACAGCGCGTGGCCGCGCTGGACGCCGGTCTCGACCTCACGGACGGCGCGCGCGAGCACCGGCATGATGCCCTCGTTGTCGAGAGCGCGGCCACGCCGCTGGCGCGTCGACGTCCGGGTGTTGCCGGACTGACGCTGACCTCGTCGAGCCAAGAACTCCTCCTCAGGAGCGGCCGAGGCGAGGATCGCCGCGGCACGGGACACCAGCCCCCTCTCCACGGACGGGAGCCATCGCGAGGAGGCGGCCGACCGGCCACCCGCTGCGCGACCCGATCCTCCCGGTCCGCACGAGATCACCGCTCCGGGCCGAATGGCCCCTTCGCGGAGAGGACTCACCGGGCACCTCTCGGCGCCCGGGACACCGCCATCGTAGCGTCCAGGTGGCAAGACCGGGGCCTCAGTGCCGCAGATCCTCCTCGGCCGCCGCCCGCGAGGGCGACCTCGACCTGGGTCAGCGTCCCGGTCGGGCAGACTGCAGATCATGACGAACAAGCGCTGCAGCGAGATCGCGATGCCGCGGCCGACGGCAGGACCCGCGGCGCGATGACCGACGCCGGAGAAGCCGTGCTGACCAGCGCGGCCCCCCGGTTCGAGGACGAGACGATCCTCGGGCTGGTCGCCGAGACGTACGGCGTCGGGGGGCGCGTCCTCCGGGCCCTGAACAGCGAACGCGACCAGGTCGTGCTGGTCGGCGACGACCAGCGGCAGCTGGTCGTGAAGCTCTCCCACGAGGCCGAGACCGCGGCGAACATCGACCTCGAGGAGTCCGCCGCGCGATGGGCCGTCACGGCGGACCCGGGACTCCCCCTCAGCACGCCGCTCACCGTCCGCGGCTCGCAGGCCCGCCACGGCGTCGTCCGCCATCCGGCGACCGGAGCGGCGCACTTCCTCCGGGCCTACGACCGGCTCCCCGGTCAGGCGAGCCTGGTCGGGACCGACCTGGCCCCGGACACCGTCGTGGCGTACGGCGCGGTGACCGCCCGGACGGCGCGCGCCCTGCGCGGGTTCTTCCACCCGGCCGCGGGCCGCCGGTTGCTCTGGCACGTCGAGGAGCGGGACCGCACCCGCACGCTCGCCCGCCACATCGACGACCCGTCGACCCGCCGCCTGGTGGAGGCGGCGTTCGACGACTTCGAGGAGCGGGTGGCGCCGACCTGGCCCGCCCTGCGGGCCCAGGTCGTGCACGGCGACCTCACCCTCGACAACCTGCTCGTCGACGACGGCGAGGTGAGCGGCGTGCTGGACCTGGGCGACCTCGCGCACTCGACGCTCGTGTCCGACATCGCGGCGGCGTTCGGATCGCTGAGTGCCACCTTCGAGGGGGCGGCGCTGTTCCGGACCCTGCGGCTGTTCCTGGACGGCTACCGCTCGGTGACGCCGCTCGAGCCCGCCGAGCTGGCCGCCCTCGGGGACACGATCGCGGTCCGGGCGGCCATCACGTTGTGCATCTCGCACTGGCGGGCGGCCGACCACCCGGAGAACGCGGCCTACATCCGGGGCTGGGACGAGATCTCCGTGAGCCTGCTGCGGCAGTTCGAGGAGCTCGGCCACGAGGAGGTCACCCGGCGCCTCGGCGGGCCCAGGACGCCGCCGGACACCACCGAGCTGATCGGCCGCCGCGCCGCGGTGTTCGGCACCGCCCTGGCCGAGCTGACGTACTCCGAGCCGCTGCACCTGGTCAGCGGCAGTGGAGCCACCCTGACCGACAGCAGCGGCGAGACGTTCATCGACGCCTACAACAACGTCCCGGTCGTGGGGCACACGCACGCCACGGGTCAGCGGGGCGATCGCCGACCAGGCACGGCTCCTGAGCACCAACCTGCGCTACCTGCACCCGCGGGCCATCGAGCTCGCCGAACGCCTGGTGGACTCCATGCCCGGCGACCTCGACACCGTCCTCCTGGTGAACTCCGGCAGCGAGGCGACCGACCTGGCCTGGCGGTTGGCGACGGCGGCCACGGGCCGCACCGGCGCCCTGGTCACGGAGTTCGCCTACCACGGCGTCACGACGGCGACGGCGGCGTTGTCGCCCGAGGAGTGGCGCGACGGCCGGCGGCCGGGGCACGTCGAGCGGTTCGCCGCGCCCGGAGGGCCCCGGCCCGACCCGAGCGTCGTTCGGGGACGCCGTCGGCAGGTTGCGGGAGGCCGGGCACGAGCCGGCCCTCGTCATCGTCGACCCGGTGTACACCAGCGACGGCATCCTCGCGCCCGGTGCGGCGTACCACGAAGCCCTGGGTGCGGCGGCCAGGGCCGCCGGGGCGCTGGTCGTGGCCGACGAGGTGCAGGCGGGGTTCGGCCGGACCGGCGACCACCTGTGGTCGTTCGTCGGCGCGGGGCTGGTCCCCGACGTGGTCACCCTCGGCAAGCCGATGGGCAACGGCTACCCGATCGCCGCCGTCGTCACCCGGAGCAGCTACGCCGAGGCGCTCGGCGGCGAGGCAGAGTTCTTCAGCACCTTCGCCGGCAGCCCCGTGGCGGCCGTCGCCGGGCTCGCCGTGCTGGACGTGATCGACGACCACGACCTCGTCGCGCACGCCGCCGCGATGGGCGCGCTGCTGCGGGGCCGGCTCCGGGAGGCCACCGCCGCGTGCCCGGCGGTGCACGACGTGCGGGGTCGCGGGCTCATCGTCGGCGTGGACCTGGCGGGGACACCGTCGACCGTGGTGGCCGCCGTGCAGGACCGGGTCCGGGAGCACGGCGTGCTGATCGGGACGACCGGCCCCGCCTCCGACGTGCTCAAGATCCGGCCGCCCCTGGCGATCTCGAGGGCCCAGGTCGCGCGGGTCGCGGACGTCGTCGCCGCCGCCGTCCACGACCTGACGGGTTCCTGACCGCCGCTCCTCACGGAGACACGCCGGACCGCGGCCGAGGATTTCCACGGCTCTTGTACTATACGTATGCGTGTGCGTATACTCCGCTGTGGAGGTTAGGATGATGGCGTGCCGAACAAGACGATCTACGTGTCCGACGGGGATCTGCCCGTCTTCCAGCGCGCACAGGAGCTGGCGGGGGGCAACCTCTCCCAGGCCATCAGCCGCGCGCTGCGTCGGTTCGTCGACGTCGAGGAGGGCAAGCTCGAGGGCTTCCACGAGATCACGGTCCAGGTCGGCGCCGGCCAGAGCCGCCGGCAGCGCTTCCTGGGGGTCAAGCTCGTGGAGTGGGCGCGCTCCAGCAAGGACCGCGTCGAGCAGTTCACGGTCTATCGCTCCCGGACCGGCAAGTTCGTCGTCCACTGCGAGCGCTCGCCGGAGTACGTCCACCAGGCCGGGCCCGACGGGGATGCGAAGGGCTGGCGCAAGCACTTCAGCTCCGACCAGGTGTGGGGCCAGACCCCCGCCACCGCCACTCTCGAGGTGTTCGACACCCTCGAGGAGCTCCGCGAGACGATCCCGGCCGAGCTCTATGCCCTGGTCGCGGCGGACGCCGCGATCCCCGAGGTCGAGGACCTCGACATCTGACCTCGCGCGGCTCTGAGGGCCGCGCACCCGCTCGACCAACCCCGACCGACCCCGTCGGTCTCCTCACCCTGCCCAGAAGGAGTTCTGTCATGCCCTCATCACGCCCACCGGCCATCCGGGCCACGGGCCTGCGCAAGTCGTTCGGCGAGCTCACGGTGCTCGACGGCATCGACCTCGCGGTCCCCGCCGGCACCGTGCTCGCGCTGCTCGGCCCGAACGGCGCCGGCAAGACCACCACGGTCAACATCTTGTCCACCCTGATCCGCGCCGACGGCGGCGCGGCCGAGGTGGCGGGCCACGACGTGGCGACGTCCCCCGACGCGGTGCGGTCCGCGATCGGCGTCACCGGTCAGTTCTCGGCCGTCGACGGGCTGCTCACCGCCGACGAGAACCTGCGCCTCATGGCCGACCTGCACCACCTGCCCCGCGCCGAGGGCCGGGCCCGCGCGGCGTCCCTGCTCGAGCGGTTCGAGCTGTCGGACGCCGCCCGCAAGCCCGCCTCGGGGTTCTCGGGGGGCATGCGGCGCAAGCTCGACCTGGCGATGACCCTCATGGGCGACCCGTCGGTGATCTTCCTCGACGAGCCGACCACGGGCCTGGACCCGCGCAGCCGGCGGGCGATGTGGGACGTGGTGCGCGGGCTCGTCGCCGACGGTGTCACGGTCCTGCTCACGACGCAGTACCTCGAGGAGGCGGACCAGCTGGCCGACGTGGTGGCCGTGCTGGACGAGCGGCCGGATCGTCGCGCACGGCACGCCCGCCGAGCTCAAGCGGCGGGTTCCCGGCGGCAGCATCCGGCTGCGGATGGCCGACGCCGACACCCTCGCCGCGGCCGCCGGCGTGTTCCCCGACGCCACCCGCGACGACGACGCGCTCACGCTCAGCATCCCGGGGGCCGGCGACGTCGCCGCGGTCCGGGACGTGCTGGGGCGGCTCGACCGCGCCGCTGTCGACGCCGAGCACCTCGACGTGACCGGCCCCGACCTCGATGACGTCTTCCTGGCCCTGACCGGCCCGTCCGCACGAGAGGTGGTCTCCCGATGAGCACCCTGTCCCTGGCCCTGACCGACTCGGCCACCATGCTGCGCCGCAACCTGCTCCACATCCGGCGCTACCCGAGCATGACCGTGATCCTCGTCGGGATGCCGATCGTGATCCTGCTCCTGTTCGTCTACGTCTTCGGGGGGACCCTCGGCGCCGGGCTGCCGTCCGGTGGGGGGCGCGCGGCGTACCTCGACTACGTGACTCCCGCGATCATGCTGATGGCCGCCGCCGCCGCCGCGCAGGGGACCGCCATCGCGGTCGCGATGGACAAGACCGAGGGGATCTTCACCCGGTTCCGCACCATGGCCATCGCCCGGGTCTCCGTGCTGACCGGGCACGTCCTCGGCAGCGTCCTCCAGTCGGTGCTCGCCATGGCGGCGCTCCTGGGCGTCTCGGTGCTGCTCGGCTTCCGCCCGGCGGCGTCGGCGCTCGACTGGCTCGGGCTGCTCGGTCTGCTGACCGTGTCCGCCTTCGCCCTCACCTGGCTGACGGTCGCGATGGGGCTCTCGGCGAAGACCGTCGAGGTGGCCAGCAACTCGCCGATGTTCCTGATGATCCTGCCGTTCCTGAGCAGCGGGTTCGTCCCGGTCGAGTCGATGCCGGCCGGGCTCGGGTGGTTCGCGGAGTACCAGCCCTTCACGCCGATCATCGAGACGGTGCGCGGCCTGCTGGCCGGCGATCCGGACGGCTCGACGGCGCTGCTGGCCCTCGGCTGGTGCGCGGCCATCGCCCTCGTCGGCTACCTGTGGGCGCGCGCGCTGTACCGCCGCGACCCGAGCTGACGCCGGGCTTGACAGATCGCGCTAGCAGGTGTCATGGTTTTCTTACATATGGAGGAGAGCGCAGTGACACCGACACCGCTCGGTGGCGACGAGCTGTTGGGGATGCTGGCCGCACTGGCCAACCCGATTCGGCTCCGGATCCTCGCGCAGCTGGCGGACGGACGTGACTACGTCAGCCATCTGGCCCGGGCGATCGGTGTCAGCCGTCCTCTGCTCCACATGCACCTGCAACGGCTCGAGGCGGTCGGCCTGGTGGTCGGCAGCCTCGAGCTCTCCGAGGACGGCAAAGCGCTGAAGTACTACGACGTCGCGCCTTTCGACGTACGCCTCACCGCCGCGACGGTGGCGGCTGCCGCGCAGTCCCTGACCACCGTCGACCCGTGAAGTTCCAGCCCAAGGAGTACCCCTGATGAACCCGATGGCGGCAACGCAGTCGTTCAGCTGGCCGGATGCCGCTGGAGTAGCAGCCCTGGTGGTGGCGGTCGTGGCCGTGGTCGGCTTCGCCGTCGCGGGCTTCGTCCAGCTGCGCACCGCCAAGATCAAGGCCGGCCAGGAGGACGACCTGCGCCAGCTGGTCCGTCGCTACGAGCACCTGGCGGAGACCACCCTCGACGCCCAGCAGCGCGCGGCTTCCGATGTCGCCGAGATGCGGTCGCGGACCGCGTCGATCGAGCAGATCCTCCGCACCGTCGAATGAACGCCTGACGTGGGCCGAGGGCCGAGACGCGCCCGCCCGGCGAGCCTGCTGGTGGAGCTGAGGGGATTCGAACCCCTCCTCCAGCCCGACTCTTGTCCGGACGTTCTCCGATGGCCAGACTGGGAGTCCGTCTCGGTCTCCAGAAGGGCACTCGATGGACACCCAGACGAAGCAGCAACTGGCCTTCGAGGCACCCGGTCCAGGGTCGTGGGACCTGGATGCGCTGCACTTCCCCCGACCGGTGACCGCCTACTGGGCGCAGATGCATCCCGAACCGTTCAGCCTCGGATACGGCGACATGACAGCGTTCTACGGCGCCCCGATCCAGACCAGGCGGACCGCCTACGTCAACGGGTTCTGCTACGGGCAGATGGAACCCATCGCACCCGAAGCATTCCCCGAGCGCGTCCAGCGCGTCACGGAGGTCTTCGACCGCAAGCTGTGGCGTGACAGTGCGCAGGAGTGGCACGAGGTTCGCAAGCCGGCCTCGGAGACGGCCAACCGCGAGATCCAGGCGATCGATCCTGACCAGCTGGACGACCAGGCGCTCGTGGAACACCTGCACCGCTGTCGTGAGAACCACGTCTCGATGATCCGACAGCACATGGCCTTCACCGGCACCGCTGTCATCTCCCCGGGTGACTTCCTCGTCCACGCGAGGCAGTGGACCGGTCTGCCGACGGTGAAGCTCCTCGGTCTGATGCGTGGTGCCTCGACGATCTCCGGTGGAAGCTCGACGCAGCACGCCGCCATGGTCGCGGCGTACCGCGCCGACGATGCCGCACGCAGGGAGCTCGACTCGGACGAGGACCCCGGCGCCCTCCTCGAGCGCCTGCGGCGAGAACCCAGCGCCACCGGTCAGGCGTTGAACGACTACCTCGACCTCGTCGGCTACCGACTGCTCGACGGGTTCGACATCTCGAACCACTGCGCGCTCGAGCTGCCCGACGTGCTCCTGCGCTCCATCCGGACCGCGATCGACGAGGCGGACCGCACCTCGGACCTCGATCAGCAGGTGGCCGAGGTTCGCAGTCACGTTCCCGAGGAGCATCGCGAGGAGTACGACGCCCTGCTCGAGGAGGCCCGTGTCGGCTACTCGGTGCGCGACGAGCGCGGTGTCTACGGAGACATCTGGGCGTCCGGGCTGATGCGGCGTGCCGCGCTGGCAGCGGGCCGTCGACTCGCGGAGCGTGGGCGTCTCCACGATGCCGAGCACGTCGTCTTCGCGGACATCGACGAGATGTGCGCGTTGCTCGAGGGAGCCTCGGCGCCGACGCCCGAGGAGCTGGCGGCCCGCCACGAGTACCACCGGACGTACACCGCGAAGGACGCCCCGGCGCATCTGGGCGACGAACCCCCGCCGATGCCTGACCCCTCGGCGCTGCCCGCCTCCGATGGCCCGGCTCATGGCTGCGATCGGGACCGCGATGGGCGAGATGTTCGCGGTCTCCGACGAGGCGCACGAGGACAAGGTGATCCGCGGCCTGGGTGCCAGCTCGGGCGTCCGGGAAGGCAACGTGCGGCGCGTCGCTGGTGCGTCCGACTTCGACCGGATCCAGCTGGGGGACGTCCTCCTCACCGAGGCGACCACCGAGGCCTTCAACATCCTGCTGCCGCTGCTGAGCGCGATCATCACCGACACCGGTGGTGCGCTGTCGCACGCGGCGATCGTGTCGCGGGAGTACGGCATCCCCGGTGTGGTCGGCACCCGCGATGCCACCGCGCAGATCCCCGACGGCACCTTCGTGCGCGTGGACGGTGACGCGGGAACGGTGACGGTGCTGGAGTGAGCGGCATCGTGCCGCTGCTCGGCGCGGCCGAGGAAGCGCTGTACGGCGCGAAGGCTGTGGGCCTGGGCGACGCGCTGCGGGCCGGGTTGCCGGTCCCACCGGGTGTCGCCCTGCCCGGACCCGAGGTCGACGCGATCGCGTCCGGCGAGGCCGATGCCACGGCCGCTCTGCGTGAAGCAGTGCGCGACCTGCCGCCGCCGCTGGCTGTGCGGTCATCCGCTGTCGGCGAGGACAGCGCCGGGGCCAGCTTCGCCGGACAGCACATCACCGTCCTCAACGTGCCGACGGCTGACGACGTGGAGTCGGCGGTCCGGGAGGTCTGGTGGTCGGCCAACTCCGACTCGGCCATCACCTACCGCAAGCGGCTCGGTGTGTTCGAGAGACCCAGCGTCGGTGTGGTCGTGCAGTCACTCCTGGAGCCGGAGACGGCAGGTGTCATGTTCACGCGGAACCCGATCACGGGTGCCGACGAGCGGATGATCGAAGCGAGCTGGGGTCTGGGCGAGGCAGTGGTCTCGGGCCGAGTCATTCCGGACTCCTTCCTCGTGGCCCGTGGCGGTGACGTGCTCGAGCGTCGGGCAGGAGTCAAGAGGTTCGCGATCCGCGGGGTTCCGGGCGGCGGCACCGTTGACGAGGACGTCGCGCCCGAGCTGGTCGAGTCGCTGTGCTTGGACGACGAGAACCTGCAGGCTCTGTCGGCTCTGGCCGACGACTGTGAGCGGGTGTACGGCGAGGGGCGTGACATCGAATGGGCCTTCGCGGGCGGGCAGCTCTACCTGCTGCAGTGCCGTGCGGTGACCGTGTCGGCAGGCGTCGCGCCGACCAGTCGCAGCGGCAGCGCCCCAGGTCTCGGGCGACTCACTCGTGCACGTGCCCCTGTTCTCCGACCTGGCCGGGCCCGATCGCGACGCCATCGCGCGACTGTTCACCCAGCGGGTGTTCGCGCCCGGCGAGACCGTCACCAAGGAGGGGTCGGACGCCGCCGCGTTCTACCTCATCGAGTCGGGCACAGCAACGGTGACCGTGCACCGTGCGTTTCGACGGACGTTGCATCCAGGAGACCACTTCGGCGAGATCGCCCTCATCGATGGGCGGGCCCGCTCAGCCACGGTGACCGCTGACGGCGAGCTCGTCTGCCAGGGAATCACGCTGTGGGACTTCCAACCACTGGTGCAGCGCAACCCGACCATGGCGTGGGCGCTGCTGCAGACACTCGCCGGCATGCTGCGCGAGACCGACGACGACGCGCAGATCCCCCCGAAGTAGCAGGGCTGGTGCCGCAGCGGCAACCTCGGCTGTCCCAGCCGCCCTCGGCGCGGGTGCAACCATCGGCTGTGCCGCAAGTCAGTCACGAAACCGAGGCAGCGTGGCGTGATCTGTCCCCGATGCCCGCGCTGGGAAGGTCTGCAGTTGATCGCGACGGTCTCCGCGTCGGTCTCGGCGGCACAGGTGACCTCGAGCCGTCCGGCAGGGGCTACCGGGCGCCTAGAGGACCGCGGTTCCGTACATCTGGCCGAGCGTGTCGGCCAGGAGTCCCAGCGGCGCGCCTTGTCGCCGACCGCCCTGCCGTGCTGGGTCGGGTGTAGGACAGGCACATGAGGCAGGTGAGTGGTCGAGGGATGGTCACAGCCCTGGTGTTCGCCTGTCTACTCGCCTCCTGCACCGCCCCAGACAGCTCCAACGGCCGGACGGAGCCGGAGCGCTCCGCGTCGTCTGCTCCTCCCTCCTCAACTGAGGCAGGGCTCAGCACTCTGCTGCCGATGCCGACGACGCAGAGCGTTGCCCAACTCGCCAGCCAGCTCGATCTCGCGGTGGCGACATTGCGGGACCGCAGGGCCAGCGAGGCCGACGTACGCACGGCGGGGCGGTTCCAACAGCTCGCCGTGCGCACCCTGGCGGCTGCGTCCGCAGAGCTCCGCACGAGGTGCTGGCCCGAGTGCAGCCAGAGACGGCACAGGCCACCCGCGGCATCGTGCGCGCCGCCGCCAGGCTTCGTATGCTTACTGACCCGCAGACGACAATGCCGCGATGGCGCATCGTCTCGCCACCCCCGCCCGAGGAGCTGCTCGGCTACTACAGGGAGGCGCAACGTCGCACCGGCGTGCCATGGACCTACCTGGCGGCGATACACCTAGTCGAGACCCGGATGGGCCGGATCCGCGGTGCCAGCACGGCTGGCGCCCTCGGGCCGATGCAGTTCATCCCCTCGACCTGGGCTGTGTACGGCGCCGGCGGGGACATCAACGACCCTCGAGATGCGATTCTCGCCGCCGCTCGCCTCCTGAGGGCCAACGGCGCACGCGGCGACATGACCGAGGCCCTCTGGCACTACAACCCCTCCGACCACTACGTGCAAGCCGTCACGGAGTATGCCCGCACGTTGCAGCGCTCGGCCTCCATCTATCGCGGCTACTGGCACTGGCGGGTGCTCTACCGCCATACCCGCGGGACCTACGTGCTGCCCGTCGGCTACCCGGACAAGCGCCAGGTGCTCTTGGAAGAGTCCCTGCTCGTACGTTGACCGGGCAAGATATGGCCAGTGCTTGGTCCACCTCGTGTCCTGTCTACTCCGGTGCGGAATGGCTCGTGGCGGAGGAACGCCCAGCGGGATTCGAGCCGCCCACCCGCCACCATCGACTCATCGCGCGACCCGACATGAGTCAGACCCCGTCACCGGTGGGTCGACGGCGGGCGTGGCAGCGGCCTCCGTCTTGCGGATGGTCAGTTGCCTACCGGTTGGAAGTAGTTCGCGGCCCCGTAGTTCGCGACGTTCCGACCGAGAATCTGGCCTTGCACATCAGCGCTGCGATAGTGGAGGCCAGCCCAGATTCGTGCCTCGATGAGCTCGGCGAGTGGCTGCGTGAACGTGTCGAACATCCGCACAGCGGGCCCTCCGGGATTGACGAACGTGCTTGTGATCTGGAACGGCCCCCCCACCGGGTCGTCACCGAAGAACATCCGCAGCACGGCGACGTTTGCGGCATCGAGGCAGTTGTGCCCCGAGGTCCACTCGGGATACGGCGCGACGAGAAGCGACGTCCAGGTCGGGTCGGGATCCGTTGCGGGGTTCCCATCCTCCAACGCTCGTGGAATGGCGTTCCACGGCCGCCAGAAGTCGAAGTGGTACTTGTCGTTCCAGCAGTTGATCGCCGCGTCCGCCCCGCTCAAGTTCTGCAGCGCGAGGAGCCTCGCGCTGTCGGCGGCGTCGAGATCGGTCCGTGTGATGAGTTGCCGAGCGACTTCGTTCCAACTCAGAATGGGTGCGCTCTGCCACCACCTGGCAATGTAGGTCTGCTCGTCGGTCCGGGTCGAACCGGTGGCTCTGCCCAGGCTCTTGACCTCGTTGAACTCCGTCGCCCACTGCTGGCTGCCAAGCGCAGGCGGTGGCGCCGAACGGAACTGCGAGGAAGTCTGGATGAGGAACGGCCTCACGTTTCCCACCCACGGAGTCGGGTCAAGGGCCGGTACGCCGCCAGAGACAAGCGGCTGCCAGTGACCGGGCGCAGGGTTCGACACCCACGGAGACGGTCCAAACCGTCCGTCGCCCTCCCTCGCCTTGAGCATCGCCTGGGCCGCCGCATGTCCCACCGCGATGCCCTGCTTCTTGAACGAGTCGTCGTCGATCGCATCGAGCGAGGCTGCGTAGGTGGAAGACAGCGTGCTCAGGAGTCCCGAGCGACCGGGGAACGGTGCCCTCTCCGGTGCCGCCGCGACCAGTTCTGAGAGCACGTCATAGGCAGCCGTTGCGACAGCGGCGTCGACGGACGCCCTCGCACCGGTACGCCCGTTGAGCAGATATGGCCGATGCTGCTTCGGCCCGATCGCGTTGACTGCGTCGTACACGGCGCCCTGCACCATGCCCATGTTTATGGCGAATGCAGGAGGTGCGCCGCCGTTGGGTCCCGGAACTGCGGCAAGCGTCGTCACCGCAACCTGGTTCCAGTGGGTCACCTCGCTAGCGTCGGATCCCACTCGTGGTTTGGCCGATGCGGTGGAGACACCGAGCGCACCTAATAGCGCAGCGACTGCGACTGCGGTGACCGCGATGGACCGATTAGGTGACAACCGAGCCAAACCACGTCTCATGACACGCCCCTTGTGACATCGATACGGCGATCACCCGGCGCCCGAGATGTGCCTGCGAATTGCCTAGTAACGGCACCGCGGCCCCACCATTCAGATCTTTTGTCTGAGCATCCTCGCGCGTGCCGCGCCAGTCAACGACAATTCGGGGCCGGCGGCCTGGAGGACGAAAAGGCTCGAGAGCTTCTGGGCGACGAGGGCTCACTGGAAGTCGGCGCGCGACGGCTGGCCGGCCGCCCATGTTTCGGTGCGTCAATCGGGCCGCTACGGCAGCAACGGCGTGGCTGCCACCCACGGCCACATCGCTGACGCAGGCCCGAACTGGACCTACCACGCGCACCGATCCTCCGGTCGTTGCGCCAGACGGGTCGTAGTCGACCGCTACGACCGTTGAGGCGCCGCCGACGCAGGAAGTGAGGAAGTGGACGCCGTGTCGGTCGAGGTTCCTGCGGGGGCGGTCGTAGTGCTGGGTGGTGCGTGCGTCGGAGTGATGAGCAACGGGGGTCAGGGCAGCGTTAGCGTGGGACACGAAGACCTCCTGGGTCGTGGAGCGGTTCCTAGACAACTCACTTCACGCCCGGAGGTCTTCGCCTTCCAAGCTCATTCAGATCGTGTCGTCACACGAACCCGACCAACGTGCCCGATCAGTACGGCTAGAACACCTGAAGACGAGTGAACAGCGCGCCGGCGACGTGAGCACTCACCGGAGTGGCGCATCTGCGCCCTGCGGGGTCCGCTCGACGCGGACGCGCGGTCCACGGACGCGAAAGCGGGTACCGTCGAGATCGTGACCAACAGCCGTGACCTGGTGGCCGTCATGGCTGAGTTACACGCCGCGCTGAGGCCCGGCGACCTGGCACAGACGCTGAGCCGGGTGACCGATGCCGCTGTGGAGTTGCTGCCGGACGTCGACGGAGCAACCATCGCCGTCGAGCACGCCGACGGCCGCTTCGAGACGGCCGCGGCGACCGGCTCGGTGGACACCGGGCCGAAGCCCGTCGCGGGCGTGGTCGCGGCAGCACCTGAACTAGCCGCGGACACCGCGGCACGCCTGGACCGCGTGCAGCGGGCGCTCAAGGAGGGACCGGCCGTCGACGTGACCGACCCTTCTGGATCGTCCACAGAGTTCCGTGCCGGCAGTGAGGATCCCCGGGGACACTCGGCGGGTGGTACGCCGGACCCGCGCGGAGCGCGTGTTCGCGATCCGATCGAGACGCTGCGCGATGACCTGGTGGCGCGCGCTGGCGCCGGCGGCACCCTCGGGCCGGGCCAAGCGCCCGCCGTCACCACCTCCGACCTGGCCCGGGATGTTCGCTATCCCGCCTACGGGGCGGTCGCGGTGAGGGCAGGTGTGCGGGCTCAGGTCGCCGTCGTGCTGTTCGACACCGCCAGGGCGCGTGGGGTGCTGAACCTGTACTCGCACCGGTCCGGCGCCTTCGACGACACGGCGGTGTTGACCGACCTGTTCGCGCATCACTCCGCCACCGCGCTGGCGTACGCGGCCGAGTACCAAGACCGCGAGACCACGCTGGCCGAGCGACGCATGATCGGCCAGGCACTGGGGATCGTGATGGAGCGCTATGAGCTCTCCGAGGTCAAGGCCTTCGCTCTGCTGCAGCGGACCGCAGTGAACCGCGTGGTCAGCGTGCGGTTGGTGGCTCAAGAGCTCGTGGCCCACGCGGAGGCAGCCAGCTCCCCCGAGTGACCGGAGGCGAGCGGACTGGTAGCGGGGCGAGGTTCAGGAAGCTGGATGATCCGGAGTATCCGCTCGCATCGCGCAGGTCGCGGCTCGAACATGGGGCGCACCGGTGGTCGTCCAACTGTGAGGGACAGCCATGTCATCGACCTCGCTTTCGGTCACCGGGTGTGTGCGCTTGAGTCAGTTTCTCGACCTGAGCCAGAGATGCGAGAGGGCCACCCGGTCTCTCTCGACCGGGTGGCCCCAACAATGATCCCTTGCGGGGGACTATTCAGTTTTCCCAGCAGGTGCGGGTGGCGTCCGCATCTGTCTCGACGCTACGCGGACCTTCCGCGCTTGGTCTTCGCCCCCAAGGGTGAGTTCTTGATTCCAACGCACCTACGAACACCGCTTGCGTGCGCGTCGTTCAACTCCATCTGACCAGTCAGGGTCATGAAGCTCACGACGGATCTCGACTTGCCAATCTCGCTTCGCGCCTCCATCGTTCCGTCGACGTCCGCTTGCACGGCCAAGAGCTCGGCGATCAGTCCGAGCTAGATACGACGTCGTGTGCGCCAGCCCACACGCATTATTGTCAGAGTTACCCGGTGGGGTGTGCTGGCGCGAGGCGGACTTGCTTACTGTCTCAACAAGACCCCAGTTCATAGAGGGGTCGAACGAGTGCATCAACGGATGCACCTCGCAGGTAACCGCCGTCACAGAGACGGTTTTTTAGGAGTTCAGCAATGTCGAACAGCGCCGCGTACAACGACGCCGACCACCGCACCAGCCGCACCAGCCGCACCACTCGCCGGGTCAGCACCGAGACCAAGGCATCGTTCAAGACCACCGAGCTCATCGCCTACGTGGTCGCCGTGCTTGGCGTCCTCATCGCCTCAGCGGTGGCGGACGAGGCCAGCGACTTCGGCGCCCAGGAGGCCTGGTTCTACATCAGCCTTCTCACCATCGGCTACATGATCAGCCGCGGCCTCGCCAAGTCCGGCAGCCGCGACTACTACGACGACACTGTCGACAGCAACCGCTGACCTCAGTGCGGCACTTCTACGCGCGCTCCGTGCATGACGCCCTAGGGCTCCTCGCTGTCGGACTTTCGACAGCGCTAGTGGGTCTCCGGAGGGTCCTAGTCCGAGCCCTCTGACACCGGACGAGCGTGACCGCCCCGTTCCCACATGCGTGTGGGGCGGGGCGGTTCGGCGTCCCATCCAGCCCCCGTCGGCCTTGGACGAAACCTAGCCACGTGAACAGGCACCCGCGTGTGCAAGCCCGACCAGCGCCGACCTCAAGCACCAGCACGTCAGCCGGGTCAACGGGTAGCGAGCCAGCACTTTCACGGCAGGCGCGCGCGACGCCGGTAGCCACATCCAAAAGGCGACAACTGGGCCGCCGAACCCCGGCGATGAACGACGAGCCGGCCCACCGCCGGGGCTCGATCCAAGGATGAACGGGTCAGCACAGGGGGCTGGTCCGTGATTGTCGAGGACATCTTCTGGTTCGCGCAGTTGGGTGTCAGGCGACCACACACGGCCTTGACACCCAACCAGCGACGCGCGCACTGGCGGGGTGGTTTTCGCCGCCTACCGCCAGGCTGAGCTTGAAGGTACCTTGCGAGCGAGGGTCGTGATCTCGGGTGGTTGAGCTGTTCATGGGAGCCGCCACACGCGAGAACCGCCCCCGGCGACGCGGGGGAGGCGGCCGGGTGGGCCCCCCTGCACGCAGCAACGTTCCGGCGCGGGCTGTCCGGATACCCGACGCAGGGGATGGCCCTCGCCCGTGGAGTCCAGAAGAGTGCTTGGAGTAGGGCGTGCGCGGTCCGAGCTGGGGGGCGCAGGCCGCGGATGCCCTGCCAGCCCCGGCCACCGCACCAACCCCCGGTCTCGATGGCCGGGGCTCCCGACTTCGATCCGGCCGGCCGCCAAGTCGGCGGGGCGTCTAGCGTCGATCGCGTGGATCAGTGCCGTGTTTACCGCCCTGACGAGCGGCCTGACGTTGAGGTCCTGGTCGACGGGGTGTGGTGCGACGGCGAGCTACGCATGTGGACTCAGCGCGAGGACGGCCAGTCGTACGCGATGCCCACCCGGTAGGCAACCGCACTCTCATGCCGCGCTGTGGGCGGAACCAGTCAGGCAGATCCGCCGCCGTCCCCTCCGTCGTCAGCATGGCCACCACCGTGTCGCCTGGCCTCCGGACCCCCGCGACGAGCGTTCTCGATGACCAACACGACGATCAGGACGAGGAGTCCGACGACGATGTAGATCACCGCGCTCGCCGCTTCAGCCAGGGTGCGCCGCAAAGTTTCAAGATGACTCGCACGGGGCCTCCTGACTGCTGGGCAATGCAGCAGACAGCGTACGCCGCGGCTATCCGGATCGACTCCATCGGTGGGCCACGGCTGAGTAGAGCGGGTCCCGTGCGGGATGGGGTGGAACGGCGGGCCACGACGGGCGTGAGCCTGATCAGGAGGTCGCGTGCGGTGGAGCGTCCGGATCGGAACCGCTGCGAGGATGACGCTTGTGCGCCGCTATGTCGGGACCATGTACGACAGCAACCGCTGGGACGGCTTCGAGCTTCGACCCGGCGACATCATCATCGCCCCGCCGCCGAAGTGCGGGACGACGTGGACGCAGATGATCTGCGCGCTGCTCATCCTGCAAGAACCGGAGCTCCCTCTCCCGCTGAACAGGCTCTCGCCGTGGATCGACATGGAGACCCGCGCCCGCACGGAGGTGTTCGCGGACCTGCAAGCCCAGAGTCACCGCCGGTTCATCAAGACCCACACCCCGCTCGACGGGATACCCCACGATCCGACGGTCACCTACATCTGCGTCGGGCGCGACCCCCGCGACGTTGCGCTGTCGATCGACCACCACATCGACAACATGGACATCGGGGCGTTCCTCAAAGTCCGCGAACAGGCCGCAGCGATCGACGGTATCGAGCTCGGACCGTTGCGAGCACAGCCGCCGCGCCCCGAAGGCGAGCGGGACCGCTTCTGGCAGTGGGTCGACGACGAGACGCCCTCGACACAGATCGGGTCGTCGCTGCGGCGTACCGTCGAGCACCTCCAGACGTTCCGCGACGCCGCCGATGATCTCGACGTCGTGCACCTGCACTACGACGACCTGAAGGCCGACCTGGAGGGGCAGATGCGACAGCTGGCCACCCGACTCGGCATCGACGTCGAGGAGCACCGGTGGCCCCGTCTGGTCAACGCGGCGACGTTCGAGTCGATGCGCAGCAGGGCCGACACGACCGTCCCCGACGCTGGCCCAGAGCAGTGGATCGACCCCGCCGCGTTCTTCAGCCACGGCACGAGTGGCCAGTGGCGCGACCTCCTCGACAACGCCGACCTCGGCCGGTACGCAGCGCGCGTGCGCGCCCTTGCGTGCGACGACCTCGTCGACTGGGTGCACCGCGAGGCGATCGAATGAGATCCCACCTCGGCAAGTTGACCCACCCCGGAAGGTGCCCGTAAGCGCCTGAGGGCCATGAGCTCCCCAACCAGCCACGCCTCAGCCGCGTCACACCGCCGCGAGTGAGCGAGGCGAAGCGCTCTCTTCCGCCGATGAGCGGATGTAGGTGACGCATTGGGAATCTGTCTGTCGGATGGCGGTTCTCTGGCTGTTCATCTGCGGCGTGCCCCATGCAATGGCTTGTGGCAGGGTGAGTCTCCCGATCCAGCCTCTGGAGTTCGCCGTGCCCGCTGATTTCGCTGACCGTACCGATTTTGATAACGCGGAGCGGGGGTTGATCGCGCGGCTGGAGCCAGGCGTGATCACCGGCGCCGATGGGCGCGTGGTCTATGACGCGGACGCGTTCGAGCGGGCGTCGGCTGGTGAGTGCCCTGAGACGGTGAACCCGAGTCTGTGGCGGCAGAGCCAGCTGACCGCCATCCAGGGCCTATTCGAGGTGACCGAGGGTATCTACCAGATCCGCGGCCTGGACATCTCGAACATGACTCTCGTCGAGGGCGACACGGGCGTCATCATCATCGACCCGGCCACGTCTTCCGAGGCGGCCGCCGCTGGTTGGGCGCTGTACCGGGAGTACCGCGGCGACCGGCCGGTGAGGGCGGTCATCTTTACGCACTCCCACATCGACCACTTCGGTGGTGTCCTCGGCGTCGTGGACGGCGACACCGATGTGCCGATCATCGCCCCGCAGCGGTTCCTGGAGCACGCGGTCTCTGAGAACGTCTACGCCGGCACCGCGATGCTGCGCCGCGGGATGTACCAGACCGGCAGCGGCGTCCCGGTCTCGGCCACCGGCCGGGTCGGCATCGGGCTGGGGGCGGGTGCGTCCGAAGGGTCGGTCGGGCTGCTCCGCCCACGGTGGACATCACCCACACCGGGCAGGAAGAGACCGTTGACGGGGTGCGGATTGTGTTCCAGGTGACCCCGGGACCGAGGCGCCGGCTGAGATGAACTTCTACTTCCCCGACCGGCGGGCCCTGTGCATGGCTGAGAACGCGACCCACAACCTGCACAACATCCTTACCCCGCGCGGCGCGCAGGTTCGTGACGCCCGGATGTGGTCGCGCTACCTCGCCGAGGCGATCGAGCTGTTCGCGGCCGACTCCGATGTCGTGTTCGCGTCGCACCACTGGCCGACCTGGGGCACGCAGAACATCACCACGTTCATGCGCCAGCAGCGTGACCTGTACGCGTACCTGCACGACCAGACCCTGCGGCTGCTCAACCAGGGGTTTGTCGCCAGCGAGATCGCCGAGATACTGGCGATGCCGCCCGCCTCGACGCCCAGTGGCACACCCACGGCTACTACGGCACCGCCAACCACAACATCAAGGCGATCTACCAGTTCTACCTGGGTTGGTGGGACGGCAACCCCGCACACTTCTGGCAGCACCCACCCGAGGCCGCCGGCGCCCGGTACGTCGAAGCCCTCGGCGGCATCGACGAGACCGTCGCCAAAGCCCAGGACTTCGCCGACCGCGGCGACCTACGCTTCGCCGCCGAGCTGGCCAGCCACGCCGTCTTCGCACAGCCCGACCACCAAGGCGCAATCGACCTCCTGGCCGACATCCTGACCCGGCTCGGGTACGGCTCCGAAGCCGGAACCTGGCGCAACATCTTCATGCTCGGCGCCAAGGAACTGCGCGAGCCACCCCAGCCGGTCCCCGTGGACGCCAGCGCCGTTATGGCCGCACTCACCGTCACCCAGCTCTTCGACAGCATCGCCGTGCGCATCGACGGCGAACGCGCGTGGGACACCACGGCATCCATCCGCTGGCAGCTCACCGGCTCCGGGGAGAACTACCGCATGGAGCTGTCCAACGGGGCGTTGATCCACCACCCCACCAACCGCGACGAGCCCGCCGATCTCACCATCACCCTGACCCACCCCCAACTGCTCGCCCTGCTGTCGGGAACCGGCAGCGACGGCATCCAGTTCGACGGCGACCAGAGCGTGCTCGGCACCATCCTCGGCTTCACAGGTGAACCGGACACAGCAATGCGCATCGTGAGCCCATAGGCCGACCTTGCATCGTCCCCACATGCCGCTGTGGGCGCGCGACTCGCCCGATGACAACGCGCCTGAGGTGACCGTGGGGATAGTCCCCCCGACGCAACCCACGAAAGAGCCTCGGGGACATGACACTTCGGTGGTACACGTTGGTTGTCGGCTGCCAGGACGTGAGGAAGCAGGCGACGTGGTGGGCAGAGGCTCTCGACTGGACAGTCATCCATGAGTCGGACAAGGAATGCGTGATCGTTCCGTCGTGGGCCGACGAGACCCTGATCGAGCAAACCCCCTGGGAACGTATTGGCCCCGGGATGGTCTTCGTCCCCGTATCCGACGGCAAGCGCATCAAGAACCGGTTGCACATCGACCTGGCCGCCGACATCAGCCAGGACCGTGAGGCGGAGATCGAGCGCCTTGAGGAGCTCGGCGCCAGACGGATTAATGTGGGTCAACCGGATGACGCGACTTGGACGGTGCTGGCGGATCCTGAGGGCAACGAGTTCTGCGTGCTCAGTTCTCGAGAGATGTAGCCACCCCGGCGTCATTGAGCAAGCGTGGCGTGAACGTCCGCATCTGCCGCGATCTGCGCTGTCATGCCGAGATGAGTGCGCTTCCTAGATTGCAGTCGAGGCGGGCGGTGCGGAGTCTCGCGGGAGTGTCCCGACGCGCAGGGCGGGGCTCTCTCGCTCGGACACGTGCGCGATGTGAACCAGGTCAGTCGGCGGGAGGGGCCTGCTGCACCACGGCACTGGTCGGCAGGTCGGAGTAGTTCGAGCCGGCGTCGTACTGCCACACGGTCACGCACGTCTTGCCCGGGAACACCAGGTCGGGCGCGAAGGCGATCAGCTCCATCGACCCGCCCATCGGGATGGTGCCCCACGAGGCTGTCGTCAGGTAGGTGCGGGTGCTCTCAGGAGAGCTGACACATCCGTCGTTGGTGACGTGCACTTCCACGCCCGGCTCGGTTGCGTAGTCGCCATCGAGCACCCAGTCCGGCACGACTGGTTCCGGGGCGCGCGTGACCGACAGCCGGATCGCGTTGCTCACGCCGGACGAGGTGGCGCTCACCGGACCCGTCGGCGGGATCATCGGGTAGGCGTTGCACCACTCCGGCGATCGCTCAAGCACCCTGCCGCCGTACAACCTCTTCGCCCGTCGGATGTCCGGGCGGGCGACCATCCGGCACCACCACCTGCCGGGCTTGGCCTCGTCGTCGGGCGCGAGACAACCGGTGGGGGCGACGCCATTGGTGGTGGTCGGGTTCATGGTGGCGCACGTCGACTCCGGGATGTGGTTGAGCCCCAGCACGTGGCCCAGCTCGTGGGTGGTCTTCAGCGCCACCTCGGGCCACGGGGCAGGGGTCACCGTCCTGATCCCGCCCGCCGACGCGGGCGTAGGCGCGCGGGGCGTAGCCGACCGAGGCGACTCCGAACGCACAGGGCATGCCTTGTTCGTGCTCTATCACCAGCTGGGCGTTTGCGCGCGCGCTTCGCCTTGACGAAACGGAACCGCATGCTGCTGGAGTTCCATGCATGCACGGCCAACCGGACGGCCTCGGGGTACCGGGTGCGATCGACGTAGGTGACGAGGCCCCGGGGCCAGGCACGCCGGGGCCGGGGGAGCCACTGTCGGCGTCACCTGCCAGGCTCGGCACCACGGACGAGACCGTGGTGGCGGGCTGGGGAGTCGCGATCGCCCGATCGCCCGGGGACAGCGATGGACATCGCCAAGGACATGACGAGCGCGGCGAGAGATTGGCGCACGGCGGCCTCCTGGGGTGGGACCCACCTTGCCCGCCCGCCC